>NZ_QOKX01000013.1:0-67962 GCF_013319255.1 Pseudoalteromonas sp. JC28 | reverse complement strand
ACAGAAGTTAATAGACTAAAGTAGACAAAAGAATTTAATAGCTTTTTCCAGATTTACATTGATGAAGGAGACTTCATTGATGAACAGAATTTCCTGGTGACTATAGCGTTTTGGACCCACCTGACCCCATGCCGAACTCAGAAGTGAAACAAAACAGCGTCGATGATAGTGTGGATTACCCATGTGAAAGTAGAACATCGCCAGGGCCAAATAAGAGAAACCCGTTGCAGCAATGCGACGGGTTTTTTGCTGTTTGGGGTAAAGTACTTCCATGTCGCATCTCCCCTTCGCGCGTCCTTGCGCTCACTTCCTCGAACTGCGAAGCGGTGCTTCGGTTTCTCGTCACCCAAACTCAGAAGTGAAACAAAACAGCCGAAGGGTCGGCCCCGGTCAATGATAGTGTGGGCTTCCCATGTGAAAGTAGAACATCGTCAGGGCCTTATAAGAAAAACCCGTTGCAGTAATGCGACGGTTTTTTTGCTATGTGTGATTTAAAAATCTCGCGAGGTTTTCTAAACCTAAGTAAATGCGCTCCTACCACAGTATAGGCACAGTGCAACATGGTAGGAGGTGGTTTATCCACCGAGCATTTGTAAGCGAGAAGCTGCTATATGGTTTTATGCAATAAGGGCTATAAGGAAGGGTCAATTAACGATATGATGGGCTAAAAAGCGGGGATTTAGCGTGTCATTTCATTTAATTGCACTGTTGGTAATATTTGCATTGTTTGGTACTTCAGCCACTTACTTAATTCGCTTTATGTATAGCTATTGGATTAAGAAGCAGCTTGAAGTGAAGTACATTATTAATGCGAGTATTTGTGCGCTGTTAGTGATGGTGATCTCAGTGATCAATGAGCTTATCCGATAACCTGAGTGCTCATCAGTCTATAGAGGCACAGCCTGACAGGTATGGGCAATACATAGGGTTTGTATTGGCATCACAGGTTCACAACTAACCGCTGGCGCTTTTCCTTTGTTATTCAGCTTTTCTTGCTCTGTAATGGCGCTACTAACGGCTGCTTCTACATCTTGCTCATCAGTATGCTTCGTTGAATAGATCAGGTATTCTCTTGGTCCACCACAGGTTAATCGCTCACCTACTCCAATTACTTTACACTGATAGCTTGCATCACATCCTATATTTGCTCTTATATCGCTGAGTGTATACGTAGCATTCGAGCGACTTGTTGCATCGCTTGGTGTCATTTCACAGCCAGATAACGCTGCAATTAGCGTGCCGATGCAAGCGAGAGAAATAGCTAACTTCATTATTGCCTCTAGTATGTAGGACGACTATTTTCTAGTTTAACACACTTATTTTCAACGCATTGTGTTGCGGGTTCAATTAAATGCTGACAGATACTCATCATCTGATTTTGCATATTATAGGCGCGCTCTAATGTAGTAATTTGCTCTGCTAACTGCTTAACTTGGGCCTCATCTGCTGATCTTGTTGAATACACTAGATAAGAAGAGGGGCCACCACAGGCACGATCGCCAACGGCAATGACTTTACACTGGGTATCGTTATCACAGCTTTTGTCGGCCACGACGCTTTCCAATGATTGTTTATGGGTTTTGATGTCAGAGGTATCGAGCTTTTTACCATCTTGTTGAATAGGTAAGCTTGCTTCTTTTGATTCTTTAATTTCGGTGTGCTTTTCGCTTACAGGCTTGGTCTCTTGTGCTTTTTGTTCTACAGCCTCTTCTTTAGTTACTTCTTCTTGGCAACCAAACAGCAAAAAGGTTGCAAGTAAAGTGGGGATCATCTTGTTCATTATATGCTCTCCTAATGTTTGCTAAATAAACTACGCAAGTCCTTAAGGAATAGCAAGCTCTGCAGCCTGCATACACTATATGTGATTGCAGGCTGTGAGGGACAGCGCTATAGTAGACCGCCTTTGGTGAGTTTTTGTGGGTCGAGTAATGATTGGAGCTCGTGTTCACTCAGATCGGTTTGCTCAGCAGCGACCTCTATGATTGGACGCCCTTCTTTGTAGGCAAGCTTGGCAATTTGTGCTGCTTTTTCATACCCGATCACAGGATTTAACGCGGTAACTAAAATCGGGTTTTTAGCCAGTGCCTTTTGAATATTCTGCTCATTCACCTTAAAGCTTGAAATAGCTTTGTCCGCAAGTAGCCTCGCGGTATTTGAGAGGATCTCAATGCTTTGCAAAATATTTAATGCAATCACTGGCAGCATAACATTCAGCTCAAAATTGCCAGACTGGCCTGCAACACTAATCGTTGCGTCATTACCTATCACTTGAGCACTGGCCATTGCAGCCGCTTCTGGAATAACTGGGTTTACTTTACCTGGCATGATTGAAGAGCCTGGCTGTAGCGCTTCAAGCTCGATTTCACCTAGGCCAGCAAGCGGTCCTGAATTCATCCAGCGCAAGTCATTGGCTATCTTCATTTGTGCTACTGCAAAGGTCTTAAGTTGGCCTGAAAGTCCCACAATCGCGTCTTGTGAGCCGATATGATAGAAAAAGTTGTTGCCTTTACTGAAGCGGATCCCGATGTTAGTGCTCAGGTTTTGGCTAAATAATTTAGCGAACTGTGGATCGGCATTAATACCTGTGCCTACCGCTGTTCCACCTTGACCTAACTCGTAGACTTTTTCTAAGGAATGAACAATGCCCTGACAGGCATTATCTACTTGCGCTTGCCAGCCACTTAATGTTTGTGCAAAGGTCACCGGCATTGCATCCATCAAGTGCGTCCGGCCAGTTTTGACGTGATGACCAACTTGCTCTGCTTTTTGTTCAATACTACTAGATAAGTGTTTTAGTGCTGGCAGAAGGTCATACACTGCTGTGATTGCACTACTCACGTGAATCGCTGTTGGGATCACATCGTTTGAGCTTTGGCCCATGTTAACGTCATCATTAGGATGAATTGCGACACCGCTTAACTCAGTCGCCAGCGTGGCGATCACTTCGTTGGCATTCATGTTTGAACTGGTACCAGAGCCAGTCTGAAAGACATCCACTGGAAATTGATCTAAGTGTTTGCCATCAATTAGCTGCTGACAGGCACTCACAATTGCTTTTGCTTTATCACTTGATAGATGGCCAAGGGATTGATTGGTTTCTGCTGCGGCTTGTTTGATATAGGCCAAGGCTTTGATAAAGCTACTTGGCATTGTGATCCCGCTAATAGGAAAGTTATTTACAGCGCGTTGTGTTTGCGCCTTGTAGAGCGCATGCTCAGGAACATCTAATGTTCCCATACTATCGGATTCTTGACGAAATGTAGTCATCGTTGCTCCTAATAAAAAGGGTTAAACTGCTGGCAGGTTTGGCACGCATCTCGCTGGAGCTTCAAAAATTGCCGTGACGAAGTATGGTGATGTTTATAAAACCGTTTTAGTGCCAACAAAGGTTTAAATAATTGATCCATGCATTGTTTACGTATGGCTGTATCAACGAGTGGATCGGCAATCTGTTCTAACAGTTCGGACAATGTATTTTTAAGATAAAGCTCTTGCAGCAGCGGGTTATTATGGCGCTCGTACCATTTCGCCATGCCTATGCCTGCCGAAATATATTCCGCAACCAAGAGCGGCGCCTCAAGTTGTGGTCGCTGGCAGTGGCGATTAAGCTTCGCACGATAAGTTTGTAATAAAGTAGCTAGCTGCATAAATACAAAACCAAACGATGTAATGATAATGGTTATCATTACATCGTTTGGTTGGCAATTCAAGCTTTAGTATTCGCACTGCCAAACAATTTGTTTAGCATTCACCATAGCAGCTCACTATGAGTCTGAAATGAATTTAAGAAAGTGTGATTGAGCTTAATTATAGCCGAGGAGATATTGCTGCTCTGAATGCTCTTTCTCTTGTTCTTCGAGTTGCATCAGGTTAGCGACTTCTTGTCGGTAAGCACGACTTTTCGTGAAGGTATTTTTACGCTTCTTCAGAACAAGTCCTTCGCTTTTAAGTTGGCTTGGCATTTGGGTGATCTCTGAAATTTTCATGCTCGTTTCTCCTCTTAGTACTCTTTAAACTTAGCAGAAGTTGTACCAAAATAAATTTCTTTTCTAATTTTAATTGTTTAGTGGAAATTTTAGCTATTTGCCTTGCAATTGAGATAAATTCTTGCCTCAATGAGGCGCATAAATCGATCAAAATAGTGCAAACGAGATGACAAAACCATACTCTCAAGCGTGTGAAAACAATAAACAGCCAATATTAGAAAAGCTCACTCCCTATCTAAATAAACCTTTGGAAGTGCTAGAGGTAGGTTCTGGTACGGGTCAGCATGCGGTGCACTTTGCTGCGGCGTTACCGCATTTAACGTGGCAGACGGCGGACAGGGAGGTTAATCACGCAGGTATTCAAGCGTGGCTTGATGACGCCGAGTTAGAAAATGCTTTACCGCCATTGGCGCTAGACTTACACCATGGGTGGCCTGTTAATCAGCGTTATGATGTGATCTATACCGCTAATACCTTGCACATTGTGTCATCAACGCTCGTTGAGCGTTTAATTGCAGGCGTTGGACGACACCTTAAAGAAAGCGGCTACCTGATAGTTTATGGGCCGTTTAATTATCAAGGTGAATTTACCAGCGAGAGTAACCGAGAGTTTGATGCGTATTTAAAATCGCAAGACAAAGAGAGTGGCATTCGCGATCAAGAATGGGTATTGGCGCTTGCGGCAGAGCAAGAACTTACACTACAGCAAGACTATGCGATGCCGGCTAATAATCGCTTATTGGTGTTTAAACGGTAGTTTTGCTTGGCACTCGGTAAAGTAATGCCCGAGTGCGTCAGCTTCGCGCTTGGTAAAATCCTCGAGCGCGTGTTGAAAGTCAGGTTGAAATAAGCGGTGATACGATTGCCTCCACACCGGCTCAAAACCCCTCACTAACTTGTGCTCGCCTTGAGCACCCGCGTCAAAGACAGCAAGCTGATTAGCAATGGCGTACTCTATGCCTTGATAGTAACACAGCTCAAAATGCAAAAAGTCGTAACTATCCTCAATTGAGCCCCAATAGCGACCATACAAGGTATCACCATCCACAAGATATAAACTAGTGGCAATAATTTCGTGGTTTAAGTAGGCGCAGCAAAGACGAAACTTATCTGGCATCGAGGTGATAACTTGCTGAAAAAAGTCGCGAGAGAGATAGCCGTGGTGTCGCGATCGCTTAAGATAGGTGAGCTGGTAACTAAGAAAAAACGCATCAAGTTGTGCTGTGCTTATTTCTCTGCCAACAGTCCAACTTATGTTAATACCCTGGGCTGTCACAGCTTGGCGCTCTTTCATGACCATTTTACGCTTTCTTGATGTGAGTCGAGCGAGAAAATCATCGAACTCGGCGTAACCTTGATTATGCCAATGAAATTGCACATTGCGGCGCATCGTCAAATGACTCTGAGTGAGAAAGTCACTTTCACGACAAAAGTTAATATGGACTCCACTAATGCCTAGTTGGGCGAGGCTCGTGAGCGTAGTGTCAATATATTCAAGTAAGCAAGAGGATAGACGTTTCGTTAATATTCTTGGCCCTTGAGTTGGCGTAAAGGGGACGCCACAGAGCCATTTCGGATAGTAATCTAATCCATGGCGCTCGTAGGCTTCAGCAAAAGCCCAATCAAAAACGTACTCGCCATAAGAGTGCGATTTAATATAGCCTGGTAAAATTGCAATCAACTCGCTCTGGCGTTCAATCATTAGGTGATGTGGTATCCAGCCAGTCTCTTTGCTGGTGCAGCCGCTCAACTCTAATGCAAGCAGCCACGCGTAGCTCGTAAATACATGTGATGGTGAAACACAGTCCCACTGTGCTTCTGTCACTTCAGTTAGAGAATGAATAAACCTGTGTTGGTACTCAGTCATTGTGGCCGTCAAAAAATGCGAGCAGTGCTTGCTCAAAGTTGCTGTAATCAGGGTTAAACGTGATCCGCGCAAGAAAAGCGTATTGCGTCATGTTTTTCTCGTGACGCTCGCCAAAATGGACGGTTTTACCTGTGCGGCAGTTAATGAAGGCTTGGTCTTCTAAATGGTAACTGGTGCAATTACGATAGAGCCCTTTGCGGCCGTAAAAAATATGTTCAGGTGGCTGCAAAATACCAATATGAGACATATCGACAATGTTGTCGGCTTTCACGCTCCGATAATTCACACCTTGCTTAGTCGATGGCGTTTCCGAATAGATAAATTGGGTCAACGTTGATTTAGGTTGCCATTTTTCTAGCAGCTTTGCCGTTGCATGATTGTCTATGGTGGTATCGACATCGCTATAGCTGATAAACATCGGTACATCTGGCAAAGTGGTGAGTGATTTGAGTGGCGCCATAGCCTGATGGGCTAACGTTGCGCCATGCCATGGGAAAGATTCATATTTGGCGAAATCCAAATCTGCGTCTTCATCTATCCAATTGACAAATGGCACGTAATCAATCCATTTGGCTAGCCAGCCGTTCTTATTATGTGGCTCCGTGGCGGGTGAGATAAGTGCAACAGAGCCTAAATTATTGGGCTTGTGCTTCGCTATGCTACTCAGCACCAAGGCGGCACCCGTGGAATAACCAAGTACGGAAAAATGCTTAAAATCTTGGCTCGTCTGTGCGATGGCATAATCCGTATGGGTTTGCCAATCGTCAATATCAACTTCGGTTAAATCGCTTGGTGCAGTCGCGTGGCCTGGCAGTAACATGGTTCTGACATTATATCCCGCTTCATAGAGCGCTGCCGCAAGGTAGTGAAAAGTAAAAGGAGAATCGGTCAGACCATGGATAAGTAAAATGGCGTGATCTTTGTTGTCATGCTCAAGTGAAAATGGCGCGATTAAGTCACTTACCTTGGGATTTGTCAGGTTGAGTATTTTTGCAGTGGGCGTCATTAACGGGCACGGCAATGTAGCGCGAGGATTGCGGCTTTCAATAATTTGCTTAGTCGAACGAATGTAATCGTTATAGTTTTTTACATTCCCTACATCGACGGTGACGGGGCCTTTATCGATTGCTTCGCGGAATAATCCCGACTTTTTGCTCTTGGTGAATAGCGACATATCACTCACTTGGGTAACACAGTCTTGTGCGATGACCAAAGGTGAAGCAAGCAGGCTAAAAGCAAATACTGTGGAGGTAAGGTAGTGGCGCATAGTCGGTCCTTATGAGCATAAAATCACATGCAGTATAGCGAGAACGGATGACGATAAAAATGGTTAGCGGATCGGTAATATGCGTTTTGCAAAAGTTTGCTTGAGTACAATCGTTGATTCAATCCCGCTAATTACCTTACAGGCCCCCAGTTGATGTTTGGCGAACTGTTCATAGCTGGGCAAATCCTTTGCTACGATTTCCAACAGGTAATCATAACTTCCGGAGATCACCGAACAGCTGATCACCTGATCTTCAGATTCCACGTGTTGTTCAAATAAATGCGCTGCGGTTGCGGTATTTTCACTGAGCTTTATAAATGCATAAACCAAAATGCTTAGGTCAACTTGTGCTCTATCAAGTGCCGCATGATAGCCTGAAATTACTCCTGTATCTTGTAAGCGTTTTACGCGTCGAAGACAGGGAGTATCGGAAAGGTTTGCCTTTTCGGCGAGTGAGGCATTACTCAAACGTGCATTATGTTGCAAGGCGTTAAGGAGCAATTTATCCTTGGCATCTAGATTTACCGACATAAACCAAATAAAAGAGTGATTCTTGCTAATCAGTATTAAACTTTTAGAGAAAATTGGCAAATTATGCTCGTGGTGATTTGCTAGCCTTAACTGTGGAATAATCACGAGAAGTAATCATGAGTCCATTAGCCGTACAATTTGACGCTTGGATTAGAGGTCCGTTTGTCGACCTTAACGACAAGCTTGAACATCTTTATTGGCAGCAACAGGATAAAGCAAACGTTGAAGGCGTTGGTGAAACGCTAAAAGCACAGTTATTAGAAGAAGGTAATCAGCTAGTCCAAGCCTTGCTAGAAGAAGGCAATACCGACGAGGGCTTTGAGCAAGCATTCGACTTACTCGGTAACGTTGGTCTATTTATGGCTGCATGCAGACGCCACGAAATTACCGAGCCAAGCCGTGAAAAGGTGTCTCCACTAACGCAAGCATCGGCACTGGCCATGCACATTGGTGCCTCTTTGGGAGTTACGCCGCGCTTCGCAACGGCTCATCTCACCACACACAACCGCGCAATCAACGGCGTGTATAAGCGGTTTACTTCTCATCCGGCAGAGCGCTTATTCATCGACTACAATACTCAGGCCATTCTTGCCTATAAACGCGCGTCCGAATCGTTAATGAAGGTGCATCATTTGGGAATTTCCCATCCCATGTCATTGGTGCTACTCAAACAAGTTAAGCAAGCGCTGCTTGAGGTGATAGAGTCTAATCGAGAGTTATTTAAGGAACTAGATCCCGAGGCATTCTTTTACGTTGTACGACCCTATTACAAACCATACCGAGTTGGTAAAGAGGTCTATCGTGGCGCAAACGCTGGAGATTTTGCGGGTATCAATGTTATCGATATGATGTTGGGGTTATGCCCGGCTAATGACATTAGTTACGGTCAAATGCTGGTGGAAAAATTCCTCTATATGATGCCAGAAGACCAAGCAACCCTGCGTGAATGCATGCGTACGCCTAATTTAATGGATGCGTTTCTGAGTGCATTGAAAGGGCCGAAAAGTGATTGGTTTGGCTCTGCTTGTAGTTTGTTTATACAAGTGTGTAAGCTGCATGGAGATACGGCCATACAACATCACAATCAACTCGTCGAAAAGTATATCGCCAAACCTTCGCAGGCGATGCAGCAACAGCACTTAAGCAAAGTGACCGCCAGTGGTCCACCGATTGAAGTCTTACTCAAAGAACTCGCGGACTTAAGAGATAGGCGAGCCGCTGCCGAGCGCGATGATATCTTTACTCGGCATCATGACTTAAAACGATTACGCCAAGCAATAGGGGTTAAGCATGAAGCAATATAAGGATGATTTTCACCTGTCTACGGGTCACTATTTATTGAGTCATTCCGTTGGTCGTATGTTGAAATCTGCAGCGGAAGATTTTCATCAGCAATTTATGGTGCCCTGGCAACAACAAAACCAAGAGCCTTGGCAGCAGTGGCTAAGCGGTATTGATCGCTTTACCTCAGCCTTAGCCTCTCTATTACACACCGATGCGCGCCTGTTTTGTCCGCAAGCAAACCTTTCCAGTGGTTTAACGAAATGGGCGATGAGTTTGCCCGAAAGTGGCATTCGCAAAGTGCGCGTATTGATGAGTGAGCAAGACTTCCCTAGCATGGGATTTGCGTTACAAAACGCGCTGGACAATATTGAGATTGTTTATATTCCCGAAGCGATGAATATGCACGACCTGAGCGTGTGGCAACAATATATTGACGAGCAAATTGACTGGGTATTTGTCAGTCATGTTTATTCGAACAGCGGTCAGCAGGCACCTGTCACTGACATCATTAGCCTTGCTAACCAATATGGTTGTCGAAGTATTATCGATATTGCTCAGTCAGTTAGTGTATTACCAATAAATTTAAGCGAGTGGGGTGCGGATTGCGTTATCGGCTCTTGTGTGAAATGGAGCTGCGGTGGCCCTGGTGCCGGTTTTATCTGGGTGAATGGGGATGTCTTACCTTATTGTGAACCAAAAGATGTTGGCTGGTTTTCGCATCAAAATCCATTCGAGTTTGATATTCATCATTTTGCGCTGAGTGAAAGTGCGCTGCGTTTTTGGGGCGGTACACCAAGTGTGGCACCTTATATCTATGCGGGGCACAGCCTTGGCTATTTTGCCGAGCTTGGGATTGAGCAAGTAAGAGCGTACAACTTTGCTTTGTTATCTGAGTTACAAGCGGCATTGCCTGAATTTTATCGCTCTCCTACAGCGCAGAGTGCTTGCTCTGGGACCGCTATTCTGCATTTTGGCTCGCGGCATGAGGCAGTGATGGAGCAGCTTAAGCGAGCAGGCATTGCTGTGGATAATCGTCGCTACGGTATTCGCGTCTCACCACATATTTATAATAGTCAGGAGGACATCGCGCAGTTGGTGCAGGTTATCAACGAAAGTTAGCTTCCTAGCCCTAGTGCTTTTTTGGTCTTCTTCTTCACCGAGCGCCAATGTGTCATTGGTTGCTTGGGCGCGCGCGCTATCAATGCGTTGAAATCAATTTCTTCTGCAAGTACCTCTCCTTGATGCGCCAAGATCACGGAGTGGGGTTGTAGAGCCTTTACTTTGGCAAGAGATTGGCGATACAAGCGTGGATAGAATACCGGAAAAGGCGCAACAAATTGCCCTTTCACTTTTACCATCAAGTCCGCCACATAGATGCGCTTACTGGGTAGATGATACAAGCTCAAATCTCTATCCGTATGACCGGGTGTGTGTATCGCTTGCCATTCGTTAAAGTAGGGCAAGCTATCGCCATCAGCTAGGAAAAAATCTGGTGATAATTGTCTTGGATACCAAAGGTTACGTTTGGCCTTGCGCTTTCTCCCTGCAACCCAAAGTGCTAGCGCCATATCGGAGAGGTGCATCATGACTCCATCAATACCACGATACCACTGACTGGGGGCATTTGCGGCCGCAATCTTTGCGCCCGTGAGTTTTTTGAGTTTATGCGCGCCACCGGCATGATCTGGGTGCATATGCGTGACCACAATCAGCTTGAGTGCGCTTAGTGGCTTTTGCATTTGTAGGATGTAGTTGCAGACCAACTCAACATCAGCACGACAGCAACCATCGAGTAACAGCAGATCCGTTTCGTGCTCAACCAGATAAATATGTTGAATATAGCCTTCTAAGACATGGATTTTCATTAGTCACACTCATTTCTCCAATCAGATCTCAACATAGCATAGGTTAAAGACATCTGACCAGTTGTGTGTGGAAGTGATAAATCGCAGACATAAAAAAACCGCAATGAAGCGGTTTTCTTATAAGTGATGGCGGAGAAGGAGGGATTCGAACCCTCGATAGGGCTACAAACCCTATACTCCCTTAGCAGGGGAGCGCCTTCAGCCACTCGGCCACCTCTCCGGCGCAATACTTTAAAAATGGCGGAGAGATAGGGATTTGAACCCTAGATACGCTATTAACGTATGCCGGTTTTCAAGACCGGTGCTTTCAACCACTCAGCCATCTCTCCATGGGCAAAGATAATACTTAGCGATTTAGGCGCTGTAAACCGTTTTTAAACTGTTTGCTTAAAAAATGTGCTAAAAGTGAGGTTTTTTTAAAATTGTGCTAGAAATTAGCGGTTTGACGAAGAGGTTTTGTACAAAAATGCTGGTTGAAGTGGTGCTTTTATGGTCTATTGAAACAAATGCTGACGAGAGCATGGCGGGTTGGGGCGCCATGCTCTGTGCAGACTTACTTATACATAATCACGTCTTTTAACGCTAAGTGTTGACCACATACTGCCAACCACTTCGTCCAATTGATACGACGTTGTTTAGTTGGTTGTGTTTGGTTAAACGTGTTTTGTGATGGGCTGCAAGGTGCAGCTGAATTAAGCATGTCTGGCTCCTAATAAGCTATGATTGAAAACAAGGCTATTTTGCACGCAATTTGTTTAAATTTAAAACGATAAAAATTGATGTTTTCGGATAAAAATAACTAATGAATTAATGGTTTGTTCATTTTTGTTTTAATGGGTTCTTTGCATGTTTATGCATGGTTGCGATTGTCTTGATTAGGCTGTAACCCAATTAATATGTGTGTTTGTGGTTTTTGTTTTTGATTTTTGGTTTTAGTTTTGGTTTTTTATTCATATAAGTTGAGTTTTTGTATTTAAGGGTTTTTATGCTGGTGGTAGTCAACCCTTTAGCGGGTGCTGAGGGGAAAGCGCAAATTGCATGGTTAAAGCAACAATTAACACAACAACAGTTGACGGCAACTTGGTTTAATACCACTGGAAACTTTGTCGCAGATAGGGACACAATTGCTCAAGCAGCTACGGCGGGAGTGAGCGTGGTGGTGATTGGGGGGGATGGCACTTTGCACCTAGTCGCCAATGCCATTGCTGAACGGGATAACACGCTTGCGCTGCTGCCAGCGGGGACGGGCAACGATTTTGCTCGGCAGTTTCATTATTCCAAAGCACAGTGGCGAGCAGCTGTATTTTCAGACAAGATCTCGAGTATTGATTTGGGTAAAGTCGACGGGCGCTGGTTTGTCAATGTTGCTGGGATTGGCTTTAACGCGCATGTCATGAATAACTTAGGACAAACCAAACGGCTAGGAAAGCTGAGCTATACCTATGCGGGATTAATGTCGCTATTTACTGCCAAACTCATTCGCTATCACAGCAATACGTGGCCTGAGCAGGGTATGATGTTGTTACTTGCGAATGGCAAACACTTTGGGGCAGGGTTAACTCCTGCTCCTATGGCTTGCCTTGATGACGGTCAGCTGGAGCTACTATGGTTCACGCCGCAAACGCATTGGCAGCGGATGGTTTTGTTTGTCAATATGCTACTTAAACGCCATATGGGTACAAGAAATGTGCACCACGGCCGCATTGCAGAGCTTTATATCGCACAAGAGGGGTATGACATTGAGGCTGATGGCGAGATTGTTGGGCGCACGCCTGCGACGATAACTTGCTGTCGCCGAGCTCTGAACATAAAAAAAGCGCCATTATAAAATGGCGCTGAAAAGTAAGAAGCTAAAGCATTGGTAAGACTTCAACTTCTAACTGGGGACCGAATGGACAACCAAGCGTAGATGCGATCTAAAGGCGTGAGTACAATCGCATTACCTAGGATGACCAAAATAAACCCAATAAAGGTGTTTTGCTGCCACTCAAAGCCTTCAAATAAGGTGCTCAAGGCCACGGCAACAAAAGGAAATAACACTATCAAATAACTCGCTTTCTCAGGCCCAATATTTTTGAGTAGTGAGAAATAACAACCAAAGGCAATGACGGTGCCAAACACGCTGAGGTAAATCAGAGACCACCAATATGATGCCGGCGCTTGGTTGATAAACTGATGTTCACTAAAGGCAACATAGGTTGCTAACATGACAGCGCTGTAAAGCATGCCCCACGCATTTCCCGCCATAACATCAATTTGCTGATTAGAATTGCGTACGCTCACCATATTACCGAGTGACGCGACCACCGTTCCTAATAGAGCTAATGATAATCCCAAGAAGGCCTCGCTTTGCAAATCAAATGCGACCAAGTCGTGCCAAAACAAGCTGACTATCCCAAGCGTGCCCAGTGATGCACCAAAGTAAATTCGCTTTGCAATCGGTTTGGCAAAAAATAACTTAGTGTTGACGATGTTAACGACCAATAATAATGAAAACGCAATTGATGCCATCGCTGACGTTAAATGTGCCTGAGCCCAATATAAGAAGAGATAGTTAGCACCAAAATTACACAGCGCTAAGAGGATGAAAAAGCCGTGATCTCGGCGAGAAAATCGCATTGGCACACGCTTATAGATGACAAACGCCCACATACAAACCGCGGCGAGGCCAAAGCGGTAAAATAGCGACACAAACTCGTTGATGCTGCCAAGTTGGTATTCAATGGCAAGCCATGTTGATCCCCAAATCAACACAGTGATGGCGTAAAGAAATAGATTTTTCATGATCGGCTCTAGATTCAAACAGCAGTGGAAGTCTGTAGTTTACGCTGTTATTCTGTATAAGCTATATACAGAATTTGCTAATTTATACCTATACAGATTATTGCTTATGAGTACCGTTATTCAACGCCAACATTCCGCCTTTCTCTATCAGCAGGTGATCCAAATGATCTTGTCGATGGCAGAACAAGAGTCCATTTTACCGGGCGAAAAGCTTCCCTCATTGCGTGTTATGGCGCAAAACTTAAATGTCAGTATCCCAACGGTAAAGCAGGCCTATCAAGCACTTGAAGATCAGGGAAAAGTCATTGCCAAAGAGAAGTCCGGCTACTTTTTATGTCACAGAACTTCGCACAACGACTCGCCGAAGCGTGCACGATTGCCCGCCAAACCTGTGGTGGTGAACAAGCAGGCGTTGATTGAACAAGTGTATAAGGGGATCCATCAGCCACATGCAATCCCCTTAGGTATCGCCAACCCCATCGCCATTGCTGGTACTGAGCAGGTTCTTGCCAAAATTATGCGCCGCGCAATGAAAGAAGCAGGGAACGAACTCATTAATTATGGCCCTATGGACGGTTTAGATAGCTTAAAAAAGCAAATCGTGCGGCGTTATTTGGATATGGGTTTAGCAATAGACATGGATGAAGTGGTGATCACCAATGGCGCGCAAGAAGCATTGGCGATTGCGTTACAAGCGGTAACCAAGCCCGGAGACGTGATAGCGATTGAATCTCCCTGTTATTTTGGCATTGTTGAACTGGCTGAAAACTTAGGGTTAAAGGCCATTGAAATACCTGTTTGCCCAGATGATGGCATTTGGCTGAGCGACCTTGAACGGGCACTTGAAAAGCATGATATTCGAGCGTGTGTGTTTTCTACCAGTATTAGTAACCCGCTTGGTAGTTTTATGCCTGATACGAGACGTGCGCAGCTGGTGGCGCTATTAGAGCAACGTGACGTGGTGTTGATAGAAGACGATGTGTATGGCGATTTATATTTTACCGAGCAGCGTGGCATTCCGGCACAAGCATTTAGCCAAAAGGGCTTAGTGATCACATGTGCGTCATTTTCAAAAACCGCAGCGCCTAGCTATCGGGTGGGTTGGATGGTCGCCAGTCAATTTAGTGCAAAAGCAAAGCGCATAAAACGTGCGTTGAGTTGCTCATCATCTTTAATGAATCAATGGGCACTAGCGGATTTTCTCAGCTCCGGAGGCTACGAGCGCCATTTAAAGTTGGTCCGTAAACGGTTAATTGAGAATCGAGACCGTATGATCCAAGCGGTGAATGTTGCATTTGGTAGTGAGGTAAGAGTCAGTCGCCCGCAAGGCGGTTGTGTGCTGTGGTTAGACTTAGGTAAGCACGTCGATGGTGCCTTGTTGTTCCAAAAAGCCTTGGAGTGTGGGATCAGTATTACGCCTGGTACGCTATTTAGTGCCAGCAAAAAGTATCAAAATTGTATACGTATCAGTTATGGCTTGCCGTGGGATGCGTCGGTAGAGCAAGCGATTAAAACGCTGGGGGAGCTGGCTGATGCACAAAGGAAAGGGTTGGCATAACGTACCCTTAATTAAATGTAAGTTATGCCAACGTCAGATTATTTAAATTTAAACAGTTGGTACTCTGACATGGCGGGAATAGACTTTGCGACAATGGCTTCGTTTTTCGCGATTTGTTCAAAGTCGCCACACAGTGCGTCGGCTTTTTTCTCAATAGATTCTGCCTGTTGTTCAACTTTGGTTTCGATTTGTGTTGCGAAGTTTTCCATACGTTGTTCAAAGCTGCTCATATCACCGTTTGCATCTGACATTTCGTTGCCAATCGCAACCAGTAAGCTACCTATCGATTGCATCATAGCACCTTGTACTGCGGTCTCGATTTTTTCTTCAAACTGATTATCAAAATTTTGGCCAAACTCATCAAAGGTTTGCTTGCCCATCACAAACGCACCTTGCTGATAAAACGTATTTTGCACTTCTGTTTCAAGATCATCGATCACAGCATGGATGCTATCTAAACTGGTTAAATTAAAGGTGTGTGCCACTTCATTAAGGGCGACGCCCGCTAGTTTTATGCCTTCAAAAGCAATATCAGCCACTTGTGGTAGGCGGCCTCTTAGTTCATCACCATATTGCGTGAGCATCGTTTTTTGCTGTGTATTAAGTGCGATGCGCTCGCCATTGAGTGTCAGCTCGCCAAGGTTGTTGATCTCAGCTGTTTTGTTTTTGGCCGTTGTGATCACCAAGTTATCAGGTGTGATCCTAACGTCATTCTGAAATTCTACTTCACAATTGTCACCGCTAAACGTGATGTTATTTTTTTCGTGTGCAGCGACGGTGGTTGTCATCATTGTTGCTGCTGTTAGTAGTAAAATTTTATTCATGGTCGATCCTTATTGGCTCAGTTTCATGATTGTTGTTACAAGAACAGTGCCAAATATAAACCCAAGTAAAATCAATATATTGTGTTATATTGTTGAAAGTTAATGTGCTCTAAAAGTGATGAAATTGACTAAAATATAGTTGTTTTTGTCAAAATGAATTAGGCGATAAAAAATTTTTATTGTAAGGATAAGAAACTCTCACTTTTCAGAATGACAATTTAGCGCTAAATAGTGATCTTGAGAGACGGCTCTCATTTTATTAATGACTATTTTATTTTGGAGTTAGTTGTGGGTAAGACATTCTCTTACGATGCGCTTGATGATGATTTTGCAGACGATGAATTTGAAAAGTTGGGTCGTAACCAACATGACAAGCAAAAGCGTAAAGTCAAAAGAAAGCTAGACGACTACTTAGAGCAAAAACGCCTACGTAGAAATCTAGGCGATGATGATTTCGACTATATTGATGACTGATCATTAAACGTCGTCTACGAGTCTAGCACTGACAGTAATTCAATTTGGCTGTGTGATTAAGCAGGGCTGTGGGTTACTCAATGCGATGTCTGAGTTATTGTGTCGTTGGTGATAGCCAAGCAAGTGACGAGATATTCAGATAGTAAGCAGCCGCAAATATGCGGCTGTTTTGTTTTGATTAATCTTTAAAAGATTTATGGCAGTCTTTACAGCCTTTTGCCCAATCTTTAAATGCAGAAGCAATCAGCTTTTTGTCACCTGAGTCAGCTGCAACAGCCAGTGCTTGAGCATACTCGGCAAATTGCTTGGCTTTACCATCGAACTCAGCTCTGTTTGACCAAACGGCTGGTAGGGCATCAGTATTGCCTTTGTCAGAACCGTCGATAAATGCTTCCCAAGGCATTTGCGATAATTGCGCAGCGTTGTGAGCACGTTGCTTAAATACTTCAGCATCAAATGGTACTTTGCCTTTTAGCATGTCGCCCATATTGCCAATCTGGAAACGGATCAATTGGAAAGACGCTTGGCGGTATTCAATTGCATCTTCAGCCGATTCAAACATAGTGTTAGCTTGCGCTGTTGCTGCAAGACAGCTAAATAGTGTGACGGTAAGTAGTTTCTTCATAGTAAACCCCTAATATTTTTCCCTATTTTCAATGTAAATTACAAATATAATCAAACAATTGCGATAAGTGCCCTGTGACGGAGGCAACTAGTTTTAAATAATCAACTCTCGATGTCTTTGAATATCATGCCTCTGCGCATACTGCGGGTGGCTAAAAAGATTTCTCCCAGCAAAGAGACAAATGCGCCAATAAGCAGCACCATAGCGGCGATAAAACAAGACGATAACGTAATGCCCAATGGCATACTGTACAAGTGTGACATGAACAGCAGCATAACCACTGCACACACAAGCAACGCACTGAGTACACTCATGCTAAATGCAACGTGAATAAAACGAGACCGTTTTAACAGTGCGCGCATTTCACGGCTAAAGTGCATTTTGAGCTCTTCATCTTGCGTGGTATTGATCTTGCGATCGAGTAAACGCGCCCTATCCGTGATCCGTGCTAAGCGGTTTGATAGTACCCCTAAGGTCGCAGCAATACCCGTAATTAAAAATACAGGGGCAACGGCGGTTTGGATAACTTTGGCCATCGTGAGAATGCTAACGACTTCTGGATTCATATAGTTACCTCGTTAATTCCAGTTTAGTTTTGATAAGGTGTTGGGTTGCTCACCGATGAGGGTTTGCATCACTCGGTTGCGTTCATCAAGCAAGATGACTCTAGGAATGCCTTTGTTGGCATACGTGTTGTAGATATCTCGATTGGGATCGGCAACAAAATGGATGGGCAATTGTATGGTTTCGTTGAATTGCTCAAGTGTAGTGTTAGTTTCTTCTCGGCCAATAGCAACGATGGTTAACTCGGCCTGGGTGAGTAATTCAGATTGTTTTAGTTCACTCAATAAGCGTTGCGAATCGGAGCACCAAGTCGCGAATAAAATCACCAGCTTTTTGTGATTAGCAGCGAACCTAACAGCTTGGTTTTTGATATCCGTAAATTGCAAATGTTTAAAGGAGTCGCCGGTGTGGATATAGGTCTGATAGCCATCATCTGCCTGTGGTAGCGCTTCGTTTGAGGCCTTGCAGTCACTAAATCCGGTGGTGAGAACGGTACTAAGTAGTAACATTTTTATTGTTGTTTTCATGTCTATTCCTTGTTTCCGTGTCTGTGTTTTTGAAGTCTTGCGCGCATTTCAGTATATTGCCCCACTTAGATGATTTCTTAAAGTCCAATTTCTTATAGCCGTTGATATGATTTACCTTTCTTTATTTGGGCTTGCATTTATTGCCGCAACCTTATTACCTGCGTCGTCGGAGCTGGCGCTGAGTGGGCTCGTTGTGAAACAACAAGGCGAACTGGTTTGGTTATGGCTGGCTGCGACAACAGGTAATTTACTGGGTAGCTGTGTGAACTATTATCTTGGCTGGTTTATCGCTAAGTGGCGGGATAAGCGCTGGTTTCCGGTTTCTCAACAGCAATATGATAAGGCTTGTGGACTATTTAATCGTTACGGCAAGTTTTCATTGCTATTTGCTTGGCTCCCCATAGTCGGAGATCCTTTGACTGTGGTAGCGGGGTCTCTACGGACCTCTTTTGGGTGGTTTTTTGTGTTGGTCGCGCTCGGTAAAGGCGCTCGTTATGCACTGGTGATTTACCTTGCCTTACAGATGATTTCTTAACACCAGAAGGCAAGGAAGTGAATATCAGAGTCTTATCGCTTAGTTTAGCTTCTGTACCAATCAAGCGTGAGTGACACTGAGTCAGCAAAACGTAAAGCGTGCGGTTTATCTACAGTGACTTTCGCATACGTCACGTCTCGATGCTGGTGACATTCTGCAAGTATGTCGGCCACCAATTTCTCAAGTAACAAAAAATGCCCTTCTTCTACTAGCGTGATGATTGCCTTGGTCACGGTTTTGTAGTTAAGCGCGTGAGCCACGTTATCATGATCTAAACATGCCGTATCCGCTGGGTAGTGAATCTCAATATTGATCACGACATCTTGCTTTTTCTCCCGCTCCTCGGGATTAAAACCAATAAAGGTACGTAGTCTTAAATTCGTCACCTTAATAATGGCATTCGACATAGCGTGCTTATCCTTTCACTAGCTGTAAAAATTCGTTGCGAGTTTTGGGGTCGCTTCTGAAGTTACCAAGCATGACAGACGTTCGCATACTAGAGTTTTGTTTTTCAACGCCACGCATCATCATACACATATGTTTGGCTTCAACGATCACGCCAACGCCTTTTGCGCCGGTGACTTCCTCAACGGCCTTGGCGATTTGATGAGTTAGCTGCTCTTGGATTTGAAAACGTCGGGCAAACATATCAACAATGCGGGCAAATTTAGACAAGCCGAGCACTTTACCGTTAGGTATATAAGCGATGTGACAACGGCCAACGAAAGGCAGAAGGTGATGCTCACACATAGAGTACAACTCTATATCTTGGATCAGCACCATGTCATCGGCATCCGAGCTGAATACCGCGTTATTGGTGATTTCATCCAGTGTTTGACGGTAGCCCTGAGTCAGATATTCCATCGCTTTCGCTGCGCGCTTGGGTGTGTCTAATAATCCTTCGCGGTCTGCATCTTCACCCACGGCTTCAATAATCGTTTTATAACTCTGTTGTAATTTATCTTGCATAATGCGTTACCTCAAATGGCGGCCACCGTCGATTTGTACCGTGCGTCCTGTCATATAGTTGCTAGAGAGTATCATGTCGACACTATTGATAACTTCTTTGCTACCAGGCTCAATTCCCATAATAGACTTTTTCAAGGTTTTTGCCTTGTACTCGTCACTATCGTCTTGATTAAAGATGATAAGAGAAGGTGCAATGCTATTCACTTTGATGTTAGGTGCAAACTTAGCGGCAAATGACCGAGTTAAGTTATCTAATGCAGCTTTACTTGCGGCATAGGCAATGTGTTTTGGACTGCCTTTTTCTACTACATAGTCAGTAATATGGATCACATCGCTGACGTTATTGCTAGCTGTCAATAAGTCGCTCAAGGCATGATTGATCAAATAAGGGACTTTAGCGTGGATCCGCATCATATTGTCGAATAATGCTGAAAAATCAGGGTTGTTGGCTTCACAATCCCAGCTCGATGCATTGTGGATGATGGCACTGAGTGCGTCGGTATGGGCACGAATTTGGTTGTTGAGTTGTGTGATTGCTTCTGGCTCGTCAAAATCAGCCTTGATACAAATGGCACCTAGTGATGCTAGTTCATCGATAACTTGATGTTTGGTGCGATACGTCAATATGACGGCTTGCTGTTTAGCGAGAAAGTGTTTCACCAAAGCAAGTCCAATGCGCTGTGCGCCACCAGTAATTAAAATAGGTGCAGCTGCGGGGCTCATACGTTAATCACCTTGTGAATTGAGAAATTAGGGTTGGCAGGATGAATAACTGGTTATCTCCTGCCAACAAGACTATTGTTCGTCGTATACTGTAGGAATTGGTTGACGCTTGTGTTGGGTGCGCTGATAAATGGCAATAAGTTTGTCGTTTACTTCACTGCTAACAGGCTTACCTTCAAGGAAGTCATCAATATTGTCATAGCTTAGTCCTAGCGCTTCTTCATCGGAAAGGCCTGGACGGTCGCATTCGAGATCGGCTGTCGGTACTTTATGTACTAATCCCGCAGGTGCCCCGAGAAAAGCCGCTAGTGCGCGAACTTGGCGTTTTGACAGGCCAAACAAGGGCGCTAAGTCGCAGGCGCCGTCACCAAACTTGGTGTAAAAGCCCGTGATGTTTTCAGCGCTGTGATCGGTACCGACTACTAAACCGCGAGTCAGGCCTGCTATTTCGTACTGCGCTACCATGCGCTGGCGTGCCTTTACGTTTCCTTTAATAAAATCCACGCTGGCTTGTGAAGGCAGTGGCACGCTTCCACCGGCCATGGCAGCAAGTGCTTGCTCGTGCATAGCATCGGCCGCAGGCTTGATGTTGACTGTTAAGCACTGACTCGGTTGGATAAACTCAAGTGCAAGTTGCGCTTCATCTTCATCAGCTTGAACGCCATACGGCAAGCGCATGGCAATAAATTTATAAGCCCCAGTACCATGTTCAGCATTGAGTTCATCGATAGCTAGCTGGCATAGGCGTCCACAAGTTGACGAATCAACGCCTCCGCTGATGCCAAGCACAAGAGTGAAGCAGCCAGAGGCTTGTAATCGTGCTTTTAAAAATGAGACACGTCGTTTGACTTCAAATTCCGGGTCAATAATTGGCTGAACTTTCATTTCGGCCATGATTGCTTCACGCATACTGTTTCCTCAATACTATCGGGGCGATAAACTTCTATTATGTTGGTGCTGACGCGCTTTTTAAAGCCCTAAATGTGCTTTGATGGTGGCGAGCTCTTGCTTTAATTGCTCAATCTCGGCGATCAAGCTCTCGATTTCGCTGTCATTTTGTGTGTAGGTTATGGGTTCTGCCGATGTTGTTGTTGGTTCAACGACTTGGTCACCAAACAAGTGTTGATAACGACTTTCTCGTTTTCCTGGTTCTCGGGCAAGCTTAACCACATAATCATGTTCTTGCATCGCACTTAATGTCGACTCAACGTCCTGTACGGAACTGAATTCTGCGAGGCGGCTGCTGCGGGTACGCAGCTCACCTGGGGTTTGTGGTCCACGCAGTAACAACAAACAGATAATCGCTTTTTGTTTCGCGTTGACTTTAAGGTGACCAAAATCACTGTTACAAAAGCGCTGGCTGTACTTGTCGACGCGACCAGACAGTGCTTCGTCGCAGGTAATTAAGCGTTTTTCTTGTAGGCGAGTCAATGTATCTAGCACGTCATTTTGAGAGAGTTCCATCACCGGCTCGCGATTTGACTTTTGATTACACGCATTGGTGAGGCCGTTGAGTGACATTGGATATTGTTCTGGGGTGGTGACTTGCTTTTCGATTAAGCTACCCAGTACACGTTGCTCTTGAGTATCTAATTGCATCACTTTCCTTATTTTTGTTGTTGCTGATGAGATTTATAACATCATCTTGATAATAGCAATATAATACCAATATTTACTGTAGCAAAGTGTGCGAGCTAACTTTGTTGGGCCGTAGACGAAGGTGCCTGCATTGTTTGCTGTGGTTTTACTTGCAGAAGTTTGGCTTTTAGCTCATCAAAGTCAATGGGTTTGGTGAGGTAGTCATCCATACCTGCATTGAGGCATTTTTCTCTATCACCTTGCATCGCGTTGGCGGTTAGTGCAACGATCACGCTATTCTGATGGTTTTTTCCGGCAACACCTTGGCGGATCTGCTGTGTTGCCTGATAACCATCCATCACCGGCATCTGACAATCCATTAGAATAACATCGTAAGGTTTGTTAATCGATTGCAAGTGTGCAAGTGCTAACTCTCCATTTTCTTGGCAGACTACTTTTGCACCTAAACGTTCTAACATGGTTATCGCAACGGTTTGGTTTATCCGATTATCTTCCACTAATAAGATTGAGCGTGCTAACAAGAGTTCAGCACTGACCGGTGAATCGGCTTTGACGGATTTCGGCTTGTCTGGATCTTGATAATCAGAGTTGAACACCTGAAGTGCTGCATATGGCGTAATGGGGTAGTACACCCGCTCACAAGAGGAAAATAGCGAGAGCGTTTCACTACTTTGTTCTTCAACGGCAACCACATGAGCGATCTGTTGTTGTGTTAGCTGCGTTTTGAGTGCTTGTTGCTTTTTCCGTGGTATGGCATTGAGTAACTTGGCATCCAAAATAACAGCAAGATGTGAGGATGGTTGTTGTAGCTGAGTCATGAGCATATCAAGTTGCTGCACGTGTAAGCACGTGATATGCCAAGGCTTCAGTAGTTTACTATAGTCTTCATTGATTTCGCTTAATATATATAACGTTGAATTATCAGACTTTTCATGCTCGGTAATGGGTTTGGCAGCAGTTAGTAGCACATTACAGGAGAACGTGCTGCCAACGTGTTCTTTACTAAATGCTTGTAGGTCGCCACCGAGCAATTGAGATAATTGCTTTGCAATGGTGAGACCAAGCCCTGTGCCGCCATATTGCCGAGTGGTTGATATATCTGCTTGGGTAAATGAATCAAAAACTTTATTGAGCTTTTCCTTTGATATACCGATACCAGTATCTTCTACACTGCACCAAAGCCGAGTTTGCTCGCCCGTTTGTTCTGTATGGCAGCTTAATGTCACTGAACCATCATGGGTGAACTTAATTGCATTGCTTAGCAAATTATTGAGAATTTGTTTGAGGCGATTCGGATCAGTTTGCGCGGTATGGACTTTCATACCTGATAAATCGATATGCAGCCGGTTATTGTTGGCATCAGCGGCGCGCACAAACCCAGACAGCATATTACTGAGCATCTCGATAAGATCGCACTCAACAAATTCTATCGTTAGCTTACCAGCCTCGATTTTGGAAAAGTCGAGAATATCATTAATTATAGTGAGCAAAGATTTCGCTGAACTATGTGCCAAGGAGAGCTGGTGGTGTTGAGTCGAAGTGAGTTGTGAGTGCATGACAAGCTCAACCATACCCATTACACCATTAAGTGGGGTGCGTATCTCATGACTCATGCTGGCTAAAAACTCAGCCTTCATTTTTGCGGATTGCTCTGCTAAATCTTTATCAATGATGGCTTGATTTTTTGCCTTTTGGTGGGCTTTATTGATAAAAAGGCCTCCTAACATGGCGGCGATAGACTTCATTAAACGGAGATCGCTTTGACCCCAAGCTGGACTTATTATGTCGTACTCTGCACAAAGAACGCCTAAGGTTTGGTTTTTATGACTGATAGGACAGCAAAGCATCGCCTTAATTTCAAAAGGCTCAAGGTACGTTGTGGTGAGGGCCATTGTTGTTGGGTGGTTTTCAGCTTGTTCCGCCGCAATTATTTGGCCACTCTCAATTTCATTGAATAACGCAGGCGCTATTGCTTTTCGCCAAGGAGGAAAGTGCTCTAAGTTATCCATCGCTGCATTTGAAAAACACACTGGGATCAGCTGGTTTTTATCCTCATTAAATTGCCAAATGCTAACTTTATTAACCTCCACTCCTTTGCTACAGGTATCTGCACAGAGTGTGAGTGCTTTGCTGAGATGGTTATTTAAGATGGCTTCGTGAGAGCTCAAATGGGCAAGGAGCTCATTATTTTTGGCGAATTTATCATGTTCCATCTCCATGATTTTGCGTTTATGAATATTTTGAATGGAACCAAAAATGTGGTTAGTGCGTTTGCCACTGCGAATAGCGCGTGCTTTCACCAGCACCCATAAGTCATCCATCTTTTGGGTTTGGATGATAAATTCTTCTTCGAACTCATGGCCGGTTTTTATAAGTTCATCAATACAGTCTTGCAAGCGCTTTCTGTGCAAACCTGCTTTGAAAAACTCTGTCGTATTCATCCAAGTAGGCTGAAATTGCCTTGGCACGCAGAAAATACTACGGGTGACGTCCGACCAAATAATATCACGGGTTTTGACGTTAATTTCCCATGCGCCAACTTCTGCGAGTATGCCCATATTGGTCAGTGATAAGGCATTGCGTTGAAGTTGCGATAGCAGTCGATTGATAAAGATAAATGCGGCAATAAAGATGACAATCAGCGCGATGATTGCTAAGCGAAAAGGCCATACTGCAGTTACTGCTGGTTGCCAGCCAATGCGGGGCACGGCGTAGAGTTCCCACTCACCGGAGGGCACATTAACACTAAATGCGATGGGGGCAAGCGAATGTATATTACTGTTGCCATAAAAATAATCACCTTCTCGGCCTTTGCCATCCACGCCTTGAATCGCAATCAGGTATTGACTTTCTAATGCGGTAAAGTTTGCTTGTTGATAAAGGTTATCCATATCGAGCACGACAGAGAGTAACCCCCAGAAGTGGGTTTTATCAGTGTAAACTGGAACTCTTGCGATTAAACCAGTCCCGCCCTGAAGTAATTCTAGTGGCCCTGCCATCACGATTTCGCGACTTTCTTTGGCGAGTAATGCGCCGTATTTTTGCGTCGGATGGGTTTGATAGTTTAGGCCTATGGCTTTTTCATTGCCTTTTAAAGGATAAATATAGCCGAGCCGCATATTTGGGGCTGCTCCGATATTGCGAAGGGTTCGGCTACTATCGAATAAGGGTTTTGCGAGCTGTTCGAAGCGAGCTTGAGATAGCTCGGATTGACCTGAAAGGGCAATGCCTAGCCCTCTGACAAGTTGTACATTTTTTGCCAGAATACCCTCTATTTTAGTGCGGTAGACATTCACTTCCTCGGTCGAGCGACTCTTTTCTATTGCGATTAAGCGGCGATAGTTTACTTGATCGACATACCATGCCATCGCAATGATAACGACCAGCAGAAGCCAGAAGCTATATTTCACAAAGCGAAATTTAAGTGGTGATGTCGATAGTTCAGAAATCATGGTGCTTTTGTGTTGAAGACGATGATTTAACTATAGTTCAGTCCTCACAAAGCGAAATCTAATTGAGCAAAATAAAACGTTTTAACTTGATTGTCTTATAACTGTGACACAGTCGAGAATATTGGTTTATTGGCCGATGACATGATATACCTTCCAGCTGTATATTTAGCACATTGTAAAGGATAGCTATGCTTACTTGGATTAAACGAATTGTTGTCGTACTGCTGTTGCTCGTATTACTAGGGACAGCGACCATCTATGGTCTGTTGGCATTGAGCTTGCCAGCACTCGATGGAAAAGGTAGTGCTACGACAATTGAAAATACCGTGACGGTAGCGCGAGATGCGATGGGACAAGCAGTGGTATCGGCGGACTCGCGAGCAGATGCGTCCTATGGTTTGGGTTTTGCGCACGGCCAAGACCGATTTTTTCAAATGGATTTATTACGTCGTAATGCTGCGGGTGAGTTGAGCGAGTTATTTGGTTCCGCTGCAATAGGTTTAGATGAAAGGATGCGATTTCATCAGTTTAGAAAGCGAGCTAAGTTAATTGTACGGTCCTTACCGAGTGCTTATCGATTAACTCTTGAGCGTTATACTCGTGGAGTGAATGATGGTCGAGCGCAATCTGGGTTCACCAGTTTTGAATATTTGCTATTGGGATCAAAACCTAAACCTTGGCAGCCAGAGGACAGCTTGCTAGTTATTTTCAGCATGTATCTAGATTTACAAACAGCCAACTATGAGCGTGATGAAGCCTTGATAGCCCTTAAGCAGCAATATGGTCAAGGTATGCTCGATTTCATTTTGCAGCCCAGCCACCATCAAGCCGCATTAGATGGTAGCGTAATAACGGCACCAACTGCCGCTATTCCAATCTTAGAGCCGCATCTGGCGCAAATTCAGCCTCAGCATATTGAAGATGTACCGTTATATGGCAGTAACAACTGGGCGGTAACCGGTGCGCTGACGAAAACAGGAGCGGCTATGTTATCGGACGATATGCATTTGGGTTTAAGCGTACCATCAATTTGGTATCGCGCGCAGCTAAACTATCAGGAACAGGGTAAAGAGGTACAAGTCACAGGCGTGTCGTTACCTGGCGCGCCTGCCATCGTTGTTGGTAGCAATAATCACATCGCATGGGGATTTACGAATGGCTATCTAGATGCTGCTGATTGGATAGAGCTTAATAGCGACACCAAAACACAGCAGATCGCTGAAGAGATTATGTTACCTAGCGGTGAGGTGCATACTTATCAGTTGGAAATGAGTGCGTTTGGCCCAGTAAAGCAGTTGGGTGGTAAAAAGCTTGCGCTGAGTTGGGTTGCTCACCAGCCCTATGCAGTCAATCTAGAGCTCATTCAGCTTGAGCTGTTCTCTGAAGTTGGAGAAGCGACTGCACATGCCAAAAATGTGGGCATTCCAATTCAGAATTTGGTCGTGGTGGATAGCCAAGGTAGTGCAGCGTGGACGCCGATTGGCGCTATTCCTGCTCGCAAATTTGCTCATGATACTGCGGTGAAGCAGGAAGAGTATGAATCCTCTTGGCAAAATAACGAGAGTATTCGCCCGGTGGTACAAGACCCTGAAAGCGGTAAGTTATGGACTGCAAACGCTCGAGTCGTGTCTGTCGCGGATAATCAACGCTTTGGTGATGGAGGTTATGCGCCAGGTGCACGCGCCGCACAAATTCGTGATGGCCTGATTAGTAAGCAAGTTTTCACCGAAGCAGATTTCTATCAGCTGCAACTGGATAACCAAGCGAAGTTTTTAACGCCTTGGCATGAGCGCTTAGTCACGCTATTGCAAACGCAAGACTCAAGCTCATTTGACAAAGATTTAAAGTTACTTAAAGACTGGCAGGGCTGCGCGTGTGCTGATTCAGTTGGCTACACTTTGGTGAAAGCTTATCGCAATGCCTTGATAGACACATTATATGCGCCGTTAGAGCAGTATTTACAAACGCAGAGCCTGTCGCTGAAGTCTGTTAAAGGTTATTTCGAACCCGGCCTTTGGCAGCTTTTAACTGAGCAACCAAATAGCTGGCTTGGCAGCTATAGCAATTGGAATGAACTTGAGCTGGCGGCATATCAACTAGCCAAACAAAAACTCAGTGAACGCTATGGCAGTAATATGGCCGCTTGGCGTTGGGGAAATGTGAATGCACTTAAGGTGCAGCACCCATTCTCCAAACAAATGCCTATGCTAAGTGGGTTGTTAGATATGCCAACCACACAAGCCTTTGGTGATACCTTTATGCCAGCAGTGCAAGGTAAAGCATTTGGTGCATCACAGCGCTTTATTGCACAACCTGGCCATTTAGAAAATGCGATTTTAACAGTTGCTGGTGGCCAAAGTGGACATCCGCTATCACCATTTTATCGTACGGGGTTTAATGACTATACTGAAGGAGGCAACACCCCCTTGTTACCAGGCAAAATAACTCACCAGATTGTCATTTCACCTAAGTAAGGCTTTGCACTGAACGTATCGGAGGGTTAACTGACGCCCTCCGATACACGCAAAATCGGTGCTGCGGTAACGCGGTTTCGACCTGAATGTTTGCTATCGTAAAGTGCGGCATCCGCATGTTGAATGACAACCTCAAAAGATTGACTAGGGTCCCAATTTGCAACGCCAAAACTCATGGTGACTTTAAGTATTTCGTTTTCAAAACTGGTGGCTTCGACGGCTCGTCGTAATTTTTCCATGCGCTGCATTGCCTCTCCACTAGAGCAAGGCGCCAGCACAATTAAAAATTCTTCACCACCCCAACGAACGGCAATGTCTGCAGGGTGAATATGTGCTTTGATTGTTTCGGCCACGCTTTTTAAGATTTGATCTCCTTTGTCATGGCCAAAGGTGTCATTGATTTTTTTAAAGTGGTCGATATCCGCCATCACCAAACATAAAGGAGAGTGAGTAGAGATACAGTTTTCTTTAGCATGGGTGATTAATTCGCGCGCATAGCGACGGTTGAACATTTGAGTGAGCGGATCGTGTGCAGCGAGTTCTTCTAATTTGTCTCTTTGTTGCACCGTCATTTTACGTATGTGGCTGATTGTGTAGATCATTGGAATACCACATATGAGCACATTGGCAAAATGGACATAGGGAATTAACTGTTGATAGCGATATTGATAGGCAACATCACCAAACAATAATTCTAAGACTGCGAATAGCGTGATCAACACAACGGAATAAATCACGGCATTGCGTAACCTGAGTTGGTAGTCTAACAACATGAGGCATGACACTGTCCAGAGATAGTACTGAAACCCGAGTGACATGCCGAGATAGGCACACACCAGCGTCGCATGGACGGCGACTTCAAGGCAGAAAACCCGCAGTGCAATAGAGGGCTTACTCGCATCAATGAGTTTAATGCCAACGTACCACATCAGCACACTACCCACGTTGACCCAAGCAAGTATGTTCACCTCTAAATGCCAAAATACACCAATGAGGCCAGCGTGTAGCCACATGCAATACGCGGCCACACGTCGTAATAATGCAAATTTTAATGCTTCTACTTGGTCTGGTTTGCTATAAGGGTGGTATTTAGTCAAACGTAAGCTCTTGTGGTATTCACAATAAAATAAAGTATAGAAGCTCTATTGTGATTTGCCGTCTATTTGACCTAAGCTCTGGTTATTCGCTCAGCATCCAGCAAGGTTGGCTGTAGTAGAGTGAGAGATAGGTAGATAATAAAAGCTTTGGAGTTGATATGTCTGTAGAAAAAGCGCGGATCACGCTATGTAACCTAGAAAAGCCTGACTACGATCAGGTTAAGTCATTAATGGATGAAGCCTACCCAGATCTCGGTGGAGCGTGGCCGAGTCATACGATATTTAGGTTGATTGACCAGTTTCCTGAGGGACAGATCGGTGTCAAAGACGGTGAGCGTCTCGTCGGTATCGCGCTGAGTGTTCAAGTTGACTATCAAACCTTTTCTAACCCGCATACCTATGAAGACATTGTTGACGCGCATAGCCGAATTTTTAGTGATAGTAATGCTGATGCGCTGTACGGGCTGGATGTAGTGATAGCCAAAAGCCATCGTGGTCTACGCCTTGGTCGGCGACTGTATGATGCCCGTAAAGAGCTTTGTCGTCAGTACAACTTGCGTGCGATTTTAGCAGGTGGTCGTATTCCGCTTTATAAGCAATTCCGTGGCAGTATGTCGCCAATGGAGTATATAAACAAAGTCGATCATAAAGAATTACACGACCCCATTCTAAGCTTCCAACTTGCCAACGACTTCCAAGTAAAGCGACTGCTTAAACAATATCTACCGGAAGATCAGGACTCCGAAGGCTATGCGACCCTACTTGAGTGGAATAACATTCTCTTCGAGCCCACCGATACCGTGATCGAAAGTAAGAAAACCATCGTCAGAGTGGGGGCTGTACAGTGGCAAATGCGCCGGGTGGAATCGGTAGAGGAGCTAATGAAACAAGTTGAGTATTTTGTGGACACGGTTTCGGATTACCAAAGTGACTTTATCCTGTTCCCTGAATTCTTTAACGCGCCACTAATGGGTCTCGGAAGCTATAGAAATCAGACCGAAGCTATTCGTGCGTTGGCGACGTATACCGAGCAGTTTAGAGCCGCTATGTCGCAAATGGCGATTGAGTACAATGCCAATATTATCACCGGCTCTATGCCGCTACTTGAGGGCGACAAACTCTATAACGTCAGTTACTTGTGTCACCGCTCTGGCAAAGTGGATGAACAACGTAAAATTCATATCACCCCTCACGAAGACTACGATTGGGTTATCAAAGGCGGTGATAAAATTGAAGTGTTCGATACGGATGCGGGCCGAGTAGGGATCCAAGTATGCTACGACGTGGAGTTTCCAGAGTTATCACGGATCATGGCTGAAAAAGGGCTGGATATTTTGTTTGTACCATTTTGGACTGACACGAAAAACAGTTATTTAAGGGTGAGGCACTGTGCGCAAGCTCGTGCGGTTGAAAACGAATGCTACGTTGTTATCGCAGGAAGCGTTGGCAACTTGCCACAGGTAGAAAGCCTAGATGTGCAGTACGCGCAGTCAGCGGTGTTGACGCCATCGGACTTTGCTTTTCCTCATGATGCTGCACTCAACGAAGCAACACCAAATACGGAAATGCTGTTATTTAGTGACTTAGACTTAGATAAACTCAAAATATTGCATAGTGAAGGAACGGTGCGTAATTTACGAGACCGAAGAAAAGACCTGTATTCTGTGGAGTTGAAACAAAAATAGTATGGCGTGGGTTTATTTAATTATGGCTGGCTTGTTTGAAATAGGTTGGCCCGTTGGTCTGAAAATGGCTCAACAAGCCGATACTCGTTGGTTAGGCATAGTGGTAGCCGTTGGTTTTATGGCCTTGAGCGGCTGGATGTTATGGCTGGCGCAAAAGCAAATTCCACTGGGTACCTCGTATGCGGTGTGGACGGGTATTGGCGCGGCAGGCACATTCTTAGTGGGTATCTTTTTCTACGGTGACCCAAGTAGTTTTATGCGCTACTTGGGCGTGTTACTTATCATCAGTGGGGTTGTGGTACTTAAGTTAGCATAACCAAAATAGCCGCAATGGCGATGAGTAAGAGTCCCATTGAGTCGCGCTTCTTTACCGGCGCTTTGAGCCATAAAAATGAGATAAGCAAAGTGAAAAACACTTCGATTTGGCCGAGTGTTTTCACGTAGGCTACATGCTCAAGGCTCATTGCGCTAAACCAACCTATAGAACCGATGCAACTGCTAACACTAATTGCCAGCGTCAGTTTACGACGTTGCCACAGCACGCGCCAAGAGTGTGGTTCGCGTATCGTCAAATACATACTCAACATCACAGTTTGGCAAACCAGCACTAACAGCAACACCCAGGCTGCACTGTGGGGGAAAGGTTGGCCCGATGCGATACTGGCTTCACGCACCCAAAGAGAAGTAAGCGCGAAGCTTGTTCCACAGGCAAGTCCTACTAGAGCAGTTTTACCATTGAAAGCACGCAGGCTAAACCCACTCAATAACAACACCGCGATGGCGCCGATAAAGACACCAAACCAACCGAGTAAAGTTAAGCTCGAGCCAAAAAAGAGTACGCCCAAAATCGCCGCCACGAGTGCCTCACTCTTCGCAAGTCCAGCACCTATGGCGTAATTATTTTGCTTAAACAGCACCACCATTAACCCCGTCGCGATGATCTGCATGACACTGGCCCCCAGCACAAAGGCTAAAAAGTCATCGCTAATGACGAGCGATTCTGCAGGAGCAATCTGGTAAAGGCTCCAAAGATATAACCCCGCAAGTGGGCTGGCTAAAATAAATCTTGCTAGAGTGACGCTGGCTGTGGAGGCGTTTTCACTCAATTTGCTTTGAAAAGCATTTCGCCAAGCCTGAGAAAAAGCCGCTAGCAAGGTGAACAAAATCCACATGAGAGGTGACTCTACAATGCTCGAATGTGTATCAGCATACCGGATAGGAGCGAGTCTGAATAAATGCATTTTCGTGATAGTGAAAATAATTCAATGTGTATCAAGGTGCTAGGGAAGCAACTCTTGTGGTTGGCGTACTGCGACAATTTGCCACATGTTCAATTTTCAGTATCACGATATGATTAAGATCGATGCTACAAGATTGGGCCATAGGTTAGGGTATTACGTATTCACTTATGGCTTTTCTTTTTAACGCTATTCTGCTCTACTGAGTTGAATAATCAAAAGGTTGAAGGAGTATCTTGTGGGTATACTAATCATCTGTGCAATTCTTGCTATCTTACTACCTTATTTTGCCAAAATTCCTGTGGCAGTGGCGATGAACAAAGAAGGGGGCTATGACAACAAGCTCCCGCGTGAACAGCAAAAGAAGCTGACAGGGCTGGGGGCAAGAGCATTAGCCGCACATCAAAACTGTTTTGAGTCATTAGCTGTTTTTGCTGTCGCCTTAGCCGTTGCGTTTGGCACCCAAACCTACACTTCTCTAGTCGAATGGCTAGCCATAGGCCATATTGTCGCTCGAGCATTATATTGTGTGCTGTATTGGGCGAATATTGACGTGCTGCGCTCCATCGTATGGGCGCTAGGACTCGGCTGTGCTATCGCCATTATTGTGGTGTGTGGTTTATAGTTGTCCTTTGCGTGACTCTACACTTAGGCTAATTTAATTAACTCTGCTGAAATCTCTTTCACTTCAGCGGAGTTAACCTCTAGTTGTGTCAATGCTAAGTTTGCGATACGCACTCGGTATAAGTCGATAACCCGATAACCACAGTGATGTGCCATTCTTCTGATCTGGCGATTGAGTCCTTGGCGTAACACTATTCTGAAGCGGTCATGTGCGATTTGTTCAACGGTACAGGGTAGGGTTATTTGGCCCTTCACTGGCACGCCGGCTGCCATTTTAAGGCAAAAACCTGGATCTAGAGGCTTGTCGACTTGCACCTCATATTCTTTCTCTTGATGATGGTCTGGGTGGATTAACTGCTGACACAGTGCCCCATCGTTGGTGAGTAGTAGTAACCCCCGGCTGTCTTTGTCTAACCGACCTATTGGATAAACACGACACGATTTAGGTAGTACATGATAGATACTAGCCGGGTCATCTGGATTCACTTTGCAGTCTATACCAACAGGTTTATGGTAAACAAAGAGCCTTCTCGCTTGCGGGGGCGCGACCAGTTCACCATCGACCATAATGGAATCGGTCAAATTGATGTGATCTATGTGATTGGCCAAGCGACCATTTACGGTCACTCTTGCGCTGTCAATTAAGCGAGACGCTTGTCGCCTAGAGCAAACACCGCAGTGGCTGAGATATTTAGCCAAACGCATCGGATAGGACATAGACATTCACATGATCAAAATGAGATAACAGCGCGTATTGTAGGGCAACAGACTGTTTGGATCCATGTATGGGGAATATCAATGGCCATTGCGTTTTCAAAGTTAAAACAACATCAGCCGCTGCAAAAGGTAATAGTGCATTCCATTGATTTAGCGCTTTATCAAGTCAGTGTGCTTATTAATAACGTGGAATATTATGTCACGGAAGAAAATGGTGAGTTTTTAAAAGCACATAACCCGCTGCAAATTCAAAAACGCCTGCTTGATATTAGCTACATGGAAATGGTGATTAGACATCAAAGTGCTTATGACGAAATGGTAGGGCACTCAGTATCAGGCAATGACAATACATTAGAAGTGCCCTTTGGTCGTAATAACCTCTTCTAAGCGTTATCTGTGGTTCGTGAGCACTTCACTCACCGCGGTTGCAAAATCGCGTTGGTGAGCGATCCCTATGTTAATCAATCTTGTGTCTTTTAGTGCACAATTTTTTGGTCTTGTTGCGTCGTCACTCGGTTGGCTCAGTGGCATGAGATCTTGCGTCGGTAGCTGCAAAGCCTTCGCCATGACCTGCGCCATTTCATATTTAGTGAATGCTTGATTGCCACTGATATGAATAATCCCACTAAGGTTAGGCTGTGCGATAACATCCTTGAGAGTTAGCGCAATATCATTGACATGGGTGGGGTAGCGAATGGCCCAATGATCGTGACTTGAAGCGGGGTTGGCTAACAGCTGTTTTGCAATAACGGTTACCGCAGATTCTTCCAGCGTTTTTACCTCGCCGTATAAAACTGGCACTCGCACTATGGTGTGTAGTGCGCTGTCTGCCAGTATTGCACGCTCCGCAGCTTGCTTAGTTTGACCGTAGAAGTTCACAGGATTAGTGATATCTGTTTCAACATAAGGTGCTGAGGTACCGTCAAACACATAGTCGGTACTAATAAAGAAAAATCGAATATCTCTTTCGCGGCAGGCTTGGGCTAAGAACTCGGTTGCCGCAACATTGAGCGCAAGCGTCGCCGCTTGGTCTCGCTCACATTGCTCTGGCCTGCGCTCTGCTGCTGCGTGAATAAGTACCTCTGGGCTGTGATTATCTAAGAAATCTAAAACCGAACTGTGGTCAGCCAAGTCAAGTTTGTGAAGTGGCGCGGCTGCTCGGCTAAAGCCACATCCTAAAATTTCGTGGGTACTACTTAGCTCTTGGCAAAGTGCGCGGCCAAGTAAGCCCGTTGCACCAGTGATCATAACTTTAGACATAGAAAACAGCATCCTTTTTTGAAAGAGCCAGTACAGTAGCAAAGTCGGAAGAAAAACGACATATTTGTGTTGTGTGACTCTATTTTGGACAAGGAATCGAGTTACAGAAATGAATAATAAAAGTTTATTGAACCGTATGTGTTTTTGTTGATATAGACATCAAGCAGCAATGGGCGTGCCGAATTGTAGTTATCTGATTTTAGCTTAGTTTGAGAAGATGTAGAAGTCATCACTCCTACATCTCCAATTCGTTTAAGCCGTTTGTTCTGTCAGTGGCTTTTCAGATTGTTTTTCCCAATGCTTGGTTTTAAGACCAAGCACACCGACAAATACACCAATACCGATCGTAAATAATGCAATTTGCAGATAAAGGTTGGGCAAGTCTTCGATATTATTAGGATCAAAGCTACCAGCGAGCAGACCCGAGAAGATATTACCAATGGAGTAAGTGAGTACGAAAACCCCCATCATTTGCCCTGCAAAACGTTTGGGAGATAACTTACTTACTGCGCTTAATGCCACAGGACTTAAGCAAAGCTCACCCACGGTGTGCAAAAAGTAAGTGGTGATCAACCACATTGGCGCTACTTGTAGGCCTTGAGCTGCATATTGGGAAGCGAAAAACATCACAATAAATCCGCTCGCCATGATGATCAGACCAATCGCACATTTCACGCTATAGGTTGGCGTGATCATGCGCTTAGCCAAGTTAATCCATAGCGCAGCAAAGAAAGGAGATAACACGATAATGAAGAAAGCGTTGGCTGATTGGAACCAAGCGGTTGGAATACTAAAACTGCCGACTAATCTGTCAGTGTAATCGCGGGCAAATAGATTAAGCGATGAGCCTGCTTGCTCAAAGCCAGACCAAAAGCAGGTAGAGGCAACGCAAACCAAAAAGAGAGCCCACATTCGGCGCTTTTCATTTTCATCTAGGTTTCCAGCAAAGTAGATATAACCATAGTACAAGAAAAACGTAATGGTGAAAGCGAAGGCTACATACTTTGCCAGTACCACAGGGTTTATCACTAATACGCCAGTAAATGCAGCAATGGTAACTGCTGCGACAGCCGCAATTGCAAGGCCTATAGCACTCCATGCTTTTACGCTCTCTTTTCCTTTCATGGGGTTAGTTGGCTCGTTACCGACAGTGGCAATATGTTTGCCTGTTAAACGATACGTGATAAGGCCGACTGCCATACCGACAGCCGCTGCGCCAAAGGCCCAGTGCCAGCCGACATTTTCCATAAAGTAGCCGCACACCATATAACCAATCACAGAGCCTAAATTGATCCCCATATAATAAATGGCGTAACCACTGTCACGACGATTATCCTCATCATTATAGAGCTGCCCAACCATGGCACTGATGTTTGGCTTTAATAAGCCCGTACCACTGGCAACAAAGATAAGGCCCACAAAAAAAGAAAACTCGCTAGGAATGGCGAGAATAATGTGGCCACACATGATGATGATCCCGCCGTACCAAACCGCGCGTTGACCACCAAGGAGGCGGTCGGCTATCCATCCGCCAGGTAACCCTAAGAAATAAACCGAACCAGTGTAGAGGCCATATATTGCGGCTGCAGATGCGACAGTAAAACCAAGGCCTTCTTGTTGTAAGGTTGCCGTCATGAAAAGCACTAACATGGCACGCATGCCATAATAACTCATTCGCTCCCACATCTCGGTGAGAAACAGTGTAAACAGACCTTTTGGATGACCAAAAAAGCCTGTGTCACTTGTTGTGTCCTGTGATGACATATTTCACTTCCATTATTATCGTTTTTTGGAAGTCAATATTAGTACGTTATTCAAGCACCGAATGCAACCGCATGAAAGGAAACATTACATCATCTTTTTTAACATTTGTATGTCATCGATTTCCACATTGGCTAATCCTTTGTACTGGTATGGTGTAAAGTGGTTGCGAAGCCAAGCACTAGGGCAGCCAGCACGGTGCGCTCCTTGTACATCGGTATCCAAGCTATCGCCGACATGTAAAAGTTGATGTGGTTTAAGGTTAAAATGCTGACAGGCAAGCTGGTAAAGCTCAGGGTGAGGCTTGGCGCGGCCATCAATTCCGGCGCGAAGCACTAAGTCAAAACTATCGCGAAGATTAAATTTATCTATCTCGACATTGCCATTAGTGATAGCAATAATGTGATATTGACTGCGTAACTGAGCAAGCAGGCTGATGACGGCGTCGCTGACCGTGATATTACTGCGGGCATCGGCAAAGGCTTGGTAGGCACGTAGTGCGTGCTGTTTACTTGTTGCGGTATCAAAGCCCAGTGCCGTGAAGCCCCATTCAAGTGCCACTTGACGCCACTTTGTCACATCTTCTGCAAGCGCACTGTTTTGTTTGAGCGTTTCGTTTCGACACTGAGACCAGAATGATCGCCCTTTCGCTTGCCACTCGGGAATAGTATCCAGGTGCGCTGTCATGGCGTTAACGGCCGCAATGATAATAGGCCTGTTGTCGTATAGTGTATCGTCTAAATCAAAACTGATGGCGGCAATGTCTGAAATGGGCTTATTGAATCTCATTGTTACTCGTCTTTTTGCTTTTTCGCTCTTGGGTGAGCGCTATCATACACTTTTGCTAAATGTTGAAAATCTAAATGGGTGTAGACCTGAGTGGCTGATAAGCTGGCATGTCCAAGCATCTCTTGTACCGCGCGCAAGTCACCGCTGGATTCTAGCATGTGGCTGGCGAACGAGTGCCTCAGTTTATGGGGGTGAATAGGTGTACTAACCCCTTGTTTCAGACCCCATTCTTTCATTCTTGCGCGGACATGGCGAGGACTGATCCGGCGCTTTAATTTGCTCACAAAAAGCGCGGGTTCTTCCAATGTTGCAAATTGCGGCCTTATTTTGAGCCAATCAGCTAGTGCGTTTAGCGCTTTACCACCGACAGGCACAACACGCTCCTTGCCGCCTTTACCAAGCACGCGTATTTCACCGTCTTTGACATCCAATAGGTTTGCGCCAATCAACTCGCTTAATCGCAAACCACTAGAGTACATTAATTCCATCATGGCCTTATCACGAATGGCAAGCGCATCATCTGCCTGAATTTCCAGAAGTTGTCCCATTTGGTCAACATCAAGGTTCTTTGGGAGTGGCTTTTGAAACTTAGGCCCTCGGATCCCTTGCGCGGGATTGACGACTGCCTGTTGCGATTGTGACTTGAGCTTGAGAAATTTATATAAGCTCCGAATACAACTGAGCTTAAGGTTGATGGTTCTTGGGCTGTAATTTTGACCGCGAAGCTTCATGCTGTAGCGGCGAATTTGCTCGCCACTGACTTCTAGCCAAGAAGAGGCGTGGTCACAAAAATACTGCGCTGCTTGAATAAGCTGAGTGTTGTATTGGGTTAGTGTATGTTCTGAGTAGTGCTTTTCGTGGCGCAAGTGTGCCATAAAGGCGGTTACTGGTTGCGTCCAATCTTCCGATAGTGGTGTTAGGCTCATGCCAGCGCTTCGAGCTTAAGCGATAATGTTTGAATAAAAGCCGTGATCAACATATTGTCGTGTTGTGGCGAAAAGTGTTCTGGTGAGCGGCTGGCAAAAGCCAGAATAAAGCGACCTTTGTCTGACGCATCAACGCGGTAAAGTGCTACCGATCCTACTTCAATATCGGCAAACAAGAGTTCAGCTTGTGACTGACTGAGTCGTCCTAAGTAGCAGTTGTTACTGCTCAGTTTAGCTGACACGAGTTCCAAAAGCGTATCATCGATGTTGATGAGTTTACATGCTTGGATGTCCGGGTGGTCCTCAAAGCGCTGCGCTAACGTATGATTGATTGCACTCAACTCAGTACAACGCATGATAGCCAATTGGCATTCACTCAATTGCTTGAAAACCAGCTCGTTGGCTTTTGCATAATGGACCATGTCTTTGATCTGCTGCTGTAGTGAGTTGACTTCATCGCGGAGCATCCGCTGTTGGTGCAAAGCAAGGTTTGGAAGCCCTTGCTGCTGGTGGTGTAGCTGCAAATCCAATAGCACATAAGGGTGCCTGAGCAAAAAATCAGGATGCTTGCGCAGGTACTCAATGACTAATTGTTCAGTCGAATTTGCTTCTTTTATGGTCATATTGCGATTTGCCCATCAAAAACATGCTCCGCCGGTCCGGTCATTTTCACTACTTGACCTTGACCGCCCCAACGCACTTGAAGACTGCCACCTGGTAGGTCGACCCTAACGGTTTCTTCTAACTTGCCTTGCATTATGCCTGCAACTACGGCAGCACATGCTCCTGTGCCACAGGCAAGCGTTTCGCCAGCGCCGCGCTCCCAAACACGTAGCTTAACGTATTCACGAGAAATCACTTCCATAAAGCCAATATTGGCCTTTTGTGGGAAACGTTCATGGTGTTCAAGGAGTGGTCCAAGTGTAGCTACCTCTGCGGTTTCTACACTATCGACAATAATCACGCCATGAGGATTGCCCATAGAAACCGCGCTACAAAACACCGTATGTTCGTCGGCTCTTAAAATATAGGTGTTTTCTTGTTTGTTTGCACGAAACGGAATGGCTTGTGGGTTAAAGTTTGGTTTGCCCATATTCACGGTAACTTGGCCGTCTTTTTCGGTATAAAGGGTGATATTGCCGCCCTTTGTAGAGACACAAACCTTGTGTTTGTTCGTTAAGCCCTTCATGCGGACAAAACGAGCAAAACAGCGAGCACCGTTACCACACTGCTCAACTTCGTTACCATCGGCATTGAAAATACGATAATGAAAATCTAAGTCCGGGGAATAAGGCGCTTCAACCATCAACAGCTGATCAAAGCCAATTCCAAAGTGGCGATCTGCTAACTTCTTAATTTGGTCTCGAGACAAAAACACATTTTGGGTGACATTATCTATCACCACAAAGTCGTTGCCTAAACCATGCATTTTTGAAAAGTTTATAAACATAGAGTGGTTATCTTTTGGTATAAAACCATGGCCTCACTTTACTAATACTTTGCCATGGATACCTCGACTAGGGAAGCTGCTTGGCATTAAGCCTTGTTTTGCACCCCTAGGATGTATCCAAGTCGATTATTGTGGCAGTAGTTGCTCAAATTGCCACAGAGATTCTAACGGCTCTCTTTGGCGGATTAGATGGTGTTGGTTGTTATCAACCATGACCTCTGCACAGCGGGGGCGTGAGTTATAGTTTGAACTCATGGTAAAGCCATACGCGCCTGCACTGCGCTGTACTAATAAGTCGCCAGCCTTAATTTTAAGTACTCGGTCTTTACCTAGAAAGTCACCCGTTTCACACACTGGACCAACCACGTCGTAATTTATCGCGTCAACGTCGTCTCGCGGTGTGGCTGGTACGATATTTTGCCAAGCCTGATAAAGCGATGGTCGTAACATGTCGTTCATACCAGCATCAACAATGGCAAAATGCTTATGCTCGGTTGGCTTAATAAATTCGACTTTAGTCACCAACACACCGGCATTGGCAGCAATCGCTCGACCAGGCTCAAAAATGAGTTCTAGATCATTGAACTGCGCCAATCGCGCTTTAATCTCTGCAGCGTAAGCACTCGGATGCGGCGGTTTTTCACCGTCATAGGGCACGCCAAGACCGCCACCGATATCGAGGTGATGCAAGTAAATTCCCGCTTTTTCAAGTTGAGAGATTAGAGTCAGCACTTTATCTAACGCCGCTAAAAATGGATTAACCTCAACCAACTGAGAGCCGATGTGGAAGTCGATCCCAACCACTTTTAAACCCGGTAGGGCATACGCGAGCTGGTAAACATCAAATGCGGCTTTGATATCAATACCAAATTTGTTCTCTTTTAACCCGGTTGAAATATAGGGGTGAGTTTTTGCATCGATATCTGGGTTTACACGCAATGAAATTGGCGCAATTTTATCCAGTCTGGTTGCCACTTCACTGATGCGGTGAAGCTCTGCAATTGACTCAACATTAAAGCATTTAATCCCAGTCTCAAGCGCAAACGCAATTTCATCTTCCGTTTTCGCAACACCAGAAAAAACGACTTTTTGAGGATCTCCCCCTGCTTTTAGCACTCGCGCAAGTTCACCCTTCGACACGATATCAAAACCAGAACCAAGCTGAGCCAAGACATTCAACACGGCGATATTTGAATTCGCCTTTACTGCGTAGCACACTAAGTGGGGATGACCGGCTGCGGCATCCGTAAAAGCGTGATAATGCCGCGTTAAAGTCTTCTTCGAGTAGACATAGCAAGGAGTACCATATTGCTCGGCGATTGTGGTTATGGCGACATCTTCAGCGAATAACTCGCCATCTTGATAATTGAAATAATCCATTTTAACGCTCCTGTTGTTCTGCTTCAGGCTGGTTTGCTTGTGCTGCTTTCGGTTGGTTTGGTTTTTTAGCCTGTTGTTCAGGCAAATAAAGCGGACCGCTTTGACCGCAACCCGATAATCCGATTAAAGTAGTAAAAACAAGTGCCGTTACGCTAAATTTATAAGGTGTCGCTTTCATTAGATAATTCGTGTCAGTGCCTTTATAATCGCAGAGTAACAGAATTGATAAAAAAAGCAGCTTTTCGCTATTGAAATTTCGTCTTCATCAAATTGCTCAAATAGCGAGTTAAGCTTAGGCACCATGCCGCAGTGCGTCAGTAAGAGGAAATCACGATGACAGAAAGTGAATATCATGAGTTAGCCGATGCGCTAATGTTGACTATTGAAGAGCAGATCGATGATTGTGACGCTGATTTAGATTACGAATCAGCATCGGGAATTCTAGAAATTATTTTCCCTGACAAGAGCAAAATTGTTATCAACAAACAAGCACCATTGCACCAAGTCTGGGTGGCGACTAAGTTTAATGGTCATCACTTTGAGTTGCGTGGCGATCAGTGGATTGATAATCGCTCCGGTGCTGAGTTTTGGCAATTTATGAGCGACGCGGCGACTAAACAGGCAAATATCGCAATAGAGTGGCAGCACGATTAATGTTGGAGTTTGTAGATTATCCTGCCAAAGGACAACATAAAGCGAGTATTATTTGGCTCCATGGTTTAGGCGATTCAGGAAACGGCTTTTTACCCATTGCCTCTGAGTTAAACCTGCCTGAGGAATTGGGTGCACACTTTATTTTTCCACATGCACCAGAGCAGCCGGTTACCATAAATGGTGGTATGGTGATGCGTGCATGGTATGACATTAAATCATTTGATCTGGATAAAAGAGCGGATGAGCAAGGTGTGCGAGACTCATCAGCTCAGGTTGAAGCGTTAATTCAGGCACAGTTAGATAAAGGTATTCCAGCTAACCGCATTATCTTAGCTGGATTTTCTCAAGGGGGCGTGATCGCGCTCCATCTTGCACCGCGTTTAACTGTTAAATTGGCTGGTGTCATGGCACTATCAACTTATATGTGTGTGCCTGAAAAACTCAGCGCAGAAGCACAGCAAAGCGAGCTCACTATTTTTATGGCGCATGGCAGTGCTGATCCTGTCGTGCCTATGTTTGCAGGTGAGCACGCATTTAACACGTTACAACAGCAAGGCTATGAAGTGAGCTGGCAAGACTACCCAATGGAGCATCAGGTCTGTCTTGACGAGTTAAAAGCCATTCGCGCTTGGTTAATTACGAGACTGAGCGATTAATATTAAGTGGTATAAGGTACTGGTGACAGATACAGGAGCAAAGCAATGTCACAAAAGATTGTCATAAAAACGTCGGTGAGTAAGCAACCCTCAGAGCCCTCAGCGGTGACCTATCAATGGCACTGGAAACGCATTTTTATGGCAACGGCAGCATTTGCTGGCATTGCGACCGCGGGGGTTTATGGTGTCGTGAATAACGTCAATGCAGATGAAGATGATACCCAAGTGGCAGTACCTATGCGTGCCACCATTGCGCAAACCGATACATCACTGAATGACTCTCCTGAATCAGTAGACTCTAATGAAGAGCGTGAGGGCGAGCAGCTAAGTGCGGATACCTCACCTGATACCGTTTTAACGACGCCCTCAATAGAGGTCGCTCAAGTCATTGCACTAGACCAAGAACAGCAACAAGCTTCTGAAGAAACAGAAACAGAAACAGAAACAGAAACAGAAACAGAAACAGAAACAGAAACAGAAACAGAAACAGAAACAGAAACAGAAACAAGGGCTGAAGCTAAAAATCAATTTGATGCTGAAGCGCGCATAGCCAGTGTCGCGCTAGGGGCAAAAATCGACACGCAATTTATCAGCCGCGCTGTACTCACTACTATGATTGATGACCGCGAACCAACGAATGTGTTGAAAGAGGTAATTGCGACCACTCAGTTTAGTGACAAGCTGTACTTTTTCACTGAAGTGCACGCGCTTAAGGATCAAGTGGTGTCGCACCTGTGGTTTCATCAAGACGAGCTGATGGCAGAAGTGGAGCTGCCGATCCAAGCCGCGCGCTACCGTACTTATTCAAGTAAGAACGTCATGCCGAGTCAAACCGGAGATTGGCGTGTTGAGGTGGTGACGCAGTCTGGACAACTGCTTGCCCAAAAGACGTTCCGCATTGTGGATAATAGTCAGCAATAATCTTACTCGCAGTATTGTGTATGGCAGCATGTGACTGACTGCCATCACCACATAGTTAACTATTTGCAGCGGCAATAACGCTGCAATAAATGAAAGGCAAATCATGACAGAACAAGTTTCCATATTACGTATTGCAACGCGCAAAAGTGCTTTGGCGCTATGGCAAGCCGAATTTGTTAAGGCAGAGCTTGAAAAACACCATGCGAATCTAAAAGTAGAGCTCGTGCCGATGTCGACGAAAGGCGACAAGATTTTAGATACGCCACTGGCAAAAATTGGCGGTAAAGGGTTGTTCGTCAAAGAGCTTGAGCAGGCCATGTTAGAAGGGCGCGCAGATATTGCAGTGCATTCAATGAAAGATGTACCTGTTGATTTCCCAGAAGGGCTCGAGCTGCATACTATTTGCGAACGCGAAGACCCAAGAGACGCGTTTGTGTCTAATACTTATACCTCACTGGCAGAGTTGCCTGAGGGTGCTGTGGTTGGCACATCAAGCCTGCGTCGCCAATGTCAAATTCGAGCAGCGCGTCCGGACTTAATCATTAAAGACTTACGCGGTAATGTGAATACTCGCCTAGCCAAGCTAGATGCGGGTGAGTTTGATGCCATTATTTTGGCCGCTGCGGGACTTATCCGTTTAGAAATGGTGGATAGAATCGCAAGTTATATTGAACCTGGAGCTTCATTACCGGCCAATGGTCAAGGCGCTGTCGGCATCGAGTGTCGTAGCGATGATGCTCAAACTAAAGCATTCCTTGCACCGTTGGAGCATACTGATACACGTATTCGTGTACTTGCCGAGCGGGCGATGAACCGCCGTTTGGAAGGGGGATGTCAGGTTCCAATCGGTGCTTATGCGGAAGTCTCGGGCGATCAGGTGCACTTGCGCGGTTTAGTAGGTGCTGTCGATGGCAGCGAAATTTTGCGTGGCGAATGCTCAGGTATGGTTGCAGAGGCTGAGCAACTTGGAATTCAATTGGCAGAATCCTTACTTGCGCAAGGTGCAGATAAAATTCTTGCTGAGGTTTATAGGGACGCTTAAATGAAAGTTGTGCTAACTCGACCCGTTGGCAAATCAGAGCCTTTATCTGAGTTGCTGACACAGCAGCAAATTAGCTCAGTGATTTGCCCAGTATTGCAGCTTAACGAAGTGGCGGTGAGTGACACCGCCAAAGCAATGATAAGCGAAGCCGAGTTAGCTATTTTTGTCTCGCCAGATGCGGTGCGATACTTTCACCAATTAGAAGTACCATTAGCTGGACATTGCGCAGCTTTTGCTGTTGGCGAAGGCACGGCCGATGCTATCCAGCAGACCCTAAATATCAAGGCTAAATACCCTAAACAACCTGATTCCGAAGGCTTGCTTGCACTCCCGCAGCTGTCCTCTGTTGAGGGCAAGCGTGTATTGTTGGTCAAAGGGAAAGGCGGGCGTCCCGTTATTGCGCAAACTTTAAAAGCGCGGGGGGCCATCCTTGACAGTTTGGTGGTTTATGAACGCGTTGCCGTAAAAGACAATGCAGATAGCTGGTTAGACCACTGGCGAAGCCAGCAGATTGAAGGTATAGTCATTACCAGTAATAGTGCAGCGGATGCGATTTTTAATACGCAGTCGTCAGCAAGTAAAGATTGGTTGGCTCAGCGCACTTTCTTTGTTGTGAGCCAACGTATTGCTGAGCATGTACAGCAATCCTATAACATCGAACAGTCTCAAATTGTGGTATGTCATGGCCCTGATAATCGTGCCATCGCAGGGAGTATCATCGACTATACCAAGCAGCAAGGGCGCAAAATGACTCAGTCTGAATCGCAAACAAAGAATACAAATACCCAGCAAGCTGCAAAAGCAGCAGAGCAAACCGTAACGCCACATCACGCTAAGGCTGGTGTGAGTAAGGTTGCGCTCCTTGCATTATTAGTGGCACTGGGTAGTGGTGCTGGCTATGTTTATTTGCAACAGCAACAACAGTTGCAACAAGCGTTGTTAGCTAACCAAGCGATTAACGCTGAAAATCAGCTACTAAACACACAGCTGAGTGGCGCTAAATCGCAACTTCAGCGAGTAGAAAATGTGCTTGATTCGTTGCAAGACAATGTCGCAAAGCGATTGGCTGAGCAGCAGCAACATGTGGAAACCCAGCTAACGCAGACGCTTGCCAAGGCGCAGCAGCAAGTAAGCGGTGCCGTGGCCTCTGAAGCATTGTATTTACAGCGCCTTGCTGCATTTAAGGTCGCGGCAGAGCAAGATTATCTTGGCGCAATCGCTATTCTGCAGCGCTTGCAAGAGAGCTTAGAGTCTGAGTCCAACACGGCTGCTGTTAAGCAGGCGATTGCTACAGATATTGCGGCTTTGAAGGCCTTACCTAAGCCACAAACGGAGTCACTTTACTTTGAGCTTCATGGTTTATTGTCTCAAGTTGATACGCTAACGATCAAAACCAAGCAGATTCCGCAAAAGGCAGCGAGTGAAGATGCTGCGCTATCGCAACAGGTTGATGATTGGCAAGCGAACTTAAAGCGCTCTTGGCGGGGGTTGGTTGATGCCTTTATTACCATACGCCACCATGATGAAGTGGTGATAGACCCACTCTTAGATAAAAATGAGCAGCTGCTTATACGCACGCAGCTGCGTGCTTATTTAACCCAAGCACAAACCGCATTAATAGATCAACAGGCGAGCATTTACTTCAGTGCGCTTGATAGTGCAGCCGACACATTGGCGCGTTATTTTGATACGCAACACGCGCCTGTGAGCGCGATGCAGCAGGCTTTAAACAAGCTGAGCCGCAGTGAAGTTCAGCGCCAAGAGTCGATTGAGCTTGCCACCCCAGCAGCAGTAAAAGGGTGGCTAAAATGATGGCAAAAATCATCACCTTCGCGCTTATCTTTATCGCGCTAGCCGCCAGTCATTTGCTCATTGATGAGAAAGGCTATGTGTTGATCTCGTTCAATCAAACCACGATTGAAGGCAGCATAGTGTCTTTCACTATCTTGTTGTTGCTTGTCATCACCGCTTTAGTGTTGTTGGGTAAGGTAGTGCGTTGGTCGTGGCATCGCCTAGTCAATACGAAAGGTCATTTTTCCAGAAAGCGCAAACTAAAAGCGCAACAAGCATGGAACGAAAGTTTGTGGCTATTTATTAACGGCGAAGTGGAACAAGCCGCAACTTTGTTGACGAAAACGCCGCAGCCGGATGAACGCCAAGACTATGTGCGTGCCATCGCAGCCAAAGCGGCGTTAAAACAAGGAGATGTTGTCAAAGCGAATACGGAGCTAGAAGCAATATCAGATGACAACCAAGGGCAGCTCGCGGCACTATGGCTAGAGGCAAATAATAGTGAACAGGCGTTGGCTTTACTTGATGATAAAATGTCTGCGGCTAAACCAACTTCTGCGGTGCTTAGCGGTTACATTTTAGCTTGCCTACAGGCTAAGCAACCCGAGCTGGCCGCTGCACAAATCGCGAAGTGGCACAAAAAGCTCAACTGGAGTGATACACAGTGGCAGAGTGTGTTCGAGCGCATGTTTGTGATAGCCCCAGAGCAAGCAGACACTTTGTTTAATATGCTACCTAAGGCAGTAAAAGCGCATGCAATACCTGCTCTTAATAAGGTGAAGCTGCAACAGGGACGCATAGCGGAAGTGTTGGGCGAGCTCAAGAAGCTGCTTAAACAAGGTCAATATCACCAGTTGGCGGACTATCTGCAACACAGCACGCAAAGTAGTAATGAACTCAAATTAGCACTGCAGCAGCAATTGAAAAAACATCCAGATGACAAGGAGTTGCTGTTCTCATTGGCTTGCCTTTGCAATGCTGAGGGGGATTATGAACTTGCTGCGAAGATCTTTGATTCTTTAAGCGCAAACCCTTGGGAAGCGCGCTGGAGTAAGCAAGCTCAGCTTGCCTACGAAAAAATGCATACCTACGAGAAAGCGTATTTAATCGCAAAATCGTAACGAAAAGCCTGCGCAGCAATGTGCAGGCTTTTTTGTACTAAAGTTAGCTATACTCAATTCTGACATATGTCCTTGCTATCTCAGTTTAGGTGCGTATGATCCCAAAAATTTTAACTGCAAATCGAGTCTCTTATGATCAATAACACACTCCCACTATTAGATTTACATCGCCACTTAGATGGTAACGTTCGTGCTACAACGATTTTAGAACTTGGCCAGCAGTTTAATATGGATTTACCAGCAACGGATCTCGAAGGTCTACGCCCGCATGTTCAAGTGTTGGACAATGCACCTAATCTAATGGCGTTTCTTGAAAAACTAGATTGGGGCGTAAAGGTACTAGGTGACTACGATGCTTGTCGCCGTATTGCGATTGAAAATGTTGCCGACGCAGTTGCACAAGGTATTGATTACACTGAGCTAAGGTTTAGCCCTTACTACATGGCAAAAACCCATAATCTACACCCGCAGGGCGTTGTTGAAGCCGTAGTCGACGGTGTACAAAGTGCAGTTAAAGGCCAAGACATTAAGGTTAACCTGATCGGGATTATGTCACGCACATTTGGTGTTGAGAAATGCCAATATGAGCTAGACGCGCTACTTGCCTTTAAAGAGCAGTTGGTTGCGATTGACCTCGCGGGTGACGAGCTGGGCTTCTCGGGCGAGCTGTTTATTGAACATTATAAGCAGGTTCGCGATGCTTACCTTGGTGTGACGGTACATGCTGGCGAAGCTGAGGGCGCGGTAAGTATCTGGCAAGCCATTAAAGAACTTGGTGCAACACGTATCGGTCACGGAGTTAAAGCAATCCATGACCCAGCTCTGATGGACTATTTACGTGATAATCGTATCGGGATCGAGTCTTGCCTAACCAGTAATATCCAAACAAGTACTGTCGAAAGTTTAACCACGCATCCATTGAAAGCATTTTTAGATCATGGTGTATTGGCAACCATCAATACCGATGACCCTGCGGTTCAAGGTATCGAGTTGGACAACGAGTATAGCCATGCAGCTGCGGCGGCAGGTTTAGATTTGAGTGATATCCATAAAGCGCAGCGCAATGCGGTTGAGATTGCCTTTTTAAGCGAAGCTGATAAAAAAGCGTTGCTTGCAAAGAAAGCGTAGGCTGAAATTGCTGTGTGGGATCACCCCGCACAGCTAAGATAACTCTCTTTTAGCGCCGCAACGACTTGGCTACGTGTCACAATTCCAATCACTTTGCCTTCATTGAGTACGGGATAAACCTTAGGACTATTTTGCTGCATACGTTGTGCAAGGTCGACAACGGTTGTTGCAGCTTCGATACTGAGGGCAGGCGTAGCCAGTAAGTCTCTCAGCTGTACTTTACCATCACAAAAGTAGCTGGAATTAAGCAAAGGCTTGAGTAGCTGCTGCTCTGAAATAAATCCAACAAGATGACGCTGTGCATCTATCACTGGCGCACCAATTAAATGATGCTTTTGTAGCAAACTAATCGCGTCGGTTAGTTCGGTCTCGGCGGTTAACTGTGGGAAATCGGGTGACATGATGTCACGAACATAGAGTTTACTCATCATATTTCTCGCGGTGTTTGTGTGTAATATGAGAGTAGCGGGTGAGACTGCTTTGGTAAAATGGATTGTTTTGATTGGTTCGTTCTGTTTTTCCAATGTGTGACTAAACACCTGCCACACATTGGATAAATTACTATTAAATAACTTGGCTTAAGTTACTTAATAAACGCAAAAGCGTCGGCGTACATAAAGTCGCGCTCAGCTCCATGATTGATAAAGTCATCACGCACGATACCTATCATGTCAAAGCGGCCAGCCATATAAATACTGTACGGTTCTAAAGAAACGATATCTTTCATCACAGCCTGATGAACGAAGCCGCGATGGCCTTGCCATGCCTCACTGGCATTTTCTACCACAGGAATAAACTGAAAGTGTTTATTTGAGGCGGCCCAAGCTTCCATCTCCGCTTTTGCATATAGCGCAGATTCTTCTTTTACACCCCAATAAAATAAAACAGGTTGGTCGTAACCTGTTTCAGCCAAGTGATCGGCCATAGATTTGACATAAGAAAACCCAGTGCCGCCGGCAAGTAGAACTAGTGGACGCGCTTGATCAACACGGATCTGAGATACGCCAAGACCAACTTCTAATGCAACGGTTTGCTTTGTATCAAAAGCGTTACGTAGGTGATCTAGTGATTGCATGGCATAAGAGTCTGCGCCAGAAGCACCGATATGTAACTCTAACTGCTCTGTTTTTGAAGGGCTGCTGGCAATCGAGAAAGCACGTTTGTCTTTTTCACCAAGTACCAATTGCAGATACTGGCCGGCTTCGAATTGCACCGCTTCTTCAGGTTTTAATATAACTTTGTGAACAAATTCCGTAAGAGGTGTAATTGAGACAACCTCTGCTGCTAATACTTGCATGTGTTACCTTTATTAAGCACGTGGCTAAAGTCTGTGCACTCTAGCATAGCTGAGTGCACAATGTTAGATGATATATGTCATTTGATGGTGATCCCTAGGGTATCCCAAATTTCGTCAACGCGTTGTTTAACCTTGGGATCCATAACGATAGGCTCGCCCCATTCACGGTCGGTCTCACCCGGCCACTTGTTGGTTGCGTCCATACCCATTTTAGAACCAAGTCCGGACACAGGGGAAGCAAAATCGAGATAATCAATAGGCGTGCTTTCAACTAAGGTGGTGTCTCTTGCGGGATCCATACGTGTTGTTATCGCCCAAATCACATCATTCCAGTCGCGAGCATTTACATCATCATCACAAACAATGACAAACTTGGTGTACATAAATTGTCTAAGGAAAGACCATACGCCCATCATCACGCGTTTAGCATGACCCGGATACTGCTTTTTCATGGTGACGACCGCCATGCGGTATGAGCAGCCTTCTGGTGGAAGGTAAAAATCGACGATTTCCGGAAATTGCTTTTGTAAAATCGGCACGAATACTTCGTTGAGCGCAACACCAAGAATAGCTGGCTCATCAGGCGGGCGGCCCGTATAAGTGCTGTGATAAATAGGATCTTTGCGATGTGTCATATGAGTGACAGTCATTACAGGGAAGTCGTCAACTTCATTGTAGTAGCCGGTGTGATCGCCATATGGGCCTTCTGGCGCGAGCTCGCCCGGTTGAATATATCCTTCTAAGACGATTTCGGCACTCGCTGGTACTTGCAGTTCGTTTGAAATTGATTTAACAACCTGCGTCTTACTACCACGCAGTAGACCTGCAAATGCGTATTCGCTTAGCGTATCTGGAACTGGGGTTACCGCACCTAAAATCGTCGCGGGATCAGCGCCAAGTGCAACAGATACCGGATACGGTTCGCCGGGGTGCTCTTTGCACCACTCCTGAAAATCAAGCGCACCGCCACGATGTGATAGCCAGCGCATAATAATTTTGTTTTTACCCAATAGCTGTTGACGATAAATCCCTAGGTTCTGACGCTTTTTATAAGGACCTTTGGTTACCGTTAACCCCCATGTAATTAAAGGTGCGGCATCACCAGGCCAGCAATGTTGAATAGGTAGTTTAGTGAGATCAACCTCATTATCGCTCAGTACAACTTCCTGACATGGGGCTTTTTTCACTTCTTTGGCTGGCATATTCAACACTTGTTTGAATACCGGTAGCTGGCCAATGGCTTCTTTAATTCCCTTCGGTGGATCGGGTTCTTTTAAAAAAGCGAGTAACTTGCCGACTTCTCTTAGTTCACTGACATCGCTTTGTCCCATCCCCATTGCGACGCGCTTTGGTGTGCCAAATAGGTTAGCCAGTACCGGAATGTCATAACCAACAGGGTTTTCAAATAGGATAGCGGGTCCACCTGCTCGCAGCGTTCGGTCTGCAATTTCAGTCATTTCTAGTTTGGTGGAAATGGGCTGCTTGACGCGAACAAGTTCTCCTTGTTTTTCAAGCTGGGCTATAAAATCTCGTAAGTCTTGGTATTTCATCGGCGCACTGTGAGTTGAGTTTGGCCTAGTATATCAACTAGGCATATTTTTCCTAGCTGTACGGATGGGATGGTGAAAAGGTTTAGTGACTCACTTTTGCGTCTACACTATTGCGAAATAGACTACACTTTCAGAGCGTATCGGCTTGTCAGTACGCCGGAGCAAGTGTATAAATTGTTATAAAAAGATGTGTGTGTTGAGTTGTTTTGATATGAAACAAGCAAAAATCGACTTTCGATGTAGCTCACATACCCTTTGCGCTATAGTCGCCGCGGTTGCATAAAACGATATCCTGAGGGGTCTGAGTTTGAAGTTGATGTCAAAATTGTTCGGGGGGCTGCTGTTGCTGTTTTGTATTTCAGCACCAGCTAACGAGTTACCATATTATACTTTTTCTAATCATAGCGCGGTGATGTTGATCATCGAGCCCACGTCTGGAAAAATTTTGGATGCCAATAAGGCTGCTGCCGCATTCTATGGTTATAGCGAGGCGGTACTAGAATCAAAAGTCATTCAAGATATCAACTTATTTACCGCCGAGCAGGTTGCCAATGAGCGTCAAGCGGCATTAAATGAAGGCCGCAATTATTTTATCTTCCAACATCAAACTGCAGACGGTAGTACTAAAACAGTGAGTGTTCACTCAACGCCGTTTGAAGATAGCGATGGTAAACCAAGGTTACTTTCTATCATTCAAGATATGAGTGAGCAGCGTAAGCTACAGCAAGATCTTTGGCATTACCAAGCCAATCTTGAACAACAGGTCATGCTGCAGACTGAAAAAATCAAGCAAGCCAATATGGTACAGGTCATTTTGTTAACTGCGGTAATTGCTGTGCTTATTCTATCGATGGCGGTATTGATGACCGTTTTGGTCAGGCTAAGGCGCTCCAATCAGCGAGCACAAGACCAAGGTGCGAAGCTCAGTGCCATTTTTGATGGTATTAAAGCATATCTGGTGTTTACGGATGAAACTCATCACATTGAAGCCGCTAATGGCTCAGTGTTAAAGGATTTTGATAGTTTAGAAGCGTTAAAATCAAAATCTATTTATACCTTATTTGATGTGCTTGATAGTGAAAAGCTGCTAACGGAAGGAACGCTTGAGTGCCAACTTGATGCGCGTTTTGGTTATCGCAATGTGCGGGTTTCTTGTGCCCCGGTGGTAAGTGAAACACAAGCAAAACTGGGTTTTATCTATGTTATTCAAGATATTACGGAAGAGCTTGAGAACGAAAGAGAACAGCGCTTGGCAAGTACGGTATTTTCGACAACCTCTGAAGGTGTGTTGGTCTCCGACAAACATAATCAAATCCAAATGGTAAATCGTGCATTTAGCGAAATTACAGGCTTTGGCATGGATGAAGTGATAGGGGAGACTCCATCAATCCTGAACTCTGGACGTCACGATGAGCGCTTTTTCAACGCGTTATATGATGACTTGGTTAACAAAGGCCATTGGGAGGGAGAGATTTGGAACAAGCGCAAAAATGGTGAAATTTATCCGAGTTGGCTGCAAGTATCTGCAGTATTTAACGATGCTCGGGAAATTGATATGTATGTTGCGTTATTCAGTGATATTACCTCGAGAAAACGTAACGAACAGTTGATGTGGCAGCAAGCCAACTTTGATAGTTTGACAGGTCTTGCAAACCGCCATCATTATCACGTTAAATTTGATTTAGCGTTAAAACGAGCAGCTCAGCTAGAAGAGCGCTTTGCAATTTGTTTTATCGATCTTGACCGCTTTAAAGCAGTGAATGACACGCTTGGACATCATATTGGTGATCTACTACTCAAAGAAGCTGCAAACCGTATTAATGAGTGCGTGCGCAGTTCTGATACCGTTGCAAGATTAGGTGGGGATGAGTTCGCGTTATTGCTACAAGATATAAGTTCTATCAGTGATTTAGAGCAGGTTGCGACTAAGATTTTACGTGCACTAGCCAACTCTTTTCATTTGGAAGGGCACGAAGCTTATGTATCCGGTAGTATGGGGATCACGCTTTACCCAGATGACGGCACCGATCGAAAAATCTTGCTACGTAATGCCGATAGTGCAATGTATAAAGCGAAGGAGCATGGTCGCGACTGTTTTCAATTCTATACTTCAGCGATGCATCAACATGCCAAAGCGCGTAGCGTGTTAGAAAGTGCCTTGCACAAAGCGCTGTCTAATCGAGAATTATCACTGGTGTACCAACCTATTTTTTCACAGCTTGGTAGAGGCGACCTCGTTGGCTGCGAGGTGTTGTTAAGATGGAAAAGTGAGTTGCTAGGCCATGTTTCTCCAGAGCAATTTATTCCCGTTTGCGAAGAACTAGGGCTTATCTTACCCATTGGAGAATGGGTGCTGTATCACGCTTGTTCTCAAGTTAAAGCTTGGCAAGACAACTACGGTAGACCCTTATTTATTGCAGTTAACGTTTCTAGTATCCAGTTTAAACGTCAAGATATGGTTGCATTAGTAAGAAAAGTACTTAAAGACACCAGACTAGAAGCTAAATATCTGACATTGGAAATCACAGAGTCAGTACTAGTTGAAAACTCAGACAAAATATTGTCACAATTAAAAGCATTAAGAGAAATCGGCGTAGAACTGGCGATTGACGACTTCGGTACTGGATATTCGTCGTTGAGTTATCTCAAGCGCTTCCCGCTTTCTAAATTGAAAATTGATAGAACCTTTATTCGTGATTTACCTGAAGATGAAGAAGATAAAGCGCTCGTCAGTGCGATTATATTGATGGCGCATAAATTGAACTTAAGGGTCATTGCGGAAGGGGTTGAAACCCCCGCACAATGCATGTTTTTAAAGAATTTACTGTGTGATATGACTCAAGGCTATTTTCATTCTAAACCGGTGGCACAACAAGAGTTTGAAGCAAACGTTTTGACTGTGCAGTATCACAAGCAAAGTCACAGTTAACAGGGGTGGTCTTGGCATAACTTAGCCAGGGCTGTCTGTGCTTTATGATTACCTTGCTCTGCGGCAAGTTTAAGCCAGTGGATCGCTTTTTTAATGTCTTTTGCACCGCCTTCACCGTCGCGAAGCATTGTCCCATAGTTATATTGTGCCCAAGGGTTGCCGGTTTTAGCCGCTGCTGCAAATCCCGTTTTTGCTTCTTCAAAGTTTCCTTGGCTGTAAGCGTGAATTGCTTCTTGGTTCTGTGCAGAGAGCTTAGGTCCATTATATAGTGGCTTCGGCTTTTTAAATCTTTGTCTAACAACGCCGCCGAGTACATGGATCCCTACAGGCCTGTATACGGAGACTATGGTTTCATCGTCAAGTAAGTCTAATAGATTGTCTTTTTCTAGCGTCAGCCTTTGTGGCTTAAAATAATGATCGGTCATTAGCATGCTGACACGGATATCTCGGGTGATGTTACGCATTGTTCGATAAGTGTAGGCACTTTCCTTCACTTCAATGTTGTCATCTGTCAGCTCAGTAATTTGTAATATCTGAAAAGCAGGATCATAAACTTGCCCAGTGTTCTTGCCAGCGTCAAAAATAATCAGGTCATCGATTTGTGGGGATGCTAAGTATGTTTGATAACTAGCGATTTGTTGTTGATGCTGGTTATAAAAGTAAAATGCAATAGTGACCACAATTAGTGCCGACACGGCAACTTTATATTTACTGATGAAGTTGAATATTGTGTCGTAAAAGGAAAAAAATACGCTTTTGATTTCCATATTCTATTAGTTAGTTAGGTGTGGGTATGTCTAAGGTAGGCAACTTGAGTGTAGGGGACAAGTGTACTTGTCCCCATAAGTGTAAGATTTTATTTCCCTGCCATTTTCGTTTTGGCATCGGCTGCCATTAAGGCAAATACGGCGTATGCCGCGGTATTTTGCTTTAGTTTTTCTGGATCGACTTTATCAAGCGTGTCATCAGCTGTGTGGTGATAATCAAAATAATCGGTTCCATCTTGGTGTAAAGCGAAGATTGGCGCTGATGTAGCATTTTTCAGCGGAATTAAGTCAGGACCACCATGTGCGCTATTCTTGCCAATATAAGTAACGCCAAGTGGCGCCAATTGTTTTGCAATCTCACGCACAACCGGTAAGGAAGCGGCATTTACGTTTGATTCAAACGCATACACTACATCTGCACCAAAATCGGACTCGGATGCGGCTACGATGCGGTCTAATTCTGCCTGATGCTTTTTAAAATAAGCTTTTGCTCCCCAAAGACCGAGTTCTTCTGCTGCAAATAGGACTACGCGGACACTACGTTTAGGGCGTTTTACATCGGCAATATGCTTAGCTGCCGCCATCGTTAATGCAACACCAGCACCATCATCGAGTGCACCAGTACCCAGATCCCAAGAGTCTAAGTGACCACCAATCAAGACATATTGCTCTGGAAACTCAGTACCCGAGAATTCACCGATGACGTTATAACTGGTTCCTTCACCTAAGTCCTCAGTTTGAATATTTAGCGCGACTTTAACTGCATGACCAGAGTTGATAAGGCGTGCTAGCTGATCCGCATCTGGGTTCGCAACTGCAGTGGACGGGATCTTTGTCACTCCCGCTTTATAGTGACTGCCGCCAGTGTGCGCGAAGCGGTGGTGGCTGGTGCTGACTGAGCGCATCATATAGGCGATAGCGCCCTTTTTAGCCGCTTCTACGGCGCCGCTATTACGAGCTCTTACTGCCGGTCCATAGCCATTACCATCAATATCGCGGTTCATGCGGTAATTAATAAAAGCTATTTTACCTTTTAAGCTGTTGTCTGGCGCAGCAATCAGCTCATCGAGAGTTTCAAACAACACTACTTCGCCACTTAAGCCATCTTTTGGTGTACTGACACTGTTACCGAGCGCTGTAAGGTGTAGCGGTTGTTCGCTCGGTATCAGGATTTTTGCAGACTCATGGTAGCGGCGCCATTCAGGAAAGGTCGCTTTCTCAAGCCAGACTTTGTCAAAGCCCAGTTGCTCAAATTGTTTCTTTGCCCAAGCTACCGCTTTTTTATCATTTTCGGTACCTGGTAAGCGTGGGCCTACTTCTGTGGTGAGGGATTCTAGTAGTTGCCAACTTAGGTTGCTGTGGCTTGCGGCTTCTCTAACTTGTTTAACTTGTTCTAATTGTTGTGTAGTAAATTCTTCGGCTTGCAGTGCTGTACTCAAACCTGCGCTTAATAAACCAAATGCCAATAGTGATTTAAACTTCATGATAATCCTTGGTAAAAATGGAGTTACCGAGAGATTAAAGCATAAATTGTGATGTAAGTCCGTGTATTGCGATGAGGATAATTCATCCACAATCTAGGGGGGCTTTATCTTGGAATAATAGAGTAAAGCGGTTAGCGAATTTACACATTTGGTATAAAATACGCGATTAAGATAGCGAATAGGAAAGCACTGTGTCGATCACTTCATTTTCTCAATTACCTCTAAACCAAGCGCTTACTCAGCGCCTTGTAGATCTTAACTACATGGTGCCAACAGCAGTACAGTCTGTGAGTTTAGCGCCGGCGCTGACCGGACGAGATTTAGTCGTGAAAGGGAAAACTGGATCTGGTAAAACACTGGTGTTTTCACTTGCGCTGCTGAATAAGTTGCAGCCCGAGTACAATGAGGTTCAGGCTTTGGTGTTATGTCCAACGAGAGAGTTGGCTGATCAAGTCGCACAAGAGATCAGAAAAATTGCGGCTTTAATTGGTAACGTCAAAGTGCAAACACTCTGTGGAGGAACGCCAATTGAACCTCAAACACGGGCGTTGCAACACGGTGCGCATATTGTTGTTGGTACACCTGGTCGAGTTGAAGAGCATGTTTTTAATGGCTCACTCATGCTAACTGAAACGCAGACTGTGGTATTCGACGAAGCTGATCAGATGCTGGATATGGGCTTTACTGAAACGCTAGAAAGCATTTTAGTGTATGTGCCTGAAGTTCGACAAACACTAATGTTTAGTGCGACTTACCCAGATAAGATCATGAAACTGGCGAAGCAATATATGCGTGAGCCAGAGTTTGTTGAAGCAAAAGAAGAACAAGCACACCACAGCATTAAGCAAACCTTTTATAAGTTAGACAACAATAAAATGCGCTTTAACGCGCTGAGAGTGCTGTTAATGCAGCACCAGCCGCAAAGCTGTATCGTTTTTTGTAATACCAAAGCTGAGACTAAGCGACTATTCGAAGAATTACGCCAAACCGGACTTGCTTGTGTCGAGTTACATGGCGATTTAGATCAAGGTGAGCGTGAGTGGTCATTGCTCACCTTTGCTAATAAGAGTGCCAATATTTTGGTTGCCACTGACGTGGCCGCTCGAGGGCTCGACGTTGAGGAAGTTGAGCTTGTGGTTAACTATCATTTGGCGCTTGAGCCACAGACGCATATTCACCGTGTTGGTCGTACGGGCCGGGGTGAGCACAAAGGTATCGCAGTATCTCTTTATGGAGAAAAAGAAGCCTTCAAAATAAAACAGTTGGCGGAAATATATGGTCAAGAGCTAAAACATGGCACGTTGCCGGGCCATTCACTGCTCGAAAAACCAGCCTATAAGTCGAATATGGTGACCCTCATGATTGAAGGTGGAAAGCAACAAAAGCTTCGCAAAGGAGATATCGTCGGCAGCTTGACAGGTGAAGAGGGCATTAACTTTAAACAAATTGGTAAAATCAATATATATGATGTACAAACCTTCGTGGCTGTAAAACGCGAGGCAGTAAAGCCTGCACTACGAAAGCTTAACAATAGCAAAATTAAAAATAAGCGCTATAAAGCCCTACGTGCTTAAGGTCTGCTTAAGTATCTCATACTCGTTCATTAAGCGTTTGAAAGCCTCCTCATCACCTGATTTATCTGGGTGATGAGTCAGGGCCAGTTTTCTCCAACATTGACTTAACATCCTGCGATCATATCCGTTAGGCAGTCGCCAGCGTGTTTTAATCGCGTTTAATTCGTCAGCCTTGATATTAATTCGCTGGCGAGCGCCATTGAATGCAAAGCGCTGCCAAAAGTTATCCAACAGAGCACTCACTTCTTCACTGCTGGTTTCATAGTGTTGCCAATCTAAATAGTAGCTTCTGAGCGGATCATCTAATGCTAATTGATGTTCACCTAGTTGTGGAGCTAGATAAACATTGAGCGCTTCAACATGCAGGTATTGACCCTCAGCGAATACTTCTTGCTGAAGTTGGTACAGGGCATTCATGATCAGAAAGTTGCGCTTGAAGAGATTTTTATTTTCATCTTCATCAAGGCGAGGTAGTTGCTGTTGTTCCATCAGAGCGGCGGCAATAGTGTGTACTTTTAAAGATTGATTTTGACAAATTAATTTAAAAATAACATCTGTAAGCGGATTGAACATTGTCGCCTCTTTAGTCTTGGTGTATCTTCACACTACCACGCAGACTAAATGATAAGCAATGGAGAGCAACAATGAATTTATCGAGGCTACTAAAGCCCAGATCTGTGTTTGCGTGTTGTTTTTATCTCTCTACTACTTTTCATGCGGAATATGCAGTGAGTAATACTTCACTCACTGAACGCATTACGGAAATGAAGCTGATTACGAATTGGCAACAAAAAAAAATTCTAGGCAAGGAACTTCTCGCTGAGAAAAAGCTCGGAAAAGAGAAAAAAGTGGACATTTTGTTTAGCCTTGGTAAGTCTGCTTATAGTCACAATCAGTTTAAAGATGCACTAGCTTTTCTTAGTCAGCTAGAATTAATCACCCAGTCAGAGCCCTTAACTGACAACCACTTTACTGCTGTTAAGCTACAAGGGATCTGTAATTTCTATCTCGGTCAATACCAACAGGCAATAGAGTTTTACTCTCGTGCTTTAGCGCTGGCTGAGCAGCGTAATATCCCTATTGAAATGGCTAACTTACACAGCAACCTAGGGTTGGCCTACTTTAAAAACTTTACTTTAGATCTTGCACTACAAAACTATTTAAAAGCGGACGAGCTCTATCAGGAGTTTGGCAATGCTCAAGATCACGCTGACATTCTACTCAATATTTCAGGGGTTTATATTCGTCAAGCTGCCTACGATAAAGCGGAGGAGATGCTACATACCGCGCTTAAAGCTTTTAATGAATTGGGTGATGAATATGGTGTCGCGCTTGCTCATGCAGATCTTGGAGTCCTGTATACGGAAACGAAAAAGCCTGAATTGGCTAAAGCTTCTTATCAGGCCGCCATTACGTATTATGAAGCTCAAAATGATGTTCGCCATTTATCGTACGAATACGTTAACCTCGCACTTCTTAGCTATTCCTTAGATCAGCTTGACGTTGCTGAAAAAGAGGCGAATTTTGCACTTTATTACGCTGAAAAGGCTCAAAACCCCGCTAATGTTATGGAGGCGCAATATACATTAGCACAAATATTTTTTGCACAAGGCAGACTTGTAGAAGCCTTAGCGAATGCTGAGCAAAGTTTAGCTGCCAGCCGATTGATGCACGAGCAGAAGAAGGAGCGAATGTCGCTACGTTTACTAGCGCTAATTGAGGCTGCTCAAGGTAATATACAACAAGCTAGAGAATATGACTCGCAAAATCTGGAAGCGCAAAAGCGCTTAATGAATGATGACGTGCTTAAGCGAATCAATGATTATCGTGCTAAGTATGAAGCGAGTGAGCTTTCTCGAGAAGTTGAAGTGCTCAAGCAAGAGCAAAAATTACAGCTACTGAAAGAAGAGCAGCGCAGCCAGTTACAATTGTTGGGTGTTATCATTGCACTATTAACCTTACTGACAACTTTCGCACTTTACCGACGTAAGGTTGAGCAAAGAGCAAAACTGGAGCTAAGTCAAAAAGTCGCACTCAGAACATCTGAGCTTCAGCAAAAAGCGGATGAGTTAAAAGCGGCAAATCAAGTGAAAAGTCAATTTCTAGCAAACATGAGCCATGAAATCAGAACGCCACTTACTACGGTGCTGGGACATGCAGAAGACTTGTTGGTCGAACAAGATTTAAATGCTCAGGCACAAGCTTCAGTCAGAACTATCTATAATCAAGGGTTACACTTACGAGATCTCGTCAATGATATTCTTGACCTAAGTCGAATCGAAGCTGAGCGCTTAGAGCTTGAATCAACAGAGTTTTCGGTAAGCAGCTTACTTGCGGACTTATGCGATATGTTTCAACAAAATATCCAGAGTAAGGAATTAGAGTTTATCGTTTGTGACCAGGTCAGGGCTAACGCTTACGTGCGTTTAGATTACATTCGAGTAAAACAAATACTAATAAACTTGCTAAGTAATGCCCTAAAGTTTACCGAAAAAGGCCGTATTGAATTAGAAGTATCTGAAACGCACCATGGCTTACAGTTTGTGGTGAAGGACACAGGTATTGGCATGACTGAGCAGCAGATAGGCCGAATTTTTGATAATTTCCAACAAGCTGACAACAGCATAACAAGGCGCTTTGGTGGCTCTGGGCTCGGATTAAGTTTGTCGAGCCAGCTTGCGCATATGATGAATGGTGAAATAAAAGTTCAAAGCATTATTGATAAAGGCAGTATCTTCTCTTTTCATGTACCTTGTACTGTGTATCTCAATGTCGCGGCCACTGAAGCGCAAGAACCTCAGCTAAAGCAACCTTTGTTATCAGGTACTGTGTTGGTTGTAGAGGATCACCCTGAAAACCGCCAATTATTCTCTCGTATGATCGAGCGGACGGGGGCGACGGTCATTGTAGCCGAAAATGGTGCTCGAGCGGTTGAACAGTGTCTTAGTGATTTTCCTGATTTGGTGCTTATGGACATTCAAATGCCAAGAATGGATGGTGTCGAAGCATTAAGGATTATTCGTTCTGCTGGCTATTCTGGGCCGATATACGCGCTAACCGCTAATGTACTGATGGAAGAAGTCAAATCATATATTGATTCTGGATTCAATGGACATATTGGCAAGCCGATTAATAAAAATGAATTGCTGGGAGTTCTGAATACGCATTTGAACTTTGAGCATGGCAAAGCATATGAGCTTAATATCGATTTATCGGACTTAAGAGATAGCTTCGCAAGTACTTTTGAACAAGAGCGTTATTTACTAATTGATGCTTGGCAAAATAAAGAGCTGCTCACACTCCAGGCTATTTGCCATAAGTTGGCGGGGGCGGCATCTATGTTTGAATTTCCCGAACTGGCAAGTATAGCCATAGAATTTGAAAAAGTGTTAAAGCAAGGAAATGAAGATCAGTTTCAGTCTTTGTTCTTAGCGATGTGCGATCAGCTAAAATCTAAAGAGTCTTTAGCGTCCTAAAATAGTTCTATATCATCAGCATTCCCCACATTTGAGTTTTCAGGTTGCTCAATATTACTGATTGATACCCGTGAACTGTCTTTTCTGGTGTCTAGTTCCGAGGTGTAATCTGAAATCTTAAACATGGATAACTTGGAATGAATACTTTGCGATAGTGCTATGAGGTCACGATTGGAGACAGCCTGTATTCTTGTACTTGAAAGTGCATCTGAATTCAGGTGCACCATTGACTCTATGCTCTCTTGAGCTTCGTCAGAGGCTTGCTTCTGTTCTCCAACTTGTCGATGAATATCGTGAGACATTTGGTTGATAGAGAGCATCGCGTTTTCTATTTCATCAACCTCTTTTGTAGAGGCTTCGCTTAATTTTACCGTGTTATCTGTTTCCTCTAGTGCTGCTTGCATGAGTGCGTAAACAGAATCTGTACCGGATTGAATTTTTCTGATAACCAGACTTACTTCTTTTGTAGATTGGCTTGTTCTTGCCGCTAAATTACGAACTTCATCAGCAACGACGGCAAAGCCTCTGCCCAGCTCGCCAGCTCGTGCTGCTTCAATCGCAGCGTTTAGCGCAAGTAAATTGGTCTGCTCTGCAATAGCATTAATAACTTCAAGCACTGAGCTAATTTCGTTGCTGTCTGTTTTGAGCAACTCTATTTGTTCATTGGTTTTTTTGATGTTATCTGCAAGAGTTAGCAGGCTTTCTTGGCTTTTGTCAGTATCTAATCTGGTCTGCTTCACTGCCGTTGTAGCGTTTTCTACAGATGCGTAGATCTGCTCTAAGCTAGTATCTAAACGCGCGGAAATCTCTAACATAGACTGTATCGAGGTGGCTAAGTATTCTCCGTGAGTATGTTGTAGCGTCGCCTTTTGCGTCATGGATGCGTAGGTATCTCTTAAACTATCTGCCATTGGGTGAAGTCGAGAAGAAGATGCGTATACTTCACTAATTATATGTTCTATAACGGCGAAGCAATCATTCATTAGTAGGCAGGACTTAGAAATATTTTTATCTTGTTCGTTAAAGCGATACGTTAGGTCGACACCATTGTCGTTGATAAAGTTGCGAACGAGATGTTCCATATGCTTTTCAGCGGAAGAGGTTTTCTTAAAGTATAAAAGCTGGAATAGCACCCCCAGTACTAGAGCTCCGAGAGCAACAGCTATTTTGGCTGTATCAGAAGATAGCAAGGTGATTGCGAGTGTTACCGAAGCCAGATTAAACAGTGTGACTGTGACAATAATACGACTCGGCTTCATTCTAAGTCCCTAGGTTCATTATACAAATACGGTTTAAATTCACTAGATAGGTATAGAACAAAAACAGGCAGTTGGCGAACCTGAAAAGCAAAAAGCCAGCATAAGCTGGCTTTTCAAAAATTAGACTTAGAGTCTACTTACTTACGACGCATTGAGTCGAAAAACTCATCGTTTGTTTTGCTCATGGAAAGCTTATCAATAAGGAATTCCATGGCATCGATCTCACTCATTTCATGCACAATCTTACGCAAGATCCACATCTTTTGAAGCTCATCAGTCTTCGTTAGTAGTTCTTCACGACGAGTACCAGAGCGGTTGAAGTCGATAGCTGGGAATACACGTTTTTCCGCAATCTTACGGTTTAGGTGTAGTTCCATGTTACCCGTACCTTTAAACTCTTCGTAGATAACTTCATCCATCTTAGAGCCGGTATCGATAAGTGCCGTTGCGATGATGGTTAAGCTTCCGCCTTCCTCAACATTACGCGCAGCACCAAAGAAGCGCTTAGGTTTGTGAAGTGCATTGGCATCAACACCACCAGTTAATACTTTACCTGAGGAAGGAATAACCGTGTTGTATGCTCGAGCAAGACGTGTGATTGAGTCAAGTAGAATAATAACATCCTTCTTATGCTCAACTAAGCGTTTTGCTTTTTCGATTACCATTTCTGCTACTTGAACGTGGCGGTTGGCAGGTTCGTCAAACGTAGAAGCAATTACTTCACCTTGAACAAGACGCTGCATCTCAGTTACTTCTTCCGGACGTTCATCGATTAGTAGTACCATCAATGTTGCATCTGGGTTGTTGTATGTGATGGACTGAGCAATGTTTTGAAGCAACATTGTCTTACCCGCTTTTGGTGGTGCAACGATAAGTGCACGCTGACCTTTACCAATTGGAGAAGCAAGGTCTAATACTCGAGCGGTAATATCTTCTGTACTACCGTTACCTCGCTCCATTACCATACGCTCATTAGCATGAATAGGCGTTAGGTTTTCGAATAGGATTTTGGTACGAGAGTTTTCAGGCTTATCGAAGTTAACTTCATTAACTTTCAATAATGCAAAGTATCTTTCGCCATCTTTTGGTGGTCTGATTAAACCACTGATGGTATCACCGGTACGCAGGCTGAAACGTCTAATCTGGCTCGGAGAAACATAAATATCATCAGGGCCAGCTAGGTAAGATGCTTCTGAAGAACGTAAAAAGCCGAAGCCATCTTGTAAAATTTCTAAAACACCGCCGCCGTATATATTCTCGCCGCTTTTCGCGTGCGCTTTCAAAATAGCAAAGATAATATCTTGTTTTCTTAAACGAGCTACGTTTTCAAGTCCCATGGACTCAGCAAGTTTTACAAGTTCATTGATTGACTTGTCTTTTAATTCGCGTAAATGCATATTGGTGGGTTCTTTATTACAGTTGTCATTCTCGTTAGTTTCACGAGAGAGGTTGATTTGATAAAGCTTAAAGGTTTGTGGCTTTATAAGTTAGCAGCTAGGCGTCAGGTCGTCCAGTGTTTATACAAATTTTATTCTATTAAAAATGATATAGATCAGGTCTACAACTGCGGCAGTGATGCCGCAGAGTATGTAACAGCCTGAATTACAGGTTGTTTTCTAGGAACTCAACAAGTTGAGTCTTAGATAGAGCACCAACTTTGGTTGCGGCTACTGCACCATCTTTAAACAGTAATAGTGTTGGAATACCACGGATACCGTACTTAGGTGGAGTTCCTGCGTTTTGGTCAATATTCAGTTTGCCGATCGCAACGCGGTCACCGTGTGATTCTGCAACTTCATCAAGGATAGGCGCAATCATCTTACAAGGGCCACACCATTCTGCCCAGAAATCTACTAGTACAGGCTTGTCAGATTTGATTACGTCAGCTTCAAAGCTGTCATCAGTTAGTTGGATAATTTTGTCGCTCATTACGCTCTCCGTTAGAATTAGGCGAAATATTTAATGCGTATTTAAACACTCTTGTTTCTTATTGCAAGTTTAAACGTTATGCTTTATTGCTATGACTAAGACACATTTGACCAATAAAACATTCAACGACTTTGCTTTAGCGCCGGAAGTGGTCGCCGGTTTACAGGAAAATGGCTTCGAATTTTGTACGCCAATCCAAGCAAAGTGTATACCTTACATCTGTGAAGGCCGCGATATCGCGGGTCAGGCACAAACTGGTACGGGCAAAACCCTTGCGTTTTTGACCGCGACCTGTCATCGCCTATTGCAGACTAAAAAGGATAAAAAAACGCAACCTCGTGCAATTATTATGGCACCGACTCGAGAGTTGGCTATCCAAATACATAAGGACGCGCAAGTCATTGCGCCACGTTGTGATCTTAAGCTTGCCCTTGTATATGGTGGCGAAGATTACGAAAAACAACGGGCTCAACTGGAAAAAGGTGCGGATATACTAATCGGAACGACTGGGCGTTTAATCGATTTTTATAAGCAGGGTGCTTATAACCTCAATGATATCGAAGTGGTTGTGCTAGATGAAGCAGACCGAATGTTTGATTTAGGTTTTATCAAAGACATTCGTTATTTGTTTAATCGCATGCCAGGTCGTGAAGAGCGATTAAATCTATTATTCTCTGCAACACTGTCATACAGAGTGCAAGAGTTAGCATTCGAACACATGACCAATCCTATTCATGTGCAAATTGAGCCAGATGTTAAAACGGGCAAGCGTATTCAAGAAGAGCTATTTCACCCGTCAACAGAGGACAAAATACCTTTACTGCTTACTTTGATTGAGGAAGAGTGGCCAGAGAAGGCAATCATTTTTGCTAATACTAAGCACAGCTGCGAAAACGTATATGCATGGCTGAAAGCGGATGGTCACCGTGCTGGTTTGCTTACTGGCGATGTGAACCAAAAGAAACGCCAATCGATATTAGCGCAGTTTACGCGTGGTGATGTTGACTTGCTGGTTGCGACTGATGTTGCAGCACGTGGTTTACATATTCCTGAAGTAAGTCATGTGTTCAACTTTGACTTGCCGGATGACAGAGAAGACTATGTTCACCGCATTGGTCGTACGGGTCGAGCTGGTGCATCTGGGCATGCGATTAGTTTCGCGTGCGAGCAATATGCCTACAATTTACATGAGATAGAAGAATACATAGAACATGCAATTCCTGTTTCTCATTATGATAAAACAGCACTATTAACTGACTTGCGTGCGCCTCAAGTAAATAAACGTCGTCATTCAGGCCATGGTAATAGTGGTAACAAGCAACGTGGTGGCGGTCGCCGAACTGGTGGCTATAGAAAACCACAATCCAAATAAACTTGGATAGTAAAGTAGTAAGCGCTTAATGCGATTTGTTGAGGTTTGAAAAGTGGCAAAGACTGCTTCGAAGGAAGATATTTACGCTGTAATAGACTTAGGTTCTAACAGCTTTCATATGTTGATAGCGAAACATATGGCAGGCGGTATTCACACAATCGGCCGTGTGAAAAGGAAGGTGCGGCTGGCATCTGGGCTTAATGACCAAAATGAATTGTCGCTTGAGGCGATGCAAAGAGGATGGGAGTGCCTTGCTTTGTTTGCTGAGCGCTTACAAGATATCCCCAAGCAAAATGTCAGTATTGTAGCGACTGCGACATTGCGTTTGGCTACTAACGCTCACACATTTATCGAAAAAGCGGAGCAGATCCTTAATCATCAGGTAAATGTGATAAGTGGAGAAGTGGAAGCTAAAACGATTTACAAAGGTGTCGCTCACACATCCGCCTGTCAAGGTAAGCAACTCGTTATTGATATTGGCGGCGCGAGTACCGAAGTTGTGATCGGAAAAGGCTTTGATGCCTTACTGTATAAAAGTTTAAATATGGGTTGTGTGACTTATCTTGATAGATATTTCAGCGATGGCCTATTAAGTCTGAAAAACTTTGACGCTGCAGAGCTGGCTGCAAAACAGGTTATTCAGCCTATTCAAGCCAAATATAAAAAGCTTGGCTGGGAGTTAGCCATTGGTGCGTCAGGTACTGTTCAAGCCATTCAGGAAATTTTCGCTGCGATGGGCGAGAATGAACAACTGACTCTGAGCAAGTTGGAAGAAGTAAAGCTTAAAGCAATTGAATGTGAAACGGTGGCTGCGCTAACTTTACCTGGGCTAATTGAAGAACGCCGCTTAGTCTTTGTATCGGGCCTTGCAATTTTGATTGCACTATTCAAGTCATTGGATATTCAATCTATGGGTCTTGCCGGTGGCGCACTTCGTGAGGGTGTACTTTATAGTATGATCCCTGATTTTCAGGCTGTCGATATCTGTCAGCGCACATTGGATGGTTTCACTCAGCGTTATCATGTTGATACCGAGCAGGCGCTGCGAGTATACGAAGTGGTGTCTGATATTATCGCCCAAGTGTCATCAAGCTGGGGTCTCGATGAACAAGCGAGTCTTCACTTGGCAAAGGCAATCGCATCTCTTCATGAAGTAGGCTTGCTGATTGACTATAAACAGTACCATAGACACAGCGGCTATATATTGGCGAATACTTCAATGCCTGGATATAGCAAAGCGCAAAAAGATATTATCGTTGCTATCGTTAAAAATCATAGAGCTGACCTTGTTGCCAAAGATTTTGATCGATTAGGTTGTCACTTTGGATACGCTAAGTTGTTATGCGTCGTAGTTCGACTTGGTGTTTTGTTATCTATGCGTAGAAAAGACGATGTTCTACCTAAAGTAACAGTGCAAGCCAACAATAAAGAGAATAAGTCCCTGACTATGCAAATGCCCAATCCTTGGCTATCCCTTCATCCGTTGATGTTAGCGGAGCTCATTCAAGAAGCAGCTTACCTATCAAAATTCGGTTGGGAATTAAAAATAGAGCGCATTTAGCGCTCTTTTTGTTTGTAAAACATGCAAAAATAACTGTCTTAGAGTGATTTCTATCCAAACAATCTGTTTTTCGCAATTTTCTTTAAAAAAAGGGTTGCACTAAAATCGGATCGCCCTATAATGCGACCCCACTGACACGGAGCGCTACGCTGAAAAGCAAAGCAGCAACGAGTTAGTGTCAAGTAAAACTTAAGTTCGAAACTTCTTTTCAAGAAATTCAAAATTAAGTGTTGACAAAAAATTGGGAGTGCTTAGAATGCACATCCCTCGAAACGGCGAAATGTTTCGAAACGTTCTTTAAAAATATGAAGCAATCATCTGTGTGGGCACTCGTACAGGTTGAGTTCTAACAGCAGATTCTAGTTCACTAGATGACGCAAACAAATTTAGAGTCTCAATTGTAACTGAGTGACTATATAGTCAATTCGTTTTGATTTTACTTTTTTGAAAAGTAGAAACAAACAATCAGAATTCATTGAGCACGAAACTTAGGTTTCGAAAAAACTTTTAATTGAAGAGTTTGATCATGGCTCAGATTGAACGCTGGCGGCAGGCCTAACACATGCAAGTCGAGCGGTAACATTTCTAGCTTGCTAGAAGATGACGAGCGGCGGAC
>NZ_QOKX01000012.1:0-105364 GCF_013319255.1 Pseudoalteromonas sp. JC28 | reverse complement strand
CAACCGGGCAGAGCGCGCTATCAAACCGTTCGTCATAGGGCGAAAGAACTGGCTGTTTAGCTTCACCACAAGTGGCGCTGAGAGTAGCGCAATCCTCTACAGCGTGATCGAAACAGCCAGAGCAAACGGCCACACCCCATTCGATTATGTGATGCATTGCTTAAATGAATTAGCCCAGCCACAGTGCGATATCGACAGTTTACTGCCCTGGCATGTTAGCCTCTAGGTGTAGTTAGCCGTACGCTTACGTTTTTTTGAATTGCTGCAAGGGCTACAACAGATTTATGTTTACCTAACTGTTTAGTTGCATGGGCAAAATCATTGTAAGTCAATTCAGGGAAGTCTTCGTCGGTGGCAGAGAGTGGAATAACTAAAACTTTTCTAGCATCATCGTCAGATTTTCTATTGATGAGGTCAATAATTCGCCTGCTGTAAACAACCGTAATGATGGCAATAAGTGTTGCCATTAAAATAAAATAACCAAAGATAGATAAGTAATAAATCATTTGGTTGATTTCAAACCAACTATTGATGACAAAGCCTATGCTTAACACTGCAAATACACTCCACTGGTACTTTCTTGTTGCGGTTAAGACTTTGTTCGAATGTGTGTATATAAGTAAGATTGCACAAACCGCAACCAAGGAAACGATCACGATTTTAGCGTTAGCTAAATCTGCAGTAAACACTGTAAGTAAATTACTAAACCAAGCAACAATTGTTGCGAGTAACGTAATTGCTGTGAGTACGTAAAAGCACTCTAAAACCTTACTTTGGTTTGTATGGGTATCGTCATAACCCATTCTTTTATTAAACTCCCAGCGCAGTGAAAAGAGCTTATAAAGCGAAATTGCTACCACAACAACACATATGCATAAGACACTTGTGAGTAGCCCCTGTGAATGAGGAAATAACTGCAATAGGATATTACCAGCAGCACCGGTTAATAGTAACAGCAGAATAGATAATGCATAAACTGTAAGTGTAAGAGGAGTTGTGTTAGCACTAACTTGGTTATCTTCTTTTTCCATCATCTTGGTTACTCCTTGTAATGTATTTTATTTTGAATTTCACTCATGACTGCATTGCGTTATGTTCTGCATGATCTTGAGTAAAGCTGACGTTTCAACTCATGTGTGCGGGGGTAACCCTACAGTTTAGTTTGCCATCAACCAAGTTTGCGAGTCTCAATCCCCTATGTGTGCGGGGTGTAACTATAGAACCTTTTGGATTATGAAGCTAAGGCAAGAGTCTCAATCCCCTATGTGTGCGGGGTGTAACGAGCTAATGTTTTATCTACCACTCCACTATCAAGGTCTCAATCCCCTATGTGTGCGGGGTGTAACATCACTACCGTTACATCACTCATAGGCTCCCCTGTCTCAATCCCCTATGTGTGCGGGGTGTAACTGTTCCTAAAGCTTCTACCATTTTAGTAGGTAAGTCTCAATCCCCTATGTGTGCGGGGTGTAACAGCCAGCGCCAAAGCGACGATTTTTAAAGAGCGAATCAGCGGTTTTCCGCTAGATATGGTCATTGTACTGCTATTTTTGATCTTGTGCCACGGGTCATTTTGTAAACTACAAAGTATTCATCAAGTTAACTTGCCGCTAGCTGTGTGGAGTTTTGATGAGAACCTAAGGCTAGCGATAATAAGATCAAAGGCTGGATCATACACGCATTGTTGAGGGGGGAGGGGGCATAACTCGTAGCAGCGACTTTACGTCGCGACTCTTTTAGATTAGATATCTTTAATTGGTTTTACAGTACCTAATCGCGGGATAAACCCGCTGCTACGGGGCTGGTGTTGCTATGACTTTACGTCGCGACTCTTCTAGATTAGATATCTTTAATTGGTTTTACAGTACCTATCGCGGGATAAACCCGCTGCTACGGGGCTGGCGTAGCTATGACTTTACGTCGCGACTCTTTTAACTTGCTTGTTTTGAGGAGGTGAGGGCGATGCCTGATGGAACCAGCTACAGGGATGTATTACGGCTCAGCTTTAAATCGCGGTATAAACTAAAAAGCTTTCCAGTTCTAGGCCGTGCACATTGATTCATCCATGAAGCGCTAACCGCTTCGGCCGTCCAAGTCGTAGCAGCGACTTTACGTCGCGACTCTTTTAACTTGCTTGTTTTGAGGAGGTGAGGGCGATGCCTGATGGAACCAGCTACAGGGATGTATTACGGCTCAGCTTTAAATCGCTGTATAAACTAAAAAGCTTTCCAGTTTTAGGCCGTGCACATTGATTCGTCCATGAAGCGCTAACCGCTTCGGCCGTCCAAGGCCTCAGTTTCAACCCTAGCCAAGCTGCGAGCACTCGCTTGTCTCGAGACGGGTTTCAACCTATTAAACGGGGTATCTCCAAACTCGTGATTTTCACACAGTGGATGGGCACGCCAAGTCTTAATCCCCTGTTAAACGGGGTATTTCCGAACCCAAATCACAGCCAGAGAGCTAAATATAAATGTGTCTTAATCCCCTATTAAACGGGGTATCTCCAAACACAAGTTGTAAGTGTAAAGCCGAATTCGGACTGGTTGTCTTAATCCCCTATTAAACGGGGTATCTCCAAACACTCGTATTGAAAAAAACACGTTGATCAGCGATGGGTCTTAATCCCCTATTAAACGGGGTATCTCCAAACTTAAACGATTCTATTCGTTACAACACCGGGGATACGTCTTAATCCCCTATTAAACGGGGTATCTCCAAACCCATTATCCGTGATTTGGGAGGGCTTGACTATTGGTCTTAATCCCCTATTAAACGGGGTATCTCCAAACCTTTAAATAATTTTGAGCGGACGGCGAACAAACGGTCTTAATCCCCTATTAAACGGGGTATCTCCAAACAAATGACTGAGGTGGATGAAAACACCACTATCAGTCTTAATCCCCTATTAAACGGGGTATCTCCAAACCCAATATCACCATCTACCCCTATTTCTATAGAGGTCTTAATCCCCTATTAAACGGGGTATCTCCAAACCTTGCAGTGTTGACGCCTTGTGTGGCGTGGCCTGCAGCGGTGGATAACACATAGCTTTACCAGAGTTATTAAAATAGTCAATAGCTACTGACATTTGTGCGATTTAGCTTACGGGCTATTGCATAAAACCGATAAAGTTCAATAACTTCAGAACGTGCGGTTTTTAGCGTTTTTGTCTGTTCCGATGAGTTTGTCATATTACGTCATGGGTACAGTGATAACGTGATGTTTTTAAAGAGCAAAATCGATTACAGTCCACAGCTTATAACGTGAGCAAGTTTTATGTGATCGCATTTTGTGGATAACCGCAAGTGTAGTGCATTAGAAGGTAAAAAGCGTGTAAACCTTTTATTCTTTTTGGTTATTTTGATTGGTTTTTAATAACTTAAATATAGCTCATTGTGTATGCTTATAGACCAACTAAATACTTGTACACAGTGTAAAATAGGGACTTGTATACAATCTTGCTAACTTGCTGAAATTTCATTGCTTATTGTTATGTCAGTAGGTTCGGGTTACTTAATAGTTCAAAGCTGTAGTCACTGTATCAATCCCCTATGTGTGCGGGGTGTAACACCTACAAAGGTTAGATATTACGAAAACGGTAGTGTCTCAATCCCCTATGTGTGCGGGGTGTAACGTAATTCCTGGTGATAAGGGGATTAACGAATTCCCAAAGCGACTATTTTTAAAGAGCAAATCAGCGATTTTCCGCTAGATATGGTCATTGTACTGCTATTTTTGATCTTGTGCCACGGGTCATTTTGTAAACTATAAGGTATTCATCAAGTTAACTTGCCGCTAGCTGTGTGGAGTTTTGATGAGAACCTAAGGCTAGCGATAATAAGATCAAAGGCTGGATCATACACGCATTGTTGAGGGGGAGGGGGCATAACTCGTAGCAGCGACTTTACGTCGCGAATCTTTTAGATTAGATATCTTTAATTGGTTCTACAGTACCTATCGCGGGATAAACCCGCTGCTACGGGGCTGGTGTTGCTATGACTTTACGTCGCGACTCTTTTAACTTGCTTGTTTTGAGGAGGTGAGGGCGATGCCTGATGGAACCAGCTACAGGGATGTATTACGGCTCAGCTTTAAATCGCGGTATAAACTATAAAGCTTTCCAGTTTTAGGCCGTGCACATTGATTCGTCCATGAAGCGATAACCGCTTCGGCCGTCCAAGTCGTAGCAGCGACTTTACGTCGCGACTCTTTTAACTAGCTTGCCTCGAGATGGACGACGAAAGACCGAAACGCAGTTTCGCAGCTTGAGGAGGTGAAGGCATGGATGCCTGATGGAGCCAAGCTACAGGGATGTACTACGGCTCAGCTTTAAATCGCTGTATAAACTATAAAGCTTTCCAGTTTTAGGCCGTGCACATTGATTCGTCCATGAAGCGCTAACCGCTTCGGCCGTCCAAGTCGTAGCAGCGACTTTACGTCGCGAATCTCTTAACTCGCTTGTCTCGAGACGGGTTTCAACCTATTAAGCGGGGTGTCTCCAAACTAAGAACATGGTGCCAGCTGGTGCTGTCAACTTATGTCTTAATCCCCTGTTAAACGGGGTATCTCCAAACTGCGTCCTCCGTTATTGATAATCTCGCCCTTCTGGTCTCAATCCCCTATGTGTGCGGGGTGTAGCACGTCAGGCAGGTTTTAGCGAAATGCGAAAACATGGTCTCAATCCCCTATGTGTGCGGGGTGTAGCGTGTTATGTTTAAATTAAACACAAAGCGACTATTTTTAAAGAGCAAATCAGCGATTTTCCGCTAGATATGGTCATTGTACTGCTATTTTTGATCTTGTGCCACGGGTCATTTTGTAAACTATAAGGTATTCATCAAGTTAACTTGCCGCTAGCTGTGTGGAGTTTTGATGAGAACCTAAGGCTAGCGATAATAAGATCAAAGGCTGGATCATACACGCATTGTTGAGGGGGAGGGGGCATAACTCGTAGCAGCGACTTTACGTCGCGAATGTCTCAACTCGCTTGTCTCGAGACGGGTTTCAGCCTATTAAACGGGGTATCTCCGAACCTTCGGAGCCTCTGGCTTCGTCGACGGTAAGTACTGGTCTTAATCCCCTATTAAACGGGGTATCTCCGAACAACTTTTCGAAGCACAGGGTACACTCAGGTAGAGCCTTAATCCCCTGTTAAACGGGGTATCTCCGAACGCAGAAGCAATTGTAATAACATCTGCACATGTGGATGGTCTTAATCCCCTGTTAAACGGGGTATCTCCGAACTATCATCTTCCCTATTTTATTTTTAGGCTTAGTTTGTCTTAATCCCCTATTAAACGGGGTATCTCCAAACTAGAAACTGGAAGAGATCAGGCTTTTCTGGGTAAGTCTTAATCCCCTATTAAACGGGGTATCTCCAAACCCGCAACTGACGAATTAATAGAAGCATGGGTTTCTTAGTCTTAATCCCCTATTAAACGGGGTATCTCCAAACACGCAATCGTACTTACGAGAGGGGAGTAACGTCCTGTCTTAATCCCCTATTAAACGGGGTATCTCCGAACATTCAGAGATTATTTCTAAATCTGAAGAAAGCGTGTCTTAATCCCCTATTAAACGGGGTATCTCCGAACAGTAACAATCATCATGGGAGTCGTCTTTATTGACGTCTTAATCCCCTATTAAACGGGGTATCTCCGAACCCTTGCAGTGTTGACGCCTTGTGTGGCGTGGCCTGCAGCGGTGGATAACACATAGTTTTACCAGAGTTATTAAAATAGTCAATAGCTACTGACATTTGTGCGATTTAGCTTACGGGCTATTGCATAAAACCGATAAAGTTCAATAACTTCAGAACTTGCGGTTTTTAGCGTTTTTGTCTGTTCCGATGAGTTTGTCATATTACGTCATGGGTACAGTGATAATGTGATGTTTTTAAAGAGCAAAATCGATTACAGTCCACAGCTTATAACGTTAGCAAGTTTTATGCGGTCGAATTTTGTGGATAACCGCAAGTGTAGTGCATTAGAAGGTAAAAAGCGTGTAAACCTTTTATTCTTTTTGGTTATGTTGATTGGTTTTTAATAACTCAAATATAGCTCATTGTGTATGCTTTTAGACTAACTAAATACTTGTACACAGTATAAAATAGGGACGTGTATACAATCTTGCTAACTTGCTGAAATCTCATTTTTTATTGTTATGTCAGTAGGCTCGGGTTAGCGGCCAACTACTATACTAACTAAAATGCACGTGCTAGTTAAGTACTTGCGCCGTTATTAGCTTGGCAAAGTGTAGCGATTGATTGGTAGCTTGTGTAGTGAGATTAGCTATTTTTTTTAGGGGTTCCGGCTTGCGCCGGAATGTGTTGAGCGTGATGCTAAGGTAGGTGGTTATGGATTGGCTTGCACTTGCTTGATACCTGCACTGTAGTTGTTTACGACCTTGTCATTGTTTATGTACTGCATAGCGCAATTGTTGTGTAGGGTCGCAAGGCTACCACCAATGCTGGCGGTAACTTGACCACCGGTTACATCCACCCGAATTTTCTTTTCGTCATGGCACTGCAATCGCGCTAGATCAATCTCATAGTCAAAGGCATCATAGTATTGGCGCATATTGTCTTTGTTAACGGCTTCTTTATGGATGGTAACAATAAAATTGTTTTCGGGGGCATGAGGATCTTGTCCGTATTGGGCGAGCCAGCGTTGATAAATATGAATTTGCTTCACCTCGTCATACATGTGCTCTCTTAGTTGCTCACTTGGAACGAGCACGGCTTGTTGTAATCCACCTATATTTGCTTTGAGTGCGCGCAGGGTTTGTTGCCAGTTCAGGCGATAATTATCGAGCATGGTAATATCTTTTTGCAATGTGCCACTAAATTGGGCTTTTTCAATCCAATGTACTTGTTGCTGCTCATCAACTTGCCTTTGGTATAACGTAAACACACCGCCATGCTCACGTATTTGATAGCCAAACGAGATGGGCGACACTGCCATAATTAGGATCTCGGCTTTGGGTAGGTCATTGGTGCTAGACAAGTCACGCACGCGGATATAATCAAAGGCTAAAAACGCGGTTAAGGTACTAAATGCAAAAAAAGCGACAATGGCATAAACCAGCGCAGAGAGAATAAACTGCTCTTTGTTGTAAAAATAAAAAAAGCTCTGATCGCCAATCCAGGCTAGGCTGACAAGGGATAAGGTACCAGACAAAAAGACCCCCGCGTTTTTGCTTGAGATCTTTTGTTGGAAAAACTTGAGTCTATTACGGATCATGGCATTTCCTTAATATCATACTGGGTTACATTTGCATCGAGTGTTTCCATTTGCGTGTGCGTTAATTCTTTGCCTCTGAGCTCTTCTGGTAGAGTTAGGTTTAAATGAAAATAAAGTGCTCCTTTTTTGCAGCACTGCGCCGCTAGGTTAACGGGCAGGGTGCCATATACTTCATCTCCCGCTTGGATCTCGTTAATATTTAAATGGGTGATAAAACGGTCTATGTGAAGATGTTGCTTAGCCCATTGAATTGCACCACTATGGCGGCTGATAAAATAATTCATGATGAGATCACCTCTATTCGTTCAAGTGGTAGTGCGACTTTGTAGTACAAGCTATCTCTTCTGTTGTAGTTGACTTTATTAATGCCTAGCTGGTGTAGAAAAGATTGTCCTAGCTGCTTTGCTATGGCTTTGTTTAGTAGTGAGACTTTCTCTGTAAAAAAGGCGCTCGACATTCCTTGCCCTAAACTGTCTTTTTTAAATGCTGACGCTTTTAAGTCATCCATACTAAATTCGTCTTTGATAATACTGTTTAGCTCGGCAAAAGAGTCACCATACTCTTTACTTCTTTGTTTTGGGGAAACAACACTTCCACCTTGTTGTTCTTGCATGGTTAAAAACCACCAGTAAAAAGTTAATACAGAAGGAGGAAGTTCTACTATGTGGTTTTCAATTTGTAGTTGCCTGTTAAAAACATCAATAACCAATGTATATTTCTCATGGGCCAAATTTAAAATCTCTACGGCTTGCGTGTAGCTTGCTTGGCCGCTGAGCAGACTCTCTGGCAACTCTTGACGTAATCTAACAAATGGGATAAGCGCTAAGCTAACGTTGGCATCTTTAGCGTCTTCGGTGCGACCAAGTCGGGTGTGGATCGCTTTTGAGTAGGGGGTTGGGTAATAAAACTCGCTACTTTCAAATGGTTCGTCTACTAATACATGGCTTAAAGTATCTTGATGTCGGCCATATAAACTCATGGCGTATCCCAATAAAAAGGTCATGGTTTTTCTACCGCCAGCAATAGAGGCATGCACGGTTTGCTCTGGCTTTTCGGTTTCTTGTTGAACCTTTTGAGTAATAAAGTCGGCTAAGGCTTGATGTTCAAGCTCGGTTCTTGCGTCTTCTAGCTGATTTCCTTGGTTATCTTCAATCACAAAAATATTGTCTTGGGTAAAGGTAATCGAGGGCAAATTATAGTCATTGATGAGTTGCTGTAGCATCGGTGGTTGCCCGTCTTGGCCGAGCATCAGGTTAAGCCAAATTTCTTTTTTACCTCTTGTTGTGGTGATGACTTTGACTTCGTCTATGGGTTGTCCTTTTTTGTAAAAGGCATAAATGGATTCAGTGATCACCTGAGGTGACATGCCTGTAACGGCAAGCAGTGTGTGTTTCATTGCTATTCTTCCTCTGTTTGTTCAAATACCACAACGGCACGTTTTAGAGCATCTTGTATTTGTGCCCAGCTTTGCTGTTGCCACGTATTTTTATCACCGGGCACGGCGATGTGAAGCACGATGCTGTGGTTGAACACGCCTTGCTGTTTTAATTCATTGTTAGTGATATGTATTTCAAATAATGCGTAGCTGCCGCTGAGTTTTTGGTCGTTATTGTAGGGGTTGGGTTTGTGGTTATTAATGATTCCTGTTTGCTCTGCCATGCTGGGCGCATTTAAGTAAGCACACACGCTTTGCGCTGTACCAAGCGGAGAGTTGGGGCAGTGCCCTTGATTGGTAAAGGTAATATGTTGCACGTTTTTAGTCGTATAAGAAAAGTCGCGGTGCTTTTCTGGTATGCCAAATTGACTAAGCAGGCCATGACGATATTGATGATAGGCAACAGGGCTTTGCAGGTCGCTCAGCTTGTAGGTTGGGCAGGTGTTGTAGTTGGCTGGGCAATCTTGCTTTTCTACTTGCTGTAAACTGCCCCAATACGTGAGTGCAGCTTGGGTAACATAATTACTAGGCTGGTGCGATTTGTTATCCACAAACCAAGATTTACGTGGAAACAGCGCACGTTTTAATGCATCCCAATGACTTAAAAAGACTTGGTGGCAAGGCGCGATTTGAGCACTGCATACTCTTGCTAAGTCAACTTGGTTTGGCCAATACGCTTTGCTTTTTTGGTATGGGTAACTGGTGCTTTCACAGCCGCTTATTAGCGCTACTAGCGCCAAGATTACATAACTTGTTTGTTTCATTATATCGCCTCCTGCTACTCAATTTGACTAAGTTAGTTAACTCCATTTTGTGCTGAAATTAGGTTTCACAAGTTTGTGAAATCCCTCTCTGCATTTTCATCTTTTATGCTGTGTGATACCAATTGGCCTTAATACTTGCTCAATTTGAAGGAGTAAATCTGACGCTAACGGCGTTAAAAATTTCTTATTTAGAGTAACTAAATAGCAAAATTTTTGCCTGGTTATCGACAAGATTTTCTCGCCTCAAAGTAGACCACTTAATTAAGCAAATTGGTATTGAGAGATTAAGGTGTCGCGTTTTACCAGTTGCGCCCATGTCGCCCAGCAAATTAATGCGGTCTTTCTCTTGGCGTTACATTTGGTATTACTTTATAGCGAATGTGACGTGATTGAAAAGTTTAAATTTATCAACAGGTGAATATAAAGGATTTAGCATGTTAAAGACTTCTTTTAGTAAATTGACTTTAGTTTTAGCTATCACTACCGCACTGAATGCATGCGGTGGCGGTTCAAGTTCTACAACACCGGTAAATAACGGTGACAGTAGCAATGGTGACAACAGCAATAACGGAGATAACACAGATACACCCACGGCACTAGACAGTCACACCGTGACAGTACCTGGTTACCAAAGTGTACGCGTATTTATGGATGTAAATGGCGACTTAGCGATGCAGGCTGATGAGCCGAGTGGTTTAACGGCAGAAAACGGTAAAGTCACGCTAGATGTTAAAGATATAGACGACGAACAAAACTATCTGCTCGTCGCTAACTTTGTACCGGGGGTCACTAAGCGGGCTGATGGTCAGCCTGCGGTTCAATCTGCTCAGCAACTTATCGCGCCGCCACTGGCCAGTGTGATTTCGCCCTTGTCTCATTATGTTGCAGATAAGCTTAAGAGCGGTGGGGAGTTGGCTGATGCCGTCGCGGCTGCGGCGAGTGATATTGGGTTGAGCCAATTAGATATCGCTAAAGATTATATCGCTCAGTCAGACGAGGCGCTAATGGCTATCTCAACGGCATTTCAAAAGGTGTATTTTAGCGACCTTGCAGAGACTGAAAAACCACTCGCCGCCAAGCAAGTGGCTGCGCTTATTAAGGCATGGAAAGACGCACAAAACCCGCTCGATTGGAATGCTCTTGAAGTGGTATATCAAAACGAACAATGGCAAATCGCACCGACCAATCCTGGCGATATTGCCGCAGATAAGCTAAGCCATTGGGGCGAGCTACCAAAACCGGTGGATGGCAATAGGCCAACATACGTATGGAAAAACGACAGCAAAGACACCTTTGTTATATTAGCCAGTGCAGCAGTCACGGAAGCGCCATTGGCCTACACTTTTGACCCAGCGCTTGGCGAAAATGCGTTGGTAAAAAGTGATGCCTTAACTGAGCATCTTAACCAGTTTAAAGAGAGTACACAGTTAGGTGAACGTTTGCGGGTACACCGAAGTGAGTCAAACCGAGCTGGTGGGATAGTGACCGTAAAAACCCATGTAAAAACCATTGAGCTTGATGGTGAGGCACCTAATTATCAACATATTGAAAAGCAATATCAGTTTGATCAAGCGCTCAATTATAAAGGGGTCGAAGGGATCATTCAGTCTATTGAGGTGATACAACCTTGGCTTGAATCACCTTGGGCGTTAGTGCATGTTGCTCACGATAGTGATGGTAATGGTATTTATATTGGTGGTTACGTACTTATGCGCATTGTTGAAGAGTCGCTTGTTGCTAACACCGGCTTAAATGAAGGGCAGTTTTATGAGTATATCAATCGCATGGAAGCTGAAGGTCATATAATTATTGGCTTGCCAAATGACCAGAGTGAAGATCTTGATTGGTATGCGCTCTCGGAAGCAGGTGCCAAAGTAGTTGTGCAAGGCGACTATCCGATGAAAAACATGACGCTCAGAGCCACAGCGAAAGACAACAAGGGAAATCAAACCTGGTGTTTTGATTATAACGAGAGAACGTTATGCCGCTTTTATGACAAAAACAGCGACACCTGGCAGGCACCATTTTTACTTGAGCCGCAGTTTGGTAACTATACCTATCGCCAAGCCAATTACTTGAGCCTTGACTACAACCCTGCCGGCGTATTAGCGGTTGCCACCGAAGGTTATGATACCACTTCCATTGTTGGACAATACTATCCCGACTCAAATACGTGGTATTGGCAGGAAAAAGTTGGGTTTTACAACTTAAACGATGATGCACATGTACAGCTTGATAACGCAGGGAATTGGCTATTAAAACTAAGTGTTGGATTGGGTGCGCATCTTAATTTTATTGCACCGCAAAGTGAATATAAATCCATGTTAGAAGAAAGCGCACAAGGAGTAGGGCCATTGCTGCTTGACTCGGGCACAGGGATTTACATTAATTATGAGCGTACCCGTGAGCAACAACAAGTCTATTTAGTGCACGGCGAGTAGTTGCGGTTTGTACCACACAAAAGCGGCGCACTCGCCACCGCTTTTGTGTGTTTGTAGGGGTGATAAACGCAGCGCCAACAAACGCTGGATATGTTGCCTTTTGTGTTTACGCTCCGCGCAACCAGTTGCGTAGTCTATCTTTAAGTTGGCCAAGGTCGTCTTCGCAGATCAGGCCAATTTCTAGCGCTTTGGCGCGCAGTCTTTCCGAAGTTCTAATGCCTTGATAGCTCACCAGTAGGCCTCTTGCTTGTACGCCGCCAAATAGCTCGCTGAGGGAATCAAGTTTGTATATCACTTGGTTGCCTTCCCCTTTACTAAACTTTTTGGTTTTGCATTCAATGAGGTGAAGCTTATTGTTGGCGAGCGCCACAATGTCTAGCTCGTTATTGACATAGCCTTGCCCCACGCGACGTTTAATCGCAACGCCTTGGGCGACATCTTGTAAAATCGTGAGTTCTTTTTTTAGGCTGAGGAGGGTGGCGTAAACATATTCTTCTAGCCAGCCACCGTTGGCAAAAAAACGAGCGCCTTCATTAGCAAACTTTAATTTGTCGTCTTGCCTTGTGGCGACGTTAGCATCTTCTAAATCGTCAATGAGTGTTTGCAAACTTGGGCTATTCATTTGGCTGCGACTCAAAGGCTCACTAATAAGTGCATTATCTTCGCTGCTGGCAGCGAGGTAGTTGAGCTGGGCGAGAGCATGGCTAAAATCTGTTTGACTGGTTGCCCATTTGGCACCGAGCTGGCGATAGCGAATATCAACGATACCCTCATTTGCAATTTCGGTGATATCGCCGTCGATGAGGTTAAAAAAATCGCGTATCTTTAATTTATCGGCAAGGATGGTGTTGACTCGCTCTGTTGGTACAAGCCAGTGAAGTTCGTCGCGCTCGGGTTCAATGATAAAACATTCTATTGGATAGGCGCGGATCACCTCATACATCGCAAGTAAGTGTTGGCGGTCGCCGCAACTGGCATTAAACACAAATTGGGTATCTGGTTGTTCACTAATTAGGGTATCAATGAGCTGGTGGAAGCTGTCGATTAAGGTGTCACTATCTCGGCTGGTGGGAATAAAGGCGTGATGTACTTTTACCCCTCTTGGCCCCAACACTCTTTTAATATCTTCAAGGTTTTGTTGTTGTTGAGATTCTATTAAATAGAGTATTTCATCCGAGTCGATATTGTGGTCGAGTACAGGTGTAAGCGTGTTAATAAAGTTAGTGTCGATAAAACTAAGGTGTACGTGCTTTGTCATGACTGTCCGTAAAAGTTATGTCCTTCATGAAAGATGAAATTACCCTATAAAACGGCAAGTGTAAAACAGAGTAATACTTAGTTATTAATTTGCCGCCATTTGGCGTGAAATCCCAAAGTTTGTCTAAAGTTCTGCACTGTAAAGTCGATAAATCTAAGGAAAATAATAAGTTGTACTTTTAATGCACGGAATGATTTACATTCATTTATAATTTGTAGCAGTTCAGGCAATGTTAAGCTTAACAATTTGGCGAAGTTATGCTCAAATGAGTTCGCTGCATTAAAAATAACAACATAACAATAAGATCGTGCATACTTTTCAGGGTTGATGAATGTCATTATTTCGTTTTGATGAGGATGAGGGCTATGTCTACTTGCTCTCTCATCCAGTGGAATCCGGATTTCCGGCGAGCTCGTCTCAATTGATAGAGATGATTGAGGAGTCGCCATATGCGGATTTTGAAATCATTCATGCCAATATAGGTCAATTATTTGCTGCTAGTGAGACGCCCGAGCAGGACTCGCTGATTGTGGCTCGCGCTATCGATGCGTCTATTTCTGTGCGTATTGAAGAAGGCAACATGCTTGCTGAAGCGAGAGTAACCACAGCCCGAGGCGGTAAGTTGGTTTGTATGAACAAAGCCAAACAAGCATTAAAGCAAGCTGGTATTAAAAAAGGTGTCAGTGGCAAAGCCCTCGATAATCTTCTCGGTCAGCAGTTAGAACTCCCTCCTGGACACACTTACAATGGTATTGTTGCGCATGGTCAACGAGCCAAAGATGGCAATGACGCACGGTTTGTGCGCCTGTGTATGACAGCGCAGGACAGAGTGCTCAGCCCGCAAGAATCGAGCGGCGGTAAAGTCGATATGCGCAACTTAGGTGCTATCATCACCGTAAAGCCGGGCAGCCCATTAATGAAAAAAGTCCCGCCAACTGAAGGCGAGCCGGGCTATACCGTGTTTGGTGACGTGATTGACCCTAAACCAGGCAAAGACGCGCCACTTGAGGTGTCAGAAGGCACCAAGCTCGATCCCAACGATAAGAACCTGCTTATTGCCGATTCAAAAGGCGTGCCTGTAGCCGTTCCTCGTGGCATGCGTGTTGACGATGTGCTGTGTTATGAAAACATTGATGTGACGACTGGGCATGTTGAGTTTGATGGCAGCGTGATTGTGAGCGGTGATATTAAAGATGGAATGCGTGTTAAGGCTTCGGGCGATATTACTGTTATTGGGTTTGTGGAATCGGCCATTCTTGAAAGTGGTAGCGCGGTCACGATAATGCTTGGCACCATTGGTCGTAAGCGCACCGAAGGCGAACCTTTTTCGTGCTCGATTAAAGCAAAGCGCAGTGTTTCGTTAGGCTATGCGCAGTACTGCCGAATTGAAAGCGAACAAGATATTCTCATTGAACGTCAAGCCTTGCATTGTGACTTGGCTTCCAAGCGTTTAATCAAAATCGGTAAAGGTGAAACCCCCAGAGGCAAGCTGATTGGCGGAAATGTATTGGATGCCATGCGTATTGAAACGGGTGAACTTGGAGCACCATCAGGCACAAGAACGCGTATTTCATTAGCCCAAGATTGGGATAGTTTGCACGATAAGCACCGCGAATTAGTGGAGCTGGAAAAGGTGCTGGCGTCCAAAGTCATCGATATTAAACAAGCCATGAATAAAGCACAGGCGTCGCCGCAATCGCAAAAACGAGATGCATATCTTGCCAAGTTGCAGCACAGCGAAATGCAAATCAACAAACACTACGGCCGCAATCAGCGTAACATCGGTTTAATACAGCAAAAAATACATCGATTAGCACGCTTGAGTCGAGTCACTGTTAATGAGCTGATGCACCCCGGAACTGAAGTGAAAATAGCGAAAGACACGAAACTGTTTTCACGAATTTACCCGCCTAATTTCGTTAAATTGCATGAAGGTAAGATCATGCAGCAGTTTACGACTGCCAAAACCGCAGAAATAGCTTAAAAACGAGCACTTATAAAAATGCCAGCTGGATTTGCTGGCATTTTTATTATTCGGTGTCGGTTGTTGACTCAGGTTCTGACTCGGCTTCAGGCTCTGGTAATGGCCAGCCACCTAATGCTTGCCACTTGTTGACTATGTAGCAAAAGAGCTCTGCGGTGCGCTCTGTGTCGTAAAGTGCACTGTGTGCTTGACTGTTATCGAACTCGATACCTGCTGCACGACATGCCTTTGCAAGCACCGTTTGCCCTAGAGCAAGCCCGGCAAGTGAAGTGGTGTCAAAGCTGACAAATGGGTGAAAAGGCGTACGCTTTATCTTGTTACGCTCAATCGCTGCATTTAAAAAGCCGTGATCAAAAGCGGCATTATGGGCGACGACAACGGAGCGCTGACAGCCCGCGGCTTTTTGGGCTTTACGCACGGCTTTGCAAATTTCTTTCAGCACTTCATCTTCTGCAACTGCGCCTCTGAGTGGTGAAAATGGATCAATGCCATTAAAGTCAATCGCAGCTTGCTCAATATTTGCGCCTTCAAAAGGCACAACATGAAAGTGTACTGTCTGATCTAAGCTTAATACCCCGTCATCGTCCATTTTTAACATACTGACGGCAATTTCTAGTAGGGCGTCAGTATCTTTATTAAAGCCAGCGGTTTCCACGTCGATAACTACAGGAAAGAAGCCGCGAAAGCGTTTTGAAAATAGCGTTTGCTCGGTATCAGACATAATCTTCTTGGTTTGTGAAATTTAGCGGCCTATTATACTGATACCTCGACAAGAAGCGAGCAGCTTGAGAACGCTTAGTATGGTACATTTATTGCTTAACTCTAAATAGCGCGAATTGGTAGAGATAAGCTCTAGTTTTTGGCGTGTTGAGCGCATGTAGATTAATGGTTGATGTTGTGAGGTGTGGGGTGATCAAGTTATATAAATCAGTAGGTTGGGTTGGTATATCGTTATGCGCCATTACCTTTAATAGTGAGGCTGCAATGCGGCAATACGCTGCCGAAGCTGATTCATCACATTGGAATGTTGACCAAAACAATCGCTTGAGTTGTGCGCTTAATCATGAAGTTCCGTATTACGGTGAAGCTATATTTTCAAGTAATGCCAGTAAAAATAAAGACTTAACCTTTAACCTTGATATGATGGTACGTCCTGAAAGTTACGATTTTGCAGGACTTGAATCGGTGCCACCGCTTTGGCGAGCCGGCAAACCGGCAAGAAGCATCGGGCAAATGAAATTACTGAAAAAATTTGACGGTGAACTTGAAAATGACGTCGCGTGGCAGTTGCTGACTGAGCTTGAAAAGGGCTACTTTCCCACTTTTTATTATAAAGATTGGCACAACGACGTAGATAAAATCTCAGTTTCTTTGTCGTCAGTAAACTTTAAACAGGCATATTGGGCGTTCTTACAATGTCGCGATAACTTGTTGCCATACAGCTTTGAAGACATCGCTTTTACGGTGATGAATTACAAGAAAAATTCCAGCGAACTGACAAAGTCGTCACGCAAACGCTTGGATATGATCGGCGAATATCTTAAAAATGACTCGAAAATTGAGCAAATTTATATTTCGGCCTATAGCGATAGTTATGGCGGCCGTGATACCAACCTGAGGTTGTCAAAGAAACGTGCCGAGGCGATTAAATCATATATGGCGAGCTTAGGGGTTGAAGAGAATAAGATTATGACTGACGGCTTTGGCGAAAAACGCCATATTGATACCAACGACAATGCTATTGGTCGCGGTAAGAACCGTCGAGTCGTGATCCAAATTTCAAGACCTTGATGTTGGGGTTTTGGTTTTGTAGTGGGTTGTTGGTTAGTTGGGTTGTCGGCTTAAAAGCCGACCTACAAGCCGAGACACGGTGCTGATATCGGTTTTATTCTAATACCGTACTACATGACGCTTTTAATGCATTGGCATGGCTTAGCTGATTGTGATAGGTGATGGTAATGGGCTGTGCGGTGTTTATCTCATAAGCCAGTGCTAAATCTAATTCTACGCTTTTACTTTGCCCAGCATTTAGGGTCATAAATTCATTGGCTGTCGGCGCGAGTCGTTTCGCCATGGGTCCTTGATAATTAAGCGACTTACCATTTTGTGTTACCTCTAAAAATTGGCTCCACCAGCCTTCAAAAGGGGTATGCCAAATTAGAAACTTTTCATCATTATGGCCTGCGTTGGTAAAAGTGAAATTAATGGGGTAGGTCATACCTGAGTCGGAACCCTTACTCACACTGCATTGAATGTTACTTTGTGCATTCATCGTTGCCTCTGATTTTGTAGTTGGGGCGGTGTCGTTGCAAGCTTGGAGCAGCATAGCAGCGGTGATCATCATTAGGGGTTTCAACATACTGTTTTTGAGCCTGTTGCCACGCTCATTCCTTTTTTATTTTCAACGTAAATACTTTGCACTATGCTGAGTATTACAGTCGAATAACGAATCGCATACTCTCATGACCAAAAATAATAACAAAGAGTTCAATTCTTTTGCATCGTTTTACCCTTATTATCTCGCGGAGCACAAAAACAAAACCTGTCGTCGCTTGCATTTTATTGGCTCAACCTTAGTGCTGTTGATTTTGCTCTTTGCGCTGGTTTTTGCATATTGGTCTTTACTATGGTTGTTGCCAATCGCGGGTTATGGTTTTGCTTGGGTAGGGCATTTCTTTTTTGAAAAAAATAAGCCTGCGACATTTCAATATCCGCTATATAGCTTGATGGGTGACTGGGTCATGTACAAGGACATTATCCGTGGTAAAGTACCTTGGTAAAGGAGACTCAGTAGATAATAAAAATGAATGTAAAACAAAGTGTTATTGCTATGAGCTGTGCCGTTTTACTGGCTGGTTGCCAAAGTGTGTCAGCCACTGGCACACGCACGCTAGCAACTTTTAGTGTAGATAATACTCAGTGCTACGACCGCAAGGCGCAATCTAGTTATTTTGTCGTTGATTCTCATCACCATTTTCAGCCATTTCGGGGAGATGCGGTCCCATTTGATAAGCTCGTTACTTGGGCAGAGCGTGCGGGAGTGGTGTTTGTCAACGTTTATGGCATTGGTCAAACCTACGAGCGAAAGCCTGATTGCTTTGGTGAGCGTGGGTGCTACAGTCAGTTGATTTCACCCAGCATTCAAAATGACTTTAAAAATGCGAGCAATTATCTTAAATATGGCGCAGATAACGTGCATATTACCTTGTCTATGACCTTTGCTGACTTACACAAACCAGAGACTATTTTGCCAAAAATGGCACTACTTGAAGGCGAGTTTGGTGACTTATTTCGTTGGATGGGAGAAGTGAATTTAGTTAAAGCAGCGCATTTTGGTAATGGGCATCAAGCGGTAGAAAAAGAGACTATCGCCAAGTGGCAGCCATTTATGGCTGTGCTAAAAGAAAAGCGTATTCCGCTTGCTCTGCACGCTGACTTAGGCGATAACAACACGCCACTTAAATACTTACCTTTGCTTGAGGAAGTGCTAAAGCGCTACCCAGAAAACGATATTATTTGGATGCACATGGGAGTATCAAAAGAGCTAAGCCAAATTGATCCGGAGCTACACATAAACACCATGGAGCGGTTATTCTCCCAATATAAAAACCTAAAGGCCGATCTGTCATGGCGAATTTTGTACGAATATTATTTTAGCGACCCGAAAATTCAGGGACAGTATGTTGAATTTATTAATGCCCATGCTGAGCGTTTTTTGCCAGGCAGTGACTTCGTCGCTAGTAAAAATAAACGCTTTTTCGATTATTTAGAAGAAGTCGATATCAATAGCCGAATTCTCGCCGAACTTGATGACAATGCTTTTCGCCAGATCGCCTTAGGTCAAAACTACTTTTCGCTATTAGATTTACCTTATCGCGCGCCAGAGATTTGTATTACAGCGTCTCCTTGAGCATGGATAGCACATCGTTTACGTCTAGCTTCATCACTTTGTCGGTGTTTGCGAGCAATTGATCCGCGAGGTCTTTTTTATGGTGATGGAGCTCGACAATTTGCTCTTCAATCGTGCCTTTGGCAATTAAGCGATAAATAGTAACGGGGCGTGTTTGTCCCATTCTATGTGCGCGGTCTGACGCTTGCTCTTCAACCGCAGGATTCCACCAAGGATCCATGTGAATAACATAATCTGCAGCGGTAAGGTTCAAACCAGAGCCTCCGGCTTTGAGGCTTATTAAAAATACCTCGCCTTCACCTTTTTGAAAGGCATTCACGGCCTGCTGACGTGCTTTGCTTGGGGTGCTGCCATCTAAATATTGAAACCTGATCCCGCGTTTTTCCAAGCGAGCTTTGATAAGTTGCAAATGGCCTACAAACTGACTGAATATAAGTGCCTTGTGATTGTTCTCTTGCAGCTCGGTTAGAAGCTCATCCAATGCCGCTAATTTCGAGCTGGTTATCTGACTTTCTGCCATTAACAGTTTTGGATGACAACAGGCTTGGCGCAAGCGGGTTAGCGCTGCCAGCATTTTAAAGCGTTGTTCATTGGCACTGTCTTGCTGTGTTGACTGTGAAATTTCGTCAATGGCATTTTGGCGCAGCGCTTCGTAAAAGGTTTGTTCTTCTTGGCTCAATTGAATTGGTACATTGATCTCAGTGCGTGGTGGCAATTCAGTTAATACCTGATGCTTCATACGGCGCAGAATAAAAGGCTGGATCAGGTGTTTGAGGCCTTTACGGGCACGGTGTGCTGCGAGCTTATCTTCATTGGCGTTTTCAATGGGAGCGGAAAACTTTTCGCTAAAGCGTTTGAGGTTACCGAGCAACCCTGGGTTTACAAAACGAAAGAGTGACCAAAGCTCGGTGAGGTTATTTTCTATTGGGGTCCCTGTGGTGATCAGCTTAAATTTGCCTCTGAGCGCGCACGCGGCTTGAGTACGTTTTGCTAAAGGATTTTTTAGCGCTTGGGCTTCATCGGCGACAATGGTTTCAAAAGCGATAGGCTTTAAGATATCAACTTCGCGCTGGAGTAGACCATAACTTAATATCACACAATCCAGTGGTTGCAAGTTGCTCAGCATCTCAGCTCTAGCATCAGAATGTGGATAGTCAGAAAAGAGTTTCACCGACAAGGTTGGAGCGAATTTTTGGATTTCCTGTTGCCAGTTGAAGCAGACCGATGTTGGCGCGATGACAAGTGTCGGGCCGACATTGGCACGGGCCAATATCATCGCCAGCGCTTGGATGGTTTTACCCAATCCCATATCATCGGCAAGGCACGCACCTGCACCCCAATGGGCAAGTCGCATTGCCCAGTCAAAGCCCGCCTGCTGGTAGTCGCGCAGCTCGGCTTGTAATGTTGAAGGAAGCGTTGGAGTTAATGCAACGGCTTGCTGCATTTTTTCGTTTTGTTCTTCCCAAGCCGGCAAGGTTTTCATCCGCATTCCTGTGGTGGCTTCAGCAATTAAAGGCGCGGCTAACGGGTGAAACTTTCCGCCCTCGGTCGCGTTATTGAGCTGGTCAAGTTGCGCTTTTAAGTCACTTGAAAGCGCGAGTACTTGCTCACCATCCAGCGCAATAAAGCGGCCATTGCTGGTGGCAACCATTTTTAGAAGCTGTTTAAGTTCGATAACTTGGTCATTATTTACTTGTAGCTCGCCGGTCATGTCGAACCATTCATTTTTCTTGCTCATGGCAAGTTGCAAATGTTGGCTTTCGAGCTTGCTACTGAGCTTAACCTTTTTGCCTTTAGGCCATCTGAGCTTGAGTGCCATAGGGCAAGGCTCTTGATTAATCACCAGCTCAAGTTCTTGCAGCACCTCTAGCGCTGCATCCATTTCGGCTAAACTTAAGCGATTATCCGTCATCTCCAAAAATAGCGGACAGTGCGTATCTAACTCATCCAATCTTTGCTGCTCAAGTAACAAGTTTCGGGTGGTGGATAAGCGCTTACCATCAATTTCGGCGCTGACAGTGGCAATACCGTGTCCTGGATGAAAAATCGGCCCTTTTTCGCCAAAGGGCATGACCACACAGTGAAAATCGAGGCCTTGATGATAAGGTTGAATGTTAATAACAAGCGCCGATTGCGCTTCGATACTATCCAGCCCAGTATCTATATCAGCTAAATCAGACTGTACATTAAGATAAGGTGCGATGGCTTTAATACTCGATAGCACCTTTTGTTTTGCACTGGTAGGCACGGTTAATCCAGACTCGCCGATAATCTCAGCGACCTGTATATGTGACTGGTTAAACACAATAAACTCGTAGTGATGCTCAGCTTGTTGAGTAAATGAGTAGGTTTGCGGTTGACCAAAATAGCTGGGTAAATTAGGAATAGAGAGTAGCAGATCGTCGCCATGTTGACGGATGTGTAACTCGGGAGATTTCTCGGCAATGGTAATGGCTTGTTTTAAGTCTTCTTCATGGTATAGGTTGGTGGCGCCGACTGCGGCTTTTAACGCTGGAATTCCAGCAAGGGTGTAGTCCGCACGACCATTGTAGCCATAACCTGACTGTGGTGCGATGGCGTCGATCAGCTTTTTATCAGATTGGCTGATATAACTAAATTGCTCAGGGTGTTGTTTCAGTTGTTTGCAGGAAATTGGCTTACCTTTTCCCCAGCCTGTTTTACCCCGCTTTTGCTCGCGTGCTAAAAACTCAATATCAAAGCGACCTTGCCTAATTTGCCAAATCAGGCGAAATTGTTCGTCAACTTCTTGGCTGGTATTTGCGTTCGGGTTGAGCGCAATAAGCTTGTCCAGTGCCAGATCCCACGCCGTCTTTTTGGCAACAAGGTGACTAACATTAAGCTCGGGATTAAACGCAAGCGGATATTGCTCACCGTGCATTGCCAGCATCAACTGCTTTGCAAGCCCAGCAAAAAGAGGTAAAGAGAGGCGCTCAAAAATTGCGATGCAGTCGTCGAGACTGGCAAGCGCTTTGGCATCTAAGCTCTGATTACACCAGAAGTGTGCAAAGCAGTCGAGCAAGCGACCTAAGGAATAGTCAAAAACATGAGATTTCTTCAGACTTGAATAATTTAAATGGGCGCTGCTGTAGGTACTGTTTTGCGACAAGCTCTCTGCGCAGTATAACAGCACGTTATTGGCAAAGAAGTTATTATAAGGCGCTTTGCTGTCTTGGCTTTCAAACTCAAGCTGTTGAGAGAGGGTGTCAAATAATGCGGCATCATGGCTATTGGCTTGCTGCAATAACGCCAACTTATGAAACAAACCCAGTGTTCTACCTAGGTACTGCTTTTTACGTTTGGTGATTTTGTCTTTGGCTTTTAGTGCTTGTTCAAAACAAACGATAATATCGTCGTGTTGTTGTAAAAAAGCAATGCTTGCCATAATTTGTGCACTATAAGCGGTTTGGATATTGGCTACCAACGCCTGAGCCTTATCCAATTGCAGGGTATAGATTTGATACTCTGCTAATAAGCAGGTCAGTAGTGGGCTCTGTGTATTGGCTTGAACCTGTGTGAGTACATCAAGTGCATAGCTAATGCTGTGACCACCTTGTAGTAAGGTATAGAGCAAAGTTGCAAAAGCTTGATATTGCAAGTCATCAGCAAGCGCCGAAAATCCTTCAACTGAAAAAGGATAAAAATACAGTGGTAATAGCACTTGATTGGTCTTATGACACACCGCCTGTGGGTCTTTCGCCAGTTCTAAATGATTGCGGGCTTTTGGTAGTTGGTTGATAAATAAAAAGTCTCGAATGAGTCGCTGTTCATCGGCAAATTGGCGTTCCCATTCATAAGCATTCAATACAGGGATAAACTCTTCAGCAGCGTTAAGGATTGCTAAAAACTGGCCGTCAGCCATGACTCGATGGCTTAAACTGGTCGCGAGTTTTAGATTTATTTGCACTCCATCTTCGTTAAAAGTCACTAACCCGTCTGAGCGCCACTTCATAATTTGGCTATGACTTACACCTTGTTCAAAGTCATTTTCGGGGATGATATCTTTTGCCACGAGTGCTTGAACTAGGCGTTTGAGTTTGATTGCTGAAACTGGTTTATAGACGACCGCCAGCACACTCAACAGCGTTTGCTCGTGCACAGGTAGGTTATGCACTTGATTGATTAGCGCTGTGATTTCCTTGTTAATTGCTGGTGGAAAGTCAAAATTCATCGTTTGGTTATAGTATTCAATTTAAGACACTGAAAACTACCATAATTTAGTCTGAACTGCCATGAAGATAAACAAAGTCAAAGTTCATTTTTCGGTTATGGTGGTTCATTCAATACACTGAAAACTAGTACTATATTTAGTCTGAACTGCCATGAGGATAAGCAACAAGAAAGAAAGGGGGGTGAGGGAGGCGATGCCTCCCTTTTGGTTAGCCTAGCATGTTATACAGTAATGCAGAAACCGCCAGCAAGCCGACGAATAGTACAAAGTAAGTGCCAATGTGGCTTTTGTATTTTTGTAGTGCCGGTACTTTAAACACGGCAATGGTTGGCATGATAAACAAGATCATCGCAATAATCGGGCCTGAGATAGCCCCCATCATATCCAAAATACTTGGGTTTAATACGGCGCACACCCAAATAGCAACAAACATAAATACCACGCCTAGCTTGTCAGCAAGCTTGTAGCTCATACTCGTTTGCTTGGTTGCAAGGCCGTTAAAGCTTTCGCGTGCACCAAGGAAGTGGCCTAGGAAAGACGAAGTAATCGCGATAAATGCCACAAGAGGGCCAAGCATTTCAATAAATGGATTGTTATACACGTTAGCTAAATAGGATAAAACAGAGACGTTCGCCGATTTTGCTTCTTCCATTTGCTCTGGTGTTAGAGAGAATACGCAGGAGAACACGAATAGCAAAACAAACACGATCAACATAATGGAGGTCGTACGAAGAATGGCTTCTGATTTTTGAACTGCCTCACTTTTGTAGTGACGACGCTGCACGTTAGCAAAGCTAGATATAGCGGCTGCATGGCTAAATGAAAATACTACGATAGGAACGGATAGCCAAAGCAACTCGGTTAAGCTCGCAACGTCAGGCGTGCTTATCACTGGCATTTGCCAGTTAGGCACTAAATAGAGTGACAAAAACAGTAATACCCCAACCAGCGGGTAAACCAAAATAGCAAAAGCACGCAGTAGCAGCTTTTCGCCGCCTAGCATAATGGCAATCATCCCGGCAACGAGCAAACCGGAGAGTAAAATACGAGATGGCGATTCAAAGCCAAGTTGATTGACAATAAAGCTGTCGACGGTATTGGTTAGGCCAACACCATAGATAAGCAAAATAGGAAAAATAGAGAAAAAGTAAAGTAAGGAAATTAAACGGCCAGCACCTGCGCCAAAGTGCTCTTCTACTACATCCGTAAAATCGGCATTTTTTTGCTTTGATGAAAGGACGAACCGGGCCAATCCTCGGTGTGCTAAATAGGTCATAGGGAAGGCAAGCACTGTCATGATAACGAGTGGCCAAAAACCACCAATACCTATGTTAATTGGCAAGAATAAGATACCTGCGCCGACCGCAGTGCCAAATAAACTTAATACCCAATGTGTGTCGTGTTGGGTCCAGCGCCCGTCGCTGATGGTATTCATCTCCATCATCGCTTCAGAGGAATTACTCATATACTTGTTGTCCTGGATTTAGAATTATAATCGGGCGCATCATATAAAAAATGACGAAGTGTTGCATGTATAAACCGTCTACTCCGAGGAGTTATGCGGTGAAATACGTTTGTTTGACTAAAACTTGCTCAAGGTGTGGTGGGTTCTTCACCGGTTATTGTAAATCTAAGTCTGCAAATGTTCTTAATTGTTACCACTGGCAATGAATTGCTAGCCGACTTATAAATAAATTTTTATTCTAGTTTGCAAAGAGAATTAAAATAACCAAGTGGAAAAGTATGTTCAAGCTAAACTCTCTATTGCTCGCTTCAACTTTGTTGGGAAGCTTCGCTGCTAATGCAACGATTGTCGAATTTCAAACTTCTCATGGTAGCTTTCAGGTCAATTTATTTGATGAAAGTACGCCTAAAACCGTGGAAAACTTTTTGAAATACGTAGATAACGGGCGTTATTCTGATACGGTAATTCACCGCGTTATTCCAGATTTTGTTGTGCAAGGTGGTGGCTTCAAATATGAAGGAGACGTGCCTCTTGATGCCATCGCTACTTACGATGCTGTAAAAAATGAACCTAAATGGTCTAACGTAAAAGGCACTATTGCAATGGCAAAGGTAGCAAATAGACCTGATAGTGCGACAAGCCAATGGTTCTTTAATTTGGTAGACAACAGTAAAAATTTGGACGTTGACAACGGTGGCTTCACAGTTTTTGGTCAAGTGACTGGTGATGGCATGGAAATATTAGAAGCGATAGCAAAAATTCCTCGTTGTGGTAATGTGCCATTAGTTAACTTCACTGATGAACAGTGTAAAGATAGCAATAGTGAGCCGGGGGCAGCTAACTTTGTAACCATAAACGCAATTACTGTGCTGGATGATGATCCCAAATCAGCTCAAGGCTTAAGCCCAAAAGCAAATACCTTGATTGATCAAGTGCCTGATAAGCCTTCAACTGACTCTGATTCATCTGGCGGTTCAATGTTTGCCGGCCTTATGTTGCTGGCTGGTATTTTCGGATTTAGACGTAGATTTCATAGGTAACCAAGTTACTTTGGTTGCAGATGCTAACGATAGCATCACAGTCCCTAGTTAACCTGATCTCAGGTTAATAACTTGGAAGCGCACTTCGGTGCGCTTATTTCTTTATTATTAAGTTATTCGTCTTCGCCAAACAGTGCAATCGCTTTTGTCGTCAAACTATACTGGTCACGGCCATCCACTTGGATAAGCCCTTCATTGAGGTGAGTGGTTACAACATCTTCGAGTAGTTGTTGATCTACGTATGGGAGTGAAAAAGTATGGTGATTGATATCGCACGATTCTGGAAAGCTTGCTTTCAGCTTAGACAGCAACATTATCGAATACATATTCTGTAAACGTTCCATAGCCGACCCTTTTATTATTCCAATTTTTGCGAGAACAATCCTAACAGCAAAATTGTGTGTTTGTCTATTTTTTGTGCTGGTTTGTGAGGGGGCAAAGATCCGCTGTGCTTGAGAAAATAAAAAGGGCCAATTTGGCCCTTTACTGTCTAATCTTATACGGCTTCAGCCGCTTTCTTCGCGAGGTATTCGTCGTACGTACCATGGAAGTCGATGATCTTACCGTCTTTTATTTCCCAAATGCGCGTTGCAAGTGATGAGACAAATTGGCGGTCGTGCGATACGAAGAATAACGTACCTTCGTATTGTTCAAGTGCCAAGTTGAGAGACTCGATTGATTCCATATCCATGTGGTTCGTTGGTTCGTCCATTAGTAGGATATTTGGCTTATGCATCATGATTTTACCAAATAGCATACGGCCTTGTTCACCACCTGAGATCACCTTAACTGACTTTTTGATGTCGTTTTGAGAGAACAGCATACGGCCAAGGAAGCCGCGTACGACTTGCTCGTCATCGCCTGGCTGTTGCCACTGTTCCATCCATTGGAAAAGATCCAGATCTTTTTCAAATTCGTCAGCATGGTCTTGCGCATAGTAACCAATATTGGCGTTTTCTGACCATTTATACTCACCTGCTTGCGGCGCTTTACGGCCTGCTAAGGTGTTGAGTAGTGTCGTTTTACCGGCACCATTTTCACCGATGATGGCAACTTTCTCGCCAACTTCAACAAGGCCATTTAGGTCAGAGAATAGGGTGTCGTCATAACCTTGTGATAGCGAGATAAGCTCAAGTGCGTTACGGAATAGCGGCTTTTCCTGCTCAAAGCGAATAAATGGATTTTGACGACTTGATGCTTTAACTTCTTCCAGTTGGATCTTGTCAATTTGCTTAGCACGAGATGTCGCTTGCTTCGCTTTTGAGGCGTTTGCAGAGAAGCGCGAAACGAACTGCTGTAGCTCAGCGATTTGCGCCTTTTTCTTAGCATTGTCTGACAACAGGCGCTCGCGAGCTTGCGTCGCAGCAAACATGTATTCATCATAATTACCTGAGTAAATACGCAGATCGCCATAGTCGATATCCGCCATGTGTGTACACACTGAGTTTAAGAAGTGGCGGTCGTGCGAGATGATGATCATAGTACAATCACGCTGATTCAATACGTCTTCCAACCACTTGATAGTATAGATATCCAAGTTGTTGGTTGGTTCGTCTAAGAGCATGATATCTGGCTCTGCAAATAATACCTGTGCAAGTAGTACACGCAGTTTCCAGCCAGGAGCAACTTCTGACATTAAGCCATAATGTTGCTCGGTTGGAATACCCACACCGAGGAGTAATTCACCCGCTTTTGCTTCTGCGGAATAGCCATCCATTTCAGCAAATTGCGTTTCAAGGTCGGCAACACGCATGCCGTCTTCTTCGCTCATTTCAGGTAATGAGTAAATGCGATCGCGCTCTTGCTTGATTTCCCACAGCTCTTTATGACCCATGATCACTGTGTCTACAACCGTATATTGCTCGTAGGCAAATTGATCCTGATTTAGCTTAGCGATGCGCTCGTTTGGATCGTAGTTTACGTTACCTGCACTTGGCTCTAGCTCTTTGCTTAGGATTTTCATAAAGGTGGATTTACCGCAGCCGTTAGCGCCTATTAGGCCGTAGCGGTTACCGTCACCAAACTTAACGGAAATATTCTCAAACAGTGGTTTTGCACCAAACTGCATAGTGATGTTGTTACACGAAAGCATAAATTTGACTCATTACTGACAATTGCGGCGATCCTATCATTTATGGGTGACAAATGATGTAAAAAGTTTGGCTAACTCACACATTACTTTTGCGGCTGATATAGCAAAGACCTAGACGTTGAAAACTTATCGTCATAAGACGTTTTATTTACGATTTTATTAAATTTTATTTACCAATTGGGCGGTTAAATGTTAGCCTGTTTTAATGCGAAAGGATGATATAAAAACTAACTCTGGTGAACAAGGATGAAAATAGTTGAAGAAAAACATAATTGGTTGATTGACCAACAAATCGATGAGCTTGAAGTCTTACCACCCCATACCACAACCGCTCATTTACCGTCAGAAATTAGAACGCAACTAAAGCCTCATGCCAGTGATTGGATAGTATTGCAACAAAGACATAATTGGCGCCATGTTAAGCGTGACGAATTTACTCGTGTTTTTATAAAGACCAAAAAGGGCTTACAAAGTGTAAGGTCTGGCAGTGCTGCCGGTTTTAGAGAGCAGCTAATCATCGTTAAACGCAAGTCTTATTTCAAAGCAGAGATTAGAAACAATGCCTTTACAAGGAGTGGTGGGGTTGATCCTAATCAGCCCATTGGCGCAAGCCAATTAGACCCGTTAACACCGGTTGAACAGGTATTGGCCTCGATTAACGTCGATAAATCACCTGAGGTGGCTGAAAAGCGCATATTGGTGTCGCTGGAAGGGGAGTTGGCGGGGAGTTTTGTGATCAAAGGTGCTAATACTCCCACATTGTCCAGAGCCTCTGAAGGGGCAACACAAACGCCTCTGATATTCGGCAAGTTGAGTGAAGATGGTCGCTATAGCCTAAAAGCAAAAATCTTAGGTGTGCCGGAGCAGGTGCTTTTTAACAATGTGCCATATGCAGACCTACTTGATATAGAAAAAGTAAAAGCACTTAAGATTGGCGCTGAGGGCGGAGTGCAGCTGATTAAACACAGAGTGTCAGGTGAGGGTAATATACACCTATATTTTATTAGCGAGCCTCCGAGTATCGGGATCTTCTTTGATGGTACAGGCAACAACAAGTACAACGATATTTTGGACCCATTTGATGATAAAGAGCCGACGAATATCGCTAAGCTCCATGAGTTGTATGACACTGGAAAAAAGTTTGTTTTTTCAGAATACATAGAAGGAGTCGGCACAGCGGCAGGAAAGAAAGACTCGATCGTAGATTTAGCTATAGCCTATAGTTTCGATGAAAGGTTAACGAGCGCGATATCTAAGTTACGTCTATTTCTTAAGGGTAACAATATACGGCTTTGTCAAAATGTATTGGTAGATTGTTTCGGTTTTAGTCGTGGTGCAGCGGCAGCAAGGGCATTTGTTAATCTGGTTAATGAAATGAGAGAAGCGCAAGATATTAGATTGGTTGGTAAAGAGGTGGTATTTCGCTTTGTTGGTATTTTCGATACCGTCGCGTCTATTGGAGGGGATGGAGATAATGATCATGGTGAGCTGTATGCTAGAGATGAGTTAGAGAAGGCGGCTAGACTCGATCTTAATCAAGCCAGTGCTGGGGCTGTATATCACTTAACGGCTTGGGATGAGCGGCGTGATAAATTCCCACTAAGCTCATTAAAAAATAAAGATGGCAGTTTGTTTGCTAATCACAAGGAAGTCCACTTGCCAGGCGTTCATTCTGATATTGGGGGCGGGTATGCCCCTATCAGTTTTGATATTGAGTATCCTTTAAAGCGCATTCGTGGCATTCCCGGAAATCCAGAGCATGAAGCAAAAGTACAACAGGCGAAATTGGCAATTGAACATAAATATCAGTGGCCTGGTATTAACGTGGATATGGTCTATCGCTTTAAAAGGCTAAGATATGGTGCTAGTCGCTCGGGAAGAGATAAGGATTTTTACACCACATACCGGCCCGTTTGGAGACGTAAAATAGATAATACCCTTGCCCATTATGGACTGCACCACATGTATAACGAGGCAATTCAACATGGCGTTCCGCTAAAAGATATGGCGCGTCTTCAAAGTATCTACCCTTATGAACTTAGCAACGAGGTCGCAACTTTGGTACCTAAAGCTCTTAAAGCTGGGCCAGCAAGCCAAGCTTGGCAGAAGTTATACGAGCATTATATTCATATTAGTTCTCGGTTTACGGGAGCTGTGGATAAAATGGCTCATGGAGCTGAAAGAAAGGCAAAATACGCCACTGAAAATGGACAAAGGGAAATGTTTTACAATAATGCAAAAGCGCTACCGCAGGTACAAGTTTGGAAAGCGTATAAAAATGGAAATAAATCAATTTGGAGAAAAGGATGATTAATAAGCTCTATACCATTTTACTGGCAGTAATACTGCTTTGCAGTTGCTCTTCACATACCGAGCTCGAAAAATTAAATATAGGTATTTCCGCTTATGAAAAAAGTGACCTGATGGTAAAGCTGATATTTGACGATAGATTTTCCCCCCCAGCGGGCGCAATAGGTTGCTGTTGGGGGAATGCGCAAAAAAATGGATCGTTTTGGGGAGCCGAAATACCACATAAAGTAAAAGCGCAGTGGTGGGATTATAAGCAGGGAAAACACTATCGTGCAGCGTTAACTGTACAGCGTGACAAGGCGTACAAAATCGCGGGTAATTTACCTAGCATTACCCATTACACAGGCGAAACAGAAACCGATGTTGAGCCCTATATTATCTTCGGCTTTGGTGAAAAGGGTGAAGTAAAAATGTGGATTTCTAATGCACCGTTTGATGGCGTCGAAGGACGAATTTTAGAGGAAATCGGATCGGCACAAGCGACTTGGGAACATTTTGAATTAACCGATGAGATGTTTAATTAGATAAGCGCCCACAATCCAAAGTTAAGATAAAAAACAAATGAGACTAGGGATGTTCGACTTGGAGAAAAGGATGTTCAATAAGCTCTATACCGTTTTACTGGCAGTAATACTGCTTTGCAGTTGCTCTTCACATTCCGAGCTCGAAAAATTACATATAGGCATTTCCGCTTATGAAAAAAGTGACCTGATGGTAAAGCTGATATTTGACGATAGATTTTCCCCTCCCGCTGGTGCTATAGGCTGTTGCTGGGGGAACGCTCAAAAGAAAGGTGTGTTTTGGGGAGCTGAGATCCCACATAAAGTGGATGTTGAATGGCGAGACTACAAGCAAGCAAAACTTTACAGAGCTTCATTCAAAGTTCAGCGGAAGAAAGCCTACCATATAATTGACGAATTGACTCCTGTTACATTTGCATCAGGACGTGTTGATGATGATGTGAATCCATTCATCATTTTTGGGTTTGGTGAAGGAGGTGAGGTAAAAATGTGGATTTCTAATTCAGCATTTGCAGGAGTTAAAGGGCGCATTTTAGAGGAAATTGGCTCGGCGCAAGCGGCTTGGGAACCCTTTGAATTAACCGATGAGATGTTTAATTAGATAAGCGCCCACAATCCAAAGTTAAGATAAAAAACAAATGAGACTAGGGATGTTCGACTTGGAGAAAAGGATGTTCAATAAGTTCTATACCGTTTTACTGGCAGTAATGTTGCTTTGCAGTTGCTCTTCACATACCGAGCTAGAAAAATTACATATAGGTATTTCTTCGTACGAAAAAAGCGATTTGATGGTGAAATTGATATTTGATGATAGATTTTCCCCTCCCGCTGGTGCTATAGGCTGTTGCTGGGGGAACGCTCAAAAGAAAGGTGTGTTTTGGGGAGCTGAGATCCCACATAAAGTTCAAGCAGAATGGTGGGATTATAAGCAAGGCAGGCATTATCGTGCTGTGTTTATAGTACAGCGAGACAAGGCGTACAAAATCGCGGGTAATTTACCGAGCATTACCCATTACACAGGCGAAACAGAAACCGATCTTGATCCCTATATTATCTTTGGGTTTGGTGAAAAGGGTGAAGTAAAAATGTGGATTTCTAATGCACCGTTTGATGGCGTGGATGGACGCATTTTAGAAGAAATTGGCTCGGCGCAAGCGGCTTGGGAACCCTTTGAATTAACCGATGAAATGTTTCGCTAAAAAAGTGAAAACTAGGCGTTTTATCTTGGTACTTTCTGCATGGTTGTTTACATCGGTTTATCGAATTCCACCGAAATAAATTGCTATTTGGCGCTATCTTGGGTCACATTACTGACCGCAATTAAAATAATATAACATTTAGGATTGGAATATGCGTGTTAAAGCTATCTCCGCGGCCATGGTGTTGGCCTTTTCTCAGTACGTTGCTGCCGATGAAGGCATGTGGCAACCACATCAACTACCTGAACTTGAATCTATTTTAAAGTCTAAAGGACTAGAGATAGATGCTAAGTCAATTTCAAAACTCACTGAGTTCCCGATGAATGCGGTGATTAGCTTAGGTGGCTGTACGGCGTCATTTGTCTCTCCTAAAGGTCTGGTTGTGACAAACCATCACTGTGCATACGGCTCTATTCAATACAATTCAACAACAGATAACAATATTCTTGAGAATGGCTTTTTAGCAAAACAGCCAAGTGAAGACTTGCCGGCGGCACCGGGCTCACGCGTTTATGTGACAAAAGAAGTGTCGAACGTAACGGATAAAGTTAATGCTGGGACGGACTCACTGACCGGTAAAGCACGTTTTGACGCCATTGACAGTAAGCGCAAACAGCTTGTTGCCGAGTGTGAGCAAGATGAAAGCTATCGCTGTAATGTTTATACCTTTCATGGTGGATTGGAATATTACCTCATTAAATCGCTAGAGATAAAAGACGTCCGTCTGGCATACACGCCAGCGATGGGCGTGGGCAAATATGGCGGCGATATAGATAACTGGATGTGGCCTCGTCACACTGGCGACTTTGCTTTTTACCGTGCATATGTGGGTAAAGATGGTAAACCCGCTGAGTTTTCTAAAGATAACGTACCCTACAACCCAGAGTCATTCTTGAGTGTGAGTGCAAAAGGCGTGCAAGAGGGCGACTTTGTAATGGTGACGGGTTATCCGGGTCGTACCAACCGTTATCGCATTGCTTCTGAAGTAGATTATGTGTTTAACACGGTTTACCCCATGGTACGTAAACATAACTCAAAGTATGTGGCACTAATTGAAGAAAATGCACCAGAAGGGTCGCAAGCTCGTATCGCCTATGAAAGCACCATTGCAGGTTACAACAACTACATCAAAAACTTTGGTTCAATGATTGAGAGCTTCAAAAAAGGCAGTATGTATAGCCGCAAGCAGCAATTTGAGCGCGATCTTAGCACTTGGATCAATGCCGATGCAGACCGTAAAGCAAAGTATGGCGCCGTGCTAAACGAATTGAGCGAGTTGGTTGCTCAATCTCAAGCTCATTATGAGCGTGATATGATGGTTGGCTATATCCACCGTTCGCAAATGATGTCTACTGCGCGTAAGCTTTATCGCTTGGCGGTTGAAAAACAAAAGCCTGATGCTGAGCGTGAGAGTGGTTATCAAGAACGTGATATGCCAAAAATCAAAGCGGGGCTTCAGCGTATGACGCGCCGCTATGATGAAACAGTTGATAAAGCGATTATGCTTTACTTCATGGAGCTTTATGCAGCCTTGCCAAAAGAAGCGCGTTTAACTGAAGTCGATAAGCAGCTTCAACTCGAAAGCGGCTTCAATAAAGCAAAACACCAAGCGCTGCTAGATGAGATGTATGCTAACTCTAAGCTTGCTGATGAAAAAGCCCGTCTTTGGATGTTAGATTTAGAGCTTGAGCAGTTAAATCAAAGCTCTGATCCATTCATTCAATATGCAAAAGCGATTTTTGCAGTGATGAAGCAAATCGAAGATGAAGAAAAAGAATTGGCTGGTAAGCAGCAATCTGCACGTCCAGCTTTGATGGAAGCCATTATTGCTTACAACAAGTCGCAAAATAAGCCAGTTTACGCAGATGCTAACAGCACACTCCGTGTCACTTACGGTACGGTAGGTGGCTACTCACCGCAAGATGGCTTAGTGGCAATGCCATTTACTTCGCTTGAAGGGTTACTGGCTAAAAATACCGATGTTGAACCATTTAACGCGCCGAAAAAGCAACAGCAGTTGATCCGCGAAAAAGTATATGGTCAATATACAGGTGGCATGAATACCGTACCGGTGAATTTCCTTTCTAACGTGGATACCACAGGTGGTAACTCAGGTTCGCCGACCTTAAACGGGAAAGCGGAGTTAGTAGGTTTACTGTTTGACGGTGTATATGAAAGCATTATTGGTGACTGGGATTACGATAAAAACCTAAACCGCTCAATTCATGTTGATTCGCGTTACATGTTATGGGTAATGGACAAGGTTGATAATGCACAAAACCTGTTAGATGAAATGAAGATAGTAAAGTAGGTCGACCTTTAGGTCGACAATCCCCCCAACGTTTAAAGGGTAGTCTTTGGGTTTAAAGGGTACCCTTTAGGTTTAAACGTTAGTCGGCCTAAAGGCCGACTAACGGGTGATATCAATTTTTCGAAAAATAATGCCGGCCATGAGGCCGGCATTATTATGTTACTTTGCCATTAACTGGCGGATATACTTCACCGGAGCACTACCAAAGCTTAAGAACTCTTCGTGGAATGTCTTTAAGTCAAATTCCTTTCCAAGCTTTTGTTTTTGCGTTTCACGGAAGTCGTAAATTTCGCGATAACCAGAGTAATAGCTGGTTAATTGTACTTGGCTCAAGGTTGCACGGCGCCATTTACCTTCGGCTTCTGCACGCTCTTGGAAAGCCCCATTCATCAGCAGATCTAAGCCTTCTTCTTTGCTTATTCCTTTTACTTGGATACCGTAATCTAGGATAGTGTTACAGATCACACGTAGATTCCACTTGTAGTACATTAACCACATTTCAGGCTCAAAGTTACCATAGCCTTCTTCTAGCATCATGCGCTCAGTGTATACTGCCCATCCTTCAATCATCGCGCCATTGCTTAAGATACTCTTCACCAAAGACGGAGATTCGTTAGAGTAAACCAACTGAGTGTAATGGCCTGGCACGGCTTCATGAATATTTAGGATCTGCAGGATCCAATGGTTGTATTCACGTAGATACGATTCAGCTTGCTCGTCGCTCATTGAGTCCAGCGGAGACACGTTATAATAGGTGTTCTCCTTTTTGTCGTATGGGCCCGGAGCACTGATTGAAGCGCCAGCAAAGCCGCGCATATATTCAGGCGTTTCGCGAACAACTAGCGGCTTTTCAGGGTCTAGCGTGATGAGATCCTTTTCCATCACAAACTTTTCAAGCTCTGGAATTTGCGCTTTGATTTCGCTCACAAAGTTTTCACGCTTTACGTGTTTGACCGAAAGGTGCTTGATAAGGGTGGCAATCGCATCAATGTCAGATTTTGGGCGTGGCTTGTCAGCAAAATACGTTGGCCAGAGTTGATCAACAATCTTAACCATTTCATTAGTAACACGGGCTTTGTCGGCCATTGCCTTTTCATACATTTGCTTGGCGGTGTAGCCAGACTGAATATCAAAGGCAAATTTTTCTTCGTACAGCTTCTCACCAATTCTAAATGAGCGCGCGTTACCGCTTTCGCTTAACTCAATTTCAAGGTTGCTAAGGTAAGATACATATCCATTGATGGCAGATTTCGCGGCAGCGAAGCGCTGTTTGAATAGGGCTTTTTCCTCGGCTGTTAATAATGAAGTCGCGAGTTTATCAAGCAACTCATCGTTTAATACACTAAATGCGCCTTGGTTTTGTGCAATCGCAAGCTGAGTATATTCAAGCGTTGGATTGTTAATATTGTTTTGCGCGGCTTCATAATACGCTGGCACATATTGAAGACGTGCTAAAACGAGCTTGAGCTTTTCGTCATCCGTTTTAAAGCGGCTATTGAGTATCGTCGCAAAGCCATAAGAAACATTGTAGTTTGACGGATTCCACTGCCAGCTTTTGAAGGTTTCAATATGCCAGATATCGCGTTTTAGGCGATTTTCAATCAAGTGATAATCGATTTTTTGACTATTGCTTAAGTTAGCAAGGTCGAACTGTTGTAACTTAGCCAGTTGCGCCTGAGAGAAGGCAACACTTGCATCACGAGTCGCTTGGGTTGGTACAGTGATAATATCGTCGTACTTGCCAAAGCCTGCCCAGAGCGACGCTTCTGGGTACTGTTTCCATAAGTCATTGATAAATTGCTGAGAAAAGTCAGCGAATTGTGCATTTGTTGCTACTGTTTGCTGTGAAGCTGAAGGCGTCGTCTCGACAGACGAAGGAGAAAGTGAGCAGCCAGTCAGGCCCATTGCCATGGCTAGCGCCATGCACAAGGCAGTCTTTTTCATTATTGTGTCCTATTTAATGGTTTTCGCTATCATAACAAGATTTTGCTTTATTTGCTTTGTCTGGCTCATCCAACCACACCGCACCGTTAGCCTCTTTGGCAACGATGTCATCGGGGTTGTAGATAGGGCATGATTTCATCGACAAACAGCCACAGCCAATGCAACCATCGACATAGTCTCTTAAACGTTGCATGTAAGCGATTTTTTCGTCCAGCTTTGCTTGCCAGGCTGTAGAAAGTTTGGCCCAGTCCGCTTTAGTTGGTGTTCTTGAGTCGGGCAGAGTATCAAGGGTTTCTTTTATCTCTCCTAGGGTTATCCCCATCTTTTGGCCAGCTTTAATAATGGCAATACGGCGCAACACATCCTTTTTGTAACGGCGTTGATTACCGTTATTACGCCAACTACGAATAAGCCCTTTGTTCTCATAGAAATGCAGAGCAGACACCGCAACGTCAGCTCTTTGAGCAACCTTACCGACACTGAGGTTGGGCTCGTCTCTTAATAATTTTTCAGTTTTCATAAATTAGTACTTTACCTTAACTTAAGGTGAGGTTTTAAGGTAGCACCCAATTTATTATTAGTGCAACTGGAATTGAACATTATGAAAACAGTCGTTATTTACTCAAGCTCAAACCCCAATGGAAATACCTACCAATCTGCAAAGGCACTAGCAGCAGAAAAAAGAGCTGAACTCATCTATTTAGACCGCTACAAAATTGGTGAGTATTGCTATAAACACTCTCACAGTGATGATGACTTTGTTAACCTTTTTAGATGGATACTTGGTTTTGAGCACATCATTTTTGCTTCCCCCGTTTATTGGTATGCAGTGACACCAAGAATGAAGGCATTTATCGACAGAATAACTGACTTTATGGACATAGAAGCGTTAAAGCCTGAGCTTAGAACGCTACGTGAAAAGCAGTTTTCTATCTTGTCGACCTCATGCCAAGAAAAAGCACCGGCACCATTTACTGAGATGCTGGTGGGGACCTTTGAATATTTGGGTATGAAATTACAAGAGCAGCGTCATGTTCATTACCCTTATGCTGATTAATCGCTGTGGATTTTGTTAGGTGGGGTTGTGTAGCGATGGCTTTTAAAGATCGCTGCGTGAAGCAGCTCCTACTCTGAAGTAAATCCAGTCTGGTATAAGGCGGTTTGTGACTGGTGTTTATTTAGAGGAGGGTGAAGGCTTTTAAAGATCGTTGCGTAAAGCAGCTCCTACTCCGAAGTAACATCAGTCTGGTAGGAGATGGTTTACCCGCCGAGCACTTTGTGACTGGCGCGCTAACCCCCCCCTTGCTACCCAACATTTCTCAGCGGAAGTACGCACTTCCGCCTATGCGAATAGGTGCAAGGTCACACCTTGAATTCATTGACCATTTGCGAGAGTCGTTGTGACATTTCGCTTAATTGCTGGCTCGACGCTTTAGTGTGTTCAGCGCCAAGGGCGGTTTGGTTTGCCACTGTTGCGATACCACTGATGTTGTCAGTCATGTCATTAAGATCTTCGGATTGCTTTTCACTCCAAGTGGCGATATTAACGTTAATATCATGCACGGTTGCGATGGAGAGGTTGATTTGTTCTAGTGCGTGCTTACATTCTTGGCTCACTTTGAGGCTTTGTTCGGATGCTGCACGGCAGCTCTCCATTTCTTCAACGGTTGTGGCGACGCCATTGTGCAGTTTATCAATGATCGCTTGAATGTCATCGGTAGATTGTTGCGTACGCTGGGCCAGTGTTCTTACCTCATCGGCCACCACGGCAAAACCACGACCTTGTTCTCCTGCTCTCGCAGCCTCGATGGCCGCATTCAATGCTAATAAGTTAGTTTGATCTGCCACTTTTTTAATGACATCAAGTACTGCACCAATCTCGGTTGATGACCGTTGTAGTTCGAGCACAGCTTGTTGCGCTGAGTCGACGCTACGAGAGGCATGCGCTATGACAGCCACATTTTCGTCTACATGCGTCAGCCCTTGGGTCGTCAGTGTGGTTGTCTCTGTCACTTTATCAAGCGCACGCTTTGACTCATTATTGACAGCTTGTGCCACTTGATTAAGCGATTGCATGCGGTTTTGCAGCGATTCTGTTTCACTGTTTTGTTGTCCAATACCAGCTTGGATCTGCTCGGTAATACAGGATAATTCCTCTGCTTGGGAGGCCAAAGAATGGGTGCTTTCGTTGATATCATGCAGTACATCACGAAAATGCGAGTTCATTTTATTAAATGCGATAGCCATTTGGGCAAGCTCGTCTTTTCCGTGGCTTTTCAGTGCGATGGTGAGGTCTTTTTGCGCTGAAATAAGTCCCATTGTACGGGTGAGCTTATCCAGTGGCTTGGTAATATTTTTGCTGATCAAGCTAGAGAGAAAAATAAGTAATATCGCATAGCCGAGCGTTTCAGCAGTCATCAACATGAGGCGGTCATAAAATTGCTCTTCAACGTCTTGAAGGTAAATGCCTGTTCCAATTGCCCAGTTATAGTGCCCTAAGTTAGCAATATAAGAGAGCTTGCCCTCAAGCTCCTTTGTCCCCGGTTTTGGCCATTGATATTGGGCAAAGCCTTGTTGATTTTGATTCGCAATGACGACGAACTGGCTGAATGCTTCGCGAATAAAGCGTTCATGATGGTGAGTCATTGAGGTGCCATTGAGCAGTGGCTTAATGGGGTGTGTTACCATATTCCCATCTAGGTCAAATAAGAAGAAGTAACCTGCATCACCATAGCGTGCGGCATCAATGAGCTTTTTTATTTTTTCTTGTCTTTGTTGTGGGGTGAGCGAGGCCTCGGTGGCAACCATATTAAGTTGCGCAATTGTGGTTTCCATTAGGTTTTTTGCATTAATGTGTCTTTCTTGCGTTAAGCTGTCTCGTAAAACGAGTGCTGATGAGAGTTGCACAAGGGTAATGATCACGACAGACAAAAGCAGACTGAGTCTGAGTTTATTGGGCACTTTCATTAAACCTAAGAGTTTATTCAGCTGCTTCATGAGTTCCTCTAGTAACAAAGAATTAGTTAAAATGACAGCGATGTCAGTTGGCGTGGATCATACTTAGAACGAACCAAAAATAAATAGCATGAACAAAAGATGAATAAGGTGTTAAGCCGTGCAGACGGCTATCTAATTGATAGTTAATAAAAATGTTAATATTCACGTTTTGTAAATGATTGTGAATGAGAACTATTTCTAATAAGTGTGTTTAAGTATTTTGTCTTAGAGAAGGATGAAGGTTAGAGGTAGATTAAGGAAATTTGATATAGATCATTGCAGATATCGCTTGAATCGAATAGCGACTTTGTTATACTCGCTGCGAATTTTCAGTTTAGACTGAAAGTTCTGAACTAATCAATTCTATCAAGATAAAAACATCAGGATAATCTGTGCCACTGTTAAGCTATGCTCGACAAACTGCTACTACTAACGACACAACCTATCAAAGTTGTGCGATGACGCGTGCGCAGTTATTCGGTCGTATTTTCAGTGTGCTAAGCGCATTGATGATGTTTAACGCGGCATTATTATTCACTGGCATGCTAGGTGATGTAGCTGAATTAGAAGCACTTTTTGCAGATAATTCACTACCTGACTCTGTTTTGGTGATGCTCGGAGAGTTTTGGGCTCAGCCTATCTTGTCATTACAATTATTGATAGGTCTTTATTGGTTAGTTTTCCATACTATTTTGCCTACACGCGCTGGCGTTGTCCTGCGTAAAACGGCATTCGCCTCTACTGAGGCTATTCATCCTCAACCGGTGCCTAGTGCACATGGTTGTCGTGCTCCTCCTTTTTGATACCGCTGCCTGTTTGCGTAATCGCAATATTTGAGTCCAATGTGTTTGATTTAAGCGATTTGGATCAGCAGTCAGCAATTCAGTTTCAATTACATTAATCGGCTATTTACTGTCCTTTTTGGGCGAATTGTAAGCTTAGCAAATGTGATTGTCCGTTTACTGTATCGATTATTTGGTAAATGGTTAGTGACTGGTATCAAAGGAGCGTTTCCCTTCACTAATGCATTTTCCCTAATGGGTACAGTGCAATTCGAACTTGTGCAGCATAGCTTGCACAAATAGATACTCAGCGTGCTTGATAAATAAGCCGCAGCTTATCGTTGAAGGGTAATCAATTGAATAAACGTAGTGTTGTGAATTATGCGTTCGCTTCATTGGGGCTTATGCTCACCGGCTGTAGTGGTGGCATTTTAGATCCCAAGGGGCAAATTGGCATGGATGAGAAGTCCTTGATCATCATTGCCACTGTACTGATGTTACTCGTTGTAGTACCAGTTATTATTCTTACCTTATATTTTGCGTGGAAGTACCGAGACGGTCGTGACCACGAGATCTATGCACCCAAATGGGCTCACTCTAACAAAATAGAAGCCGTGGTTTGGACCATTCCGATTGTGATTATTATCGTGCTTGGGGTGATCACCTGGCGCTCTACACAATCACTTGATCCGTACAAGCCGTTGGAAGGTAAGGGTGAACACCTCACTGTTCAGGTGGTATCGCTAAACTGGAAGTGGTTATTTATCTATCCTGAGCAAGGCATTGCTACAGTGAATGAGTTGGTGTTTCCAGCGAATGTACCAGTGGAGTACAAAATCACTTCCGAAAGCACCATGAACTCTTTCTTTATTCCACAGCTTGGTAGCCAAATCTACTCGATGGCAGGAATGGAAACACAGCTTCACCTGATTGCCAACGAACCGGGTACGTTCAAAGGCTTTTCTGCCAATTACAGTGGAGCGGGTTTTACAGGGATGAAGTTCGATGCCATTGCGACCAAAGACAAAGCGGATTTTGATAACTGGGTTGCCGATGTCAAAGCTAACGGTGAAGCGTTAACCGCTGGTCGTTATGCGAAGCTGGCTAAGCCTTCGGAATATCACCCCGTTGAATATTTTGGCTCGGTAGAGCAGGGTTTATTCCACACCATAGTTATGAAGTACATGCAGGGCCATGGCGAAATGAATTATTACGCCAAACCAGAGCATGCTGCGCATCCACATCACGGCAAGGCTGAGGAGTAATTATGTCGTTGTTTGGTAAATTATCCATTGAGGCAATCCCTTATCACGAACCCATCATTATGGTGACGTTGGCTGTAGTGGCGATTGTTGGTCTAATTGTGGCGGCAATGGTCACAAAACACAAAAAATGGGGCGTGCTGTGGCACGATTGGATCACTTCAATCGATCATAAACGCCTAGGCGTGATGTACATTATCTTGGCATTAATTATGTTAATGCGTGGTTTTGCCGACGCCATCATGATGCGTACACAGTTGGCGATGGCTACAAGCGGCGCTGCCGGTTACTTACCTCCTGAGCACTATGACCAGATCTTTACCGCACATGGGGTGATCATGATCATCTTTATGGCGATGCCATTTATGATTGGTTTGATGAATATCATCTTGCCACTGCAAATTGGTGCTAGAGATGTTGCTTTTCCGTTTTTGAATAACCTCAGTTTTTGGTTGACGGCGGGCGGGGCAATTCTGATCAACTTGTCCTTGGCATTTGGTGAGTTTGCAAAAACCGGTTGGGTGGCGTATCCGCCATTGTCGGAGTTGTCGTTTAGTCCGGGTGTCGGGGTTGATTATTATATTTGGGCATTGCAAATATCCGGACTTGGGACATTGCTCACTGCCGTGAATTTCTTGGTTACCGTATTTAAGATGCGTGCACCTGGCATGACGCTAATGAAAATGCCTATTTTTACTTGGACTTGTACTTGGGCAAATATCCTAGTTGCGGCGTCTTTCCCAATTCTTACTGCGGTGCTGGCGATGCTAACGCTTGACCGTTATATGGACTTCCACTTCTTCACCAATGAAGCCGGTGGTAATGCCATGATGTATATCAATCTGTTCTGGGCATGGGGTCACCCTGAAGTTTATATTTTGATCTTGCCTGCGTTTGGGATTTTCTCAGAAATTATTTCAACCTTTACAGGTAAACGCCTGTTTGGCTATAAGTCGATGGTGTATGCCAGCGGTGCGATTTCTATTTTGGGCTTCATTGTTTGGCTACATCACTTCTTTACTATGGGTTCAAGCGCCAATGTTAATGCTTTCTTTGGGGTCATGACGATGGTCATTGCGGTCCCGACGGGGGTAAAACTCTTTAACTGGTTATTTACGATGTATCGCGGTCGTTTGCGGATCACGGTGCCGGTCCTTTGGACGTTAGGGTTTATGGTGACCTTTACCGTAGGTGGGATGACTGGCGTACTGCTTGCAATTCCAGGCGCGGACTATGTGCTGCACAACAGTCTTTTTCTGATCGCACATTTTCATAACACCATTATCGGTGGGGCGGTGTTTGGTTATCTAGCGGGTTTTGCTTACTGGTTCCCTAAAGTAATGGGTTACAAGCTTGATGAGCGTTGGGGGAAAGCCTCATTCTGGTGCTGGCTGGTTGGCTTTTTTGTGGCCTTTATGCCGCTTTATGTGCTCGGCTTCTTGGGCATGACACGTCGTCTTAATCATACCAACACGCCAGAGTGGAACATTTGGCTATACATCGCGTGTATTGGTGCCTTTATCATTATGTTTGGGATAATTTTCCAAGTGGTACAGTTAGTGGTGAGTTACAAAAACCGCGAGCAATTGCAAGACACCACAGGCGATCCGTGGAATGGGCATACGCTGGAATGGTCAACGGACTCTCCCCCGCAGTACTACAACTTCGCGAAAACCCCTGTGGTTGACGATATTGACGCTTGGACAGAAATGAAAGAGCAGGGACAGGCATATCAAAAGCCTGCACATTATCAGCCTATTCACATGCCAAAAAATACCCCGACTGGAGTGCTTATCAGCGCGTCATTGACCGTGTTTTGCTTTGCCATGATTTGGCATATTTGGTGGTTAGCGGCGGTGGGTTTTGTCAGTGCTATCGCGGTATTTATTAAGCGTTGTTACACCAGCGACGTTGATTATTATGTTCAGGTTGACGAGATTGAGCAGATTGAGTCTGCCCACCTTTCTCGCGCATTACAGGAGGGTTAATTCATGAGTGCGATTACTCCCGCTACGCTGCATGCGTTAGAAGATGCTCACGAGCATGCAGATCATGACACAGGTTCAAACACCGTATTCGGTTTTTGGCTATATCTGATGACGGACTGTTTGTTGTTTGCTTCGTTCTTTGCCACTTATGCCGTGTTGTACATGAACACGGCAGGCGGGGTGTCTGGCAAAGACATATTCGAGCTGGGTTTTGTTGCGGTTGAAACCGCGGCCCTACTGTTAAGTAGTATTACCTTTGGGTTTGCCATGATAGCGGCAAACAAACAGAAAAAGTCGCAAACCTTATCTTGGCTTGCGGTGACATTTGCCTTTGGTGCGGTGTTTATTGGCATGGAAGTGTATGAATTCCATCACTTGATAGTACATGGTCATGGGCCGCAGCATAGTGCTTTTCTGACTTCTTTCTTCTCATTGGTGGGTCTGCACGGCATGCACGTGACGGCAGGCTTGATTTGGATGACTGTGATGATGATTGAAGTGACACGTCGTGGTCTTAAGCCACAAACGGTAACGCGTTTGAGCTGCTTAAGCTTGTTCTGGCACTTTTTAGATATCGTGTGGATCTGTGTATTTACCGTTGTTTATTTAATGGGGGCAATGTAATGAGCCATAGTGAATCTCAAGCGTTAGCACAGATGGATGTTCATGAGCATGAACACGACAGCCACGGAAGTGTGAAGTCGTATCTAATTGGTTTTGTGCTATCCGTTATTTTGACAGCCATTCCTTTTGCTGCCGTGATGAGTGGCAGCTTGTCATCTAGCACGACATTTTGGACGTTAGTGACAACGGCGTTAGTGCAAATTTGGGTGCACCTAAAGTACTTTTTACACCTGAATTTTGTTACGGAAGAAGGCAAGGCAAGCACGCTTTCCTTTATCTTTAGTGCGTTGATTATTGTGATGGTAGTGGGGCTGTCGGTCTGGATCATCTACGAATCGAACGCCATGATGATGTATTAACAGGAGAGTAGTCATGCTGCGTCGTTATTTTCAGGTGACAAAACCTGGGATCATTATGGGAAACTTGATTTCAGTCGCAGGAGGCTTTTTATTGGCCTCTCGAGGTGAAGTTGATTGGCTGCTATTTGCCTTGACTCTGCTAGGGCTATCTTTAGTCGTTGCGTCAGGTTGTGTAGTTAATAATGTCATCGACAGGGATATCGATGCGGCAATGGCCCGTACTAAAACTCGCGTGACAGTAACTGGGGAAATTTCCTCAGTTGCTGCACTGTCACATAGTCTGGTACTCGGATTATCTGGCTTTGGGCTCTTAGCCTATTTCACCAATTGGATTGCGCTGAGTTTTGCCGCATTTGGTTTTTTTATTTATGTCGGTGTTTACAGCTTATACATGAAACGAAACTCAGTGTATGGCACGGTGGTTGGTAGCCTGTCAGGGGCAGTGCCTCCTGTGGTTGGTTACTGCGCAGTAAGCGGGGTGTTTGACTCTGGCGCTGCCATTTTATTATTGATGTTTTGTCTTTGGCAAATGCCGCACTCTTATGCCATTGCGATTTTCCGTTTTGAAGATTACCGGGCCGCGAATATTCCGGTGTTGCCAGTCGCGCAAGGTATTGAAAAGGCTAAGCATCACATTGTTTTGTATATCGCCATTTATGCACTGGTGGTGATGTTACTGCCGCTTAGCGGTTATACCGGCATAGCATTTATGGCGGTGGCCTGTACAACCAGTTTTTGGTGGTTATTGATGGCGCTAAAAGGATACCAAAGAGACTTAGATTTACATGGTTGGGCGAGGCAAGTATTTGCATTCTCAATAGTCAATATCACAGTCCTAAGTATCGCGATGGCGATTGATAATCACAGCACAGTTTCTGCGATGCTGTACTGATCGCAGATTATCCCAAAGTAACTAAAATCCAAAGGCCCACAGGGCCTTTTTTCGTTCTTATCTTAGTTTGTTTTACGTCGCTTGCTTTTTACCCATTTTATCTCCATATCCAGCTTATTGAATAGATGAGAAGATAATAATGGATATAGGGATCACAGAAGTATTGTTGTTATTTACGGCGATTTTTATCGCGTCCTTTTTACTTTTTAAGGTCGTGCTATGGGCCAAAAAAATGCCAAAAGGCGCCTATCTATTTTTGGCTTTAATGCCGCTCATCTCTCTTTTTCCTATTCCACCACCCGTTTTTAAAAATGTCGCGAAAGCCAAACAAGAACAACGTAAAAAAGCACCCAAATCAGAACCATAATTACACAGGAAAATAGCTTAATGTCAGCTTCGATATTTATTGTTAACCTTACTTATGTTACCGAAATTGAACAGGTAGAGCCGCTGCTCGCCCCTCATATTGCGTTTTTAGATCGCTTCTATGCCAATGGTACTTTTATCGCCTCTGGCAGAAAAATCCCACGAACTGGTGGGGTTATTTTGGCAAAGGCGAGTAGTGAAGCTGAACTACTTGATATTGTTCGTCAAGATCCCTTTTATGTCGCCGAAGTGGCTCGGTATGACATTATCGAGTTTGTGCCAAGCAAGTTTGCATCTTGCTTTACAGAAGTGGAGAAATACCTTAATTCTTGAGTGCCCGCTTGGCCACATCCGTATCGTGACAGGTATAGGCCGTTGAAATAATCCCTTCGCTCAATAGAAACAGACGCTCGACAGCGGCATCATCAGCGTCGTTGAGCGCTTGTTTAAGTAACGCTTTTACCGCAAGTTTGTGCCGCTGGCATAGTTGATTTATTGGATTGGTAAGCTCACCAAATTCTGCCGCCGTGTTGATAAAGTAACAACCACGAAAATCGCCCAGCACTGCCACTTTGTTATTAATCCACTGATCTAGCGCTGAAAATAGCTGCTCTGTGAGCTGTTCATTCGTTCGAGCATTTTCGAGGCAACGAGATAACCAAGATATAAATAGGTGATGCCGCTGCTCAAGTGTTGCAAGCACCAGTGCCTCTTTACTCTCAAAATGGTTGTACAGGGTTTTTTTAGCAATGCCAGATGACTTTAATACTTCGTTAATGCCAATGGCATGAATGCCATGTTGATAGAACAGGTCCATTGCGCAATCGATCAGTTGTTGTCTTTTTGTACTCATCAGTCAGTCATGTTTATTACCGTGATTATAGGTTGACAGAAGTAGACCAACTTGTCTACCATTTGCGGAGTAGACAAGTTGGTCTACTTTTTGGAAAGGGAAAGAATACAATGAGAGAAATACAACTTGCTTTAATTGCTGGAGCGGGGGCGTTTATCGCAATTGCAATATTGGCGTTTAGTCAAACGATAAGTGCTGAGCATATTTTTTTAATGGCACCTTTGGGCGCAACGGCAGTGCTGGTATTTGGTGTGCCCGAAAGTCCACTAGCGCAGCCTAAAAACGTCATCTTTGGACATATCATTACCGCAACAATCGGGATTATTTTTGCGCAGTATATCGGTGTTAACGAATTCACTTTGGCATTAGCAACGGGGCTTGGCGTATTTAGTATGTTAGTAACAAAAACCACCCACCCACCGGCTGGCGCAAATCCAATACTGATCATGTTGGCACTGGAGGGATGGAGCTTTTTATTTACGCCTGTGATTATTGGTGCAGTGGTACTCGTACTGGTTGGTAAAGCAACGTTAGCGGCTAAAACAAAGCTAACTACAATAACAGCTGCTTGATATGTTGATGTGCAGGCCTTATTCGCCTGCCTTCTCAAATATTGAGTCGCACAATCTGTTAGCTAGGTATTAGATTAGTTCATTGAAATTAATAAAAAATAAATAGCGATGACAAAATTTCATTAAGCGCGTTTTTGGGTTTCGTGCTAGCATGGCTGCAACGGAATTACTTTGTCTGATTGACCAATTGATAGCATTACATCTCTTTAGTCGGCTGTTTTATGGGGTACGTGGTGCCAAATGTACGAAAGAAGGCCTCCACCTTAAGTCGAAATCTGCTGACAGTTTCATCCCCTTTAGCGCTATGACAGTTCCACCAGCACCTCAGCGTGGTTGGCTTGCTCAAAAAGTCCTGATCAAACAGGGTCACGAGACCTATGTGTTAAGTGTTAAAAATCAAGGTGCAGATGAGTTAGTGCAACAATTGCAACGACTTTGGATTTTACACCATGGCAAGCACTTGCAAGTCAAAGTTCGTAAAATTGAGCAATTATTAACGCGTCGATATCTTAGCCATCATAATCAAAGTTCAGTGCGTCATGTTTGCGGTGCCTTATGGTCCAGCTGGCAGCACCTAGATGACAATATCGTGCCAAGTTCGTTAAAGCCTCAAGTAGCAACAGTGCGAGAAATTGCACTTTGGAATGAGCGTGAGGTTGCGGAATTTCAGTCTGCTTTTGTCGAACACTACTTGGCAAAAGACGCCAACTATTTTGACAGCATTGAATCAAATCCCCTTACGCTAGCTCAGCGTAAGGCTTGTGTGATCCAAGATGACAGGCAATTACTGCTTGCTGGCGCAGGCACGGGTAAGACAAGCGTTATCAAGGCCAAAGTTGGGTATCTCTTGCATCGTAAATTAGCTCAGGCGAATGAGCTGTTGTTGCTTGCGTATGGTAATGATGCCGCGACGGAGATGCGTCAGCGCTGTCGGCCTCTCTGTAATACCTTAAATTGCTCTACCTTTCATTCGCTTGGCATGCAGATCATCGAAGCGGTTACCGGGGAAAAGCCGACAATTTCAAATCTAGCAACGGATAAAAAACTATTTAAACAATTTATTGCAGACACCGTGCAGTCGTTGCGACAAGAAAGCCACTTTGAGCGAGATTTTGCACTATTTCTGAAAAGTTCGAGCACACAGCAAGCGTCACAGGCGATAGACCTGATAAGTCAGGTATTACCATTGATGAAGCATGCTCAAATAATGGGGGAGGTTGAGCAACTGCTGACGCAATTTAGCAATCAAATGAGTGTGATCATGCCAGTTCTTGCGGAATATCAGCTGTATCTAAGCAATGAATCTAGCATCGATTTCGATGACATGCTGGAGCGGGCTATTTATTACGTAGAGTCTGGTCAGTTTATTTCACCGTGGAAGTTCATCTTGGTCGACGAATTTCAAGACATCTCCCGTGTGCGGGCAAAGCTCATTCAGGTGTTGCTAGATAAAAAAGCCGGCTCGCAATTGTTCGCCGTTGGTGATGATTGGCAGGCTATTTATCGCTTTAGTGGTGGCGATATGCGCCTAACTACCGAGTTTACTCGGTATTTTGGTAAGTCAACGACCACATATTTGGATAAAACATTCCGTTATCCTCAAACCATTTTAGACACGGCGAGTGAGTTTATTTGCCGCAATCCAGAACAAATAACCAAGCATATCACTTCTCATACCACAGGCGTGGCAGGACAGGGCGTAGTGAAAGTTATGGTGGATGATGAATTGTCGCAGGCGCAACAACTGCTCAATCATATTGAGCAGCGCAATGAGGGGAAAACTTCCGTTGCCTTACTGGCGAGAAATCATAGAGCATTACCTGATAAATCAAAAATTGCGCAGTGGCGGCAACTCTATCCAGAGCTTATTATTTCACATAACACCTTTCACGGTGCCAAAGGGTCTGAAGCAGACTTTACGATAGTATTTGGTCTCAAGCATAGAAACTTTCCGTCACAGGTAAAAACGCCAGCATTTGTCGATGCGCTTTTACCAGCACAAGGGGCATTTCCTGACGCAGAAGAGCGACGCTTATTCTATGTGGCGTTAACTAGAGCGAAGAAACAATGCTTTTTATTAGCACCAAATGATACACCTTCCTACTTTTTAGAGGAAATCGCATAATTATTAATCCCTGTTGATGGACTTGATCTTTTTGCGCCAGGCACTCATACAATTACTTGTTGAATTAAAACATAAGCGAGGAAAGGATGAGTACGGATCTACTAAAAGACGCGTTGAAAAGATTAAACCATATAGTCGAAAAAACAGGAGTTAACGAGTCTACCTATCAAGCGTTAGCCCAGCCTCAAAGAACGCTGTCGAGCAACATTTCAATTCGTCGTGACAACGGTAAGCTTGATTATTTTAAGGCGTATCGTTGTCAATACAATGATTTGCTAGGCCCAACAAAAGGCGGAATACGCTTCCATCAAGAATCTGATATGAGTGAGGTGCAAGCTTTAGCCCTTTGGATGACACTAAAATGTGCGGCGGTTGGCGTGCCATTTGGCGGTGGTAAAGGTGCCGTAACCGTTGACCCTAAATCACTGAGTCCCATGGAGCTTGAGCGCCTTGCTCGAGCATATATTAGAGCTAATGCTGATTTTATTGGACCCAATCAAGATATTCCCGCACCGGATGTGTACACCAATGCCAGGATCATGGGTTGGATGATGGATGAATACGAGAAAATCGTCCGTAAAAAAAGTCCTGCCGTGATCACTGGTAAACCGCTTATTTTTGGAGGGAGTGAAGGGCGAGAGTCCGCCACGGGTCGCGGTGCATTTTTAATGATAGAGCGGCTTAGTGAAAAAAATAATTGGAATAAAGCGGAACAAACGGTAGCTATTCAAGGCTTTGGTAACGGTGGCTATCACTGTGCAAGGCTGTTGCAGCAAGCGGGTTATAAAGTCGTTGCAGTAAGCGATTCAAAAGGCGGGATTTACTGTAAAGATGGCTTAGATATAGAAAGCATTTATCAAGAAAAGCAACGCAATAAGGCGCTTAAAGCCGTGTACTGTGATGATTCGGTCTGTGAAAGCGTTGAACATAAAGTGCTGAGTAATGAAGAGCTGCTTGCGCTGGATGTGGACATTTTGGTGCCCGCAGCACTATCCGGCGCAATCACCCGAGATAACGCCAAAGCAGTATCAGCAAAATATATTGTCGAAATTGCCAATGGACCCATTGAGGCGGACGCCGACGAAATCTTGCATGAACAGGGCGTGATAGTGATCCCTGATATTTTAGCTAATGCCGGCGGCGTCATCGTAAGCTATTTTGAGTGGTGTCAGAATCGCCAAGGAGAGGCTTGGGACGAGCAAACTGTGCAAGATAAATTGGCGCAATATTTATCGAATGCATTTGAAGCGGCGTGGCAGCTGCGAAGTGATGAAGGGCTTGAAATGCGAGATGCCGTATACAAACTGGCATTAAAACGTATTGAGAGCGCCTTGGAAGCCCACGGGACACAATCTTACTTTGAAAATCGTGAGTAGTTTTTTAGATTGTGTCGATAAATTTATTTTGCTGTACTGTTTTCTGGTGAGTCCACATAATCGCGCTTTTGTTTGGGGGTCGGTGATACACGAACCAGCTTAGGTGTTTTCACTTAACAATTCGTGTCAACAGCGACCCTCTTATTCCGCTACTCAAGGGGCAATTCGTATGCGCGGTTGGATCATTTACAAAGACTCTGCCAGTTTGTTAAAACCTGAAATTTATGAAATAGATAGATTGATGGCGGTGGCAAAGGAAGAAGGTATTGATCTTCAAGTTTACTCACCTGATCAATTCGATCTATTGGTAACTAGAGAAGATGAAGAAAGTATTCTAATCGATGGTCAGCCGGTTGCGTTACCTGACTTTGTACTGCCGCGTATGGGTGCAGGCACGACTTACTTTACGCTTGCGATTATCCGTCACCTTGAGCGTTTAGGCGTACATTGTTTTAACTCTTCGCAGTCTATCGAAACTGTAAAAGATAAGCTGTATGCGCAGCAGATCCTTGCAGAGCAAAACTTACCAACACCAAAAACCATGTTGGTTAAGTTCCCTGTAAATATTGAACTGGTAGAGAAGCAAATTGGTTTCCCAGTCGTGATTAAAACGCTATCAGGCTCGCAGGGCAGCGGCGTATTTTTGTCAAAATCACGCGGTGAATTTGATGATTTGATGCAACTTATTGAAGCAACAAATCCAAAAGCAAATATCATTTTGCAGCGTTTTGTGAAGTCGAGTCATGGTCGAGACTTACGTGTATTGACCATTGGCGGCCGTGCTGTCGCTTGTATGGAGCGTAATTCTGGCGGTAAGAACTTTAAGGCCAACGTAAGTTTAGGTGCAAAAGGTAGCCCACACCCGATCACCCCTGAAATCGAATGGCTAGCAACACAGACCGCTAATATCCTGAATCTAGATGTTGCTGGCATCGACTTATTATTCGATGAAGAGCATTTTAAAATTTGTGAAGCAAACTCAAGTCCAGGTTTTGAAGGGCTAGAACAGGCTGTAGACATTGATGTGGCGAGAGAGATTTTACACTTTATTCGAATTCGCTTAGGGATCTTTAATCGCACTGGTCAATCAAAGAAGAGCAGTAACGGCACTAAAGCGAGCAAAGAAAAAGCAGCGGAATAATACCGCTACGTCATAACAAGAAAGGAGCTAGGTCAAGCTCCTTTTTTATTGCGTGAAGGGCTCAAGCGCGCTTCTTAGTGCGTCAAGCTGAATAGGCTTAGACAGAAAGTTATTCATGCCGGCCTCATAACAGGCTGCCTTATCGGACTCTGAAGTATTGGCGGTCAACGCAATAATATGTGGTCCTTGGCGTTTCTCTTTTGACAGCCTACGAATACTACGAGTGGCTTCAAAGCCATCCATAATCGGCATGACGCAATCCATAAACACAATATCAAAGGTTTTGTCTTGGCATGATTTTACGGCTTGCTCGCCGTTATAAACTTTGTCGATGTGAGTTGCACCAAACTGATTCAGTAACTTTTCCATCACCAGTACGTTGATTTGATTATCATCTACAAGCAGGATTTTACATTCTGATAAGGAAATATGCTGCTCTTCAGTCTTTTGCTCTTGTACGTCGTTGGTCTCGTCTGCAAACTCTATTGGGAAGGTAACGATAAAGGTACTTCCTTTACCCAACTCACTTTCTACCTGTACTTCGCCTTGTAACAAATTACAAAGCTCAAATACGATTGAAAGGCCAAGACCAGTACCACCAAAATGCCGACTTACACTGACATCGCCTTGGCTAAATGGCTGAAAAAGATGTACTTGATTGGTCTTAGCAATCCCTATGCCTGTGTCTGAGACACTTAATTGTAGAACCGGTGAAGTTTCACTTCCCAGCACGTCGGCATAAATATCGATACTACCCGTTGGTGTAAATTTGATGGCGTTACTCACGAGGTTTGCAATAATTTGTTTAACTCGCGTCGGATCTGAATAGAGCCAATTTGTACCTTTTTTATGAATATGGAAGTTAATTGAAAGCCCTTTTTCGCGACAGGCTGGACTGTACAGGCCTACAACTTGTTCGACTAACTGATGAAGATCAAACGGAGTATTGTCTAGCTTCAGGTTATTACTATTTAACTTACTGAAGTCTAATACGTCGTTTATTAATGTGATCAACATATCTGCACTGTTGACTGCAACGCTCAGGTTGCTCTTGATTTCTTTTATGTCGGTTTCTTTTCTGCACGCTTGAAGCATACCGACTAATCCGTTCAGCGGGGTTCTTAATTCATGGCTGATTTTGGCGATAAATTCACTCCGGGTTTTAAGAAGTTGCTCCGCTTCTTCGCGCTTTTGCTCCAATGCAATACGCATTTTGACTTGTTCATCTATATCTTGAATGGCACCAAAAACCCGAACGCATTCGCCATTTTCATATTCACCTTGACCGTGAGAGGCGACCCACTTTTCGTTGCCGTTGGCATCAATAATAATGGATTCTATGTCCCATTTGGTTTTGGAGGTGATGGCGTCGTCTATGGCTTGTTTAATGTTTCCTTGGTGAACGCCGGGTTTATAGAAGCTGATGGCATTGTCGAGTGTTGGTGTAAAGTTATCATCAACGCCATGAATGAGTCGCGTTTGTTGGCTCCAATACACTTTGTTCTTTTTAAAATCGACTTCCCATGAGCCAATATCAGCAAGACGGCTCATCGCTGCTAATGCTTGTGAACGGTGTTGTATCTTTTTTAACGCCTTTTGCCGAGAAATTTCAACACCAATCCATTGACCTAATAAACTCACGTAATCTAAGTGTTCTTGACTGAACGCTTGGGCTTTGGCACTAGATGCGGAAAAGTTGACGGTACCATAGCGTTTACCATCAACAATAATCGGCGCACCAATGTAGCTCTCTAGGCCAAAGTTTGCGTAGCAAGGGTGAGTGGCAATTTCGCTGATACCAGCGTGATGAAAAGACAGTGCGCTGTCAGCTTGTAAAGTGTGCCAGCAATAGGTGTTCGCCAGTTCAAAATCCGTACCTACCAACAAAGAATTATCTGGGGTGATCACATGTCTTACTGTGTATATATCAGCCTGAATTTCACTGACGATTGCAATATCAAGCTCAAACACATCGAGACCAAGTGTCAGCAGCGCCGTCACTTTTTCTTCAAATGTGGTGTCTTGGTTTGTGGTGATGAGGTGTAATCGTTTTAAAATACTCACAAATTTCACATTGGCAGTACAAGGCAGTTAATCACTTAACTTTAACCGCTCTTTGCTAACTTGCCAACATTAAATCGTTTGAATCTGTCGAGATAATTTCCATTTTTCAAAGGATTATGAATAAAATAGTCGACGCGGGATTTTCACAATTTTTTAAGGCAAGTCTATGAAATACGTAGGTCTACTTTTTTTATTAATGACAACGGTCGTAAGTGCACAAACACTTCGTGTTGCTACCTTTAATGTCAGTATGGAAGCAACGAACTATCAACAAAAAGGGCAAGCTCTGGACTCTCAAAAGCTCAGTAAACTGCTACAGAATGGTCAACATCAACAAATCAGAAATATTGCAGAAATCATTCAGCGTGTTCGCCCAGATGTGATTCTACTTAATGAATTTGATTACATCGCTGAACCAAATAAAGGTGTACAGGCATTTGTAAATAACTATCTAGCACAACCTCAAGCGGATCAGCAGCCGATATCGTATCCTTACTTTTATATTGCGCCAGTCAATACTGGATTACCAACACCGTATGATTTAGATAATGACGGCAAGCAATCTAGTTATGGCGGTGATGCCCAAGGGTTTGGTTTATATGAGGGGCAATATGGGATGGTTGTACTGTCAAAGTACCCGATTAAAAAAGAGCAGGCCCGAACTCTGCAGACCTTTCTTTGGAAAGATATGCCAGACCATAAGGTCACAACAGACCCTGTGACGAAACAGCCTTGGTATAGTGAGCAAGAGTGGCAAAATTTGAGACTAAGCTCAAAATCTCACTGGGATCTGCCAATTGAAGTGAACGGTAAATTATTTCACCTGCTGGCGATGCATCCAACGCCTCCAGTTTTTGATGGTGAAGAGGATAGAAATGGCAACAGAAATCACGATGAGATCCGCTTAATGGCCGATTATATCGACCCTAAACGTAGCCAGTACATTTATGATGATAATGGCGTTAAAGGTGGCCTTAAAAATGATACACGGTTTGTCATTGTCGGTGATTTAAATGCTGCCGATACAGGGGATAAACATAGACCTGGTGTGATAGAACAATTATTAGATAACCCTAAAGTATTCTCGGACTTAGCGCCAACGAGTAGAGGCGGAAGTGAACATAGCAAGGAAAGTGCGAGTCGCAGTTATACCGCACATTGGGGGGCACGCGTAGATTACGTACTACCATCCAAGTTCGGCTTTCGAGTACTTAGCAGCGGGGTTTTCTGGCCAAGCAAAGAAGACGAATTATTCCGTTTAGTGGAAAGTCGTCATGCCAGCTCCGATCATCGCCTAGTTTGGGTGGACGTGGAAGTTAAGTGAGCTCAGTGATTGGTCAACCGTGTCGCTTACTACAAATTTAAACAATGACTAACGGAACTAAACCGAAATAACCTCTAAGCTTGCGCTTAATGAATAGGAGAGTGTGATGAAAAGAATTCTATTAAGTGTTGGTTTAGCGGTTTGGTTATCTGGGTGTGCTCATCATGATGATGTGCGTCCATCGTCTGATGGTGTGCATAATATTATGTTATTTTCCGACAGCCGTGATGCGGGTAGTAAAGAAGCATTAAAGCAGGCTAGACACTATTGCAAACAAGCTGATATGGTCGCGTATGTTGTGAATCTAGATATCATTTATAACAGCGATACGCCTGAGAGTACTTATATCACGCAAAAAGGCGTAGCTAACGCCGTTGAGGCTGCCGGTATGGCGATGTGGATTTTTGGTCGAAATAGTGTTGATGATGCAGGGGCTGCAATGACCATAGGTGGAGGAATAGCCGATGGTGCGCTCGGTAAGCCTTATGATGTGCGATTAAATTTCAAATGTGGATGAATGATTAGTCAGCACGTCTAACGTCGCAACATGCTTCAATCTTCATCCTTTTTTGGATTGTTTTGAGGCGTGTTGTTTTTGGATGTTACTTTATCTTTGTCAAAAGGTGCCGTTTGCTCGTCTATTTTCTTTTTCATTTCAAATTTGGCGGAATACTTTAACAACGCAATATTGCTCCAAATCACCCCTAACACGCCAGCAATGATCAAGACCACTTGCCATGTTTCTAATTGATTGCCCATTCTAGCTCCTCAAAAAAGCCCTATTTTTTAAATTTGTCCTGAAATAGGTGAGCATTTTAGCGCGACTGTTGATATTATTCACCACCTAGTCATTTCGCGATAATTATGCTGCATATATTTACATTCTGAGGATAATAGCGCATTCATGGAACAAGTGTTAATTTGGCCTGCTCAGTATCCCATGCTGTTAAAGGGGTTAATCGAACAAAACGGTGCTTACATTCTAGATGCCATAGAGGCATGGCCGAATTGCCAACAAATGAAAGATGAGCAGGGCGTAACGACCACTGTTCTACCTCCTTTATTTTACCTCGCTTGGTTACGACCGCTAGAGCCGTTCGAAGCCTGTTATTTTCAGCATATTGATGACTATGACGATAAACAGCGTCAATACGTTAATAGCGTAATTCAACACATTGAGGAAAATGATACTGATCAGGATGAGCTAATAAAAACACTCATTCAGCGTCTTGGCCAGTACTCTGATATTCAAGCTCAGGTGCAAGAGCAAAGCTTATCGTTTGTAGAGTTGCTCTGTGACAAACATTATGAAAAAACGCTGATATGGCTACTGGAGAAAGGGCTTAAGTTTAGCGCGAAAGAAATTGTTTCTCTGTGGTGCAACAGCTCGGAGGCAACACATGCGGCACTATTGACTCATATTGATACTTGTCTGCTTGACCGAGCAGCCACGGCTAAACTAGCAACAGATAGTTTGCTGGATGGACAGCAGACTTTTGAGCTGCTTTGCACTATGTGTGACAAAGATGAAGTAACGGGTCTTTTGGAACAAGCGCTATTGTTCCAGCTAACCCAACAACAGGTGAAGCAATCAGCGATTATCACCTTAGTCACGCAGGGCGCGACAGGAACTGCGAGAGATAGCAGTGGGCGCTCAGCTATTATGTTAGCGGTTGAAAATGGCTTCGTGAGCGCGGTTGAAACCATGTTGCCGCACCATAAAGTAAATGAATTGGACGAATCGGGCAGGAACTTAATGCACTATGCGGCGGCATCGAACTCTGCAGCTATGATCGAAATGATTTTTGAACATGGTGATGACCCGACGCTTGCGGATATTCATGGCGACACCCCATACCGTGTGGCTATGAAAAATCAGGCGCTTACTTCTAAGCAAACATTTGAGCAGCACGGTATTATCGAGCTTTCTAATGAGGCAAAGTATCAAAAAATAAAAACTGTCCATATTCTTTATGCCTTTGCTGCTATTTTGCTACCGCTGCAGTTATTTTTATTCTTTACTGATGAGGTGGATGAAAAAACCATCGCAACACTTTTCACTACGGCAGCTTCTATCGCAATTTTTGTTTTTGCGAGGCGTAAACGCAGCAACCCTCTATACCCAAACAGCTCAACGCCTTGGTCACTGATCGGGGTAAATGCGTTAGCATGGCTTAGTATTGGTGTGCAGGTATTGTTTTCAGTATTGGTGTTGATAGCCGTACTATCGTTGCAGTAGCTTACAGTAACGAACTAAGCTGACGGATTGATGCTAAAAAGCGCAGTTACTTCATTGAAGACTGCGCTTTTTTAATGGAGTTATGCGAGCGAGATTATGACTCTTTATGCTCGTGCGCTGCCTTTTCGTCAGCAAGGTCTTCTTTTAACTTGCGGATCTTCAACCCTAACTCTTGGCCTCTGTGTCTTGCATAGTAAGTGCAACCAATAAACATGGACGTTGCAAAGCCAATCTCAAGCAGGACTAACAATAGCTCGTCTGGAGATGTCCATAAAAGGGTAAAGCCGTGGATAAAATAAAACATTACGACAAAGTTTGCCCACGCATAAGTGTATGGCTTATCTTGTAAAATACCTTTAAGCGGGAGTAATAAAGGTAAAACGTACACCACAAAGACAAAGCCCAAGCTGTAACCTTCTCTTGGTGCAAGCACGAAGAGCCACAGTGGCATCAGGATCAAAAGACCAAAATACCCGACTAGCGCAAAGCGTTGAAAGCGTCTAGTGATGGGCTTTTTTGCAATTTCATTCATGTTAACTTTTCCGCGACGCGTAGCAGTCGACTCGCTGCTGCACGACAAATTTTGATTTCTGTTTGAGTGAGTGAAGCATTGTTTTGGCTGCCCGCAACATGTGTTGCACCGTAAGGCGTTCCGCCCATTTCGGTCGCCAAAAGCTCTGGAACATCATAGGGGATACCTAACAACATCATGCCGTGGTGTAATAACGGTAAGGAGAGGTTGAGTAGGGTAGCCTCGTTGCCACCGTGCATACTGCTTGAAGACGAAAATACGCAGGCTGGTTTATCGATGAGCGTGCCTTTAAGCCACAAATCGCTGGTGGTTTCCCAAAACGCTTTCGCTTGGGCTGCCATCATGCCAAAGCGTGTTGGAGTACCGAACGCTAACCCGTCGCATGCTACTAAGTCTTGCTTTGTTACGATCACATCATGGTCTTGGCGCTTCTCAAATACGCGCACTATGGCTTCACCACCTTGTGACACTATGGTGTCTGCAAATTCGTGCGCCATATTCGCCACAGAGCCATGACTGGAGTGGTATAAAATAAGAATTTTACTCATTACAGGATATTAAGCACCGACTCTGGAGGCCTGCCAATCGCCGCCTTATCACCTTTAACAACGATAGGACGCTCAATCAGTTTAGGGTTTTCAAGCATGGCAGTGCGCAGTGTCGCTTCATCCGACTCTTTCGATAGTCCAAGCTCTTTGTAGAGCGTTTCTTTGCTACGTACAAGCTGATGAGCAGAACTAAATCCAAGTTTAGAAAGTAAATTAGCCAAAGTGTCACTATCGATTGGCGTCTTTAGGTATTCAATAACGGTAGGATTAACGCCATTGGACTCTAGTAAAGCTAGGGTTTCACGTGATTTTGAACAACGCGGGTTGTGATAGATTTCTACTGACATGATTTCGCTCTAATTCGTAATGTAAACGGATCATAGCTTAATGTAGAGATGACGAAAAGCGATGTGCAAGAAAATTGGCTTAAATACGTTTCTACTATCGCTGTATATCGCTGTAAGCAATCGCCAAGCATCACAGCTTAGCGATTTCTTTTTGCATATTACGGTATTGGCTAAGTAGCGCTTTTAATCTGGTACGCTTGATATCTTCGTTATCTTCGACATGATTGAGTGCACGCTGGACTTCGTCTGCTGCTTTATTAAATGCACCATACTGGGCATAGACACTCGCTTTTGACTCATGGTAAGCCGCCTTGTTTTCTTGGGCTTCATAGGCTTGTGTGAGTAAATCACGGGCGAGAATATGATCCGGTTTCTCAAGCAAAAAGATCTTAAGCAATTGCTCGGCAACTTCATACTGTTTTGCTTTTATTGCGGCATTGGCATAGTTTAGTGTGATAACTTGGTTATTGGGTCTAAGTTGGTGTTGAGCTTGAAGCATCTCAACCGCTTTGCCAGAATGCTCTGTCGCAATTAAATAATCGGTATACACATCAAGATAAAACAGGTTATTCGGATCTTTTTCTAACAACTCATCCAATAGTTTGCCAGCTTCCTCGTAGTTTTTTTGATCGAGTAACGTAATTGCTAACCCGTATTGTAGGGCGCGCTTGTCGAGCTCTGCTGAGTGCTTTAGAGCGTTTCTGAAAAAGGCTTCACCAGCATCTTCTGAATAATAGTATCGTGCAAGCACACGGCTTTTAGCTAACGCGTAGGAAAGGCTTGAGGGATAATGCATTTTCTCGAATTGTTGTGCCCTAAGCCTAACGTCCGATACTCGACTGTCGGGTAACGGGTGCGTAAGCAAAAATGCAGGGGGCTTATTTTTAAAACGAATTTGATCCGAGAGCTTAGTTAAAAACTCACTGGCCGCATAGGGGTCAAAGCCGGCTTTATGTAGTGTATTCATACCAAATCGGTCGGCTTCTTGCTCGGCTTTTCGGCTATGCGTTAGTTGGTTCAACGATGATTGCGTTTGGCTTGCGGATAAAATGGCGATACCCGCATCTGGGGCAACTACGGTTGCCAAAATACCAGTAATAAGCCCCGCTATGGTCAAGGCGCTGTTGTCTTTTGCGTTTTGTACGCGGCGTGCTAAATGACGTTGGGTAACGTGCGCAATTTCGTGGCCAATAACGGATGCTAATTGACTCTCATTATCGGATTGCGCAATGAGTCCCGTATGTACACCAACGTGGCCTCCATAAAAAGCGAAGGCATTAATATCTTTGTTATTAATCCAAAAAAAGGTAAATGGAAAGCGTACATCATTAGCATTGGCGACGAGGCGATTGCCTAGGCTGGTTAAGTACTCTTCAAGTACCGGATCGCCAACCACTGGGGAGCGCGAGCGCAGCTGCATCATCATGACTTCGCCGATCGCTTGTTCTTTTTCAATAGGTAGTACTTGGAGAGCTGAAGTGCCTAAATCTGGTAGTTTCAGTTCTGTTTGTGCAATAGCGCTGCTTGATGCAGCGAGCGCAAATGTTAAAACGATTGAATTTAATAGGGGTTTTAACCGCATTTTAATCCCTTTTAAGGTCTTCTCCGAGCATGATCCTAGCTAAGTCGACTTCATCATTGCATGCTCGAGCATCTTTTTCACAAAGTTGGTAAAAATCTTTTATTGAGACCCCTGCAACACTAGTGATGTTCAATTCTTTTTGCAAAAACGTCACTGTCATATGCAGCACTTTGTGCGCATGAAGTATCAGAGCTTTGTCAGCTATATCACCGCGTTCAAAGTAAAACGCAATGAATTTATGGAGCTGGTTGATGCGCAGTAAGTTTTTCATCGTATGCGGATCCCATACTCGAAACTCCAAAAAACGATTGTCTTTAACATAGGCATCAATCTTGGTGCCTTTGGCTATTGGGTAAGCCCAAAGCTCAAAACCTCTGTCAGTAAATGCTTGATGTAACGCGATTTGAGGTTTATTGTCACAGTGAATTATGCCACTGTCATCTTCATAACCACCTAATAGTTCTATATTCCAATTTCGCTTATCTAGCAAACGCTTTACCGCATTGTCAAAGCCGTGATGGAGCAGACCTTCACATTCACTTACCGCTGAGGCGACAAGGTGATAAAAAGGCGGAAGTTCACCCCAATTAATTTGCTTTTTGTACCAATTTATTTCTTTTAGTGTTGGATTGGCTGGCAATCGGGCCTTATTATTAACGCCTGGCATTAAGATTCCCAAGAAGTAGAGTATGCTATTAAGAATAAACCATCAACGCCTTGAGGGCTACCGCATTGAGTGATTTGTGTGGAGACAAGACGACAAAATTTGTACATGATCTACGAGAATTTACCTGTCCTGCATTATTTGTTCAGTTTAAGTGGCGGTTAAAGCGCCATGACTATACTCTAGGCAAACTAAAATTGCTGATGAGTCAGGATCAGAGCTTGTTAGATATCAAAAAGTATTTGGATGGTAACTCGGTGAGTTACCAAATTATTGAAATTGAAAGCGGTGAAGTGTGTTTGGAGATCATGGATGTTTGAGTTAGTAAAAGCGTGGTACATCAAAAAGTTTTCAGATCCACATTCCGTCACGCTATTGTTGATGCTAGTTGCCACAGTTGCTTTGCTGTACTTTTTTGGCAGTTATGTCATGCCGGTACTGGTCGCAATTGTGATCGCCTATTTACTTGAATGGCCAGTGAATAAGCTCACCCGAGTGACTGGCAGTAGGATGTTATCAGCAGTAGTCGTAATGGCGGTATTTGTGGGCGTCGCTTTGGGGCTGGTATTTGGTATCGTTCCTGTTCTGTGGCAACAGTTAAGTAACTTGCTCCAAGAAAGTCCAACCATGGTAGAAGAGGGTAAGGACTTCCTTTTACATTTACCTGAATACTACCCGACGCTGATCTCTACAACTCAGGTACAGGCAATTGTGAGCTCTGTGGAAAGTAAATTGCTAGAGCTTGGCGAAGTTATTGTCTCAGCCTCATTAACCTCATTAAAAGACGTTGTCGCATGGATGATTTATTTGGTTTTAGTGCCACTGCTTGCTTTTTTCATGTTGAAAGACAAGTCAGAACTTACATCTGGAGTGTCAAAAATTATACCTAAGGACAGAAAGCTTATTTCACAAGTGTGGCATGAGATGGACCAACAAATCATGAATTATATTCGTGGTAAAGTTTTTGAGATTGTCATCGTTGGTGTAGTGAGCTTTGTGACCTTTTCTATTTTGGATTTACGCTATGCCGCATTACTGGGGACATTGGTTGGACTTTCTGTACTTATCCCATTTATTGGTGCTGCACTCGTTACCTTACCCGTTGCCGCAGTAGCTTTGTTTCAATTTGGTCTAGCGCCAGAATTTTGGACCATTCTCATCGCGTACGGCATTATTCAAGCATTAGATGGTAATGTTTTAGTGCCGTTATTGTTTTCAGAAGCTGTGGATCTTAACCCTGTTTATATTATTGTTGCAGTATTATTTTTTGGTGGTTTATGGGGTTTTTGGGGGGTATTCTTTGCTATTCCACTTGCATCTCTGGTCAAGGCGCTGATCAATGCATGGTCGAGTAAGAGTGAAGAACTATTGGTGAAATAGTGACGTTTTTTTGATGTTAGTCGGCTCATGAGCCGACTATAAATAAGTAGTTATTGTGTGACTCTACCCGTGCTTTCACGAACGACCATGCTCGGTGTGAACACATGTGAGACTTCTTTATCATTTTTTCGATGTCCACGTGTTTTAGAAAACAATAGACGCGCAGCATGTTCAGAAATAATGTTGTTAGCCTGATGTGCAGTCGTAAGCTTTGGCCAAGTTTGGCGGGAGAATGGAGAGTCTTCGAAGCCACTGATAGACAATTGACCTGGGATCTCTATATTCATCAGCCGCGCAGCAAATAAAGCCCCAGCTGCAACCTCATCGTTACCACCTAAAATCGCAGTGATTTGGTTTGGATTGCCATCGGCCAGCAGTGCTTTAGCGCCTTTTACTCCAGATTCAAATGAGTACGTGCCGTGATAGAGCAGTGTATCATCTTGTTTTATATCGTGTGCTTTTAGGGCATCTCGATATCCAGCTAGTCGCTCTGCAGTTGATTTATGCTCTTCATCACCAAGTACAAAAGCAATTTTTTTATGCCCAAGTTGGATCAGATGCTCGGTAATTTCATAGGCAGCAGCGTAGTCGTCAACAAAGATACAGTTATTTGCGCTACTTTCCGCTTCTTGCGCTCGGCCTGAAAGTAGACGCACGTAATGAATGCCCAGCTCATCTAGCATATCAATAATGGCTTGTTGCTCGGATAGAGGAGGAGTCAAGACTAAACCTGCAAGACGTGAGCGTTTGATCATAGTGACGAATTCTTCGGCCATATTTTCCGAATTGGATTCACAGGGGTGGATGACGAGCTCATACCCTTCATCTCTACAGCGAGATAACACCCCGTTTTGCATATCAATGACATAATACGCATTGGGATTGTCGTAGACCAAGCCAATTGCAAATGAAGAAGTACCAGCTAAGTTTCTTGCAGCAATATTAGGCTGATAATTAAGCTCTTTGACAGCCTGCATTACTTGATCGTAGGTTTTTTTTCTAACCGAAGGTTCTTTATTGATTACCCGCGATACGGTTTTCATAGATACGCCAGCTAGCTTGGCAACATCATTAATAGTGACTTTCATGTAGTTGTTCTTCTATTTACAGGTCTGTATCGATCATTATTAAGCACAGAGGAATAGTAGCGCTTTATGTATGCAGAAGCTAGCGCCCAATTTCTGTGATATTTAGCCGCTAAGGCGACCATCGGCTTAATAAAAGGATCATCTGTTTTTCTTAGTCTATCTAATAAGTACAGAATTTAGCACTACAATTCGCAGAAATAAATGAATGATACCGGTGTCAAAAATTTTGTTTTAGGTTATTATTCGCAATGTAAAATTGAAAAGAAGCAATTTGACAGCGTTGTCATTTTGACATAATGTGCTTGTTTAATAATGTTTCTTTGTTGTTACTAACTGAAAAGTAAGGTAACTAACAATCACTTACGTCTTAGGGGAATATGTAATGGGTGGTCGTGTAGATTTGGATAGTTGGCAAAAGCTCAGTGGTTCTGCGCAGCGAGTAGAGCAACAGCATTTAAAAACGATGTTTGAAAACGATGCACAAAGATTTGAAAAGTTCTCTCGTCAAATCCCAGGTGTGTTGTTCGACTTTTCCAAGCAACGCATTGACGACCAAACATTCTCTGAAATGATGCAGCTCGCAAAAGAGAGCGATATCGCGCTTTGGCGAGAAAAGATGTTTTCTGGTGAAAAAATAAATATCACCGAAGACCGAGCGGTTTTACATACAGCACTGCGTAACCGAGCTAATACACCTATTTATGTGGATGGTGTAAACGTTACTGAACAAGTCAATGCAGAATTAGAAAAACTACAAGCATTTAGTAACCGAGTTCGTTCAGGTGAGTGGCAAGGGTATACAGGCAAAGCTGTAAAAGATGTGGTTGCGATTGGCGTTGGCGGATCTAACTTAGGCCCGCAAATGGTAACTGATGCGCTTGCTGCGTATGCAGATGACACGCTAAACGTGCATTATGTTTCAAATGTTGACGGTGTACAGATTGCTTCAGTACTAAAAGGTTTGGACGCAGAAACAACCCTGTTTGTTGTGTCATCAAAAACCTTCACAACCTCTGAAACTATGACCAATGCAAAGACTGCCGTTGAGTGGTTTTTGAATGCTGCAAATGATAGAGCGGCAATCGCCAAGCATTTTGTTGCGGTGAGCACCAACCTTGAGAAGACCAGAGCGTTTGGTATTAGCGATGACAACGTGTTTACGATGTGGGACTGGGTTGGCGGTCGTTTCTCGCTTTGGAGCGCGATAGGATTACCAATCGCACTTTATTTAGGCTTCGATAAGTTTGTCGAAGTACTTGAAGGTGCGTTTGAAATTGATGAGCACTTTAAAACGGCAAACAACGAAGACAATATTCCACTGTTGATGGCGTTACTTAGTGTATGGAATACCAGCTTCTTAGGGTATCAAGCACAAGCGATTTTGCCTTATGATCAGGCGCTTCATATGCTGCCTGCGTATTTACAACAAGGTGAAATGGAAAGTAATGGTAAGCATGTTACTTTTGCAGGAGAGCAGGTAAACTATACGACTGTGCCAATTATTTGGGGCATGACAGGAATAAATGGCCAGCACGCTTTTTATCAGTGTTTACACCAAGGTAATGTGATTGTACCGGCCGATTTCATCGCTTCGATTGAACCGCAAAACAAAGTAGGCCAGCATCACGATATTTTACTGTCTAACTTCTTCGCGCAAACGGAAGCGATGATGGCGGGTGTAGATGCACAGCAGGTACGTGAAGATTTAACGGCTAAAGGTAAGTCGGATGCGGAAATCGACAAGTTGATCCCGCATAAAATACACCAAGGTAACCGTCCAACTTCTTCATTTATCTTAGATAAGGTAGATGCAAAAGCTGTGGGCCGACTAATTGCCTTGTATGAACACAAAATTTTCTGCCAAGGCATTATTTTGGATGTGTGTTCATTTGACCAGTGGGGTGTTGAGCTTGGTAAAGGGCTTGCTTCAAATATTGAAGCCGAGCTAACGCAAGAAGGCGTTACTAACCCGCATGATAGCTCAACGGCGGGTCTAATCGCTTATTACAAGCAAAAGAGAACAAATTAATACTTCGAGTGGAACTGGAAGTAAACAGAATACCTTTGAACGGGTAGCGCTGGAGTACTTAGAACCTGTATTTTTGTGAGAGGAAATACAGGTTTCTAAGACTCATTTATACCAACTTACTTAATCCCTCAAATTGAGCAGGTATTAAGTCGAATTGATATTACTAGTGCATTGCAATCGAAATCATCACCCGTTACACAATGAGTTTGGTAGGCTTTGGAGTGGCTCCAAATCGAATAAACACTGCGTGCTTGTAGTGCACGCCTAACCTAATGAGAGTGAATTATGCTTAATCCTTTTGACATCGTAATTTTTGGTGGGGGAGGCGATTTAGCACTTCGCAAACTCCTACCAGCCTTGTATCGTGCATATCAAGAAGGTAACTTACCTGAAGGCACTCGCATCTTACCGACCGTTCGTGAACAAAACAAACAACAAGAATTTATCGAAACGGCACATATCGCATTACAAACTCACCTTGGCAAAGGCGAATACAACAAGAAAGATTGGTCCGCATTTGAACAGTTTTTAGTGCCTGTGGTAGTCAACGTTACTGAAGAAGATGAACACTGGGATACGCTAAAGAATATTTTGGCTGATGGGGAAGATAAGTCTCGTGTATTCTACTTGTCACTTCCTCCAGCGGTTTATGGCCGTTGTTGTGAGCTATTGTCAATCAAAGGGCTAATCACTGAGCAATCACGTGTAGTTGTTGAAAAGCCTATTGGTTATTGCGGTAAATCTGCAGAAGAAATTAATGCCAAAATCGGTGAGTTCTTCTCGGAAGAGCAAGTATTCCGTATCGATCATTATCTAGGTAAAGAAACGGTTCAAAACCTGATGGCACTTAGATTCTCAAACGCACTGTTCGAGAATTTATGGGATGCTAAAGCCATAGATAATATTCAGATCAGTATCTCTGAAACAGTCGGTCTTGAAAGCAGAGCTGGCTTCTACGACAAAGCGGGTGCACTTCGTGATATGGTGCAAAATCACTTATTGCAACTACTTTGCTTGGTTGCCATGGAGTCACCACATAAACTTAATGCCAACAGCATTCGCACTGAAAAGCTTAAAGTATTAGAAGCGCTTAGACCGCTAATTGACACGGGTGTAGATAATAATGTTGTGCGTGGTCAATATGTGCCAGGCGACCTTGAAGGTAAGCTGGTACCTGGCTACCTTGAAGAGTTGGGCGAAGGGTCGAGTAAAACAGAAACATTTGTTGCTATTCGTGCTCACATTGATAACTGGCGTTGGTCTGGCGTGCCTTTCTATTTAAGAACAGGGAAGCGTATGAAAAAGCGTTGTGCTGAAATTGTAGTTGAGTACAAGCCTGTTTCTCACAATGTTTATGGCGATGCGGCGGGTCCAATTCAGCCAAACCGTCTGGTAATAAGGTTACAACCTGAAGAAAGTATTCAGTTAACGCTAATGTCTAAGCGTCTAGATAACCTTGAAATGCAACTAGAGCCAGTGACGCTAAATATCTCATTGAGTGAAAAGTATAACAATGGCTATCATTCAGACGCATATAAGCGCTTAATGCTAGACGCCGCTGCAAATAACCCTGCTTTATTTATTCACCGTGACGAAGTGCGCCAAGCATGGCAGTGGGTTGATCCAATCATTGAGCGTTGGCAGAGTAAAGGGGCTCCGTCACTTTATCGTGCTGGCTCTTGGGGTCCTGAAGACGCCGATGAACTGCTAGAAGAAAACAAACATGTTTGGTTCAATGCGGGAGAGCAAGCGTAATGGCACAGTTAACAGAAAGAAACTTCAACTCGAAAGACGAAATGACAGCAGCGCTTGCAGAGCTACTTCAAACTGGGCTCAGTCAAGGTATTGAGCAAGACGGTGAAGCGGTGTTGCTAGTGTCTGGTGGTTCATCACCGGCTCCAGCGTATCGTTACCTTTCTGGTGTTGAGCTAGGCTGGGACAAAATTACGGTTGCTATGGTTGATGAACGTTGGGTCGAACCGGATCACGAAAAGTCTAACGAAGCATTTATTAAGTCGACATTACTGAAAGACAAAGCGGCAAATGCTCGATTTGTGACAATGAAGAATGCAGCAGTGTCAGCACTAGAAGGCGCTGATCTATGTGAGTCTGCTTATGCAGCGTTGAAAAAGCCGTTTGATGTAACCATTTTAGGAATGGGGCCGGATGGTCATACCGCCAGTTTATTCCCAAGTGCAAATGGCCTAGAACACGCATTAACGACCACAAACACTGTGTGCGCAATTAATGCTCATCAAAGCGAAGTGACAGGTGAGATCACCGAGCGCATGAGTTTGTCTTTGGCAGGAATAGCTAATTCTAAGGCGGCTGTTTTATTGATCTCTGGTGATGAAAAAAAAGCGGTGTATGAAGCGGCAAAACAACCCGGCTCAGAGTATGAAGTACCACTGCGTGCTGTATTAAATCATCCTGATATTAATTTGACCGTATTCTGGTGCCCGTAACCTAAGATCATAGGTACTAGAAATAGTAGAAGGTAAGGTTGGCGTGGTAGCTGGCCTTACCTAGATTATTTGAGTCAACTGATTGAATACCTCTGGACATTAAGCTCGAAGCGACAATACTTCTTACTTCTTACTTCTTACTTCTTACTTCTTACTTCTTACTTCTTACTTCTTACTTCTTACTTCTTACTTCTTACTTCTTACTTCTTACTTCTTACGAATAAAAGCAATAAATTTTACTGATTCAAGATACGATCATTAGAAAATCAACAAGTCCCGTAATTGGGTATTCAAATTTGTGCAAAAGATAGTGATAACTAACTCGCTAATCTTAGATTTCATAAGCCTTTGTCATAAAAATTTCTCTTAAAAGAACTAGACAGTACTTACAGATAAACTTATAATGACAGCGTTGTCATTGATATTGATTCTCATCTTTAGCTTCTGTCCAAGCTTGATGAGGGAATTGAATACACATCCCCTTGTGTGTATTCAGATAATTAAAATGTCCCTTTATTAAGACAATTCCATCTTAAAACCCTACAGCAGCAAAATTTTTTGTGTTATTCTCCAATCGTTTTTGTAACAAACCATATCTTGGTCATATTTAAATTTATATTTATCAATAAGATATATATCTATATGAATATTTTTTGAATAACAGGCCAAAAAAATTGTAGCGAATATGTAATTTAGGGTGTATGGTTTGTTATTAGATGACAGCGTTGTCATCATCACTGGGCAGAAGTGATTTAAAAAACCAACAAAATGATTCAAGGGGAATCCTGTGTTAGCTAATAATTTCAAAAAAAGCTTACTTGCAGTTAACGTCAGCATCGCACTAGGTGCGGGCTTTTCAGGCGTTGTAGTTGCAGAAGAAAGTCAAAATCAAGTACAAGAAAACGTAGAAGTCATTGAAGTTCGCGGTATTCGCGCTTCCAGTAAGGCGGACATTAATAACAAAAGATTCGCAAACGCTGTTGTTGATTCGATAACAGCAGAAGATATTGGTAAGTTTCCGGATAAAAACGTTGCGGAATCTCTATCTCGTATTACTGGTGTAGGGGTTAGCCGTGAGTTTGGTGAAGGTGAAAAGATTACTGTTCGAGGTTCAGATCCAACTAAAAACCGCACTCTATTAAACGGACAAAATGTTGGTACAGCTGACTGGTTTATCTTGGATAACCCTTCTCGTAGTTTCAACTTTACAATGCTTCCGTCTTCATTGGTAAGTAGCTTGGAAGTATATAAATCTCCTGAAGCGCGTATTGATGAAGGCTCAATTGGTGGTACAGTAATTCTAAATACACGCAAGCCTCTTGATTTGGATTCTGGTACTGTTCAGTTAAGCTTGCAGAGCCAATACTCAGAAGTAGCGGAAGAACATGATCCATCAATTGAAGCACTTTATTCATGGAAGAATGAAAGTGAGCAATTTGGTATTTTAATTTCTGGTTCAAAAGCTGATCGTACAGTTCGTCGTGAAGGTTTTGAGGTACTTGGTTGGGATGTTCAAGGTGATGGAACTTATACACCTCGTACTATGGGGGTTCCTGTTTTCCGCCAAGATCGTGAAAGAACAACATTTTTCAGCTCGATTCAATTTGCACCTTCCGACGATTTCAGTGCGACTTTAAACATACTTGATTCAAATATGGATGTGAATAATACCAATTCAAACTTTCTATTGATGAATCCTGGGTCAGAGGCCGAGCTTTCGTTTAGTGACGGCAACGCATTAAAAGGCACTGGCGGTGGTGATGTTCGTTGGAATCATATCAACCGTATCTCAAGCACGGATACTAATTCAATTCATTTAGACATTGACTTTGCAACGGATTCATTCTCAATGAATGTGGAGCTTGGTACGACTGAAGCCGAGGGTGGAACATTAAATGAAACTTCTTGGGAATACGGCGGGCAGGGAGATTACAACTTTGATCTAACTGATGGTACTCCAACAGTAAACGCTGGTATTGATGGTACGGACCCTTCTAAATTTAACGGTGGCTGGATCTGGGGTGGGAATAAACCAACAACAGATGAAGAGTCTTATGCTCAGGTAGACTTTGACTTCCCGGTCGAACTTGGTGCGTTTACATCAATTAAAGTTGGTGCAAAATATCGTGATCACAAACGCACGCAAGACAGAAATGCCTACAGTTGGCATTGGGGTTTAGCTAACGATGGTGAGAGTGATAATTACATGAACCAGATCTTGGCTAATCAATGTAGTACGCTTGCGGATTGTGACCTTTCTAGAGGCACTGATACTGTTGGTGCTGACGTTGTCAATGGTGATATTACTCAACAGTTGATACACAACAGTGATCGTATGTTGGAATTAGGGTTAGGTCCAAATGCTTCCTATGCAATTCACAAGAATTTACCAGAAATATTTGAAGTAGCTGAGCAAAAAACGGCTTTCTATGTTCAGGGTGATTTCTCTGGAGAAAGTTTCCGAGGCAACATAGGTGTAAGGGTTGCTAAGACTGAGCAAGATTCTGCTGGTTATTTGTTCTCTTCAGATTCTTGGGACTTATTAACTGTCAAAAACCCTGGCCTCAATGGTGATTTAACACCTTCTACATTAGAGTGGAAAACTGAGTCACGTAGCTACACCGAGATTTTGCCAAACTTCAATTTATCTTATGACTTAGCTGAAGATCAAATTGTGAGGTTGTCTGCGGCACGAACGATGGCGCGTCCTAATTTCTTTGATATTTCACCAATTACCGCACCTGGCGATCTTGGTGAAGATAATCCAACTGCACAGGCTGGTAATCCAAATCTAGATCCACAAGTAGCTAACCAGTTTGATGCTGCTTGGGAATATTACTTCGGTGATGCATCGTTACTTGCAATAACGCTATTCTACAAAGATATTGAGAGTTACCAAACATCTGGTACTTCGAGCCAAGAGTTTTATGATCAAGAAACTCAACGTTGGGTTCCTGTAACTGTTACTCGGCCTGAGAATGGGGCAGGGGGAACAACAACGGGTTTAGAAGCCTCTATTCAACATAGTTTTGACAATGGTTTTGGTGTATCAGCAAACTATACTTATACTGATGCTAATAATGATGGTGAAAGAGATGTCCTAAAACCGGGGTCTGGCTTAGTAATGGGAGCCTCTGAGAATATGTTAAATATTTCAGGTTACTATGAAGATGATCTGTTTGCGGTTCGAGCGATGTATAACTACCGTACAAAATGGTATAAAGGTTTACACTCTTCAGGTACGGAGCTTTGGAATGATGACTATGGCCAGTTGGACTTTAGTGCGACATACAACGTAACTGAAAATATCTCATTAGTATTTGAAGGTATTAACCTGACTGATGAAGAGGTCATAGAATATAATACTGATGAAGCAAGAGTATTATCTATATACCAGAATGGTCGTCGATTTGTACTAGGTGCAAACTTCCGTTTCTAATATTATTAAAATGCCGCTATTTAGCGGCATTTCTTTTTAATAATATGTCTTCAACTTTTCTTATTTCTTCCTGACTATTAGAAAGAATGCCTTTGTATGTTTTGTCAAAGACATCTTCTTTTCTATCGAAAACATAGTGTTTGAATACTTCTTTCCAGGCATCTCTCTGATATTTTGGAAGTGCTCTAATGGTGAGAATTGCGTGGATTAAACTTTCAGTAGATGTTAGCTCGGATGCAGTTTTATTTTCCCACCAATAGTTTACTAGAATATTAGCTCTTTCATGTGATTTAACATTATGCCACCACATAGGTGGGATATATAAGGCCTCACCCACTTCCAGTTCTGCAATTTGGACATCTTTATGTACGTTCTTAAACTTAGGATATTTGCTCAAATCAGGCTTTTCGAAGTCGACAAGGCTAATAGCAGGCCCTGTTATGGCGCGATCTATCGGGGCGACATAGATATTAGGGATTGCATTTGGAGGGAGTAAATAAAATGTTCTTTTACCACAAACATTCAATGCTATATTATGAGAGGTGTCGTAATGCCCAGGAACTGTTGTTGCTGTTCCAATCCATATTCTGGGAGAAATTTCAGATAGAAAATTTGGAGATGGATTTTGTGTAAGAAAAGATGGTAGGCATTGCTCTATTAATGCGCTTTGAACTGCAATGTCTTCACTGTGCTCATCTCGCTTTTCAACAATCAATCTTTTTAACACTGCTTTGAGTGGAACTTGAAATTTTTTGAATGTGAATCTTTCGTAATCTTCGCTTGCGTAGCTGATTAGTCCTTTATGTTTAGATTCGATTAATAAAGTATCTACCAATTTCTTAGAAGCAATGCTAAGTAACTTTCTAAGTAAATGTGATGGAGAATCTTTTGCTAACTCAACATATGGCCAGTCTTTAAATAGTTCTGATATTATTATCGGAGAATTACTGTTCTCAATGAATGTCTTTAAGTCTTCAACATCTGATGGTTTTATTTTTTGAATTTTCATGGTTTTAAATTGTATATTTACATGCTAATTTAATTGTTACTTTAACATATTAATTGAGTGTGTAATGTCAGAAAAATATGAAATCATTGATGCGGGAAAACATAAAAAATTTTATGCTAAGTTAGATACTGACTTATTGCATTCGAAAGAGCGGCACTTGGTGGTTATAACACCAAGTGAAGTAGCAAAAGCAGCGCTGAATTTTCCTATTTGTTTCATTAAGTCTGGTGGCGATGCTAAATTCCAAATGATAGCAATTCTTGGGCTTGAGACCGGAAAAAATGCGTTTTATCGTGGTAATAGGTTTGAATCGCCATATATCCCTCAACATTTAGTGAAGTATCCATTCGTCCTAGCAAAAACCTCAGATGAAAAGACATATTTGGCAATTCACGCTTCGGCATTAAATAGTTCAGGGATTGGAGAGCCGTTGTTTCAAGATTCGGGTGAACTTTCGGACTTTCTTAAGTTAAGACATTCGCAATTAGAGGAGTTGTATCGTCAAGATGAGTTGTCGTTTCAATTTGTTAATCGTTTGTCCGAACTTGGTTTGTTGACGGAGTTTAGTTTTAAGTTTGATTTGGGGGATGGTGAGAAGAAAGAGATTGGGGGACTATATTCAGTCGATAGGGAGCTTCTAAATTCTCTCGATGATGAATCTCTATTGTCTTTGCAGAAATCAGGCATGCTAGAAGCAGTACACGCACATTTACTATCGCTGGGTCAGCTTCAAAGAGTTATTGATTTATCAGCCACGGCTAATCATTGACATTAAGTGAGAAGATTGTGTTCTCGTCTAGTGGTTAATATATGTAGGGTAACGAGTAAGATAAATTTAACTTCCAATTTGCCCCGAAAACCGCTAGCCTTAGGGGCAATAAATAAAGTAACAAATACGTAAAATAATGGAGCAGTATTATGGCGGAACAACAAGTGCAGCCTTTACATAACGAAAAGCACGCGAACATCAAAGTAAAAAATGGCGTGAACGTTGATTTCCTTAAAACTCAGCACTTAATGCCGGTAGTGGCGCATGAGTTTGCGCGTGTAGCGACAGAATTCCCGATGGCGTTTGTTAAAAACACTGAGTCAGGTCAATTTCAAGCGGTTGCTATGTTTGGTCTTCAGCCTGGTGAAAACCTATTTGTTGATGGTGATAAGTGGACTGGCAGCTTTGTGCCAATGGCCGCAGCACGTTACCCGTTTGGTCTGGTTAAGCACCCAGAGCAAGATCAGTTTGGTATTGTTATTGATGAAGCAAGCCCGCTAGTTGGTGAAGAAGAAGGCAATGCGCTTTTCGAAGACGGTAAAGAAACTGAATACCTAGGTCGTCGTAAAGAAGCGTTAGTAAGCTATGTTGAGTTTGCTCGTGTAACTGAAGCGTTTACTCAGTATCTTGCTGACAAAGAGCTTTTGGTTCAACAAACACTAACGGTAGAAATCCGTGGTGAGAAGAAAGACATCAACGGTATCTACCTTGTGGATGAGCGTAAGTTAAATGAATTAGGTGACGAAGATTTCTTAGAGCTACGCAAACGTGGCTATTTAGCACCGATTTTCGCATTCTTAACTTCTACACACCAAGTTGCGCGCCTTGCACGTATGAAGGCACAGCGCGAAGCGAGCTAATCGCTTTTAGATATAGAACGATTCGATAGAAGCGCTTCCAGAGAGAAGCGCTTTTTTGTGGATGCTATTTTATAACTGCTACACCAATTTGCTCCTTCAAATTGAGCAAATATTAAGACAAATTGGTATTACTTAGCGTTTGGAATAGGACAGTATGAACCGCCTCGAGGGATCCAGACCGAGCGTGTTTCCCAACGACAGTTATACGCTACTCGGCGTTCTTCTTGTTGGGTTGAAAAAGTATCATGTTGATGAAAGTAGCTTCCTCCAGGCACCTGATAGTTTGGGATCGGATGAGGAATAGTCCAACCTCCGGGGCAGCTTTGTGTCGCGAGTACGGTTTTAGTTTCCCATAAAGTGTAGGGACCGTAAGGTTCACCGTGCATTAATTTGTAGTGGCAAGTCTTATAACTCACATCAACGAGCTCTGTACGGTAGTCACATACCCACACACGTCGCTCATCCCAGTAGCCACCGCAGTCAACATTGTTTACTTGGGTGTCATAAAAAGTGTTGTAATCAATAACTTTAATTTGCTCTTGAGTAGAAGCGGCTTGAGCAGTACCAAGCAGTAGTGTGCTAAAAGCTGCAATTTTGAGAATGTTTTTCATATCGATTCCTGTCGAATTTCGTTATTTTATTACTTTGAGTTATTTCAAAGTAATAAATATGTTTCCATTTTGTGGTCAAAATAACAACCATGAATTGATTGAAAAATATTCAAATTTGCTGTTGTGTCTTTCTGCTCATGAGTTTCTTTCAACCACACCATAAATAGGTAAGCTTGACAATTTTAACGCGAAAGCTTGCATCGTTCTAAAATTCACCTCATGCTGAAGTTTAACAACGAACCAAGGTATAAAAATGAAAAAAATCTCTTTGCTAGCAGTCTTATTAGCCTTGTCGGCGACAGCTGCTGTCGCTGACGAGAAAGCGCCCCCATTTGCGATCGCCATTCATGGAGGAGCTGGTACGATTGAGCGCAGTAACTTCACACCAGAAAAAGAAAAACAATACAAAGCTAAATTAAAAGAAGCCGTTGAGGCGGGCTATAAGGTACTAGAACAAGGTGGAGAAAGCCTTGATGCGGTAACGGCTGCCATTAATATTCTTGAAGACTCGCCTTTTTTTAATGCTGGTAAGGGGGCCGTGTACACTTATGATGAAGGGCATGAGCTAGATGCATCAATCATGGATGGTCGTAATCGCCAAGCGGGCGCTGTGGCGGGGGTGAAGCACATTAAAAACCCAATCAACCTGGCAAAAGAAGTGATGCAGCACTCAGTACATGTCATGCTAAGTGGTGAAGGTGCGGAAGACTTTGCTAAGAAACGCGGTTTTACGTTAGTGGAAAACAGCTATTTTGACACCGATGCTCGCTATCAATCACTCTTAAAGGCGAAAAAGCGATTGCAGATGAAAGAAGCGGCGACCAAAGACTATCAGGCGGCACACCAACAATTAGAGAGCCAATATAAGATGGGAACTGTGGGGGCTGTCGCACTCGATAAGCAGGGGAATTTAGCGGCCGGAACGTCAACTGGTGGGATGACGGCGAAACGCTTTGGAAGAATAGGTGACTCACCGGTGATTGGTGCGGGCACATTTGCGGATAACCGCTCTTGTGCTGTTTCAGCAACGGGACATGGCGAGTATTTTATTCGATATAATGTCGCAGCTGATATTTGTGCTCGCGTCGCTTATCAAAACAAGTCGATTGAAAAAGCGGGGAAAGAAGTGATTTTTGATACGCTTTATCCAATTGGTGGCACGGGAGGGGTGATCATAGTTGACCCTAAAGGAAATATTAGCATGCCATTTAATACCGCGGGAATGTATCGTGCGAGCAAGTCGTCAACAACACCTACCTATGTTGGTATTTATAGCGAGTAAAACAATATTTCGTTGAGACTAAGCAAGTTCTTCAAACGCCAGCTATTATTATCATGATAGCTGGCGTTTTTAATGGAGATGAGCAATGCAATCAATAAAAGTCGCAGACTACTTAAATCATCGCCCCGTAACATTCAAACAGGACATGCGCGTAGAATCAGCTGTAGAGAAGCTGCTACAAAGCGGCCAGTCGGGCGGGCCGGTTATAGATGAAGCAAGGCGGGTTATTGGGTTTTTATCTGAGCAAGATTGTCTTAAAAAAATGTTAGAGGCGACCTATCAAAATGAGTCTCATAGCGTGGTGTCCGATGTGATGACAAAAGAGCCTCTGTGTGTAAAACGCGAAGACAGCATAGTGCAAATGGCAGATTTGATGATTTGCAATAAGCCCAAAGTGTACCCGGTAGTTGACGATGAAGGGCGCTTACTTGGGGTTATCAGTCGTGCAAACGTGTTATTAGCGTTGGATAAACATTTACATGATGCTTATGTCTCTGGCCACCGCTACGTATAAAGCGATGAAATTTACGAGCTGTTAAGTTAACCCGAGAGGAGCTGCCTTGAGAATAACAGCAAAAATCTCAATTCCTAACCAAATTTAGTTGGGTTCGTCTAATCTGATTTGATAAACTACACGGCGTTTTATGTAATCACAAGGTGTCGTGTAGTGCAGGTTGACTCGCTGTTCAAAGAGCTAAATTCATGTCTTAAAAAGGATCACTTCATCCTCAAAAAGCGCCTCCATGGTGCGAAAAAAATTACCGATCAAGAAAAGCAAAAGCAGGTAGTCGCAAAAGTAGCGGCTGCGATTGCAAAAAGCCAAGAATTAAAGGTAACAAGAAGTGCCAATATTCCAGCAGTAGAGTATCCTGAGCAACTACCCGTCAGCCAGAAAAAAGACGACATCAAAGCAGCCATTGCGAATAACCAGGTGGTTATTGTTGCCGGCGAAACAGGCTCGGGGAAGACCACGCAGCTGCCTAAGATTTGCTTAGAGCTTGGTCGAGGCGTGGATGGCTATATTGGTCATACACAACCAAGAAGACTAGCGGCAAGAAGCGTATCTACTCGTATCGCAGAGGAAATTGGCTGCGAGATGGGGCAAGAAGTTGGATTTAAAATTCGCTTCTCAGATCAAGTCTCTGACAATACATACGTAAAACTGATGACCGATGGTATTTTGCTCTCAGAGATTCAACAAGACAGATTCCTCAACCAGTACGACACAATCATCATTGATGAAGCGCACGAGCGTAGCCTGAATATTGATTTTATTCTGGGTTATTTAAAGCAGTTGTTGCCGAAGCGTCCAGATCTTAAAGTGATTATCACCTCAGCAACCATTGATCCTGAGCGTTTTTCCAAACATTTTAGTGACGCACCTATTATCGAGGTGTCAGGGCGAACTTATCCAGTAGAAGTGAGATATCGTCCAGTTGAAGATGTAGACTCAGAAAATGGCGAAGCAGAAAATGATCAGTTGCAGGGCATTTTTGATGCGGTTGATGAGCTTTGTGCCGAAGGACCTGGGGATATTTTGGTATTTATGAACGGTGAGCGTGAAATTCGTGACACCGCTGACGCGCTGGCAAAACGCAATTTAAAAGGCGTTGAGATTTTACCTTTGTATGCGCGCCTGTCTAATGCCGAACAAAATCGCATTTTTGCGCCCCATAGCCAACGGCGCATCGTATTGTCTACAAACGTTGCAGAAACGTCATTGACCGTACCAGGTATTCGCTATGTTATCGACCCGGGTACTGCGAGAATAAGCCGCTACAGTTATCGAACCAAAGTACAACGCTTACCGATTGAAGCGGTATCACAAGCCAGTGCAAACCAGCGTAAAGGTCGATGTGGCCGTGTGGCATCCGGTATTTGTATTCGTTTATATTCTGAAGACGACTTTTTAGGGCGCCCAGAGTTTACCGATCCTGAAATCCTAAGAACCAATTTAGCTTCGGTTATTTTGCAAATGCTCGCACTTGGACTTGGTGATATAAGTCAATTCCCATTTGTACAAGCGCCTGATAGCCGTAATATCAAAGATGGTATGTCGTTACTTGAAGAGCTGGAGGCGATAGTTCCTGCACAGCGCAGAGAAAAAGCCAAGCTCACAGAATCAGGTCGTAAACTAAGTCGCTTACCCATAGACCCAAGGCTTGCCAAGATGGTGATGTCAGGGGCACAAAACAACGCGCTTTGGGAAGCGATAGTGATCACCGCGGCACTGTCTATTCAAGACCCAAGAGAGCGTCCTCAAGATAAACGTGCAGCAGCTGACGAAAAACACAATCGCTTTGAGTGCGAACACTCTGATTTTGTTGCATATCTAAATCTATGGAATTACATCGAAGCGCAGCAGCAAGCACTGACGCGTAACCAGTTTCGAAAGCAATGCCAAAAAGACTTTTTGGCCTACATGCGTGTACGTGAATGGCAAGATATTGTTTACCAGCTGACTACGGTGTGTGAGGAGCTCGGCTTTAAAATAAATAGCAGTCCTGCAAGTGATGAGGCCGTCCATCAATCATTGCTAAGCGGTATGCTTAGCCATATTGGTGTGAAGGACGAAAAGCAAAAGCAAGTCTTTAAAGGCGCACGTAACAGCCAATTTCATATTTTCCCCGGTTCAACACTATTTAAGAAAAGCCCTAAGTGGTTGATGTCTGCTGAGCTTGTGGAAACCAGTAAACTTTATGCTCGGGTTAATGCCAAAATCGATGTAAATTGGATTGCGCCGCTCGCTAAGCATTTAGTTAATAGCAGCTATAGCGAACCGCATTGGGAGAAAAAGGCTGGAGCGGTTATCGCATTTGAACAGCAAACCTTATACGGCTTGATTATCGTTGGCCGCAAACGCACGGTGTATAGCGATATTGATCCCGTGGTTAGCCGAGAGATATTTATTCGCGAAGCGCTGGCAAACGGTCAACTTGGCCAAAGCGAAGGATTTTTAAGCGCAAACCAAAAATTGGTTGAAGAAGTGCAGGTGCTTGAAGATAAAGCAAGGCGTCGCGATATCCTAGTCGACGAAGAAGATGTGGTTGCGTTTTATAACGATCGAATTCCACAAGACGTAAATAATCGTGCTGCGTTTAGTAAATGGTGGCGTTCACAAAAGCAAAAAGACAAACGCTTTTTGCATATGACGCGCGATCTGTTAATGAAGCATGACGCCGAACATATCACGGATACTCATTACCCAGATACGTGGCAGCAAGGGAATTTGATCTTGCCTCTCAGTTATCACTTTGATCCAGGCCAAGCACTAGACGGCGTGGTGGTCAATATTCCTCTGGCACTATTAAACCAAGTTCAAGATGAAGGTTTTGATTGGCATATTCCTGCGCTCAGACATGAGCTGGTTTGTGGGCTTATTAAGTCACTGCCGAAGACCTTAAGACGTAATTTTGTGCCAGCACCAAATTATGCCGATGCTGTGCTTGCCGCCGTTGAGGTAATGCAAGGCTCATTTATAGAAGCGGTGGCCAACCGTTTACTCAGAATGACAGGTGTCAAAGTCGCCGAGTCAGATTGGGATGTTAGTTCACTTGAGCCGCACTTAAAAATGCAATTTCAGGTAGTTGATGACAAAGGTAAGGTGATAGCCCATGGCTTTGATTTATTGGCACTTAAAGCAAAGTTGCAAGGGCAAGTGACCGAGACGCTTTCGCAAGTGGCAGAGCAAGGGATCGAGCAAACGGATATTCAGCAGTGGGATTTTGGCGAGCTACCAGAACAATATACTAAAAAGCAGGGAAATTATGAGATTAAGGCTTTCCCAGCATTAGTCGATAAAAAACAAAGTGCGGCTATAGAACTGTTTGATAACGAAATAAAAGCCCAAGCGGCGCATCAAGCAGGATTGCGCCGTCTTGTGCTACTCAATGTTCCTTCGCCCGTCAAATACCTGCAACAGCACTTACCAAATAAGGCTAAGTTAGGATTATACTTTAACCCCTTTGGTAAAGTGCACGATTTAGTTGATGACTGTACGCAAGCTGGGGTTGATAAGTTGCTGCGTTCATTTGGCGAGATCAGAGATGACATCGCGTTTGAAAAAGCCAAAGAGCACATTCGAGCTGAGCTCGGTGACACTGTAGTTGAAATTGCGAAGCAAGTTGAGGCGGTGCTTAGTATTGCCCACAGTATTAACAAGCGTATGAAAGGCAGAGTGGATCTCACGATGATCACCGCGCACGGCGACATAAAATCTCAGTTATCCGGTCTTATCTTTAAAGGTTTTGTCACCGCTCATGGTGCTGACAAAATCTCTGATATTTTGCGCTACATGAAAGCGATTGAAAAAAGGCTTGAAAAACTTGCGGTAGATCCAAACAGAGATAGGCTGTGTGTACTAGAATTGGAAAAAGTTGCTGCGGCCTATCAAGACAAGTTGGCAAAAATCCCTTCTGGATTACCTGTACCAGAGTCGCTTATAGATATTTTTTGGATGCAACAGGAACTTCGCGTGTCTTTGTTTGCTCAAACATTAGGAACGGCTTATCCGATTTCGGCTAAACGCGTTCTGAATTCGATAAAAGAGTGCGAAATATAAACTTGCATTTTAGAGTACGACAGTTACTTTATTATATGAGGAAGTAAAGTTTTGGATTGTGAGAAGGAAGCGGCATTGAATATGTCCACACGAGAGAAAAGGAAAAATGCACCGCATCTGCTAGTGGTTGACGACGAGTATTTTAACTATGAAATGCTTGAAATGGCACTGTCAGGGGCGTTTGAGCTGAGCTATGCAAACTCGGGTACGAGTTGCTTGTCTAATGCAATTGCTGATCCTCCAGATGCTATTTTGCTTGATGTGTGTATGCCGGGTCTTGACGGTTACGACACCTGTCGAATGTTGAAAAATACACCAGAGACGAAGGACATTCCGGTATTAATGGTATCTGGTTTAGAGTCCGAAAAAGAACAAAAAGCGGGATTCGATGCAGGCTGTGATGCTTATGTGGTTAAGCCATTCTCAATGCAATCGCTATTAGAAAAAATAAAATCAATGGTGTAGGAGCATTATATGATCAATGAAGATAAACGCCGTTTTATGCGTATGTCGGTGGATGCAGTAGCAAAATTAACCGAGCTTGAGTCGGGTAAAGTGCATCAAGGAGTTTGTCACGATTTAAGCGCTACAGGATTGTCGGTGACAGTGAGCGAACCAATCGAAGCAAATTCAACCGTTGACATTTTCATTGATTCCAGTGGCGATATGATCCAGCCACTTAGTGCTCATGCAACCGTGATCCGCTGTAGTCAAGAGCAGGATGAGCAGTGGGTTGTAGGGCTTGAAATCACCAAGTTTAATTAGATTAACTAAGCTATAAAGGTGGTATTGAAGTGTTCTTCTATACCACCGTAAAAAATTGTTAAATCAATAGACCTTACAAATAAGACCTTTCAGGTAAAAGCCTTCTGGATAATTGCCCGCAATAGGGTGGTCGGCTGCTTGATTTAGCCTTTCCATGATCAACAATTCCTTACCGGCATCGAGCGCAGCGTCTGCAACGACTTTCTGAAACAGGTTTTGTTCCATAAGGCCAGAACACGAGAAGGTGAGTAACGTGCCACCAGGCTTTAATATCTGCATGGCAATCATATTGATATCTTTATAGCCACGACAAGCACCGTTAAGCTGCGCCTTACTTTCTGCAAACTTTGGTGGATCCATCACGATAGTATCGAATTGACGGCCCTCATCACGATATTGTCTAAGTAGTTTGAACACGTCTTGCTTAACAAACTCAGCTTTCGATAAGTCTAGTTCATTATGTTCTACATTGCGTTTAGCTGTGTCGAGTGCTGGCTGCGATACGTCAACGTTGATTACTTTACTACAGCCACCGCGCAGTGCATAAAGGCCAAATGTACCGGTGTAGCAGAAGCAGTTAAGCACTTCCTTGTCTTTTACAAAGCGTTCTAACGCGGCTCGGCTGTTGCGTTGATCTAGATAAAAGCCAGTTTTATGGCCGCCGATGATATCGACTTCAATCTTTAAACCATTTTCGCTAATAAGGACAGGTGCGGTTGGCGCGTCGCCAGCAAGCGGTCCGGTAATTTTATCAAGGCCTTCTTTTTTGCGTACATCAACATCTGAGCGCTCGTAAACATGACAATCAGGAAATAGTGATTGCAATGCCATTACTATTTCACCCTTGTGGCGCTCGGCACCAGCGCTTAGCAACTGACAAACCAAGTAGTTATCAAACTTGTCAATTGTTACTCCTGGCAGACCATCTGACTCTGCGGCACACAATCTAAAGCCAGTTAAACCACCTTCAGCGATAACATATTCTCTGGCCGCTAGTGCTCGTGCGAGTTTTAGCTCAAAGAACGCTTGGTCGATATGTTGTGATTCATCAAATGTCCAAATTCTGGCTCTGATCTGAGAGTCTGGGCTGTAAGCGGCTGTCGCGAGGTATTTACCCTCATTGCTGTAAATCTTGACGGTATCGCCAAGGGCTGGCTTACCTTTTACTTTTTTAATGGCTTTTGAGAAAACCCAAGGGTGTTTTCTGTTAAGGGATTTTTCTCTGCCTGGTTGCAGATATAGCGCGCAAGTCATATATTTTCTCTAATCTTTCCTGATAGCTGCCATTTTAGTGAAGGGTGTGGCAACATACAATCAGTAATGCCTTTCACGCCAAATTTGTGTGGGCTTATTTGTCGGATATTAATAAAAGTTGAGCTTAATGACGTTAAAAATGCATGAATTAGAAAAAGCATGTGAAGAGTTTATGCTGTCGACTCCATGTGCAGATACCGCCCATGATTTGTCTCATATCAAGCGTGTAGTTAAAGTCGCAAAGTCACTTTGCGAAGCTGAGGGTGCGGATCCTGCTGTGGTGATCCCAGCCGCTTGGTTACATGATTGTGTTGCCGTAGCAAAAAATCATCCAGATAGGCCGCTGGCGTCTAAATTAGCTGCAGATAAGGCGGTTGCCTTCCTAACAGAGTTGAAGTACGACACGGATAAACTTGAGGCGATTCACCACGCCATTGTTGCACACAGCTTTAGCGCCGGTGTTACACCCACGACATTAGAAGCCAAAATAGTCCAAGATGCAGACAGAATGGATGCGTTAGGGGCGATAGGTGTTAGCCGCTGTATGAAAGTAGGTGGGGCGATAGCGCGTAATCTCTACAATGTAGAAGACCCTTTTTGTGAGCATAGAAAAGCTGACGATACCAAATATACCTTAGATCATTTCTTCATTAAGCTGCTGCATATTAAAGATAACATGCATACCACCGCAGCCCGAGAGCAGGCTCAAGCTCGCACCCAATATATGCTGGATTTTTTAGAACAACTGAAATCAGAAATCGCGGATTAAAAATGACGAGATGAGTATCACCTCGTCATTTGCTTCACAAATACCACCACGAATAGCGCTAATGAAAAGCTGCCGGTAAAAGCCTCAACGGCTGCGATCAGTCGTGAGATCCCCACTGGCGTAATATCCCCGTAACCTAAGGTTGTGAAGGTAACAACACTAAAGTAAAAGCTGTTCAGCAGTGCCATGACGTTTTCAGATACACTGTTGTCTAAGTCCAGTTGCATTATCTGATCTTGAAACGAAACACCAAATAGAAAATAGCAAAATGCACAGGTAATTATCATACCTAGACTGAAGCGAATGACATTTTCCGGTTTTTCTCCATACCCACATAATAAGTCGACAAAGCTGGAAATTAGGTGACGTTTTGAAAATCGTGGATACTGGGCATGTCGCATGCGTAGCTCTTTGTATGTAAAGCGCCCAACCATTTCAAATAGTCCTTGGTTTTCCGCACCCTTACGCAGTAAACGATAGATCTCTTCGGATTGTAGAAACAAGTCCTCAGCGTCTTCTTTGGCTCGGTTTCTACGAGCTTCAAAAGCTTGCTGCTCTTGCAGTAATTGCTCGCCGAGTTCCATATTATCGATACGGGTGTTTTCAAGCTTTATGCCGAGCAAATTGGTGCTTTCTAAATTACAGCAGTGCAGACTGGCTTCTCTCAAATCGGCCTTCATTAGCGACGCATGCTTAATGGTATTATTAAACAGGTGCGCCCCTTTCAAATTGGCACGATAAAAGTTGCTATAAGACAGATCATAGCCATGGTGATTTTCAAAGTTAACAAGATTGAGCCCTTCTAAATTGGCCCGCTTCAACTCTAAGCCTTGCAGCAAACCACCGCGCTTGGCGTAGCGTTCAAGCTTTTGGCTTAGCTCCAAGCCACCTTTATCGAATTTATTGTCATGCCAAAAGCAGTAACCTGAGCCCATATCGATTTCACTGCATTTTTTTCCCTCAGGTGATACATATTGGCAAATGGGTTTATCAGCCATAGCTTGCCTAAATCAAAATGCCTTTTTCATTAAGCGTAGCAGCAAAAATAATAAATACGGTGATTTAACGAAAAAATCTTTCTAATTTATAGAGTGTTAGAAACCACACTATTGATGAGTTTATTGCCATCGTTGGTCAAATTCATTATCTTGCATGGCGTTTGCAGTGACTCTGACAAGTTGCTCATACTATAATGCATGCTTTAGTGACTAAGAATTTGTTACCTTGCAATATCAATTAAAGAAAAGCCGAAAGCGTAAGAGCGTTGCGATAAAAATCAAAGCTGGCCAAGTCTTTGTGTATGCACCAGAGCAAATCTGCGAGCGCTGGTTACATACTTGGGTGGAAAGCAAATCCGGTTGGATAAAATCAAAGCTTGCTCTAAAAATCATACCTGAGAGCCCTCGGCCACTGGAAACAGGAATTGTGCAAGTATTTGGCGAGACCTTTATCATTCAAAGGGGCGAAAGTACGACCTCTGTAATTGATTTTGATAACAAAAGGGTGTTACTTAAGGCTGTCAAAAATGAATGGCGTGAATTAGTTGCGCTGTTAAGCGAAACGCTAAATGACTATGTAGACATGGCTATTGCGCGATATCAACCTGATATTCAAGCTCGCTTTGATACGCTAAAGATACGCGTTTATAAAAGCCGCTGGGGCAGTTTTTCATCTAAAGGCGTGCTTGCGTTTAATACGCTTTTGATTGGTGCGCCTAAGTGGGTAATCGATTATGTGGTAGTGCATGAACTTTGCCATTTTCATGTCATGGCACACAATAGCGCATTTTGGCATTTGGTAACAAAGCACTATGGCCACGACCATAAAATGGCTCGGCGTTATTTACGTGACCACGGTCGTGACTTGATGATTGAGCATTAGCATAGTGCCCTGTTTATGCCTATTATTTGCCGGGCCTCGCTTTTGCCGCGCGTTTTAACAACTTTTGAAATGTCGGGCATTCAAAATGGCTTGGCGCAGGGCATTTTGCAGCGTGATAGAGGCCATCTCGCATTGCAGTTAAATGCTTTATGGTTTCATTTAATTCATCCGCTTTGGATTGTAACTTCACCCTATCAATATCCGCTTTACCCTCGGGGGTAAACATGTCCGCTATTTCATCTAATGAAAAGCCTGCGTTTCTTCCAAGGGTAATAAGCGCTAGACGTTCAAGTATCGACGGAGGGAAAACACGTTTGAGCCCTTGTCGACCAATCGATCGGATCAGCCCTTTTTCTTCATAATATCTAAGCGTGGATGCGGGTAAACCTGACTTCTTTGCAACTTCACTGATATCCATTCTTGCCCTTGACTTAAAGTTAACTTGAACTAATAGGATAGCGGCTATCAGTAAAAAAGAGGAGTAAAAATAGTGGAAAACCTATATTCGATGTTAATGCCTGCAGTTGCTATTGGCGTAGGTGCAACGCTCGTTATGGATTTGTGGGCATTTATGCTCAGTCGCTTATTTGCCATAAAGGGCTTAGATTATGCGTTGGTTGGTAGGTGGATTGGGCACTTGTGTCAAGGAAAACTCACGCATCAAGGTATCGGGCGTAGTAAACCAATATTTGGTGAACGTGTCATTGGCTGGGGCGTGCATTATCTCATTGGGATTGTATTCGCCTTGGTGTTACTACTGAGCGTGGGCAAGCCTTGGTTGACTGAGCCTAGCCTTTTGACTGCGTTAGTTTTTGGCTTAATAACGTGTGTGTTTCCATTTTTTATTATGCAACCCTGCTTTGGTGCAGGGATCGCAGCATCTAAATTACCAGAGCCGAATAAGGCAAGGGTAAAAAGTATGACAACACATTTGATTTTTGGCTTTGGATTGTTTTTAAGCTCGTTTATATATGTAAGCTTGTTGTGAGATAACACAATAAAAGGTGGTGGAGGGAGCTGGATTCGAACCAGCGAAGGCTGAGCCGTCAGATTTACAGTCTGATCCCTTTGGCCGCTCGGGAACCCCTCCATCATTTGGAGCGTTTACTTTAAAAGTGGTGGAGGGAGCTGGATTCGAACCAGCGAAGGCTGAGCCGTCAGATTTACAGTCTGATCCCTTTGGCCGCTCGGGAACCCCTCCATACATTTTAAAGCGTTACAATTTGAAAGTGGTGGAGGGAGCTGGATTCGAACCAGCGAAGGCTGAGCCGTCAGATTTACAGTCTGATCCCTTTGGCCGCTCGGGAACCCCTCCGAAATTGTAACTGTTGTTTATGGTGGAGGGAGCTGGATTCGAACCAGCGAAGGCTGAGCCGTCAGATTTACAGTCTGATCCCTTTGGCCGCTCGGGAACCCCTCCTAAACAACGGCGGTGATAATAACAAAGTTTTTTTCGAAGTAAAGAAAACTACTAAAGTTTTTCGGAAAAAGGCCGATAAATTCATAATTAGCAAAATAATCGGTTGGAATACATGCAAATTGATGGCGTTTTAATCAGTGAGTCGCAATTAGGGTCCGCATTGAACATTAGTGTTCATCAGACGCGCTCTGCCGATTTTGCCATGCTGTTATCTATGCTATCAACTGATGCATTAGATTTTAGCCAATTTCACCTACCAAAATCTGAAGCTGCTGCAAAAGATAACTCAGAAGAAACACTAAAGAAGCAATTTGAAATAGGTCCACAAAAGCCGCTTGCGCCAAAAGAGTACAATATGCTTATTGGTCAGCATAACGCGCAGCTGGTATCTATGGGGGCGATGGCAACCTTGCGATTGCAAGAAAATTTAAATCCAGAACCTTTTGCCGCACGAAATGATAAAAAGCATATTCCACTCGACGTTGTAGAAAATTTGGAACCAGCGGTTAAAAGGCGTTTGGCGAGCGCGCAAGGTAAACTGGCCTTAGTTGCTGATAAGGCAATGGATGCGGCTGGTTTTTATGATCAAATTGCAACGGGTGATATGCAGAGTATGTTACGCGCGACGGCGTAACAACATTAGCTGCTTTTGCTCCTTCAAAATTGAGCAAATTTAAGACAAACTGGTATTAAACTTGTCATTTTACAGCTCTTTGCTTCGTTACTAGACTGACATAAAACGCTATGCTTATCGTGCTTCATGTCTAATACCAATTGAATTAATTCTCTAATCAATTTGAAGGGTGAAATAGCATATTAGCTTCGTTAAAAATTTCTCATTTAGAACAACTAAATAGCAAAATTTTTGCCTTGCTACTAAAGCTATTGCCTTGCTACTAAAGCTATTTCCCCGCTTCAAGATAGATCATTTACTTAATACAACTGGTATAAGCTAAACGGCCTTTAATCATCCTTAGCTCGTTTCAAGCCTTTTTTATTGCTTTGTATCTAATCTCTAGTTCAGACTATTTTAGCTACCGTGGCACTTTTTATACTTTTTATCACTGCCGCACGGACAGAGGTCATTTCTGCCTATCTTGGTTGTAGGCGTATCGTACAATTCACCATCTAAGTAATACCATCTGCCTGCTTCGGTAATAAAATTTGACCGCTCATGGAGTATATAGTGTGTGTTTTCTGCGATATAGTGCGCCTTAAACTCAACAACCCCCTGAGTAGCTTCTGCTACTTCTTCTAGCACTTCCAATTTTATAAAGTGTGCATAATTAGCAAATGCAGCAATATCGTCGATATTGTTTTGTGCTTGTTTAGCCTGGGCGTAGGTGTCATGAATATACTTTGCATCTTTTAAGCAGTATGCAGTATAGCGAGAGCGCATTAGTATTTGTGGACGTTCTGCGAATTTTTGTCCCTTAAGGTACGGCTCACAACATTGCGAATAGGGAAGGGATGAATTGCAATAACAAGACATAAAAACTTCAGTTTTAACAAATTTATATCCTGTTATTGTAGCTTGTTAAGCGCTTTGAAAACAGTGGATCGCAACGTCAGATACCGGCAGTTCCATTTTGTTGATAGTTTGCACTGATGCAATATCAGTCCAAATCACCACTGCAGCGAAATTACCATTGCTGATAGCACTTTTAAGTACATACTCAAGGTCGTATATGTGCTTTTGCCTAATGACGAGCAACTTACTTGCATCAACTGAAGCGCTTTCTAGTAGTGACTTGTTTGGTACATTATCGGGTGCAACGAGTAGCGTCCAGCCTTGTTTATGCTGACATTTATGTAAAACTTTAAGTAACTCTAAGCTAGCGACGATCTCATCTTCAACTATCACATTATTGATTTCGTTAAGTGTGTAATAAGTTGAATTGTTTGGCTGTAGAAGTGCATTGCTGTGTAACATAATTGTCTCACTGGTTATCTATACAGTATGTGTATACAGTAGTTTATACAGTGTGTGAATGCAAGGAAAATTGCTAGCTTTTTAATCAATATTCAAGCTTAATTTTTATTTAGTTTAAATTTTCAATATAAAACAAGTGGTTGTGATTTTTTTGAAATGAGAGCTTAATTGACGAAAGTTCAGTATGAGTAAAGCAAGGAAGTTTTCTCAGCTGCGATACAGTAGTTTTCCTACTGTATCATTTTGATCGTCGCAGAGGGAAAGCGTACGTTTACTTAAGAGAGGCTTAGCTACGCCTAGCCTACGTTTTTTTGGAGAGTCAAATTTAATTTACTGGCTAATATGCTGTAGTTGATGAATTTGCTCGTAAAGTGTTGCAGCATAGCACTGTGCATCTCTAAAGCGCTTAGTTGTAAGGAAGCGGCGTACATCTAGTAGTACCTGTTCGGCGCCTTTGTGCCCTTGGCTGCTGGCCAAACTTAACCAAGCGGCTGCATGAAAGGGGCTGGGTGGCACTCCTTGACCTTTCATAAACAACAAACCTAAAAAGAACTGTGCCTTCAAATCACCAGACATCGCCGCCAGTCTTAGCCATTTTGCCGCAAGCGGAAAAGATTTTTCTTTTAGGTAATAGAGGCCTTTTTTCAAAGCTTGGGTATTGTCGTGAAGATCTGGGAATTTTGCGTCCGCTTTTAATGGCGACGTTACAAATTCAAGCACATTCAGCAGCTGCTGTTCTAAGTCATGGTTTGCTGAGTTGTCGGTGCTATTTTGATCCATATCTTTATTCGCAATAATGTTGATAAGCAGAGTGTAGCTGAATTTTAACTATTTTGTCCGAGTTTTAAAGTGATTCGTGTTAAAATCCAACCACTTGTTCCTTAAATTTGTAATTTTAGTTATGCTCGAGCGGTTATTTTCACTGCAAGCTATGCACACCAATGTAAGAACTGAGGTGATTGCTGGCTTGACGACATTCGTTACTATGGTTTACATCGTTTTCGTAAACCCTGCAATGCTAGCAGAAGCTGGCATGGATCACGGCGCTGCTTTTGTAGCAACTTGTATCGCAGCCGCAATCGGCTGTTTTATTATGGGGCTATGGGCAAACTATCCGTTAGCGCTTGCGCCTGGAATGGGCTTAAACGCCTTTTTTACCTATGGTGTTGTGCTTGGCATGGGCTATACATGGCAAAGTGCATTAGGCGCGGTATTTATGTCGGGCTGTTTATTTCTATTTTTGAGCGTATTCAAAGTTCGCGAGTGGGTGATCCAAGCCATACCTATCGTGCTAAAGCGTGCGATCGCGGCAGGTATTGGCGCATTCTTAGCGTTAATCGCGCTAAAGAACGCGAAAATTGTTATCGCAAGCGATGCGACATTAGTACAACTTGGTGATATCACTTCTCCCGGCCCGCTATTAGCTATTGCGAGCTTTTTTGTGATTGCGGCGCTTATGTACCGTGAAGTCAAAAGTGGCGTGCTTATCAGCATTTTAATGGTAACGGGTATTGCGTGGGGGCTTGGGCTTGTAGATTATCACGGGGTTGTTGATATTCCCCCAAGCATCGCGCCGACCTATATGCAGTTGGATTTGAGCGGAATTTTTGAGCTTTCCATGCTTAGCGTGGTGTTTGCATTTTTATTTGTCGATTTATTTGATACCAGTGGCACATTGGTTGCGGTGACTCAAAAGGCCGGATTATCTGACGAACATGGTCGCATGCCAAGGTTGGGTAGGGCACTGTCAGCTGACAGCACTGCGACGATTGCAGGCTCAGTGCTCGGTACTTCAACGACGACTTCATACATTGAATCAGTGTCGGGTGTATCTGTCGGTGGTCGCACAGGACTGACGGCCGTGGTCGTGGGGATCTGTTTCTTACTCATGATGTTCTTTGCGCCATTGGCACAGATGGTTCCTGCATATGCGACGGCAGGCGCGATACTGTATGTGTCGGTATTAATGCTACAAAACCTAAAGTTGATTAATTGGGATGAAATGAGCGATGCTATTCCGGTCAGTGTTGTGTTACTGATGACACCGCTTACGTTTTCAATCGCACATGGTATTGCTTTGGGTTTTATTTCTTATACGGCAGTTAAATTGGCGTGTAACAAAGCAAATGAAATCAGTATCAGCGTTTGGGTACTGACCCTACTTTTTATCTTAAAGTTTGCTTTTGGTTAAGCAAGTGGGTTTACTCTCTTTGTAATAAAAAAGGCTGGGAGACCAGCCTTTTACGTAAATTATGGTGTTACCACTTCTTCTTCGGTGCAAACAGGACGTCCAAGTCGTCTTGTTCTTGCTCTGCTTTCTTTTTCACCGCTGATGCGTTAGACGCTCTAAGTTCACTGCTGATCTCTTCTAAATAACCTTCGAGCTGTGCTTTTTTCTCTTTTACATAGTCATCATTGTATGAGACGGCGCAAATTGTAGCGTAAGCTTTTTCAAAGTATTGTCTTGCTGAACCGACCATGTTTGCGGTTCTCGCTGAAAGCCCTCGTTTTATCTGGCTTTCAACATTGATTTTAAGCTGAAAGCGCTCCAGCCTACGGTCTTCATTAACGAACAGTTGAGTGTCTACTTTACCTTTACTATGCTCTGAGCGTAGTAGTTGGCGTAATTTCTTTATGCCTTGAACTAATGCGATAATTTGTTTGTCGTTGTCTGGAAGTGCTATCGAGTCTGAGTCAGCTGCTTTTTCAGGCTGAGTATTTAAGCGCTCTTGCGACTCGTGTAAGCGACTTTTTAATTCTTTCGAAGTCGGAGACAACTCCACCATTGCGGCTAAAGCATCGTGCACGCGGCGCTGAATAATACGGATCATGACTTCAGACATCGGAATATTGCTGCCATTCATGATGACGTCTTCCGCTTCTTCTATTACGCGTTTTTGCTTAGCAAGTTCTTTGCGTCTCTCCGCTTCTTGTTTCTCTTTATGTTGCTGGATAGCGCTTACCCAAACTGCTATGACGATAAGTGCAACAATCAACATTATTATAATAGAAACAAACATACTGAAATCTCTTTCATGTAACCACCAGTGTAATTTTTTAATCTTACATGAATTCGTACTATTCTGAACAGGTTTACGACAATAACCTGTAAAAAAGATAAAGAATTCATTATTTTTTAGTATAGCCGATGCCTAAATGAGCGGTTAGTTTTAGTGAAAGATAGTCGCCAGATTTAGCTCGTGAGTTTGCAAAAGCGTGTCACAATATCCGCTATTTGGCCAAATGACTGTCGGAGCGTCAGTGAAAATGCTGATATTTAGTACCTCTTGGCTACCTCATTTTTACCAAATGTGCTAGCCTACATAAGGTCGTAACAGGCGGTTTTTATCGCTTTGCACTAAACTCGCTAACAAAAAGCGGTTTTGCTATGGGCTGATGCTCAACATCAAGAGATCATAAGAATAAAAGCAATATGAAATTACAACAATTGAGATATATCGTCGAAGTGTTGAATCACAACCTTAATGTGTCAGCGACGGCGGAAAGTTTATATACCTCTCAACCTGGTATTTCAAAGCAAGTGCGCATGCTTGAAGACGAGTTGGGGGTACAAATTTTTGGCCGTAGCGGTAAGCACTTAACGCATGTTACGGGCGCGGGTAATGAAATTATTAATATTGCTCGTGAGATCCTCTCTAAAGTGGAAGGGATCAAAGCGGTTGCAAATGAACATACCTTACCAGATCAAGGTAAACTAAACATCGCAACGACGCATACACAAGCTCGTTACGCGTTACCTCCTGTGATCCAAGGATTTATGAAAAAATATCCTGCGGTTTCTCTACACATGCATCAAGGTACGCCACAGCAAATCTCTGATGCTGCCGCTCGAGGTGATGCTGACTTTGCTATTGCTACCGAGGCGCTGCATTTGTACAGTGATCTTGTCATGCTACCTTGCTATCACTGGAATCGTAGTATTGTGGTCGCCAAAGACCATCCTCTTGCACAAAAAGGCAGTGCACTGACGGTGCAAGACGTCGCTAAATATCCGTTGATCACTTATGTGTTTGGTTTTACTGGCCGCTCAGAACTGGATAAAGCATTTAATGCTCATGGTTTGGAGCCACACATCGTGTTTACTGCAACAGACGCCGATGTGATTAAAACCTATGTAAGATTAGGGCTCGGTGTTGGCGTATTAGCGTCAATGGCACTTGATGAAAAGTCTGATAGCGACTTAGTTTGTATCGATGCAAGTCACCTATTTGAAGCAAGTACGACGAAAATCGGTTTCAGAAAAGGAAGCTTCCTAAGAGGCTACATGTACGATTTTATTGAGCGATTTGCACCGCATCTCACAAAAGATGTGGTAGAGCGTGCAAGTTTGCTACGAAATCAAGATGATATCGACAAGCTATTTGAAGGTATGACGCTTCCAGTAAAATGAAGTACTTGAAAAGAATATGAAAAAGGCCTCAACAGAGGCCTTTTTCAATACTGTTATTCGTACCGGAGCGGATCTGTTGCGTGGTTTAGTTCAAACGCTTCGAGACGCTCTTGGCAAGCACCGCACTTACCACATGCTTTTTCGCGGCCGTTGTAACACGTCCAAGTGTCAGCGTAATCTAATCCCATTTTTAGACCGTCAGTCAGGATATCAATTTTTGAGTTGTTAAGATAAGGACTGACAATTTCAACCGCGTCGTAGTTCGCAATGCGACAAACATCATCCATCTTTTTAACGAACTCTGGGCGGCAATCTGGATAAATTGCATGATCGCCAGAGTGAGCACCGTAAAATACCTTATTTGCTTTTAGAGAGACAGCGTAACCTACCGCAAGAGAAAGCAAAATCATATTGCGATTAGGCACAATCGTGCTCTTCATGCTCTCTTCTTCATAGTGGCCTTCTGGCACGTCGATGTCATCTGTTAGGCTAGAGCCTGACAATAATTGATTGATAGCCGAAATATCAACGACCTTATGAGCAACGCCGAGTTTTGCACATACGTCAGCGGCAACTTGTAGCTCTTTTACATGTCGCTGGCCATAGTTAAAAGACAGTGCATAAACCTCATGGCCCTCGCGGACAGCCTTGTTTAATACAGTGTAAGAGTCCATTCCACCGGAATAGATTACGACAACTTTTTCGCTCATAGGTGATTTGCCTCGATTTTGATAGAGGTTTACTTCAGGGCGCGATATACTACACGGCCGCTGGAGAAATGACAATTTTCTCGCGGTATTTTTCGACAACTTTATCTTAAACACGGGGCCATTTTGTACAAGGTTAACGAAATATTTGAAACAATTCAGGGTGAAGCAAGCTTCACTGGTACGCCTTCAATCTTTTTACGTTTGCAGGGCTGTCCAGTTGGTTGCGCTTGGTGTGATACCAAACAAACCTGGGAAACCAACGACACTTTTATTGTTTCATTGGATAACACTGTAGAAAAAAAGGCTGACTCAGAGTGGTGGGCGAACGCGAGTGCTGAAGAGATCTTGGCGATTTTCGAGGCTCGGGGCTACCAAGCCAAACATGTGGTGATCACCGGTGGTGAACCTTGTATGTTTGATCTTCGCCCATTATGCGAGTTATTGCATAGTAAAGGGTACAGCACACAGATTGAAACCAGTGGGACATTTGAGATCCTCGCGCCAGCAGAAACTTGGGTTACTGTGTCGCCAAAAATTAATATGCGTGGAGGTTACAAAGTACTTCCAAGTGCAATGGCTCGTGCCGATGAAATAAAGCATCCCGTCGCGATGCAAAAGCATATTGAGGAATTAGAGGCGTTATTTGCACAAACTGGGGTTGAACCAAAGCTTGTGTATCTTCAGCCAATTAGCCAAAAAGCCAAGGCCACTAAGCTTGCAATAGACAATTGCAAAGCGAAAAATTGGCGCCTATCAGTTCAAGTGCACAAGTATTTAGGGATTAACTAAAGCGATTTGCCTAAGCGTATTTTAGCTAAAAATGCAGTGTGTTTAAGCTGAGGTATTGAACAAGCAGCGTGCTTAGGCGTTAAGTTCTATGTAGAGGTCAATAACACTCGTTACTGACCATTTCAATCATTCTTTGCGTTTCACCACTGTTCTCAAATTGATAGAGATTGCGATTGATATCTTTGAGCAATTCATGCCAATGTGGTTTTTGTTTGCTAAGTGCAAAGTAGAGGTGATTATACTTAATAGGTGGCGTCACGTTTTCAATGTTTCTCAGTAATTCAATTTTCTCAGCTCTAGGTAAGTCTGAATAATTGACCGTAAAGCGCAGCACTTTTGGATCGCCTATTACTAAATTTACGCGCTTACCGACGAGTAATTTCACTAGCTGTAAATCATTTACGGCTTCCACTGTAACGAATTCACCATTATCCATCATAGCATCAAATTCAGGGGTATTCTGATAGCCCCTCACGACACCAATGAGCTCATTCTTAACTGAGTTTAGATTACCATCAAAGCGGTCTTCTTCACCTCTTCGCTTCAAAAAGCCGATTTCACCACCAGGAAAAGCATTAGATAAAGCAAGTAGCTCTCTGCGGGTCTTATTCTTGTGATTGTCAGACGGTGCTGAATCCTCAATATAGTATTCTGGGAATAAAATATCTGCTTTGCCCGTTTCTGCGGCTCTTACAGCACGAGCCCAAGGCAAAAATTCAACATACACTTGATAGTCTAAGTCGGTAAGCAGTGCGACGGCAAACTGGAAAGCCCAGCCTTTGTTGCAGAGGTTTGCACCGATATAAGGTGGCCAATCTAATGTCACGATATGAATGAACGCATTTTTGCCTTTCTTATTGTATAGATAACCCCCTTGGTACTTTTCTCCAGCAACAAGGTGAAATTCACCGCCCTTGAAGTAGGCGACGTTTAAATTCTCCCCATAGATGAAGCTACTAAACATGAGAAAAAACAAGAGTAATAAGGTCTTTACAATCATCGAAGTCAAAAAAGAGTAGCGAATAGGTAAAGTGTAGTGAAGGAAGGTGAAATTAAAAGGAATAATATAAAAAACAAAGGGGCAGTGATGCCCCTTGGTAATCTAGAATATGAAGCCCAACTCTTACTGCACTAATTCTTGTTCAGAGAATGTGTCTGCAAAAAGTGGGCTAGTTAGGTAACGCTCAGCAGCGCTTGGCAAAATAACCACGATGTTTTTATCGGCATTTTCAGGTTTCTCGGCAATTCGCTTTGCGGCAACTAGGGCTGCACCAGAAGAAATACCTACTAAAATACCTTCGTCTTTCATCAGCTGATGTGCCATTGCAATTGCATCTTCATTCGACACCAACTCAACGCCATCAATAAGCTCAAGATCTAGGTTGCCTGGAATAAACCCAGCACCGATCCCTTGAATTTTGTGTGGACCTGGCTTTACTTCGTCGCCCGCAAGGGTCTGCGTGATAACTGGTGAGTCAACTGGCTCAACAGCAATTGACTTAACATTTAGGCCTTTTTCATTTTTCAGATAGCGTGAAACACCGGTGATCGTGCCACCTGTACCAACGCCCGCAACGAAGTAATCGATATTACCTTCAAGTGCATCAAAAATTTCTGGGCCCGTTGTTTCAAAATGGATCTTCGGGTTTGCTGGGTTTTCAAACTGTTGTAGTAACACGTACTTTTCAGGGTTACTTGCTTGAATTTCATTTGCTTTTTCAATCGCGCCTTTCATGCCCTTAGCGCCTTCTGTTAGCACTAAATTTGCGCCAAGTGCTTTTAGTAGTTTACGACGCTCAAGGCTCATCGTATTTGGCATAGTAAGTGTCAACTTATAACCACGAGAAGCAGCAACGAAAGCCAGTGCAATACCCGTGTTACCTGAAGTTGGTTCAATAAGTTCTTTACCTTCGCTAAGAAGACCTGCTTTTTCAGCTTCCCAGATCATAGACGCACCAATACGGCATTTAACGCTGAAGCTTGGGTTACGCGCTTCCACTTTTGCGTAAACATTGCCGCCAGAAACGCGATTGATTTTAACCAGCGGTGTATTACCGATAGTTAGACTGTTGTCTGCATATACTTTAGTCATTTGTGTTCCCTAATCTAGGTTTGCTTGTATTCCATCACTTTACTGCGCATTTCGCAAAACGAAAGGAAAGATTGGCTATAAGATATATCAAATTTGCTTATAGCCAATAGTTATTTAAAGGTTGATATTTAAATCAACCAGGCATAACTGAACTTCATAAATACCGTCTTTTCGTCTTTAGTTATCTTTGACAAATCATCGTCTTGATAACCATGATCGGAATAGCCTGCAAAGAAAACGGTTTGTGGGTTTAGTTTATAGGAATAGAGCAGTTGGGTGCTGATGCTTTTATAAGTCGCATCAACATCATCGTTATAATTGCTCTGGTTTCTCGAAATATCTGTATTGATGATTGCCAATCTCAAATAGCTATTAATGTTGAATTGGTAAGTCAGGCGGATATCGCTCAGATTTGCGGTATAAACTTCCGCGCCATCTGCTTTCATTTTTTCGTATGTGTGGCGTAATCTAACTTCAAAATGTTTGCCAAAATTGACGTTAATAACCGGACGGGCGAAATACAAATCACCAACACGGTTGTTTGCAAGGTCAACGCGGTTTCCTTTACTTAAGTTCAAACCTGCGAAAACGCCGGCCATTGGCTTGAACTCCATATAGGTCCACTGTGAATTCTCGGTAAATAGATCGGTATTGCCGTCAATCGCTAAACGGGTTTCATCATGTCGCAGTCCTGTGCGTTTTCTATGTTCAACACCGAAATCAAGAAAGCTTTGCAACGGGCCGTCAACTGCAAAGTTGGTTTGCACTTCTTTTTCTAATAACTCGCCTTGCTCGTTGTGGGAAATATCCCAGTCGGCGTACCAACGTGCACGGTTCCACCAGTTGTTGTCATCGCCATACCAACGGTACTCACCGCCGAAAAGAAATTTATTAAAGTCGACCTGAGTGATAAAGCCCATATCGGTTCTAAGTGCTGCATCGCGAGCTTGATAGCTGGTAAATGCCTTCCAATGCTTGCGATTGTGCTCATAATTAACGTAATAGCCAGCACCACGGTCATCTTCGTCAATCACTCTGAGTACACTTTCGTTTAGGTCGCACTCAGCGAGCGTACTATCACATAACGCTTCGGCAAAAGCGCTATCATAGTCTGTATCCGAGCCAATTAACTGCACCTGTAAGGTATCGTTATCAGTTGGCTTGTATTTGGCGTCTATACTCGCAACTTGGTTGCGATAGTCGTCGCTTTGCCTAGTCGTCGATGTCACGCCTACAGACAAGGTTTTGTTTAGGTCATGACGATATCTAAGCGCCATGTTTTGGCTTTTTCTCTCTAATGAGACAACACTCGAGCCCAAATTTCCGGGAACAACGACATTGAGTCTTTCATCGTTGGCAATAAATCCTGCAAAAGTGTGACCATTTTTATTACCGGTAAGCTTGACGCCATAATCGGGGGCTGAAATGTTCCGAGTATGAATAAGGTTAAGGTGAGAAGAAAAGTAATCGGAATTATCTAAAAAGAACGCCCGTTTTTCAGGGAAAAATAGGCTAAAGCTATTGTTAACGCTCAATTGTCCCGTGTCAGCTTCAACTTGTGAGAAATCAGGGTTTAGTGTTGCGTTTAGCGTCGTGTCTGGCGTGATAGCCCACTTTACGTCTAAGCCCAGCTCGACATTATTGTCAGCTTGCCATGGCTCTGCGATACCATCATCTATGTCGCGAGACTCTTGCCTATTGGTGACTAGTGTTGGAATAACGGCAAAGTTACTACCTTGCTTAGCCTTAGCAAATCCTTGATATTTTGGCATTTGACAGATCCAGCAAGAATTTGCATGTTGCAATTGCATGCTGGAGATACGCAACCTTTCATTTCTTGGATAAAAACGCAGAAACTCTAAAGCCATTGTTTTGCTCTCGAGGGAGTCGTTAAAATTTAATACACGAAGTGGGATTTCAACTTCAACAACATAACCGTCTTTGTTTATCTTTCCGACGCTATCCCAGATCCCATTCCAAGAACCATTCTCACTTTTAGTGAGTTCGTTTTCAATTGAGTCTTGTTGTACACCTAGTGGATTGATGAAAAACTGGTAAGCGCTTTGGGCGTTGTTAAATGAATCAATTTTAATGCCGACAAGATCATCTTCCCAGGCGCGGTCACGGTCACGATAAAATGCACGGATCAATTCAGGATTAGGGTCCTTTGCATCAAAAGCAATAAATAAAGATTGACCGTTCTCATATACGTAAGCCTTAGTTTGTACTGGACTTGATTGGTTCTCGAATGGCCAAGTGATGTTGTTGATATCTATTTCTAATGCACGTTGCCAAATATCGGCTTCAAGTACACCATCAATTTTTGCAGAACTATCGACAAATGGGATTTTATTTGGGTCTAGTGCCCATGTTTGGCTAGATAGACTAAGCGCGAAAAAAGAGTAGGTTACAGCTTTAAGCATGAATTTAATTATTTTACAGAGACTTTTTCCAGTATTAGATAATATGCAATGAACTGAAACAATTTATTTTCGTCAGGTTGCAATTATTTACGTTGGGTGGCGAATATGTATACATAAAATGTACAAATCTATTTATCTCCATCGAATTAATAGCAAAGATGGTCAAAAACATGTTACAACAACGCCTTTGAAAATCTGCTAGGAAGTAACTATGTCTCTTATATTGAAGCTAGTGGCGGGTATCGTCGCTGGTATGTTGGCGGGTCTGTACTTGCCGACTGTGTTAGTTGAGCTCTTATACACCTTCAAGGTGATCATAGGACAACTTATCAGCTTTACTATTCCTCTGATAATCCTGCTTTTTATTGCTTCAGGTATAGCAGGCTTACCAAAGGGATCGGGCCACTTGCTTGGTAAGACAGTTGGCTTTGCTTATGGGTCAACCATTATTGCTGGCACATTAGCATTTTTATTAGTTAATGCTTTCATCCCATTCTTTGACGGCGGCGTTGCTTATCAAGCCGTGGAAGAATCTCATCTTAAGAGCTTTATTAATATTGAGATCCCTCCGCTGATGGGAGTGATGACGGCACTTGCAACGGCATTTATCTTTGGTATTGGGATGAGCCAGTGTGGCTTAACTAAACTTAAAGATGTCACTGACGAAGCGAGAGATGTGGTAGATGCACTGCTTGCGAAAGTCATTATTCCAATATTACCACTCTACATCGCCGGTGTTTTTGCTGAAATGGCAGTAGCAGGTACGGTATTCGACACCCTAAGTACGTTTGGCGTAGTATTGCTTGCCGCGATTATTATGCATTGGCTATGGCTAAGCACTTTGTTTGTGGTGAGCGGCCTGTTACTTGGTAGAAATCCACTGGAATTAATCAAAAATATGCTACCTGCGTATTTTACCGCTATTGGTACTATGTCGAGCGCGGCAACTATTCCAGTGTCTCTTCGTGCAAGTAAATCTAATAATGTTAACGAAGAGGTTGCCAATTTTACCGTACCACTTTGTGCCACCATTCATTTGTCAGGGTCGACTATTACCATAGTGACTTGCGCAATGGCTGTGATGCTGCTTTCTCCTGAGATGGTTGTACCGTCATTGTCGGAAATGTTGCCATTCATCTTTATGCTTGGTGTCGTAATGATTGCGGCTCCTGGTGCGCCGGGTGGAGCGGTTATGTCTGCGCTTGGACTATTGACCAGTATGCTTGGTTTTAATGAGGGCGCAGTGGCATTGATGATTGCTTTATATTTAGCGCAAGATAGTTTTGGCACAGCATGTAATGTAACCGGTGATGGTGTGATTGCACTTTGGGTCGATAAATTTTCAAAGCAAAGCTGAGTCATATAAAAATAAATCTACTATAAGTCGCTATGGCTAAATACCGTAGCGGCTGCCTCTAAAATCATAAAGCGGTGAAATTATAATCAAACTGCTTATTTCATGAATTAACTATTTAGTTAATTCATATCAAAATTGTATTTTTCTCTCGTTTCTATCGTTATGCTTTTAAAAAATATGTGGTAATCTCAAACATCTGGAAGCGGGGCTGTTGGTTGCTTCGCTCCTTTTACCAATATATATGTAGAGGGTATGCCATTGATTAATGTGCTTTTAGTTGATGATCATGAACTTGTCAGGACTGGCATAAAACGCATTTTAGATGATGTGCGTGGCTTTAAAGTGGTAGGAGAAGCCAAAAACGGTGAAGAAGCCGTAACCTTTTGTCGCCAAAGTGAGCCTGACATTGTGCTAATGGACATGAACATGCCTGGAATTGGTGGATTGGAAGCGACCAAAAAGATTTGCCGTTACTGTCCAGATGTAAAAGTTATTGTGCTTACGGTACATTGTGAAGATCCTTTCCCAAGCAAGGTAATGCAAATTGGTGCGCATGGTTACCTAACAAAAGGTGCAGGCCCTGATGAAATGATCAACGCAATACGTGCTGTTAATGCTGGCCAGCGTTATATTGCGCCAGAAATTGCTCAGCAGATTGCCCTTGCGCAATTTAGTGGCCGCAATGACGAAAACCCTTTCCAATCGCTATCGGAAAGAGAATTACAGATCATGCTCATGATCACTAAAGGTGAGAAAGCACAAAATATTGCAGATCGCTTGAACCTAAGCTCTAAGACGGTAAATAGTTATCGCTATCGCATGTTTGAAAAGCTCAATGTGAGCGGTGATGTGGAATTAACCCACTTGGCTATTCGCCATAAAATGATCGATATAGATAGCAGTCATTAAGTTCTTTTTAAATGACTGAATTTGATTACAAACCTTTCCTTAAGACATTAACAACAGAACCTGGTGTGTACCGCATGTACGATGTGGACGACCAGGTTATCTATGTTGGTAAAGCAAAAAACCTCAAAAAACGAGTTTCTAGCTACTTCCGTTCAAATATCACAGATAGTAAAACGCGAGTATTGGTCAGTAATATTGATCATATTGAAGTAACGTTAACGAATACCGAAACCGAAGCGCTGCTTTTAGAAAATAACTTAATTAAGAAATACCAACCACGATATAACATTCTCTTAAGAGACGATAAAAGTTATCCGTATATTTTCTTGAGCGCCCATCAACATCCAAGGCTTGCATTTCATCGTGGTAGTAGAAAACAAAAAGGCGAATATTTTGGTCCTTTTCCTAGCAGTGCTGCGGTATCGGAAAGTCTGAGGTTAATGCAGAAGATTTTCCCTGTTAGGCAATGCGAAGATGCGTATTACCGCGCACGCAGCCGACCTTGTTTGCAGTATCAGTTAAAAAGGTGTTCAGGACCATGCGTTGGCAAGGTAAGCGACGAAGAATACCAAGAACAAGTTGCCATGGTTCGACAGTTTTTGACGGGACGTTCACAGGACGTTATCTCAGCACTGGTGGAACGAATGGAAATCGCCAGTATGTCTTTGGATTTTGAGAAAGCAGCAAAACACAGAGATCAAATTGCTTTATTAAGGCAAATGCAAGAACAGCAGTCCATTGCAGGAAACTTTGCAGAGCTTGATGTCATCGGCTATGAACAGAAGAACGGTTTAGTGGCCATTCATGTACTGATGATAAGAGAACATAAGGTACTTGGGACGAAAACACATTTTCCAAAAGTACCAAAAGATTCTGGTGCAGATGAAGTGCTAACTTCTTTCCTTGGACAGTATTATATTTCAACGGGTAACCACTCTAGAATTGCTAAAGAAATTGTATTGCCATTCGAAATAGAAGAGGGAAGTGCATTAGAAGCAGCGCTGACTCAAGTTTCGAAGCGCAAAGTTAATTTCAAATGTAACGTTCGCGGTGAGCGAGCCCAATATCTTGCATTGGCAAATAAAAATGCGCAAAACAGTATTGAAGTTAAACAAAGTGCACAAGACTCAATCACCAAACGATATGCCAAACTAAAAGCAGTGCTAGGGCTGTCAGACATTCAAAGAATGGAGTGTTTTGATATCAGTCATACCATGGGAGAAAACACGGTCGCATCGTGCGTTGTATTCGATGGTCAAGGGCCAAACAATAGAGAGTATCGCAGATATAACGTCACTGGGATCACCCCAGGGGATGATTACGCAGCGATGGATTTTGCATTAAATAAGCGCTACGGCAAAATGTCGGATGAAGCGAAGGTACCCGATATTATTTTTATTGATGGTGGTAAGGGGCAGTTAGGTAGGGCGGAATCTTTCTTCGCTGATTGGCAACTCAATAAAATGCCGATACTGATAGGGGTTGCAAAAGGCACAAGCCGAAAGCCGGGATTAGAAACATTGCTAATAGATGGTGGTCGTAAAACGGTGAATGTCGAAAGTGATTCACCTGCATTACACCTTATCCAGCATATCCGCGACGAATCACATCGCTTTGCAATTGCAGGGCATCGTAATAAAAGACAAAAACAAAGAACGCAATCTGTGCTTGAAGAGATTGAAGGCGTAGGTCAGAAAAGACGTCAGGCACTACTTAAGTTTTTAGGAGGCATGCAGGGAGTTAAATCTGCAAATATACATCAATTAAAGCAAGTTCCTGGGATCAGCCCTGAAATGGCTGAAAAGATATTTAATCATTTGCATGACAAAGCTTAAGCAATCATGCGAACATAGAAAAAAAGACAATACCAAGTAGTTATGTGGAATATTCCAAATACGCTCACAACATTTAGATTGCTACTCATTCCCGTGTTTGCAGTCGTTTTTTATCTTCCTTATTCATGGGCGTTTTTTGCCGCCGCTTTTATTTTCTGGTTAGCTTCCGTTACCGATATCCTCGATGGCTATCTTGCTCGTAAGTTGGAACAGTCAACGCCATTTGGTGCTTTTTTAGATCCTGTTGCCGACAAGGTGATGGTCAGTGTTGCTTTAGTGATACTTGCTACACATTATGATAATTATTTCATTACTATTTCTGCTGTTGTCATTATTAGTAGAGAAATAGTTATTTCTGCGTTGCGTGAATGGATGGCTGAACAAGGTAAAAGAGGTAGTGTTGCTGTATCTTGGCTGGGTAAATTCAAAACAGCTGCACAGATGTTAGCTATTATAGGTTTGATTTGGCAATTATCAGATTGGATGACAATGCTAAGTTACGCACTTTTAGCTATCGCGACATTGCTAACATTAGTTTCTATGATCCAGTATCTCTATGCTGCAAAAGGAGAATTGACTAATTCTTGACTTGAAATGATTATAAACCCAGCGGTTTAGATAAATTTTGAGCAAACGATTCAAAACATTCATTTTTTATGTTGACGCGTTCCAGAACTTCTGTAGAATGCGTCCGTGTTGAGAGGGCAGTATGTCATCTAAATGAAATTTAGATAGCATCACCTAGCAAGTTAAAGTTTAAAGAAGCTTAGTAAATAAGTAGATTTAAATAATGGAACGCGAGTATAGCTCAGCTGGTAGAGCGCGACCTTGCCAAGGTCGAGGTCACGAGTTCGAACCTCGTTACTCGCTCCAAATTTGCGGCGGAATGGCAGAGTGGCCATGCAGCGGATTGCAAATCCGTCTACCTCGGTTCGACTCCGGGTTCCGCCTCCATTTCTCAACATATCCACATGCGAAAGCAAGCCCGATGCCCGGGTGGTGGAATTGGTAGACACAAGGGATTTAAAATCCCTCGCTGGTAACAGCGTGCCGGTTCAAGTCCGGCCCCGGGCACCATTTATATCGGGATTTGTATGTAAAAAGTCTACATGGTTTTTATGTACAAAACGGAAAGCGAGTATAGCTCAGCTGGTAGAGCGCGACCTTGCCAAGGTCGAGGTCACGAGTTCGAACCTCGTTACTCGCTCCAATTTTTGCTTTTACACCCGATGCCCGGGTGGTGGAATTGGTAGACACAAGGGATTTAAAATCCCTCGCTGGTAACAGCGTGCCGGTTCAAGTCCGGCCCCGGGCACCATTTATTTTTCACATATTAAATTTACCAGTGTGAAAAATGGAATGCGAGTATAGCTCAGCTGGTAGAGCGCGACCTTGCCAAGGTCGAGGTCACGAGTTCGAACCTCGTTACTCGCTCCAATATTCTTCATGGCGGAATGGCAGAGTGGCCATGCAGCGGATTGCAAATCCGTCTACCTCGGTTCGACTCCGGGTTCCGCCTCCATATCGCATATTGTCCTTATTCTTAATATCTTTCTTATTTACCTTTTTTATTATCCAAAAACGCCACTGTTACTGATTTATCCACATCTTCTTTTATTTAAGCGTTGTTTCTTTAGATCCCAGAATCATTGCTATAGCTACTAGTCAATAATAAGAAGGATCGAAAGTTAGTATTCAATGCCTTTATAAACGCAGCTATCTTCATATTTTCGATAAAAGGTATCATTTTGGTATCTAGTCCTGCTTATTGGATAGACTTACTGCTTCATAGTCGCTTTACATTTTCACTTCCACATAATTTACGTACACCTTCTCTACATAAAGAAGAATTGACCTGGTTTTGTTTCGAGTTCTATATGTAAGTAGGCAAGTTAATATGCTAACAGATGTTATATAACGCCATTTGTTCAGTTGTTCCTTAGTGGTGCTTAAAGTTTATGTAGACTCGCGTGACCTCAATTCGGTCTTTTTTGAGTGAAAAATATACTATTTTGATGTATTTCGTTTGTTTTTTGTTCGAACAAACCGTTTTTATAATTTTTAATGAAAAAAGGGGTTGCACTAAAATCGGATCTCCCTATAATGCGCATCCACCGACACGGGGAGCAGCGCTGAAAAGCAATAAGCCAACGAGTTGGTAGTCGAGTAAAACTTAGCTTTGAAAACTTAAGAGAAAACTTCTAAAGGAATTCAAAATTAAGTATTGACAAAAAATCGGGAATGCTTAGAATGCACATCCCTCGAAACAACGAAATGTTTCGAAATGTTCTTTAAAAATATGAAGCAATCATCTGTGTGGGCACTCGTACAGATTGAGTTCTAACAGCAGATTCTAGTTCGCTAGATGACGCAAACAAATTTAGAGTCTCAATTGTAACTGAGTGACTATATAGTCAATTCGTTTTGATTTTACTTTTTTGAAAAGTAGAAACAAACAATCAGAATTCAATGAGCACGAAGCTTAGACTTCAAAAAAACTTTTAATTGAAGAGTTTGATCATGGCTCAGATTGAACGCTGGCGGCAGGCCTAACACATGCAAGTCGAGCGGTAACATTTCTA
>NZ_QOKX01000011.1:0-183335 GCF_013319255.1 Pseudoalteromonas sp. JC28 | reverse complement strand
GATGGTTGGTCAATGCAGGTGTTGACCAATGAGTTTGTACGTTTGTATGAAGCCTATAGTCAAGGTGAAGCCGAGCCTTTACCACAATTGGCGTTACAGTATGGAGATTATGCGCAGTGGCAGCGAACGCATATAACGGATACGGTATTAGATAAACAGCTCAGTTATTGGTTAGCGCAGTTGGATGAAGCCCCCGCGGTGCATAACCTCACATTGGATTATCCCCGTCCAGCAGAGAAGCAATATCATGGTGCTCAGGTGGTGTCAGCGTTTTCAGCGCAAACAGCGGATGCGTTATTGGCAGCAGCTAAACGYCATCAATTGACTCCTTTTATGTTATTACATGGTGCATTGTCATTGGTCTTATCAAGACATAGCAATAGTCATGACATCATTATGGGCACACCGGTTGCGAATCGCCTTCAAGCAGAGTTAGCCCCTTTAATCGGCTTCTTTGTAAACACCTTAGTGTTGAGGGTGAATACACAGCATGACAGCTTAGCGGAATATTATGCCCATGTGCGAGCGACCCACTTAGCAGGTCAAAGTCACCAAGATGTTCCATTTGAGCAGTTAGTAGAAAAGCTGAAAGTGCCAAGAASTCGTGCCCATGGACCTTTGTTCCAGATTATGGTGACGACGAATACAGATTATGGCCTACATGAGCATCAACCATTGCAACTNAGCCCCTTTAATCGGCTTCTTTGTAAACACCTTAGTGTTGAGGGTGAATACACAGCATGACAGCTTAGCGGAATATTATGCCCATGTGCGAGCGACCCACTTAGCAGGTCAAAGTCACCAAGATGTTCCATTTGAGCAGTTAGTAGAAAAGCTGAAAGTGCCAAGAAGTCGTGCCCATGGACCTTTGTTCCAGATTATGGTGACGACGAATACAGATTATGGCCTACATGAGCATCAACCATTGCAACTGGCGGGAATAGAAGTAGCGCCTTATCAATCAGATATAGTGCAAGCAAAGTTTGATTTAAAAGTTGACTTAGCCATAGATGAACAAGGAGGTGGCGTTAGCTGGAGCTATGATACGAGCCTCTTTAGTGAAGCACATATAGAACAATTAAGTACGCATTTACAGCAGCTATTAGAAGCGCTGGCAGACACACGAGGTGAGTGGGATATTGCGCTGTCTCAGCTAGACATGCTGTCAGCAAAAGAAGTTAGGCAGTTAGTGCACGAATGTAATGCTCGAAGTGATAATGCTACGCAGGCGTGGGGCAATATCGTTTCCCACTTTACCGCGCAAGCTCAGCGACAGAGTACGCAGACAGCGGTCGTGTGTGGTGACAGCAAGATGAGTTATGGTGAGTTAGATAGGCAATCGAACCAGTTGGCACGCTATTTAATGACGAGGCATCACGTGCAGCGAGGCACACTGGTTGGGCTCTGTATGGATAGGTCCATAGAGATGGTGGTCAGTATTTTAGCGATCCTGAAAGCAGGGGGKGGCTATGTGCCACTAGACCCACATTATCCGGAGTCACGATTACGTTATATGGCGACGGACACGGGGATGTCTTTGCTGTTATCACAACAGAGGCTGAAATCGGCGTTACCGGATTTACCTGTGGAAGTCGTTGCGGTGGATGAGATAGCTCAGGATTGGCAATGTTTGGCAGCAACGGATGTAGACGTAGCGATAACGGGGTCGGATGTTGCGTATGTGATTTATACGTCAGGCTCGACGGGGCAGCCTAAAGGGGTACTCACACCACATCAAGGAGTGACTAGACTAGTCATAGAGCAAAGTTTCATGACACTGAATAGTGATACGGTGATGATGCATTGTGCAAACATTGCGTTTGATGCCGCGACCTTAGAGCTATGGGGGCCATTACTCAACGGTGGGCAATGTGTTCTGTATCGTCCACCATACTTATCACCAGCAGAGCTGAATAAAGAGCTCGAACAGCATAACGTTAACAGTCTGTGGTTAACCGCAGGCTTCTTTAGAGAATGGTCTTATCATGTGCCGACAGTGACATCGCTACGTCAACTGCTAGCAGGGGGAGATAGTCTAGATCTAGACGCAATCAAGCGGATACAGCAGATACAGCCAGAGTTAACGTTGATAAACGGGTATGGACCAACAGAAAACACGACTTTCTCAACGACCTATACATTTCCTCAGGCTTATCAGGAGGAGCGAGTACCAATAGGTTATCGCTTAGATAGTGATGAAATTTACATTTTAGATGGTCACCAGCAATTGGTGCCTCAAGGTTGTATTGGTGAACTATTTGTGGGCGGTCCAGGGTTAGCGCTTGGGTACTTGAATCAACCAGAGCTAACAGCGGAGCGCTTTGTAGAGAACCCATTTTATGATGAGGCGCAAGCAGGCAGCTCAAGACGACTCTACCGCACCGGAGATCTAGTTCGTTACCTGCCGGATGGGAGAATAGAATTCATAGGTCGTGTTGACAGTCAGGTGAAGATAAGAGGGTTCAGAATAGAGCTTGGGGAAGTGGAAGCCTGTTTACATGCAGCTTCAAGCGTTGCATCGGCGTTGGCGATAGTGAAGGACATCGCGGGAGAGAAGCAATTAATAGGGTATGTGCAGCGACAAAGTGGGCTGGATATAGATGAGTCAAGCTGGTTGCAGGCATTGAAGGCAGAATTACAGCAAGATTTACCAGAGCATATGATACCAAGCATACTGATTGCAGTGGATGAATGGCCATTGACGGCAAATGGCAAGGTGGATAGACGGGCATTGCCAAGTGCAGATGTGGGTTGTTTGCAAGGGGAATATTTAAGCCCTGAAGGTGATATTGAGCAACAGTTAGCCGGTATTTGGGCACAGCTTCTGGGTATAAAAGCCGCTGAGATCAGTGCAACGGCGAACTTCTTTACTCTGGGTGGGCATTCGTTGTTATTGGTAAAACTTTACAATCAGATCCAAGCTCAGTTAGCTGTTTCTGTGTCTTTTCCAGATTTGTATACTGCACTCTCACTGAGAGAGCAAGCCAACGCAATTCAGAGTAAAAACATAGCAGATAGAAATCACAATTCGCCGTTAGTATTTTTAAACAAAAGTGCAAGTGAAGATAAGTCTGAGTTTTTGGTTGTTGCGATTCCTGGGGTGTTGTCAACACCGAATGATTTTAGGTCTTTCGCTCAGACTCTTGATACACACGGAGTACCATGTATCAGTATTCACCATCCCGGTGTATTCGATGATTGTGAGTCAGTTACTACGATCAAGTCACATGGACAGTATATCTTTGACAGCATTAGGCCACAGTTTAAGAATAAACAGATCGTTTTAGTTGGGCATTCTTATGGTGGAGCTCTGGCCCAAGAGGTTGCAGAGTGTATGGGCAGTATTGAGAATCAAATATCGCTTGTTTTGCTGGATAGTTATTTTGCGCAGAGTTCATACAGGATGGATATGGACTCTAGATTAGAAAATATAGCAACATGGACACAATCACTTAAAGACACAGAGCTTGTTAATAAGTTGAATAGGTTGGCTAAGTGGCAGTCGGAAGCATTTTTCTCATATAGCCCTGATCAGATCTGGGACAAAGAGGTGCTAATGATGTTCGCGGAGGACTCATCGATCGAGTCATGCAATTATATTGAACTATCAAAGCAGTGGTTTAGTGGTCCTGTAACAGTTGAAATGGTACCGGGAGGTCATAAATCCATGCTGGAAAGTCCTAACGTTGAGCAAGTCAGTCATGGCTTGTTACGTTATCTCGGTATTCAATAACTACTAGACGTAGATGAATCAGTTGTAGAAATGAGCTGGGCTCCATACTGTTATGGGGCCCATTTTTATTTATCGGTCTAACATCAATCACGCTAATTCTCCAACTAATTGGAACGAAAATACGATATCTCCACGCTTAAAAAAGTTCATTTATTTAACCTCGGGGTAAGAAGTAAGTTAATCCACTAAAATCACTAAGTTCAAAAGCGTAATATCACTCTAGCCAGAAGTTATTTCTTAAATGCAAGGCAAATTTGTGCGTCAATAGCTGGCCTATTGCAAGAAAATTTAACGCAGTAGTAAGGGATAACAGCTGCTAGAGAACAAGTTGTTATCCCAAGCTCAGGTTATTTAATGTAATCAACACTTGTACAAGCTAAAACTGGCACAGCATAATTATTCGGTGTAGGCCTAACAGCAAGGTAAAGATACTAATCAATGGCATTGATGCGAGAGGCCATCACACTGCGCTTAATTCATCAATTTTCGTATAAGTTGCTTGACTGCAAATTCTGCGTTCTGGCTAAAATTCACTTAGGTGGATTACATCTCGTAGCGTGTTAATTAATAGCTTTTTAGAATGTTTATTGAGGGAAAGCAGAACTCGGAATAATAGTTTCTCAATCCGAGTTCTGGGTGCTTAGATGGGCAGTTATTGATCTCGTAGGGAATAAATTGCCGGTCTTCTGATAATCCCCCAAACAGCAAGTGTGGATGTAAACGCAGTTACTGCAATAATAGTAACTATTGGTAATATTAATCCTGTTGTTGAAAGAGCGAATGTGAAACGGGTTGAAGTTATCCACACTGCAACGCCTGAAACTATGATTGCAGCTCCAATTAGCGCGAGTATGATGACCTTAAAGTTCTCTAAGATCACACCTTTCACAATAGTAAGTGGTGACGCTCCAATAGCCATACGAACCCCGAGTTCAAATTTTCTCATGCTAATTCCATAACTTAATACGCCATATATACCAATCACGGCGATTGAAAGTGTCACTATTGCCAAAGCTAGAGATGCCCAACTAGCGATGTAATGAAGCGCAAGAGAATTTGCTAATTGTGATTCAAGTGGTTGAATATCCGAGACTCGCCACGTGGGTGTGGTCTTCGCGATAATACTATTTATAAATTGGGGAGTAAGCTGCTGGTTTGAATCTACTTCTATGATAAAAGAAGGAGCGTAACGCTCGATATTATCTACAGCCCACATTTTGGCTGAGTTATTTTGTTCCGGTAGGTTTAGATCTTCGGTGACGGCAATAATTTCATATTGAATTGTACGGCGTCCATTTAACCAGTAATAACGCTCACCAACTACATCGCCACCCGGCTTTAACTTATTGGCAAACTCTTTATTTACAATGAGGTAAGGAGAGCGATTATACACGTCTTCTCGAGTAAAATTGCGACCTTGGAGAATGTCTAACTGTAACGTTGGTATATACGCTTCATCAATTAAGTTGCCAGAGACAGAATACTGATTCTCAAACCCCGAGTCTGGGCTTAAGAAAGTACTAATACCAAACTCGACAGGCGTACCTGTAGTTAAGCTTGCAGATACAACTCTAGGGTTGACTCTTATCTCGCTTACAATATCAAGTAGTTGTTGTCTTCTCGTACTATAATATGAATCTCTTTCAGCGCGACTTGGCCTTGGTTCGAAAAGCTGATTCAATTCCACTTGGTAACGATCTTTACTTACGAAATTGGGAGCCTGGCTTAGCAATGACCATGAGTTTATAAAGATTTGAAAGCAAGAAATCAGTAATAAACTAGCAAGAAAGATCTGACTGAAAATTAGTGCTGAACGGGTACTTGATTTCACTTGGATGCTGGTACCTTTACCACTACTTTGTATTTGAGCGTTTAGTTTACTGAAGTTAATTTTGGCACTGATAAGCCAAGCACCTAGCCAAGCTAATAATGCTGAAAGAGTTAAACAAAATATGACTGACGGCACATTAGTTGTTAGGCGTGCAACACTAGGTAAGCTGTCTGTTGCAATTAATTTTAATAGGTAATAGCACAGCTCCGATACACCCAATGCTAAAATTGCTGATAAGAGAGTTAATGTCGCAAGCTCAATGAAAATGCCTCGAACGATCTGTTTTCGTTGAGCGCCTAAAGCCGCTTTTATGGACATAGTCCGCTGCTGATTTACTGCTCTTGCGAGCACTAAATTGGCGATATTGGCACAAGCGATTAGCGTCAAACAAAATGCACCAACTAATAACCAAATAGTTCTTGATGCACTGTCGCCATGGATTTTTTCTTTTAATGGTTTTAGCTCAAAAGTGATAGTCATATCATTAAAAAATGAACGACCTGCAGTTTCTGCTTTAAAACGCCCGTTATATTTATTTGTCAGTTGGTGATTCAGCTTCGCGATATCTTCATCCGCTAAAATTTTAGTTAAAATGTGTCTGTTTGGGCCTGTCAATCCCCATTGCTGAGCATCTCGTCGATAGGATGGAAGGTAATCCCATGGAAGCCAAATACTTGTTAGTCTGCCTGGAGTATATAGCTCTGGCTCAGGTGTATTCTCTGAAAGTACGCCAATAATTCTGAAGTTAACTTGATCTATCTGGAACGTTTTTCCCAAAACCTGTGGATCTGCGCCAAAGTACGTTTGCCAAGAGTGGTAAGAAAGCACCGCTACAGGTGATATACTATCGATACCTTCTTCATCAGAAAAACCACGACCAAGCTCGAAATTGAAACCCAAAAGGGGCATAAACTCTGGAGTGGTGTAAGCAACATTCACCCGAGGGGTATCGGCACGGCTTCGTATTACTTCTTCACCATAGGCAAAAAGTGCAGTTTGAATGTGATCTGATTTTTCGTTTTTATACGCCTCGACCAAAATTGGCATTGGGGTGTAGTCTTCAAATTCAATTTTATCTTTTATGTAGTGGTTTGTCTTAGAGACATATAATTTCTCACTATCATGGTATGGCAGGGGGGCTGCGAGAATCTGGAAGTTTAAGTTGAACATGGCAATAAGCGTGCCCAAAGTAATTCCAAGAGTTATAATTATAGTAAGGGTAAATATTTTTGCTTTGCTAAGAGAGTATAAGCATGATTGGATCTCTTGTTTCAACATGTTGAGCTCCTCACCGGCTGTGTGACGAGCAAAATTGGCAATTCGAAGTGCGGTTCGTACATTTTAAGCTTCCTTGTGTATTCTTATGGTTATTTAGCTAGCCAACGGCTCCGAATGCTTTTCAGTGCTCTGTTCTTGAGGAGTTAAAATCTTGCCATCTAATAGGTGCAGCTTTCGTGTTGCCATATCTGCATACCTAGGATCATGTGTAACCATGCACAATGTGGTGCCTTCTAAATTTAGCGCTTTGAGCATATCCATCACGGCATCACCGTTCTTTGAGTCAAGGTTACCAGTCGGCTCATCTACAAGCAGTAACGCAGGGTTGCCAACCAAAGCGCGGGCTATAGCAATACGTTGTTGCTGTCCGCCTGAAAGTTGATTAGGGCGGTGGCTAGCTCTATGGCCCATGTCTACTTTTGTAAGGCAGCTGGTAACCGCTTGTGTGATCTCAACCTCGGTCATTGGCTCTTTGCGATAACGCAATGGAAGTGCAATATTTTCAAATACGGTCAGTTCATCTATCAGATTAAATGATTGAAATATAAAGCCAACCTTTTGGTTCCGTATATGTGCAGCTTCACTCAAGCTTAATTTACTTACTTCTATTCCCTCAACCTGATAACTTCCATCTGTAGGCGTATCTAGTAACCCCAATATGGAAAGGAGAGTTGATTTACCACAACCTGATGGACCGCATATTGAGACGAAATCACCCTTATATATTTCGAGGTCTATTCCTCTCAGCGCGTGCGTTTCCATTTCCTCTGTGCTAAACACCTTAGTGATGCCTGACATTTTCAATATTGCTTCTTTCATAGTTTGTTATCCTATTAAATTACTGAATTATTCTTATTTTCTGCGCTGTTTTGAAAGAGGTAGTATCGGAGAGAATAACTTGTTGGTCTAAGCCAATACCTTCCTCTATTTGAATATAGTTGCCAGCGTCAATACCGAATGAAACAGATGTTGAGTTGGCATACTCTCCTGCACTATCTAAAACGAAAATAGATTGTTGGGTGTGGGGATGAGTATTACTAGGGCGCTCGACGTATAACACGTCCTGTAATGAATGTGTCATGATTGTTGCGTCCACGTTGAGTTCTGGTCTTGCAGATTCTGGTACGGCATCGTTGAAGGTGAGCTCGACTTCGATTGTCCCTTCCTGTACTTGAGGGCTGATCCTAGTAACAGTTGCTTGCACTTTCTCACGTCTAGTGTTTACAACCGCAGGTTGACCCACTCGTATTTGCTCGGCTTTAGATTGTGAAACACGAACAAGTGCTTGAAGATCTGCGCTACTACCTACTTGCGCTAGCTCTTGGCCAGCCACAACACTTTGTCCTAGTTCTACAGCCAATCGTTGTAAAACACCTTCAGTTCCAGCGCGAACGGTGAGCTTAGCTTCTCTTTCTATAAGTCGTGCGAGAATGGAATTAGCTTGATTTATTAATTCCTGTGAAATAGTTAAGTCTTCTTTATGCAGTAACTTTAACTGCTCTATACGCTGATGTTGTAACTTTACACGTTCAGCAAGCTGCCTTTCTTCAAGTTCTGCGGTTTTTACCTCAATTGCAGGTACAACTCCCTGATCTCTGAGCTCCTGCTGTGCTTCGCGGCGCATAGCTAGAGACTGATGCTCACTTTTTAATTCCGCTAACGTCGCAGCTTCCATGAGAAGCTCTCGTTGGTTTGCGAGTTTTTGTCGGCGGAAGTTGGCTTTTTGTCTGTTTAATTCCATTTCTGCGCTGGCTAGCTGCTGCGTCAGGTCTGGATCCTGCATCTTTAAAATAATGGTGTCAGGTAGTACTTCACCGCCGGGGCGCACTAATATTTCATTTACTGTTGCGGGGTCTTGTGCGGTAATTAGTTTTTGCTTATTTGAGCGAAGTACACCATAGCCTGTCACTTCAACGTCAAGGTTACCGCGCTGTACATTGCCAATGATAATTGAATGCCTTTCAAGCTTAGTACTGGTCTGATCTGAAAGTTTCCCCATCATGAACCAAATAGATACAAGTACCACAGGAATGCTTATGAGTATAAACAGTTTACGTAATGGCTTAGCTTGTTTCTTTTTTATTACATCCACCTTTAGTTGCCTTTTTTATCGGATTGATAACTTGATGTAAGCAAACAGTGTGCCATTTATATCTTGTTGTTTTGTTTGTTGTTTTATTTTTATTTGGATAAGTAAAGTCCGGTTCTGGACTATGTGGATGAGTAAATCGGACCAGCAATTTGTGGAACAAGAATGGCGCTATTTATTATGAAATGAGGCATGGCATAACTGTTTTTCTGCCTTGACTTCCATACTGCGTTATCGCTTATTTATGGGTAACAACCACACTACATAGGCTCAGTCTTGCCTAAATACCACACAGGCTGCTGCAAATTTAACCTTGAAAGGCCAACAGACCCTAATTTTCCGATGTTTAGATTAACTAAGGGGTACTGGAATGAGCACTTGGCAAAGAGCTCCAGGCCTATCAGAGCGGTTGGTTAAGCTTATGGATCCGGACATATGCTCAACGAAGTAACGACTGATATAGAGCCCGATACCTTCGCCCTTTTGTTTTGTAGAATAAAATGGAACAAAAAGGTTATCGCTATTAGCTACACCGCTTCCTTCATCTAAAACTTCAAAAACAGCGGTATTGTTGGTGGTATACAACCGAAGTGTTATTTTTGAGTCTCTCGGGCTAGCTTCTATGGCATTTTTAACAATATTAATAATCACTTGTTTAAACAGGGTTGGATCAACGTGAAAGTAAACGGGAGAAAGCTCTACTTGCCACTGTTGGTCCGGAAACATACCTTGTACCATTTTTATGAGATCAGTGCCCGATAGGCGCTGGATCGTCACTGTTATTGGTTGGTTTAATTGTGTGTACTTTTGAATAAAGTCCTGTAAGTGAAAACAGCGCTCTAAGACAATATCGAAAGCTTGGCTATCTCTAGGATCGTTGATGCGTGTTTGCAACCTTTCTAATAAGGCAGTTACTGGTGTAAGTGAGTTACGTATTTCATGGCTAATGACACGAATCAAGCGTTGCCAAGCCTGTAGCTCTTGATTTCGCAATGCATGTTGTATATCTATACAAATAACGAGATGATAAGTGTGTTCTTGGTTTGTAAATGTACTGTGTCTAACTTGCCAGCGCTTGTTGAGTCCAAGGTCAACAAAGTGCCACTGTGGCGTATTACTTAGCCCAAGCGATTCAGGGCGACTATAGCGTAAAGTTTGCCATGGTTTTTGGAATAATTGGTAGCACTCTTCATTGCCAAAACAAAGTTGCATGCGTTGATCAAAGATCAGTATGGGGGTATTCAACACACTGATAAGCTCAGCGACCAAAAACGATTGGACATCTTCATCCGTTTTTTCACTTTGCAACATGTCAGAGAGCGCATTCAGTTGGTTGTGCAATTGCGCGACAACACCCGAAGAAAATGTGGGCTTAGCTCTTAGGCTAAAATCACGTTTTAACCATGCTTCGACTTGATAACCGCAGCGTTCAAAAGACAATTTACAACGATTGTAGAGCTGTCTTACCAGCAAGCCTTGACACAGAATAAAAATGACAATTATTAGTAGTGAATATAAAGTTATGGATGCCGAAATGTGCACGTCTAAGTGCCAACTCAAAACGCAAATGCCTACAATTTCAAGTACTACCAGCAGTAAAAACTTTACTACAAAATACCGAGCTAACGGTTCTTTAGTTAAGCTCATATTTCTCAAGGCGTCGGTAGAGTGCTTGTTTAGTAATACCCAGTAATTCAGCCGCTTGTTGTTTATTTCCTGCCGTATTATTCAAAGCCTGTGTGATTAATTGTTGTTCCGCTTGTTCTAATGTGATCAGAGGTAATGCTTCTGAATGATTTTGTGTAAGCTGCGATGGTGTGCTCATATGTAATTGCTCCGGCCCTATTTCATCTGTTTGAGCTAATAGAACTGCTCGCTCTAGTAAGTGCCCCAGCTCTCTAGTATTTCCTGGCCAGTCATAAAGTTTTAATTGATTGAGTGCTGCGGGAGTGAGGCTACATTCATTTTTCCCGTATCGGTTACCGTGGGTTTTTATAAAATGCTCTGCCAATAATTCAATATCCTCAGGCCGCGTTCTCAATGGAGGAATTTCTATGGTAAAAGTATTGATTCTATAGAAGAGATCTTGGCGAAACTCAGCTTGTGATATTAGCTGTTCAAGCTTTGCATTGGTGGCACTAATTAGCCTTACATTAGCCACTTCAGTAGTGCTTGAGCCAACAGGTTCATATTCTCTGGATTCTAATACCCGAAGTAACTTGCTTTGTTGCGCTAGAGGCAGGGTACCAATCTCATCTAAAAACAAAGTACCAAGATTCGCGAGTTTAAATCGTCCTGCACGGTCTGATTTAGCATCCGTAAATGCACCTTTTGTATGTCCAAAAAGCTCGCTCTCAAAGAGTTGCTCTGGGATTGTCGCCATATTGACAGAAATAAACGGATGCGTTGAACGGTGTGAGTGCTGATGGATCCACTGGGCTATAAGGCTCTTACCTACACCATTTTCCCCAGTCAGTAGAATATTAGCATCAGTAGGGGCCATCACTTCAAGCTGCTCCATGAGCTGCTTCATTGTTTTACTACGCCAAAGTACGGGTTTAGCATCTCCAGCTAGCGCGTGCTGAAGCCCTTGATTTTTATTAGTTAAATCACTGAGCTGTAGCTGATACCGGATTACTTGTTCGAAACGTTGATTTTTCCATGGCTTTTCTAAGAAATCAGCAGCGCCTAATTGCATAGCTTGCACAACAAGCTCTGTATGTGACCAGGCTGTCATTGCTACAATAGGTGTCGTATTGCCAAGCTGCTGCTGCTGTCTTAAAAACTTTAAACCCTCCTGCCCCGATGTTGAATCTAGTTCAAAGTTCATATCGAGCAAGATTAACTTAGGCTTATTCTGTGCTAGAAAAGTTAGTGCTTGTACTGGATTTTCAACTTCCTCGACAGCTAAGCCTAAATCTTCTAATACAAATCGTGCGGCCAACCTAACTTCTCTATTATCTTCTACTAGCAATATTAGTGGTTTAACGCTCACAGCAAGCTTCCTTGATTTATTATTATCATACCATCAACAGCCGCATTACTCTCCGCGAAGCGAGTGTAATGCTGGGCGGGTAATAATACTTTTTAAGGATAGTAGCGCAACACCAACGACTAGAATAACGACTAAAGTGAAAGAAACTAACCAATGGATAGCGCTATTTATTGTAACAGGTACAAGCGTATCCTGAAGCATCGAAATACTCAATAATACCAAGATTGAGGTGCATACGGCAGCTAGAATAGGTCGTAAATTATCCTTTAACACGAGTGAAAATATGGCAATCGGTGTTGCGCCTAATGACATTCTGACACCTAGCTCAAAGCGTCGTAATGCCATATTGTATTTACATACACCATAGATACCAAGCGCAGCGAGTGCAAGTGCAATCACAGAAAGTGTTAAGGTGAAGATACTGATTACACGTTCTTGCTGTAAATGTGCCGCTAGAAGCTCAGTTGTAGATTGGAAGTTGTAAACGCGCATCTGAGGGTGAATACGTGTTAATACTTGATTGATTTCCGCTCTGCTAATTGTAGAGTGAGGCTTGGTTTGAATTAAAATGAAAGGGTAACCTGTCGGTATTGCTGGTGTAAAAACTCTCGCGATGTGCAGCTGTTTAGGAAGATAGATATCATCAACGACACCCACCACTTCTAAACTCTCATGACTATTACGTGGGTATAATTTTGCACCTAGTACTTGTCCCTGTTCTTTCAGTCGTTTAGCGAGTGTTTGATTTACAATAACGACAGGATCACTATTAATGGCTTCTTTCATGGTAAAGGATCTCCCACTGGTAAGTTTAGCACCAAAGGTGTCGAAGTAAGTTGACGTACCAGTCGTGCGTTGATACTCAAAAGCATTCTTTTCTATTCCCGGTTCAAGTTGCATCTGGCGGTCAGAAAAACCAGGCAACCAGTAGGAAATTGGCGGGTAACCCCCAATACCAGCTGTTGCGACGTGGGGTAGCTTCGCCAATGAGTCAACGGCAGATAGGAGTAATTGTTGACGCTCTTCCCGACTCATTTGTTCTAATAGAGTGCCTAAGTTAAGCGCGACTTGATAGGTATTTTGTTCCCTAATCCCTGTATCACGTTGTAAGTTTTGCCAGCTTGTTTGGAATATCCCAATGCAAATAGTGAGGAGTGAAAGACAGATAAATAACTGAAACGAGATTAGTAAAGTGCGAGTCGTTGCAGAGATTTGAACGCTGGTTCCTTTACCACTACTTTGCAGTTGCTGAACAATATGGCGGTAGTTAAGTTGCCGGCTTACTATCCAAGAAAGGAGTAAGCACACCGTAATACTGACTAAGAAGGCAAATGCAATAGTATGCATCTCTAGATTGAGTTCTTGTAGGCGTGCTAATGGGCCAGCTACTCCTGACTTTAGCAGCTCGATGATCCCTTCGGCAATGAACAGCGACAATGCTGCGGCTGTTATAAACAGCAGTCCTAGCTCTATTGCAATATGCAAAAATAGGTGATTTGGTTTTGCACCCAAAGCGGCCTGAATAGCAAAGCTCTTTTGTTGCTCTGCTGCACGTGATAGCACTAAACTACAAATATTACTCAATGCTATTAACAGCAATACAAGGCTCCCTAACAACATCATAATACTCACTTGCGATGCTTCACCGATAATACGATGTTTAACGGGGATAAATTTGAGATGTACTTTACTGTTGGCAAATGCTTGTTCACCAGCAGTTTGTTGTTGTAGTTGTTCGTTGAGCCAGTTTTCAAGAGACAGCTTTGCGCGACGTGCATGTTGCACATCATGTAACTTTAGCAATTGATATGTCTGGATATTATTCCTTTGCCATGTCGGAGCTGGTGAATCATTGTAGTCATAGCTAATCCATACATCAGTATACCAGTTGGGTGTTGATAATACGGGTTCAATAAATTGCTTATCAGTAACACCTACTATTTTAAAACTAACGCCTTTGAATACGAGCGTTTTATCTAAAATATCAGGGTTACCACCGAAGTAACGCTTCCATACTTGGTATGAAACGATTGCAACGGGTTGCTGACTACCGACCCCTTCATCAGCACTAAAGTAGCGCCCCAATGCCAGTGGCGCATTGAGTAATGGCATAAACTCAGGGGTAATAGCACCGATGTTAAATGTAGGACTGCTCGGTAAACTTTGTTCAACATCAATACTAATATTCTGAATGGCCATGATTTCGATATCAGAGAATTGTGTTTGTTTGTTATATGCCTCTAAACTCCCCGCATGAGGAATAAAGTTGCTCTGTTTCACCTCATTATGGTCATCAACTAATTCACCACGCATTAGCATTAGGCGTTCAGAATCAGGATAGGGAAGCGGAGCTGCGAGAAGTTGATAATTTAGATTATACATTGATACCAATGCGCCTAGCGTCATTGCTAGAGTGAGCGTGATTGTTAACGCATAACTAATGTGGCATTGAAGTCTTTGCCAGGCCATTTTAATAGAATGTATTACCATTTTTACCCCAAATCCGCTCACGATATCCGTCTGTATTCTGTAACAGACATGTCACTCAAATAGAACAAGGTCAGCAACGCGTATGCCAGAATTTATCTTTTTGATAAATATAGAATTTACATTTTTATTGCAATCATTTAGTCCATTATCGGACGATAAAAGACCATAAATGGACTGTGACTGCGCTTAGACTGTGGTGATCCGATACTCTGCCATTGATTTATGAGTTTCTGATGAGGATTATTGAAAAAAATGTTGGATAAACTTTCATCTGTCACATTAATAGTAGATAATACGCGACCTTTAATTCTCAATCGGGCAATCTCAACGCGCATTTTTGCGTAGATCGACTAGGATCACTGAGGGCCAACTTCACTGAGTAATAATATGAGCATCGAAAAGTTAAGAAATATCGCGATTATCGCGCACGTAGACCACGGTAAAACAACGCTTGTAGACAAGCTACTTGAGCAATCAGGTACACTACAGCAGCGCGGTGGTAATGAAGAGCGAGTGATGGACTCAAACGATCTTGAAAGAGAGCGTGGTATCACCATCCTTGCAAAAAATACCGCAATCAAGTGGAACGACTACCGTATCAATATCGTAGATACTCCAGGACACGCCGACTTCGGTGGTGAAGTAGAACGTGTTCTTTCGATGGCTGACTCAGTATTACTACTAGTTGACGCGCAAGAAGGTCCGATGCCACAAACGCGTTTCGTAACGCAAAAGGCGTTTGCTCAGGGTCTTAAGCCAATTGTTGTAATCAACAAAATTGACAAGCCGGGCGCTCGTCCTGATTGGGTAATGGACCAAGTTTTCGACCTATTTGATAATTTAGGTGCAACTGACGAACAGCTAGACTTTAAAGTGATCTACGCATCAGCAATCAACGGTTGGGCAACACTTGATCTTGATGAACCGTCTGACAACATGGAACCAATGTTCCAAGCTATCGTAGACGAAGTTGAAGCGCCTAACGCGGATCCTGAAGGTCCGTTCCAGATGCAAATTTCTCAGCTTGATTACAACTCATATGTTGGTGTTATCGGTGTTGGTCGTATCAAACGTGGTTCAGTTAAACCTAACCAACAAGTGACTATTGTCGGTGCCGATGGTAAGACACGTAATGGTAAAGTTGGCCAGGTACTTGGTTATTTAGGTCTTGACCGTCACGAAGTTGAGCAAGCAACGGCTGGTGATATTATCGCAATTACAGGTCTTGGTGAGCTGAAAATCTCTGACACTATCTGTTGTCAGAATAATGTCGAAGCACTACCACCATTGTCTGTTGATGAACCGACAGTAACAATGACTTTCTCTGTGAACACGTCTCCATTCTCAGGCCAAGAAGGTAAATACGTAACCTCACGTAACATTCTTGAGCGTCTAGAAGCTGAGCTTGTGCACAACGTTGCACTACGTGTTGAAGAAACAGATAACCCAGATAGCTTCCGTGTATCTGGTCGTGGTGAACTTCACTTAGGTATTCTTATCGAGAACATGCGTCGTGAAGGCTACGAGATTGCAGTATCTCGTCCAGAAGTAATCTTGCGCCATGTTGATGGTCAGCTGGAAGAACCGTACGAAACAGTGACTATTGACTGTCAAGAAGAACACCAAGGCTCTATCATGGAACAGCTTGGTCTGCGTAAAGCGGAAATGACTGACATGTCTCCTGACGGCAAAGGTCGTGTACGCATGGACTTCATGATGCCTGCGCGTGGTCTAATCGGATTCCAAACTGAATTTATGACGTTAACATCTGGCTCTGGTTTGATGTACCACACGTTCTCACATTACGGCCCACACAAAGGCGGTAACATCGGTCAGCGTAAAAATGGTGTACTAATCGCTAACGCAGCAGGTAAAGCGCTAACAAACGCACTATTCAACCTACAAGAGCGTGGTCGCCTATTTATTGATCACGGTGTTGAAGTGTACGAAGGTATGGTTATTGGTATTCACAGCCGTGATAACGACCTAACGGTAAACGCGCTTAAAGGTAAGCAGTTAACAAACGTACGTGCATCTGGTACTGATGAAGCACAAAACCTTGTGCCACCTGTTGTTATGTCTTTAGAGCAAGCGCTTGAGTTCATCGATGACGACGAGCTAGTAGAAGTAACGCCTGAAAGCATCCGTATTCGTAAGAAATTATTGACTGAAAGCGAGCGTAAACGCGCTAGCCGCCAAGCTAAGTAACCTGAGCTTGGGATAACAAGTTATCTCGAAGCAGGCTACTTAGAATACAAAAAACGCCGCAATTTTGCGGCGTTTTTTTGTGCTCCATTTGCTGAATCTAAAACAAGCCGTACTCTTCTGTTTCTTCTGGCTCATAATTTTGTAAATGTTCTGGGCGGAAAATGGCGCTAGGGTCAATCAATACGCTGTGACGTTTTCCCATCTTGACCAAACCCTTCATCAACTTTTTGGTTTGCGCATCGATTTCAAAACCAATACTGGTCATTTCCTGTAGTGATTTAATATCGCTTTCGTCACAGTGAACGTTATCTTCTACCTTATCGACAAGCAAACCGATATGCGGACTTTGGCCATCTTGAGTGGTAAAGACGATGATAGGTTTATGGTCAAGCATGATCTGATCACGGGCTGATTCAAACAATCTTATGAGTTTATTAAAAGTGGTGCTCTTTTCACGAGCGAGAGTATCTATGGCTTCTTGTTTATGTCCCTGTGCGCACATCACTAATAGTTTATCCGCTAATGAATGTAGTTTTGCATGTGGTTCTTCGAAGCGACTCAGTAGTGCTTTAAGATCGTCATTTTCAGTTTTGAAGCCGTAATACCACTGTCCAAAAGCACATTGCTTTGGATCTTTGGCTTTAGTGAAGGGGACATCGTTAAAAATGCTTGCTTCGAGTGCGACAAGCCATTCTTTATGATCTTGCTCTCGCTGCTGTAGCATGCTGACCAATTCTTGATTGGTCTCATAGGAAGAGCGTTTGTTCAATATGATCCCTAAATCAAAAATAGGGGTCGGTACGCCCATGTAATCTTTGACGCCCAAGAAGCTGGGGTTGTCATTGGGTAAATCCGTTAAATTTTCTTCGTAGCGTTCAGTTAATAGAATATCGAGGATTTGCAGTGATATTGTTTTTTTCCCGACGCGAAAGTTAATTAAATCCATGTCAGCCTCGCATATGGTCAGTATCAACTAAGCATAGAACATTATTGGAAAAAGGAACGGTAAACTGGCAATTTCTTTTGCGCTGGCTGGAGCATAAATACCTCTTTAATAACGGTGTTATGCTCCAACTCGTGTTGTAATGCGTTTAGTAGGCAATTGCTGTCAATAGGCAGATCACATTGCTGGATAGCAGTCGTCAACAAGTAGGCATTGAGATAGCCTTCGAATACCTGTTCGTTTTGGGAAAGTGTGCTATTGCGAACTGCTTCGCGAAAAGTGTCACAAAGCTTACCCTTACAAATCGCTGGGTCAGGCACAACTTCGGTGACTAATACTTTGGGCTTGCCTCTGAGTCTAGCGAATAGCTCATTGGAGGAGGCAAATGAAACCGTGGCGTATTGTGTTTCTAGGCCAACTTCCATGGCACGATTGATAAACTTAGACAGTGGCGTGTAGGTGCCGACCATAGCCAAGCCTTCAATTTTATGGCGCTGTGCTTGCTCAAGTGCTCGCTCAATATCATCAGTATTTCGTCTAAAACGGGTTATCACAACAGGTTTGAATCCACGTTCAGCTAACGCTTTGGTAAGGCTTTTTTCTACGGTGAGACCAAATTCATCGGCTTGTATGAGTAGAGCGACTCGCTTGAGTTTTTGTTCATCGACGAAGTAGCGGATGATATCTTGAGCCTCTTTATTATAGCTAGTGCGGAGGTTAAACACATTAAAAGTAATAGGATCTTGGAGAAACTCAGCGCCAGTATATGGCATAAGAAAGGGAACTTTAGAGTGTTCTAAAATTGGTTTTATAGCGTAAGAGGTTGGGGTGCCCATAACGCCAAATAATGCATCGACCTTATTTTCATAAACGAGCTTACGAGCATTGGTTACAGTTTTGTGTGGCTCATAGCCATCATCTAGCACCTGCAACTCAATCTTAGCTGCGCCATCCGTTTTATGCTGGTTATAAAAGTTAAAATGTAGCTCAGCACCAGCCCTTAGTTGTTGACCAATCTCTTTTGCAGGACCTGAGAGTGCGGTGGACATACCAATCTTCACCACAGGTTGAGCGGAAGCTGCAAAGCTCAGTACAGCAGAAGCAAAAGTGAATAGTAAAAATTTAACACCGAAAATACTCATATACTTGCCGTACTGTCTCTCTTAGCGTTGTGGTGAGAGCTTTTTTACCAGATAACCCAAGCAAATTAATTACGACGTGGGTCGAATGTTGCTGTAATATTAGACGAATCACTAATGCTTTGGAAACTTTAGTTAAGTTTTTAAGCAATCGAGGATCGGTTGTGATCAACTGCCATAAAAAAGGACATACTTGTTGCTCAACCGGGTTGCTTTTACGTAAATAGCGCAAATAATCTAGCTGCTCATTAGCTATATGTTCAAAGGGTAAGGTCGCCAATAGCGCGCTCACCACCTCAGTATCGAGTTGTTGATAGTGCGAGCGCAACTGATAGAAAAAAGCTTGTTTGAATACTCGAGTATAGGCGTTGTCTAAGTCGCCTCGGATTTTTTTGAACATCAAAACTGCATACTCGCCACTGGCCTTATCTTGCTTAAATCCCAGTTTCATCGGCTGATAGTGACGTTGTGACCAAAACGAAAGCAATGGCGCTGTAAGGCCAAAACTGGTTCCTATGTAACTGATATCTTCTGGTAATGTGGTTTCAAAACATTCAAGTAATTGACTGCCAATTCCTTGCTGTTGTACATCCGGGTGCACGGCTATTCTAACGACTCTTGCGCTTTTTTCGGTGACAAAACGGCTATCACCCAAGCTTGTCGTTAGCTGCTGCGCCAAGAGATGGCCTGTGGGTCTTCGTTTTCCTACTAGAATATCTTCTGCGAGATCTGAAGCGAGTCCGCCTTCGATGACAGCAAGGCAAATGCCTACTAGTTCGTTATTGCAAAATGCACCTTGTAAGCGCAGATCGGGTGCATCTAACAATTGCCTTAAATCATCCACGCTGGTTTGATAATGCGCTAAAACGAGCAGTGAAAATACTTGCTCAAGTAACTGGCTATTTTCTACCAATTCACTCTGGGAAATAGCGCGCATTGTGGTTGATGAAGTGAGTATGGGTGATGTCGCCTTACACTCGAGTACAAATAAATCTCTGATCTGCTGCTCCAGTGGATCATCTGACGCATAACGAATAGGAGTCGACAAGGTGAAATCAAGATAACTTGGGTAATGTGATTCTAAGTAGCGTTTAAACCGTAACGTGTAGCCTCTACCATTACCCTCATAACCAACTAAGGTGCTGGAAAAAATGCAGCGAAAACCAAGTTGAGTGATTTGTATTAAAAATGGAACTGGCAGGGCAGCTGCCTCATCTACCAAAATAATCGTATTGCTATCAAGCGTAGAGGCTTGTTGTAGTAACGCATCTGGTGCCATATAGCTGAGATTAGCCAGCTTCTTCGTTTTTACATCAACCTCTGTATTGAGTGTTTGAGCAAACATGCTAAAGCAACTATGCAGCGCATGAAAATGGCGGCTACAAATAACAAATTGTTGTGTAGGATGCTTTGATGCCAAGAGACCTAATAACGCGCTCTTCCCTCGACCTCTATCTGCACTCAGTAATACAGGTGTTTGCTGGTTTTCCAATATTGCGGAGAGTTGCGCAAGTACAATTTGTTGCTCTTCAATACCACTAACCACTGAACTTGTAGCAAGATACGCTGAGGGTAATTGAGCTCCAAAGTGTTCACTGATATGCCAAACTGTTCGTTGCTGCCAGAGCTGCTGCCACCTTTTTAAAAAGTGGCTGTGTTTGGGCGTTTGCCCCTCTGAACACCAGCGGGTAATTGCAGGGTCTAGCCAGTGGTCAAGTTCATCTAACTCGGGAAGTAACAACAGCAGTAAGCCGCCTGCTTTTACCGTGCCCGCTGCCGCTGCGATTTTGTTAGGCACAATACCGCTAAAGCCGTCGTAGACTAGGTTGCTAAATTCTTGTCCGAGTATTTGGTGTAAATGCTCAGGCCAAACGGCATTTTCTAATGTCTTATTGCTACTTAGGATAAGATTATCGTTTGAGTTTGCTAGTAGCTGCTGACACTGCGCGTAACACCAAGCTTGGCTGCCGGTGATAAGCAAGAGTTGCCGATGGCGGGCATCGGCAAGCTGAGAACGTAATTGTGAAAGACTAGAGTGCTTGAAGTCTTGCATAGGCGGTTACTAACCACTTACTACCAACATCATCAAAGCTAACCTGGATGCGTGATTGAGCACCTGCACCTTCATAGTTAAGCACTGTACCTGCACCAAATTTGGCATGGAGGACGCGCTGGCCTAAATTAAAGCCGCTATCTTCAAAGGTCGCGTGACTGATTGATGGGCTGAATCGACCCGAGTTAGCCGGACGAGAAATTTGCGTTTTGATCCGGATTTCTTCCATGCAGTCTTCAGGAATTTCACGTAAGAACCTTGAAGGGCTGTGATGTTTTTCTTGACCATACAAGCGGCGACTTTCTGCGTGGCTAATGTAAAGCTTATCCATGGCACGTGTCATACCGACGTAGCACAAGCGGCGCTCTTCTTCCAAGCGGCCTGACTCTTCATTACTTTGTTGCGATGGGAACATGCCTTCTTCCACCCCAACCATAAAGACCAATGGGAACTCGAGACCTTTGGCCGAGTGCAGCGTCATCATTTGTACCGCATCTTCGTGCTCGTCTGCCTGGCCTTCGCCTGCCTCCAAAGAGGTATAGGCTAAAAAGCCTTGTAATGGTGAAGTAAAATCTTCATCGATAGGCAGCTCATACTGACCACAAGCACTGATCAATTCTTCCAAGTTTTCCACTCGAGCGCGGCCTTTTTCGCCTTTTTCGGCTTGATACATTGCCATGAGACCTGACTGCTCAATGGCTGTCTGTGCTTGTTGTGCCAGTTCAAGCTCGGCAATTTTATCGTCTAGCTGCTCGACTAATTCAATAAATTTTGTCACCGCCGTAGCTGCTCTTCCCGCTAAATGCTTTTGCGCAAGTACGGCTTTGGCTGCATCCCAAAGTGAGAGTGATTCGTGACGTGCACAATCGCGAATATGACTTAACGTTTTATCACCAATACCACGGGTTGGGGTGTTTATCACACGCTCAAATGCCGCGTCGTCATTACGATTACTGATTATACGAAGGTAAGACAGGGCATCTTTAATCTCTTGGCGTTCGAAGAAACGCATACCGCCATAAATACGGTATTTTAGCCCTTCTTGAAGTAAGGCTTCTTCTAACACTCGGGACTGTGCGTTGTTTCTGTAGAGTACCGCGCTGTCGCTGAGCGCATTGCCAGCCTGTAACCAAGATTTAATTTTGCCAACCACAAAGCGTGCTTCATCAAGTTCATTAAAAGCGGCGTAAATTGAAATTGGCTCGCCTTGGTTACCGTCAGTCCAGAGACTTTTACCCATTCGTTCGGCGTTGTTTTCAATGAGCGCATTGGATGCTTTTAGAATGGTTGCAGTAGAACGATAATTTTGTTCAAGTCGGATCGTTTCGGCGTTAAAGTCGTCCAGAAAACGTTTGATGTTTTCAATTTTTGCACCACGCCAGCCGTAAATACTCTGGTCGTCATCCCCTACGATCATGATATTGTTGTCACTACCTGCAAGCAGGCGTAGCCACAAATATTGAATGCTGTTGGTATCTTGGAACTCGTCCACTAGCATATGGCGGAAGCGTTGTTGATAGTGACGTAGCAAGGTAGGTTGTTGCTGTAATAGCTCGTAGCAGCGCAATAGGATCTCGGCAAAATCAACAAGGCCGGCTCTATCACAGGCATCTTGGTAAGCACTATATACATTTAACATCAGCTGTTCATTGACATCGTATGCTTGAATATCTTTGGGTCTTAATCCTTCGTCTTTACGCGCGCTGATGTACCAGCTTAACTGCTTAGGTGGCCACTTTTTCTCATCAATATTCATGGCTTTGAGCAAACGGCGGATCATTCGTTGCTGATCATCGCTATCTAGAATTTGAAATGACTCTGGTAATTTAGCTTCACGGTGATGGGCGCGTAACATGCGGTGGGCAAGGCCGTGGAAAGTGCCTATCCACATGCCACCAACAGGGCCGTTGAGCGTCGCTTCAACACGAGCACGCATTTCTTTGGCTGCCTTATTGGTAAAGGTTACCGCGAAAATACTAAATGCAGAGGCGTGCTCAACTTGCATAAGCCAAGCTATACGATGAACGAGTACTCGTGTTTTACCTGACCCCGCACCAGCGAGCACTAACATGTTTTGCAGAGGTGCGGCGACTGCATCGCGCTGTTTGTCGTTGAGGCCGTCGAGTAATTCTGATACGTCCATTGCTTTGCCTATTTGCTCAAATGATGGCAAGTATACCGAGTCGCTGCCGTAAATCCCAGCATATCGCAAAGCAAACCTAACCGAATAAAGGTAACGTTATGATTTATAAAGAAACATAAACTGGTTTTTTATACAGTATCTATATTTATTTTTGCAAAACGTCCTTCAACCGATTTTGTACCTCTGTAACCAATAAATCGGGCTGGAATTTTGATAGAAACGCATTACAACCCACTTTTTCGACCATGGCATGATTAAAGCTGCCACTGAGTGAGGTATTGAGAATGACATAAAGGTCTTTCAGGCGACTGTCATTGCGAATTTCATAGGTGAGTCGATAACCATCCATAACCGGCATTTCTGCATCGGTGATCACCGCAAGTAACTCTTTTTGTACGTCGATACCTTCGTCGGCCCAGTGCTTTAACACATTGAGCGCCTCTTGGCCGTCAGTCGCTGGGATGATTTCTATGCCCAATTGTGCCAAGGTATCGGCAACTTGACGACGAGCAGTCGGCGAGTCATCGGCATGTAGAATTTTACGGCCATGAAACTCGTTGATGATATCTTTATCTAGAATGTCTTGCGGGATCTCAACTTTGTATTCAACGATTTCGGCAAGTACCTTTTCTACATCGATAATTTCAACGATGTGTTCAACGCCGTCACGTTTGATTTTGGTCAGTGCGGTGAGATAGTGATTGCGGCCAACAGACTTAGGGGTTGGCATAATATCGGACCACGTAGTATTGACGATTTGGTCAACTTTACCAACTAAGAAAGCCTGCACTGAGCGGTTGTACTCTGTGATCACTAAGTTGCAGTCTTTGTCTCGGTCGCATGGCGGCATGCATATCGCTTGTCGTAAATCGATAACCGGAATAGACTCGCCACGGATGTTGGTTACGCCACACACTTTAGGGTGTGCATTGGGCATTTTGTTAAGATGAGGGAGCTTAACAACTTCTTTTACCTTGAAGACGTTGAGCGCAAAAAAGTGGCGGCTATGAAGATGAAACAATAGCAACTCTAGGCGGTTTTCACCCACCAGTTGTGTGCGTTGATTTACTGAGGCCAATACGCCAGCCATGTTAACCCCTCATTACTTCTTGTAACCTTTTCTAAGACTATATCAAAGAAGTCGATATGTCGTGTTGTTTTTTGGCTAAAATCTGCAGTAAGGTAGCAGTATGTATTTGATAGGGAAGCAATATGCCTATAATTTTTAAGCGCTTAGTTGTTTTGATGCGGGCTCATGTGGATAAGGCCAGCTGGCAACTGTTATTTATGGCAACGCTCATTCATATGTCAGTGACCTGGGGGTTATTATGGCTCAGCAATGAATCGGCGTTATTACCACTGAGCACGTTCTTTTATTACTACGTGGTGACGACTTCAACAGTTGGCTACGGAGACTTTAGTGCAACAACGGATTTTGGCCGTTTAGTCGTTGCCATAATACAGATCCCATTTGGCCTTGCGCTATTTGGTGTGTTATTGGGAAAAGCTGGACAATTTGTGACGTATTGGGTGAGAAGAGGCATGACAGGGGAAAAAGACTTTGCACATTTGCAAAACCACATTGTAATTTTTGGTTGGCATGATGTTAGAACAAAAAAAATGGTGGATTACATTTTAGGTGACAATAAACGCGAAGATAGAAAAATCGTATTAGCCGTCACCGAGGCCATGGAGCATCCGCTGTTGAGTTATCCGGAAGTCGCATTTGCGCGTTTAACCAGCTTTACTGATGACGAACAGCTAAGTCGGATTAACATTGAGCGGGCTGACAAAATCATCATTGATGGCGATGATGATAACCAGACATTTACCACCGCGCTAAAGCTTAGTCGGGTAGTAAAACCCGAAGCACATATTAGCGCGCACTTCTTGGACGATAGCAAAGCACTACTTTTAAGAGAGCATTGTAAAAATGTTGAATGCTCAGCATCTATGTCTGCGGAAATCTTAGTGCGAGCCATGCAAGACCCAGGCTCAAGCCGAGTACAAGAGGAATTGCTGTCGACGCTACACGGCGATACGCAATTTAGCTTAGCCTTACCTGCAGAGGTAAGCTGTTTAACCTTTGGTGATATTTTTGGTTATTTTAAACAGCATCATGATGCGACGCTGCTCGGTGTTGCGCACGATATAAATGCGCTAAATATGGATCTAAACCCACCTCTGGATTACAACATCACAGGGGGAGATATTTTGCACTATATTGCACCACAGCGAGTGCTTGCATCAGAGGTTGACTGGTCATCACTATGTTCGAAGAACTCTTTTTGATGATTGCTGTTGTGTGCGCTTACTTACTTCCTGTCGCTTTGGTTGCAGGAAGCAAGCGCAGCAAAGGGCATGAAAAAAACGGCTGGCTGATAGGAACGCTACTGTTTTCTTGGGTCGCTTTGCTGCTATATATCAGCATAGTGCCTAAGCACGGGCGACAAAAAGGCAAAGCAAAACGTTAGCTTTGCCCCGACATCTCTAAAATAACCTGCCACTCAGGTTCGATGATGGGCATGATGGATAACCTCCCCCCTTTTTTTAGAGCCAGCTCGGTGAGCGCAGTGTTGGCTTTTATCGCTTGCAGGGTCACCGGGCGTAGGTGCCGCTCATATGCTAGAGTGACACCTACCCAGCGAGGGTTATCAGTGCTTGATTTAGCATCATAATAATCACTGCTTAAGTCAAATTGATGTGGATCTGGCTCTGCTGCTTTCACCACTTTGGCAATACCGACAACCGCAGGGACTTTACAGCTTGAGTGGTAAATAAACACTGAGTCACCCACCTTAACCTCGTCACGCAGGAAGTTTCTTGCCTGATAATTACGAATTCCCTCCCAAAAAGTTTGCTGCTCAGGCGCGTTTTTTAAGTCATCAATGGAAAATGCATCGGGTTCTGTTTTAAACAGCCAATAAGCCATATGGGTTAGTCCAATAGTTTGAGTTATGATGTATTATACTCATTTGAGCAATGTACTTGGTTTGCTACCAGTCCGAGTCTTACTTGGATTTGGTAAAAGTATTATCTCATTATAACGACTATCGCCAGTTCTACTAGACGTTCGGAGTGCAACATGAGTCAAGTGTTACAAAATCTGTTGGATTTGCTCAGCCTTGAAGAAATTGAGCAAGGAATATATCGAGGTCAAAGCCAAGACCTTGGTTTTCCTCAAGTGTTTGGAGGTCAGGTGATGGGGCAGGCGTTGTCCGCAGCAAAATACACCTTACCAGAAGGGCGCTTTGTTAACTCGCTGCACTCTTACTTTTTGCGTCCTGGTGATGCAAGCAAGCCCATCGTCTACGATGTCGAAAACATTCGTGATGGTCGCAGTTTTAGCACTCGTAGGATCAGTGCCATTCAATATGGTAAGCCGATATTTTACATGACTGCCTCTTTCCAAGGGGATGAACCCGGCGTTTCTCATCAATCTTTGATGCCGGATGTGCCAGAGCCTGAAACATTGAAGTCATCACTTCACTTTTATCAAGAACATGCGGACCTCATTCCAGAATCACTTCGAGCGAAATTTACGCAAGAAATGCCGCTGGATATGCGCCCTGTAAACTTTCAAAATCCATTCAAACCTAAAAAACAGGACCCGGTGAGAAATGTTTGGTTTAAAGCCAATGGTGACATGCCGGACGACAGAAGGATCCACAACTATTTGCTGGCTTATGCCTCTGATTTTGAATTTCTACCAACTGCACTACAACCACATGGTTTGTCGTTTATGCAGCCAAATATGCAAGTCGCGACAATAGACCATGCGATGTGGTTCCATCGTCCGTTTAGAATGGATGAATGGATTTTATATAGCGTTGATAGTCCGAGCGCGTCTAATGGCCGAGGCCTAGTACGTGGTCAATTTTTCAACCGCCAAGGTGAGTTAGTTGCGTCGACTATTCAAGAAGGCGTGATGCGCCAACGCTAATTTGTTGGAAAGTGTATGGCGCTTTTTAACAGTAATCTTGCTTGGTGCTTTGTGCAGTACTAAGCAAATCACAAACTTACAAATCCATAACTATTTGTTATAAAAATGAATTTAGGTTTGTTGATGGCCGCTTCTTAAGTCGTCTGCACTACTTTTTCCGGTGCTGTACTCGGTTTTATTTTGCACTATCTTTAAAATCCCATCTAGATGTAGCGTTATTGCATTTTTCCCAAACAAAAATTAACACTAAAGTCAGCTAAATTTATCTACATTGTTATTAACAAAACGAATCGCTGCGTCACAGACTGGCGCATATGACTTTAGGAGAATGATAATGAATAAACCGCTTGCCACAGTAATTGCATTGACGTTTGTCGGATTAACCGCGGGTTGCGCAACGGAAGCATCAAGAACGGTAGAAGCACCTAAAGTGGCCTCATATAATCAGACATATAATGGACCAAAAAGTCAGTTAGCGGTTGGTAAATTGCAAAACCGTTCAGCTTTTCACAATGGTGTGTTTAGTTCAGGACCGGATCGCTTGGGTTCTCAGGCTAAAACTATTCTGACCACCCATTTACAGCAGAGTAATCGCTTTATTGTTTTAGATAGAGAAAACATGACAGAGATTGCTCAAGAAGCTGGATTTGCGGGCGCAAAACAAAGTATTAAAGGCGCTAACTTTGTGATCACGGGAGATGTTTCCGAGTTTGGTAGAAAAGAAGTAGGTGATAAACAATTGTTCGGCATCCTAGGTAAAGGAAAATCGCAAATTGCTTACGCTAAGGTAAATCTGAATATCGTTGATGTGACTAGTTCAGAAGTTGTCTACTCAGTGCAAGGTGCTGGAGAATACAGCTTATCTAATCGAGAAATGGTTGGTTTTGGTGGCACTGCGGGGTATGACTCAACGCTAAACGGCAAGGTATTGGATTTAGCTATTCGTGAAGCCGTTAATAACTTGGTGAGTGGCATCGAGAAAGGCGATTGGAAGCCTTTATAGACAATCCCCACAGCTAATCTAAACCTCAGGTAAATTATGAAGCAAATGATATTTGTGGCGACTTTACTATTGATATTGTCTGGTTGTCAGAGTACGACACCACAATATTATTACGGTTCTTACGAACGTAACCTCTATGAGTTCTTTCGAGGTGATGGGCAGTCGCTTGAGCAGCAGATCAGTCAGTTAGAGTCAAGCATAGCGCGCGCAGAAGTAAAGCAGATCAGTCCAGCACCAGGTATGTATGCGCATCTCGGTTACTTATATTTGATGCAAGGGGATAACGGCAAAGGGTTTGCGTATTTTGAACAGGAAAAGCAACTGTATCCTGAGTCTCGACAATATATCGACTTTTTACTAAAAAATGCGCAGGGAGAATAAGATGAAATGGATTAAAGCGAGCTTGGTGCTTTTGACTTTTGCCATATTGAATGGCTGTGCGACAGCACCTAAACAGGATTATAGTGCCTTTATCCAAAGCGATCCTAAGTCGATACTGGTGTTACCGCCTATCAATAATTCCAATGAAGTTGTTGCGCCTTTTGGGGTAATGGCGACAGTAGTGAAGCCACTTGCCGACTCTGGCTATTATGTTTTTCCAGTATCTTTGGTTAATGAGACTTTTAAAAATAACGGCTTAACTGTGGCTCATGATGTTCACAGTGTCGCGATAGACAAGCTCTATGAAATCTTTGCTGCGGACGCCGCCTTATACATAGAGATTCAAGATTATGGTACGTCATACGTTGTATTAGATAGTGACACTACCGTAGCGCTATCGGCAAGGTTGGTTGATTTAAAAACTGGCCAAGTAATTTGGCGTGGTAAATCAAAAGCGTCAAGTAGTGAAGACAGAGATGACCGTGATAGCAGTTTGGCTGGCGCATTGATTGGCGCGGTACTAAATCAGGTGATTGAAAGCACTTCAGATAAAGGATTTGAAGTTTCACAGAAAGCATCACAGAGATTATTATCAGCGGACTCAAGCAATGGTTTGCTTTATGGCGTGCGCTCACCTAAGTATGGGCAGCCGAAGTGAGCCACTAATCCCAATAATAATTGAACTGTAATGAAAGTCGGGATGTTTCTGCATAGTCCCAACCAATTCTTACATCGGATTGAGGCGAAAGCCGGTTTGCGAGCTCAAGTTTGACATGTGCTGCGTGATGAGTGTTTTTCGAGATAGAGGTTCTGAATGCAAAAGAATTATTTAGCCTTGAAAGTAAGCCAACTTCAATACCAGGGCTGAGATAGTAATTGTTATTTATAGAAAAAGTTTCTATTGTTGCGAGAGCAAATGTGATGCTGCTAGCATTTAGCAGATGGGCGTAGCCTGCAGCAGTATTTAATCCAACAAAAGCGCAATCATTACAATAAGCCTGCTGCTTTTCATAGCCTAAGCGTAGGCGCCAAGCCCAGTTTTGGTTATCAAACCCTTTTGCATAGCTTGGATTAAAGGACTCTAAATCCAGCACGTCAAACTTGTAAATATCTATGTCGTTATCAGCTAGCGCAAGTTCTACATCCAGCATTTCTAAGTTTGAAAATTTAACTCTAGCAGTGTCTGGAGAAAGCGAATCAAAATATGTCAATCTAAAGCCAAACCTCGCAGTATACTCTGAATCGGGCTGTGACTGAATGGCTAGGCTTACTTTCGACGGTTTTGTTGCCAAGTGTGGTGCTTTGTCACTTGGTGTTATAGCCGAGAGGGATTTCGCCTTACTGATGCCTGCTGGAAGCTTTATTCGTTCTTTTAGCAATACACGTTTAAACTCGCTGTTGCGTTTCTCGTCTCTTTCTAAGGTAAGTTGCAGCTGTACAAAGCTCATCAATACTTCAAGTAATATTACTTTTTGCTCAGTTGGAAGCTGTTGATACTTTTCATTATTGAAGTCTTTTTGATGGTGATAAAGATGGATTGCCAACGATCTGAGCTCAGGACTTAATTTCTCATATAAGTTGTAGAACTCACTGCTTGTTGAAGGAATATAATGAATCGCTGACACTAAAGAATTATCTTGGTGCTTAGCTTGATTCAATCTATCAAAAATAGTGACAGGGATCACCCAAGGCGGTAGGTCAGTCGTTAATGGCTTATCAAGCACAAGTTCAATAAGTTGTGCGATATGAAATGCGCAATTTTCGTCAGCAAAGTAATAATCAAATTGAGCGTTTAGTAATTCCCAAAGGTGTTTTGTAATAAATTCGACTTCATCTGGTGTTAAATTTAATTTGTACTCCCAAAGGTCACGCAGCTCGTCCGCACTGTAGTTATGGTGATGATGAAAAAATCGCTGATCTGAAAAGCCAGCCTGATAGCCGCCAAATAACCCTCTAGCTATATAAACTAACCCATTTTCGTCCTCTGGAACGATTGCGCCATAATTGACACTCCGGTCTAACAGGATATTGTGAGCTGATTGAGAGCCGATTTTAAGTAACATATGCCCATACAGCGAGGCCGGGTTGCTCATGTATCCGGAGGCAAACACTAAGCTGATAGAATTCCAGTCACCTTCATTTTTCCATCCATCAAAAGCCACGCAAGCTGGCGCTTTTGGCAACGGAACGCCTTGGGATCTTAGCCACTTGGCTCGAGCCGGAAATTGGCACTGTGAACTAGGCTCACGTTGAAAAGCTGCAATAGTTGCATTAAGTTCGTTCGCTGGTGAAAATTGGGTGTGATCAGATAGAAAAAAAGAAGCTGATTTTATTAAACTGTGGCCATCTTTCTTTAGATGGAGAAGTTTTTGCCACGTTGTGTTTTGGGCCAGCTCGTTGGTATCAAAGCTTAATGTGGCTGTACTATAAAACAGTAAGCTGTAAGCTGAATATTTGAGAACGATCTTCATCAAAAAAGTGAGCACAGCGCTATTAGGTGTGCTCACCTATACTATTTAGCTTGCGTTACACTGAGCTGAATAGCTAGTCGAAACGCGAGTTTCTACGATGTTGTATAGTGCTTCAGCGTTATTTGCAGGCTGCGCTGCGTAGTCATTTCTGATAGCGGTTACAATGTCAGCTGTTGCTGCTGCGTCACAGCCACGTACTGCTAACATCGCAGACACGTATTCACCTTGGCCTTCCGCAATTTCTTGCTCCAGTGTAGGGAATGTTTGCTGAATAAACATTGCAGTTTTTACTTCACGACCAGCACAAGATTCTACAGATGAAATCTTTGTAGAAACAGCAGTCGTACCAAGGTCCCAAATGATATTCGAAATTGCAGCAGCTGCACCATTATCTGGGAAGATGATTGCACCGATACCACATTCTTGCCAAGGGTTTACAGAATCAGAAGCGTGTGCAGCTAGAGGGGCAGTCATTGCGCCAACGACGATTGCTGCAGCTAGAGTAGTTTTAAACATTTTACATCCTATAGTTGTTTTTATTTCGCCTAGTCTTCAAAGGCGGAACGGGATTCTATAGGTTAATTTTTAATTCCACAACAATAAACCTCCCACACTTGTAAATTTGTGTAAATGCCTCAGGCGGCTTTAGGCTACTGCTGCTATATTCAATACACTTGAATGAGTTTGGTGCTTATCATGGCAATAATTAGTGAATTTAGACCCGGTTATTTTTGTTGGATTGAATTGTGTTCAAGCGACTGGCAGTCAGCAAAACCTTTCTATAGCCAACTATTTGATTGGCAAATTCTTGACCAGCCCATTGGTGAAGATTGTTATTACACCATGTTGCAAAAAGAAGTCGATGATGTCGCAGCGATGTATCAGATGACCGCTGAGCAACAACAAGGAGGCATGCCTAGTCACTGGCTTGCTTATGTGGCGGTAGACAATGTCGATGAATGTCTAAACAAAGCCAACGAGCTCGGTGCTGAAGTGCTTGCAGGCCCTCATGATGTCCCAGGGGCAGGGCGGATGGTGATGTTAAAGGAGCCAGGTGGCGCGGTGTTTGCGTTATGGCAAGAGGGTGGCCATATTGGGACGCAACGTCATCTTGAAGCGAATACCCCTTATTGGTTTGAGCTAGTGAGTAAAAACAGCGCCAAAAGTCGTGACTTTTATTCCGCATTATTTGGGTGGCAAATCGAAGTCAAAGACATGGGAAATATGGACTACACCTTGTTCAAAGTAAATGAGCAACCCGTCGCTGGCATGTTAGAAATGACGGCTGAATGGGGTGAAGACATTCCTCCGCACTGGATGGTTTACATTGCGGTATTGGACTGCGATAGTAAAGCTGAATATGCCCAAAAGCTTGGCGGAGAAATTTGTGTACCGCCGACAGATATACCAGATGTAGGTCGCTTCAGCGTGATAACCGATCCTCAAGGGGCGGTATTCTCTATCATAGAATCTGCCATGGATGATATTTCAACTTAATGCATTTCTAATTCAATCACTTTGCCATGGCAAGTGGCAAAGTTCTCAGAGAGCCGGTTTAGAATAGTATCGCGCTCTCCACTACTATTTAGCTGCTTGATAGACGCTGTTAATTTCGGCAGTAGGTCTTGGTGTTTACGATTGATATAGTGATAAATAGGATAACTCGCATCTCGTAGCCTACGCACATAAACTGCGGCGAGTCCTGACTGACATAGCGCACCAAGCGCAAATAAGTCATCAGCTAAAATTTGTTCTACATGACCTTTTTCAAGTGCTTGAAACGCAGAAACATCGTTAGAGACCGCGTTACAGGTCAACCTTTTACGCTGACAAACTTGCTCCGTTATTAAACTGCCTTGTATTACCACATAGTCTTGCCGGGTCGACAAAGTACAACGCTCCTTCTTGAGACAAAACACCGCCATTCGCACGGTTGCAAGTGGTTCGGGTATTTGCAGTAAGTTAGGATAGGCATTTGCAATAGCGCTAGTGCGTCCTGCCTCCGCATCATAAAACCCTTGATCTACATATTCTAATCCGCGCTCACTGGGTAACACGACAAGTGTGGGCGTGATGTCCAAAGGTGCGTATATTTTTTGCATGAGTTGTGCGATTTGCTGTTGGCCAAGCTGATAAGCGACCAGCTCACTGACATTGATTTGGTAGGCGAACGTCGCCTTGTGGATAAAGAAAAGCAAGAGGGTGCTAAGTGCGAGTTTCACAACATATCCTTACGGTTGTCAGAGTTATAACTGTAGCAAAGTTGTCAGAAAGTGAAAAAGTACATCATAAAAATGAATTCAGTCAGGATTGACCTTGAGTTTAGTAAACTCATACCAATTGTAATAGTTTGAGCATAAAAATCGTGAGGAGAAGGATATGACACTACATGTTTTGGTGACCGGTGCTAATCGTGGGATTGGATTAGAGTTTTGTAAACAATACTTATCTCTAGGCTGCAAAGTAACTGCGGTTGTTCGCAAAGCATCGGCAGAACTAGAATCTCTAGGCGTGGATATCATTGAAGATATAGATGTTGCGACGGAAAATGGCGCGAAAAAGCTATTGGCGGCATTGGGCTCGGAGAAAATAGACATTCTTATTAATAACGCTGGAGTATTTCACAATGAAACGCTAGCGGAAATGGATTTTGAAAATATCGACCACCAATTTAACGTTAATGCGCTAGGACCAATTCGAGTCACTCATGCACTGCTCGATAACCTCAAAGCCGGTAGTAAAGTTGCCATGATCACAAGTCGTATGGGTTCGATTGCAGATAATGGTTCTGGTGGTTACATTGGTTATAGAATGTCGAAAGCAGCATTAAACGCGGCGAGTGTGAGTATGGCTCACGAGCTGAAAAACCAAGATATCGCTGTTGGACTATTCCATCCTGGCTTTGTACAAACGCAGATGGTGGGATTTGCAGGTGATATTGGTCCAGATGTTGCCGCGGAACGTTTAATTAAGAGAATTGAACACCTAACTATCGAAAACAGTGGTGGTTTTTGGCACTCCAATGGAGACACGCTCCCTTGGTAATCAAGCAGGGCGCATCGTCGCCCCCTTTTCAGCCATCAGCCATCTAACTGTGCTAATATAAAGCAAATACTCAGATGGTAACCTTTGATGGAATTACAACAAGATACCCCATTATCACTGCCGCTTTTTTTGTTAGACGATAACATCGAGAATCGTGATATCGACTCTCCAGATGCTGAAGTATCAGTGATGTTGAGTGAGAACCTCCTTGCTCATTTGTGCCAAAACCCAAAAGAAGATGAGAATATTAGCTTGCATATTGATGACTATGCGCTCAACAACATTAGTACGACAGTGACTGAGTTGATAGGTGCGGAACATCAGTTGCAATTGCTCATTAATCGCGGGCCTATTCTCAGTGCTGTGCTGAGCACCAGTAGCGATGCATTATTTGTCTCGCCTCCAGTAGAAATGATGCCGACTTTTGATCTTGGGCTGGATGACGACGAGGGCGAGTAAATGTCTAAACGTGCACTGTTTTGTGCGGTGGTTGTCGCCGTGCTTTCTGGCTGTGTGGCTTTGGGTGTGTCTAAATATGATGATATGTTTGGACCAGAGCAACCCCAAGCACGAATCGAACAATATCACCAAGGCGGTGCACGTTACTTACAAAGCGTGAAGCCCATTTTGGAGTCGCGTTGTGTGGTTTGCCATGGTTGTTATGACGCACCTTGTCAGCTTAAACTGTCATCTCCAGAAGGAATCGATAGGGGATTGTCAAAGGAGTTAGTGTATGACGGCACGCGGTTGTTAGCACAAACACCAACCCGGCTGTTATTCGATGCCCAAACCACGACACAGTGGCGTGAGCGTGGTTTTACCCCAGTGCTGAATGAGCGCAATCAATCTGAATACAGCAACCTAGCTGGAAGTGTGCTTTACAATAGCTTGCTGTTAAAAATGTCTCATCGTTTTCCTGAGCAAGGTATTTTGGGTAAAGAGTTTGATTTCTCTTTAGATCGAACGCAGTCTTGCCCAACCATGGATGAATTTTCTACCCTTGCGAAACAACAGCCTCATGCGGGGATGCCCTACGGCTTACCAGCGCTCACGCATGATGAATTCAAAACCTTGGAAGCATGGCTGCAAAGTGGCAGTAAAATGAGCCAGATTGCAAAGCCAAGTGTTGCAGCACAAAAAGAAGTGAAAAAGTGGGAACAATTTTTTAATCAGGACTCCAATAAACACCGCCTTGCCGCGCGTTATATTTTTGAGCATTGGTATTTAGCCCATATCCACTTCCCTCATCTGGATGACCCCGCGTTTTTTCAATTGGTACGCTCAAGCACGCCGCCGGGCCAGCCAATCGCACTGGTGAGTTCGGTGCGTCCGTTTGACGATCCTAAGATCGATAGAGTGTATTATCGATTGATGCAAGTGCGCAGTACCATTTTGTCAAAAACTCACATGCCACTGGCATTGAACGACGCTAAGCTATCACGGTTACATCGGCAATTTTATGTAGCGGATTATCACGTGGATGAACTGCCAGGTTATGAGCCAGAGCTTGCTGCAAACCCATTTAAGGTATTCAAAGATATTCCGGTCAATTCTCGTTATCAATTTATGCTGGATGAGGCCGAGTTAATTGTAAAAGGCTTTATCAAAGGCCCTGTATGTCGAGGTCAAATAGCGCTTAACGTCATTAACGACCATTTTTGGGTGGCGTTTGTTGATCCTGAAAAAAATAGCAATGAAGCGGTGAACCAGCTGCTGCTTAAACATGATGAAGATTTGGTGCTACCTGCGGCTGAGCAAAGTAATGCGTTACCGCTTTCCAGTTGGGCGAAATACGCCACTAAGCAGCAGGATTACTTACGTGCCAAAACAGAGCTTGCAGATAAGATGTTTGCCGATGGGCAGCGTCTCAATATGGACTTGATTTGGCGTGGAGAGGGGGAAAACCCGAATGCAGCATTAACTATCTTCCGTCATTTTGATAGCGCAACGGTGGTTAAAGGTTTTATCGGCCAGCCTCCCAAAACAGCTTGGGTATTAGACTATGCCTTGTTCGAGCGCATTCACTACTTGCTGGTGGCAGGTTTTGACGTGTATGGCAACATTGGTCATCAGTTGATCACACGCTTATATATGGACTTTTTGAGGCTTGAAGGTGAGCAAAACTTTTTAAATTTACTGCCACTTAGTCATCGACAGGAAATTAAACGCTATTGGTATCGTAAGTCACACTTGAGCTTAAGTGAGTTTATCAATCGCAAATCACTAATCGGTGCGCCAACGGGGATAAAATACGAAACGGACGATCCAAAGCAAGAGTTGTATGACAAACTACATGCTGTGCTTAAGCCGATTCTAAATAGGGATTATGACTATCAAGCCGTCGGCAAGCCACTGCAGGCACTCAATAGCATGTCCGTTAGGGCGATTAATTTGCTTCCTCAGGTCTCGTTTATTATTACTAAGCAAAGTGACGGTTCACATCAAGCGTTCTCGCTATTACACCATAATGCCCACTACAACATCTCCAGTTTGTTAAATGAAGAAGGGCAAAGAGCGTATACAGAAGACACGGCGACGATTGTGCCAGGCTTTATCGGAGATTACCCAGAGGCAATTTGGTATTTAGAAAGCGAGGTAGCACAAGAGGACTTCGTCTCATCATTTAGCCAAATGAATAGTGAGTCTGATTACCGAGCGCTACGAGCGCAATATGGGATCCGCAGGACTCACCCAGAGTTTTGGCGTTACAGTGATTTAATCCACGATATTGCCAAGCAAACACGTGGCGTTGAATATGGTTTATTTGACTATAACCGGCTAGAAAACCGCTAAAAAATGGAGTCTTCGGACTCCATTTTTTATGTGCTTTTTCTATAGTTGACTAGCTGCTTTGACCGCGGCTAGTAGCACACTTTCATCCAATCTCACTTTGTAATTTGGGTTTGCGTATTGAAATTGGATCAAGCCCTTCTTATCGACTACAAATACCGCCGGCACCGGCAAGGCAACTTTATCGTTCCCCTCAAAATCAACAAAATTTACGCCCAACTTGTTGCGATAAGCAAGGGCTGTTTTATCATCTAGGAAATAGGCGAGACCTAACGCTTGGCTCATACGCATTTCGTTATCAGACAACAGTTGGTAGTGAGGGGATTCAATTGTACTTTTTGCCAGCGCCTCAGGTGAGTCTGGTGCGATAGCAATAATTTGTGCCCCCATTTTAACAAGCTGTGGTTCAATTTCTTGGATCCCCGCGAGCTGTCTTGAACAGTATGGACACCAGCCACCACGATAAACCACCAGTACGGTGATATTTTCTTTATAGCGTGTCGCGAGGTCGACAGTTTTACCTGACTTATCTTTGAGTTGTAATGCAGGGGCATCAATGCCTGGAAGGAGTGGGCTCACTTGCTCAGGTGCTGCGGCGATATTAGTGATTTCAGCTGCGCTGACAAAGGCTGAACAAGCCAAAGCGAGCGATAAAATAAAATGACGCATAAAAAGTTCCTAGGGTTTCAAGTTGATATCGACTCAGAAGACCTAAGCGCTGGCGAAAATCTTTCACTTCGGTATGATATCGCTCGTAATTGATTTCCATGAAGAGAGAGCACAATGTCTGCAAACATCACTAAGCTTGTGGTTATGCTAGAAATGCAACATGCCATGAATACCAAAGTACACCAACAATGGTTTGAACAAGGGTTTGAATGGTACCGCGCAATTTGGGTTGAGTGTGCAGAAATGCTAGATCACTACGGCTGGAAATGGTGGAAAAAGCAAACGCCAGATACTGAGCAAGTGATTTTAGAGCTAGTGGATATTTTTCATTTTGGCTTGTCTTTACGTATCGATGGCGAAACGTCATTTGAGCAACTAGCGATTCAATTAGAGGCTGAATTGGCAAAGCCAACTACCGCAGAAGACTTCAAGGAAACCCTTGAATTACTTGCAAGCGCGGCTGTGACCAAACGTGAGTTTGATGCCCATGCGTTTGCGGGTTGTATGCAGCAAATCGGGATGTCTATTGATGACCTATACCGTGGATATGTCGGTAAAAACACGCTTAACTTCTTCCGCCAAGATCATGGCTATAAAGATGGCTCTTACATCAAGGTATGGAATGGCCAAGAAGATAACGAACACTTAGTCGAAGTGGTGAAAAGTCTAGATACAGCGCACCCAGACTTTAAAACACACGTGTACGACGGCTTAAAAGCTCGCTACCCAGCTTAATCTATAATAGGTAGCAAGGTATGGTAATCGGAGACTGAGAGGTATTCAGTGATCTCTCGCTCTGGTTGCCGACTATCAGGATTAGCAACGGCAAGCAAATGGCCAATACCAAATTCTTTCGCAGCATTTAACACGCTAATGCTATCGTCCACAAATAAAGTGCGGGACTTATCAAAGCCCAAATCACGCTCTACCTGTTGCCACAACATCTGACTTTCTTTACTTACGCCATATTCATGGGTTGAAACCAATTTGTCGAGATACTTATCGAATTGGGTACGCTCAATTTTCAAACTTAGACTGTTTGGGTGAGCGTTGGTCAACAAGATAAGCTGTTTTCCACTCACTCTTAAGGCCTCTAAAAACGCTGGTACATCCTCACGAATTGAGATCAAGTGTTGTACTTCACGTTTAAGCTCCATAATAGGGAGCTGTAGTTGCTCTTGCCAATAATCTAGGCAATACCATTCTATCTGGCCCATTACTGCGTCATAACGCGCGAGGATGTCGGCCCTTGCAGCCTCAAGGGTTAAGCCTTGACGTTTTGCGTGTGCCTTAGGCACAACGTCGAGAAAAAAGTGATTATCAAAATGGAGGTCGAGTAATGTGCCATCCATATCTAACAAAACGGTATCGATATTTGACCAATTTAGCATAGGCATTTAACTTCAAAGGCTTTATGATTAGGTTATTCGCCATGATAGCAAATAATGATCTATGTCACATAAAAAGCATCCCACACCACCAGAAATTTTAGCTTGCGACGTCGTGGCTAAAAGCAAATTGTTCACGGTAGAAGCACTTTCGTTATCTTTTTCGAATGGCGAGCAACGAGAATACGAAAGAGTCCGTGGCGGTGGCCGTGGCGCAGTAATGATCGTGCCCATAACGGCTGATAATGAGCTATTATTAGTGAGAGAATACTGTGCAGGAACACATGACTATCAACTCGGCTTTCCCAAAGGGCTAATTGACCCAGGCGAAACCCCGGTGGAAGCGGGTAATCGAGAGCTAAAAGAAGAAGTAGGTTTTGGTGCAAATGCTTTCTCTGAACTCAAAGTAGTGTCACTGGCACCGAGTTACTTTAATGCCAAAATGCATATTTTGGTCGCTAGTGAACTTTACCCTGAACAGCTTGAAGGTGATGAGCCAGAGCCATTGGTAGTAGTGAAGTGGCCGCTAGATAAATTATATGACCTGTTACAGCAAGAGGACTTTACCGAAGCAAGAAGTGTCGCGGCACTACTGTTATTAAAAGCACATTTGAATCTGGAGGCGTAAATTGCAGTCCTATTTAGAGCCTTGCATCGCACTGGCACAACGTGCCGGTGAAGCCATTATGGCAATCTATCAAGCTGATGATATTGGTAAAAAAGAAAAGTCTGACCACACTCCTGTTACTGCCGCAGATTTGGCATCTAATGAGATCTTAATGGCGGGTCTTGCTGAAATAGCACCTGACATTCCGGTAATGTCTGAAGAAACACCAATTCCACCATTGAGTGAGCGACAAAGTTGGCAGCGCTACTGGTTACTCGATCCTATGGATGGCACTGGGGAGTTTATTCTTGAAAGCGGTGACTTTGCCGTCAATATTGCGCTCATCGAAAATAATCATCCTGTGTTAGGCGTCATTTACTGGCCATCTCAAGGGCTGACATATTACGCGAGCAAAGATGAAGGTGCGTTTAAACGCAGTGACTCAGGCGAAAGTAAACGTATTTTCGTCTCGCCACGAGAAACGCTGACATTGGCAGTAAGTCGCAGACAAAAGCTTGAAGCGGTTAGTCAGTACTTAAATAGTCAGTTCGACACTGTGGCACTTGGGTCATGTTCATTAAAAGCCTGCATTATCGCAGAAGGTAAGGCGGATTGTTTTTTACGAGTAGGGCCAACGGGAGAGTGGGATACTGGCGCGTCACAAATCATCGTCGAAGAAGCCGGAGGTTGTATTACCGATGCTGAGTTTAACCCGCTGACCTACAATCGACGAGAAACTACCGAAAACCCAGACTTTATTGTTATGGGGCATCCCGATTGGCAATGGCAAAAGTTGATCAGTCCACATCATCGAACGATAGAATAAATAACGGTTTAAGTTGAAGGTTGTGGGATTTTTGCGCACTTGAATTGTTTTAAGCATTAAATCCCTTGCAATAAAATTTTAATCCATTATTATAGCGGCCTCTTGAAAGGGAAGTCCTTTTTAAGAGTTTACAGGCGCGGGATGGAGCAGAATGATAAATCATTCGTCGAGCTCGCTAAACCTGAAAAGAATCGAAGGTCGTCGGTCTCCGACGAAGAATAGATTCACAAAAATATACAGGCGCGGGATGGAGCAGCCTGGTAGCTCGTCGGGCTCATAACCCGAAGGTCGTCGGTTCAAATCCGGCTCCCGCAACCAACATTAGTTGGATGTATAGAGTCTCAAGTACAAGACTTAAAATTAAGTACAAATACAGGCGCGGGATGGAGCAGAATGATAAATCATTCGTCGGACTCGCTAAACCTGGAAAGAATCGAAGGTCGTCGGTACCCGACGAAAAGTAGGTTCACAAATATATACAGGCGCGGGATGGAGCAGCCTGGTAGCTCGTCGGGCTCATAACCCGAAGGTCGTCGGTTCAAATCCGGCTCCCGCAACCAACATCAGTTGGATGTATAGAGTCTCAAGTACAAGACTTAAAATTAAGTACAAATACAGGCGCGGGATGAAGCAGAATGATAAATCATTCGTCGGACTCGCTAAACCTGGAAAGAATCGAAGGTCGTCGGTCCCCGACGAAGAATAGATTCACAAAAACATACAGGCGCGGGATGGAGCAGCCTGGTAGCTCGTCGGGCTCATAACCCGAAGGTCGTCGGTTCAAATCCGGCTCCCGCAACCAATTTTTAATTGGACTGCACACTCTAAAGAACTAGTACAAAAGTCGTCGGTTCACTCTTCATAAATTAATGGCTCCCGTAACCAATTTTTAATTGGACTGTAAAATCTAAAGAACTCCTCCGAAATTCGTCGGTTCACTCTTCATAAATTAATGGCTCCCGCAACCAATTTTTAATTGGACTGCACACTCTAAAGAACTAGTACAAAAGTCGTCGGTTCACTCTTCATAAATTAACGACTCCCGCAACCAATTCTTAATTGGACTGCACACTCTAAAGAACTAGTACAAAAGTCGTCGGTTCACTCTTCATAAATTAATGGTTCCCGCAATCAGCCTTTTTAGTTCAGTTACCTAAAACCCTCTCAATGGACAGTCAGTTTTCTTCGCTATATACAGAGAAATAAATCATCCACTTTTTATTATTCAAAGCCTGAGTGTTGCTGTTGTTTGATGCATTTCTTAAATTGGAATTAATCTTAATACTTACACTGTGAGCAACAACCTATACGCGGGTTATGGAAACCCGCTGTTAAAAAGTGAATAGATTTAGCAAAGGCAGGTGAATCCGATTTGACAGCTAGCAAGATCGGAGTGATTGCAACAAGCTGAGATGTCTTGGCGAGATGCACATTTCATCGTGTCCTGACATCCGTAAACTCTCGTATAATCACCTCCGGCTACTTGAGGAGTTGCTTCCTGAGGTAGTTTGTTATCTTGAGTGAGTTTTTTTAGCTGCTTTTTTTGGAGCTTTATTTTCATTTTCAATATCCTTTTTATAGATTTATTAAGTTTGTTATCACGAAACCGATAGCGTGATCTGTTTAAAAATAATACAAAGAAGTGTTGTTGTAAAACAAATAATGAAATGTAATTATTTTGTTTTCTTTTGAATGGGTGAAGATTATTTGTCTATAAATCTTTATATGGTCTAGGCTTTTACTATCTCTTGTTTGAGGTGTATGAAGATGGATTTACATAGTATTCGAGTCAAAAGTTCGTTGCCTACGGCTATGTTGACGATCGTGTTGCTATTTGTGTTTTTTGGTTTTTCGGTGTTGCTCAATAAAGTGCAATCGGCACTTGAGATCCAAACTGAAAACTATTTAAAAGCCGTGTCAGTGGTACTCAATGCGGATAGAGACTTTTATCAAGCTCAAGAAGCCTACCTCAAATTATTAGCTGGTGAAGATAAGCGGGCGGATTTTGAAGAAAACGCCGAGCAGGTGAAACAGCGCTATCAAAAGTATCTTCAGTTTATGTCACTCCACCAGAGTGAGCTGGGTAGTTTTGCAACTTTTGACGCGGACTTTCAAAGTTGGTATCGCGTGACGGTGGCGAGTATTAAAACCCCGACAGATAAAGCGCTTCAAACTGAGTCGGCTAAGTTATTTGGTGCAGTTCGTGATGTGCTTGATAAAGCCGGTGAATTAGCCGATGGAAAATCTGCTGCAAGTCGCGCGTTAGTCGTTGCTGAGGTTACTCAGATAAAGTGGGGTCTTGGTGTTGGTGCCTTGCTCCTACTTGGTATTGCTTGTTGGATTGCTTATCGAATCCCTCGTCAGCTAGCAAAGCAGATAAACTTTGTGTCAGATAGGATCTCTGAAATCGCCTCTGGAGACGGAGACTTAACTGGTCGCATTGAAATCAAAGGAAATGATGAGTTTGCAAAGCTATCGCTAAACTTTAATCATTTTCTCGAGAGTTTACAGGCGATGGTTACAGCACTTGTGAAAGATGGTGGCGAGCTGTCGAGTTTGTCGTCAAAACTCAGTCATTATGCCACACAGTGCCATGACTTAATCGACTCGCTTGGTAAGTCATCACATACCATTGTTAGCGCGGTGAATCAGCTTAGTCACTCAAGTCAAGAAGTCTCGTCGGTGGCAGAAAACTCATTGAAAGAAGCTGAAGCTTCACATCGCTACGCAGCACAAGGTAAAACGGTGTTGGCTGATTCAAAACAAAAAATCACTCATCTTGCTGATAATATGGAAGCGGCACTCTCCAGTTCGTTAGCTTTACAAAAAAACTCTGAAAACATTACGCAAGTGCTTGATGTTATTCGCGGGATCGCTGAGCAAACCAATTTATTAGCGCTCAACGCGGCAATAGAAGCGGCAAGAGCAGGCGAACAAGGTCGTGGATTTGCAGTGGTAGCTGACGAGGTTAGGTCACTGGCCACTCGAACACAAGACAGCACTAATGATATTCAGAAGATGTTGGAAGCATTCTCCCATAGCGTAGAGGACTCACAAAAGACCATTGAAGATGGTAAGCAGTATGTTGATGTTGCAGTAGAAAGTTTTACGAAGGCAACGGAGCTATTGGAGTTAATTGCACAAAGTGCGGTGAAAGTGACTGAGCTTTCAGAGCAAACCGCTCATGCGACTCAGCAGCAAAATGCAGTGTCTACTGAGGTTAGCAGTAATTTAACTGATTTAAATGACAAAACATTGGACGGCGAGCGGTTGTCTGGAGAAACGCACCAAATTTCGGATGATGTGCTGCGAGTCACCAGTAAATTGGTGAATGAATTATCTCAGTTTAAAGTCTAAGGTCTTGTAAGGTATGCCGTGCGGCACACCTTATAAATCAGTGGTTTGAACAGTTATTTAACCTGAGGTTATTTAGCGAACTTCTTTGCGTAAGCCTCAGCTTGTTTCCACACGCGCAGGGTATTGCCACCTAAAATCTTTTTGATATCAGCGTCGCTGTAACCTCTATCCAAGAGACCTTGCACAAGATTTGGATACGTTGACACGTCTTTCAGGCCAACCGGTAGTGAGTCACCCACACCATCGTAATCTGAACCAATCCCTACGTGATCTATCCCTATCAACTTAACGACGTGGTCAATGTGATCTAGCACTTGATCAAGTGTGGCAAATGGAAACGGATTTTTTGCTCTAAACGCCGCTCTAAAATCGGTGCGATCTTTGTCTTTGGCTTCTTTTTGTGCTTCGTCACGCTTGTCATACCAAGCTCCAGCTTTTGCCGTCACAAAGCTCGAGCCAAAGTTAATTTGGATCACGCCGCCATTTTTTGCCAAGGCTTTGAGCATTTTGTCATCCATATTGCGCTCGAATCCTGGGGTGTATTTGCGCAGGGATGAATGTGAAGCAACGACCGGTACTTTTGAAATGTCCATAACCTGATAAAAGGCGTCATCGGAAATATGTGATACATCAATGAGCATACCAATTTTGTTCATTTCAACCACAAGCTCTTTACCAAATGGGCTTAAGCCTTTCCATTTGCGGCGTACATCATAAGAAGAGTCAGAAATATGGTTGCTTTGTGAGTGTGCTAAGGTGATATAGCGTACGCCACGGTCATAAAAATGCTTAAGGTTTTTCATCTCACCTTCAATGGGCGAGCCATTTTCCATGCCCATCGCGATAGACATAATACCACTGTCAAATTGCGCATAAATGTCGTCGGTATTGTAAGCCATTGCAAATTTATCTGGGGCGCGATGTGCTAAGGCTTCCATACCGTCAATCAGTTGATTGGCGAGTTGATAGCTTTTACCTTTACCTTCAAATTCTAAATTAGCAGGAATATAAATAGACATAAATGGCGCATTAAGACCGCCTTTTACCGCGCGAGGGTAATCAAAATCACCGCCTTCGGTTGCTTGGCTAACATCATCCCATTTACTTTGGATGCGATATGGAACGTCGATGTGTGTATCAATTAGGATGTTATCGTGAGCGAGTTTAACTGCGCGCTCAGAGGCTTTGTATTCAGTTGCATAAGCGCTAGAAACAGCCAGCGCTAGGGCGCAAAGAGCAGTGCCGAGCTTCATAAAATTGCCTTTCCTTTATAGTTATAGAAATCTGATTGTAACAAGTATACGTTCATCCTCAATATTTTACGTTTATCACTTTTTTTTACCGCTCGTCATTATCTACAACTCGAGTGGTGGGGAGCTCGTTATTATTTTTTCCAGACAAAACAAGTAATGAAAATAAAGGAAAGAAAAATGAGAGCGTCACTACAAAAGAAAACACAAGCTATGTTATCACTTGCTCTATTGTTGGCTGGAACGACTGTACAAGCCAGTACACTTGAGGAAAATATCCATGCTGAAGCGTCAAATGTTATGGCGGGCGGCTTCGGTATCGATGCAATTTATATAGATGTAGACAATGCAGTGGCTGACTTTGGTCTAGGGCTTAACTACCGTAAGGCAATTGATATTACGCCAACAAAGTTAGGCGTCGTTGATACTGCGACTGCATATTTTCGGGTAGATTACCGTATTGCCTCAAAAGAGCAGAACACGGTTGAGCAGAAGGAAATGGAATTTGGTTTGAATTTAACCTTTTCTGACTCGTTGCAAATATTTGCTGAAGTTGGTGTGCTATATGACAGCCTAGAGCTTTCTGGTCACGCTTCAACTACACAATATGATACATCAGCCTTGGGTATGCGTCTTAATTATTTGGGTGATTTTACAATTGTACCAGCTATCGAATACAGAAATAGCGATCTAACAAGTGACTTTGGATACTCTATTACGTTTGAGAAAAAACTTGCAGAGGGCGGGATCAAGCCAAGTTATGGTTATAAGCAAATTGGTGATGAGAAGAGTGTATTTGTTAACTTACTTTATCGTTTTTAATTTTCGGCCCTAAACCACCTACTTCAGTAGGTGGTTATCATCATTTAGGCTTTGCCTGAAAAAATACTCATGTTAATTCCTTACTTGATTTTTAGCGAAGTCATATAAGGAAAAAACATGAGTAGATACGAGAAAGCATCGCATGTGTATTGGCGATGTCAATATCATATAGTCTGGACACCAAAGTATAGGTTCAGAATATTGAAGAACAAAGTAGGCAGAGATGTTTACAGGTGCATACAAGTTTATTGTGAGCAGTTAGGGTGCAAAGTAGTCGAGTTAAATGTGCAGGTTGACCATGTTCATTTGGTAGTAAAGATACCGCCGAAGTTATCAGTCTCGAAATTAATGGGTGCTTTAAAGGGAAAAATAGCGTTAAAGCTATTTAGCAAATATCCATACTTAAGGAAAAACAAGTTATGGGGAAACCATTTTTGGCAGAGAGGGTACTTCGTAGATACTGTAGGGATAAATGAAGAAATAATAAGGCGGTATGTCAGGCACCAAGAAAAGGAAGAGGTGCAAGAGCAGGCGCAGTTAACACTCCAGTAAACAACGCCCCCTTCTAGGGGGCTAATGCAAAGCCACCTTCTTTAGAAGGTGGATCTTTTACTGCAGAAAGGGTTAACAAGTTGGCCTCTTTGAGACAAGTTTTGCGGTACTATTTATTAATTTTCAGTATGATGGCCTCCAACCAGATAAAAGATAAAAAGAGGAGGCCACCGATGCGTACATATTGGAAGTGTCAGATTTTTGTGTTCTTAGCAATGATCTCAACCAACATGTTTACTGCAATATTAATGTTTGATCTCGGTGATGAAAGATTATTTCTACTATTCCTTCGCACGATATTAGGTGCACTTAGTTTTATATTAATTAGTCACTTTGTACTTCGTAATTTTGCGAAACGCTGGGCAGTATACCGAGGTAAAGCAAGAGCGAACCTTCTTACATTGATGCTGATATCACTCATGTGTGCCCCTTTGCATTTTGCGCTCGGCGTCAAACTTGTGAAGCAGGTTGTTACAATAGAAAGTACGGAAGAAGTGTCTAGTCTAAGAATTCATGACAATGATGAGGCGCTCGGAGGGGAAAAAGTAAAAACCAGTGACTTGGCGACACTACTATTTTATATCGGCTACTTTTGGCTTTGGTCAGGTTGCTATTTGGGGATTGTTACAAGGCGGGAAAAGAGAGTGTTAGCAAAGCAACTTCAAGAACAACAGTTAGCCAATCTTATGAATCAGGTAAACCCTCACTTCCTTTTCAATTCCTTGAATACGATCCGAGCGTTGATTTATCAAGATAAAGATAAGGCCGCAGAAGTGGTAACTCAGCTCTCAGAGCTATTTCGCTATAACTTAATGCAGGATATGCGAGCACTGGTCACTTTAAAAGAAGAGTGGAAAGTATGTGAGGATTTTCTTGGTATAGAACAAGTGCGACTAGGTAAGCGCTTATCAGTTACAACTCAGGAACTAGAGAACTTTTACAATATTCACATCCCCAGTATGTCGCTGTTTACTTTGTTAGAAAATGCGGTGAAACACGGTATTGCACATCTGCCAAAAGGAGGGGAAATTGCAATTCAGGTGGTTAGAAAAGCGCAAAATATTCACATCTCAGTGACTAACCCGTATGATCCCACTCGCGTTCAAACTGGCACCCAGCAGGGGCTAAAGAACATTCAAGCGCGTTTAGCCTTGATGTATAACAAAAATACAAAGTTAACAGTAAATGATGGAGGTGGGCTTTTCCAGGCCACATTGGAGATCCCGTATGAATCAAAAAACAACAATTAATGTGATGCTGGTTGACGATGAGCCGTTAGCAAGGGTGGAATTGAATCGCTTGCTAAAAGCCCACCCGCAAGTGAAAGTCGTTGCTGAAGCTGAAAACATTATGGAAGCGGCACAATTATTAGAGCTACATACGATAGATGCCTTATTTTTAGATATTGAAATGCCTGGCGGCACAGGCATTGAGTTGGCGCAGCAACTGCAAGGTGAAATACCTATTGTGTTTTGTACTGCGTATAACGAGTTTGCTGTCGACGCTTTTTCTCTTAATGCAGTTGATTACTTATTGAAACCAGTGGTGGCTACTCGGCTGCAAACCGCACTCGACAAGCTTCAGGCTTTGGCCGACCAAAGCGAGTCTGCTGCTCTTGAGGATGAGTTTAAACTGATGGTAAAGATCGCAGATAAAATGAAGATTATTCAGCTTGGTGATATTACACGTTTTGAGAGTATTGGTAATCACGCTGCTATTTACACCGCTCAGGGTAAAGCTTATCTTCACAGTTCGTTATCTAAAATTGAAAGTAGGCTCAATTCTAACCAGTATTTCCGCGCAAGTCGCAGTGATATTATTCGCTTGGACGCCATTGAAGAGTTAGAAGAAACGATTAACTATGGTTTACAAGCACAGCTTACCTATGGTGGTGAAGTTGAAATCTCTCGTCGCCAAGCGGTTAAGCTTAAAAAACAGATGAGTTTGGCGCTATAGCACCTACTCTATGCGTTGATACTCGTAATCTTCTTGTGCTTGCATTGCTTGAAATTGTTGTTTGCTAACAATATTCACCGACTCATGTAATTCCGAGAAAACGATCAGTGCTTCTCCGGATTTTAGTTGTGCTTTCACTTGCGCTACTTTGCTCTCGGTGCTGACTTCAGTATCGCCATAGTCTGTTCCTTCACGAAGCACATAGTGCTCAATAAGGTTGTCCAGTGTCTCTTGTGGAAGTTGTTGATAGGGAATGAGCATACTACTTAGCCTTACTATAAATTTGCTGTAAATATTGTGGAATAACGCTTTCTAGCCAAAACTTAGGTTTAAGGGGGTTACTTCCCGAAATAAACCCTACGTGACCACCGTGGGGACTCACTGCGAGCGTCACCGGTGAGTTAACCTGAGCGGCTGTAGGCACGGCTTGTGATGATAGCATGGGGTCATCTTCGGCGTGGATCAGGAGTGTTGGTGTCGTGATCTGGGTTAAGTAGGGCTGCGAACTTGCTTGTGCGTAATAGTCTTCCGCGCCGTTAAAACCATGCAGCGGTGCCGTTATCTTATCGTCAAATTGCCAAAGGTCATCAATGGCATAAAGGGCAGGCTTGTCTATCCTAATTTGCGACTGGATGGTGTCTAGCTTACGTGAAAAAGATTTCTTCATCCTGTCTAGCAAGTATTTTTGATAGAGCTTAAAACAGCTCTTTCTGATCACCTGACAAGAGGAAGAAAGGTGATAAGGCGCTGAGACGACAACACCAGCTTCAAGACCGCTTTGCGATTTGGTTTCTCCCAAGTATTTGGCAAGTACATTACCGCCGAGCGAGAAGCCAACCGCAAATAATGGCCGTTTAGGAAAACGGGCTTTTAGCGTATCTATAAAAAAGCCAAGATCTGAGGTTTCGCCGCTATGATAAGCCCTGGCTTGGCGATTTACTTCACGTGAGCAGTTGCGAAAGTGCATCAGCACGGCATCAAAACCATGGTGTACCAACGCTTTTAATAGGCCTTTTGCATAAAAGCTGTTGATATTGCCTTCTAGCCCATGCAATACCACAACCAAAGGTGCAGATTTGTCGCCGTGTTGTGCCCATGCAAGTTCTAAAAAGTCATCGTCTGGTGTGTCTAGTGTTTCATAGTCGACGGGCACCTGTAATCTCGGCCTAAAGAATCGCGGAAGTATGGTTTGGGCATGGCGGTTGCGCATCCACCAAGCGGGTTTAAATTCGTAATTATCGGCTGTTATTGTTTTCATGGCTTGATTCATAATAGAAACTGCGTCTTTTTGACGGTTGCTCGCAAAGCAAAGAAAGGAAGCTATCCAGTTGCAAAACACGTTTTAGCCAGTTTAACGTATTATCAGTTGAGGGTTAAGCAAATAAAAAGCACCCGACCAGTAAACTGATAAGGTGCTTTGTGCGTCGTGCTTAATTCTGCAAGTTGGGGAACTACGTCGAGCCGATCTTCTACTACTTATTCTTCAATCGCCCCAAGGTAATACATTTAAATCTGTTCTATTGTTCGTTAGGTACTTCAGCGTCCATGACTTTTTTAATGAAAAAGTAGACGTAATAACAGCACAGCAAAATTACAATCCCTAAAAAGCCAAAAGACAGAAACAACACAGGGTCGGAAAAAAAGTCTCTAAAGAATACGTTCATGGCTGTGCCTCCTAATTTGTCGATGAGTAAATAGTAGTGGAGGTCTGAGGGGCTTGATATGATCAAGATCAAGTTTCAATCCTGAGTGAAATTAAACCTAGGCAAAGGCTTGATCTCGATCAGGTTTTATATCTAAGTTGGGTAAATATCAGGGCTTATATTTATTTAATGGCTTAGAAGTCAGCCGTATTGAATAAAGCGTCGTACTCACTCTGGCTCAAATAGAGCAGCACATTGCTACTTGATTGCAATGGCGCAAACGAAAAGCGTTTTAATGTCTCCAGCAATAGCGCTTGTTGACGCTTTTCAAGTTCAAGCTCTGCAGTCAGCATTGCAGCTCGTAACTTTTGATAGTCTTGATAGTCTTGATGATGTGTTTTTAGGGTATGGCGGATCGCGCGTTGGGGTTGTAGCACCGCTTGGTCAAATTGCTTAGCAGTCTTTACCAGTGCGGCTAGGGTGTCGGGGGTAATCGTCAGTGCTAAAGTGTCTAGGTAACAAAGTAACAGGCACAGGTTGATATTTTTGCCTGCAGCATCTTGCAAATTCAGCAGCCGCGATTGCATTTGCGGGCGGCTGTAGAACTCACAGGCAAACTGCCAAAAGTCTTCACGACTTAGCATATCTCTCCAGTCTCATCGAAATGATTTTGCTTTTCTTCTAACTCTTCCAATGCCATTAATAAGTTTTCTTCTGTGTCATTAAGCTCTGGGGTTATCTTGGCTTGTTTTGCCAGTAAGTCACTTAATTTTGCTTTGTTCTCGTCCGTGTATAGGCTGTTGTCAGCCAAAGCTTGCTCAATTTCCTCTGCTTGCTCAGTGAGCTTGTCGAGCTGTTTCTCGAGCTTTTCAATCGACTTTTTCAACGGCTGAATGGTTTTTCTGAATTCGGCTTCAAGACGCTTTTGCTCTTTACGATTGGCATTAGAGTTTTGCTTTGGTTCAGCCTCTGAGCCACTTGGTTTCGCTTGCTCTTTATTGGCATTCATAAGCCATTGGTAATAGGCATCTAAGTCATAGCCGAACTGAGAAACGGTTCCATTATCAACTAAATAGTACTCGTCAGCGGTATTTTTCAGCATGTGGCGATCGTGGGAAACCGTGACCATTGCACCCTCAAAACCTTGCAAGGCCATCACAAGTGCGTGTCGCATTTCTAAATCTAGGTGGTTGGTCGGCTCATCGAGTAACAGCAGGTTCGGCTTTTGATACACCAGCATCGCAAGTACGAGTCGTGCTTTTTCGCCACCAGAAAACGGCGCAACGGGTTCGAGGGCCTTATCACCATGAAAAGCGAAACCGCCCAAGAAATCACGAATAAGCTGCTCTGGTACTTTAGGGTCTAGACGTTGAATATGGGTAACCGCACTGGCCTCAAGATCGAGAGACTCAAGCTGATGCTGAGCAAAATAGCCGACATTTAATCCTTGGTGTTGAAATACTTCACCTGCTTGTGGGGTTAAATCGCCGGCAAGTAACTTGATTAGGGTCGATTTACCAGCACCGTTACGGCCAAGTAACGCAATACGGCTACCTGGGACCAGATTAAGCTTGATGTCATGCAAAATGGTAACGTCACCATAGCCCGCTTTGGCTTGCTCTAGTGTCATCAATGGATTAGGCAAGCTCGTTGGATCTGCAAATTCAAAATTAAATGGTGAATCTGCATGAGCGGGCGCGAGCATTTCCATGCGTTCAAGGGCCTTCACTCGACTTTGCGCTTGTTTTGCTTTACTCGCTTTCGCTTTAAAGCGGGTAATAAACTTCTCTAAATGTGCAATCGTTTCTTGTTGCTTCTCGTAAAGCGCTTGGTGCTGTGCCATGCGCTCTGCTTTTTGACGTTCAAACTGAGAATAGTGACCTTTATAGACGTTGATCTGCTGTTGGTCGATATGCCAAATCTCGCCAACAACTGCATCTAAAAATTCGCGGTCGTGAGAAATAAGCACTAATGTACCCTGATAGGCGCGCAAAAAGCGTTCTAGCCAATAAACAGCGTCCAAGTCCAAGTGGTTGGTTGGCTCATCCAGAAGCAATAAATCGGCATCGCGGATCAGCGCTTGCGCAAGGTTCAAGCGCATGCGCCAACCACCAGAAAAGTCGCTAACGGCAAACTCAATCTGTTCATTGCTAAAGCCAAGGCCATGGAGTAGTTCACCCGCTTTGGCTTCAATACTATACCCTTTGATATTCTCTAGCTGTTGGTGTGCTTGTGCTTGTAGTTCACCATCACCGTCCCGCTCCGCTTGTTGTAGTTGCGTTCTCAAAACATAGTATTCAGGGTGTCCCTGAAGTACATACTCGAGGGCGCTAATGGAGAGTGCAGGAGTTTCTTGTTTTACCGATGCAATAGACCAATCTTTTGGAATAGAAAAATCACCAGAATCGAGTTGCAGCTCACCTTTTAGCAGCGCAAAGAGAGATGATTTACCACAGCCATTGGCACCGACAAGGCCCGCCTTATGTTGCGGATAAAGCGTTGCATTAGCTTGTTTTAGCAGTGTTTTACTGCCACGAAGTAGCTCGATATCAGAAAGTTGGATCATAATTCTAAAAGTCTGTCTAAATTGCGCGCATCATAGCATGGATCCAATCCCTTACTCCAAGCGTATCATGACAAATAAAATTAGGATAAAATGACAAACCTTAAACTCGGTGTTCATTAGAGGTGTAGAGTTGAAAGTTAAGAAGCGTTTTATTGCAGGGGCAAGTTGTCCAGAATGCCAAAAAATCGACGTAATGATGCTCTACAAAGAGCATGATGTTGAAAAAGTTGAATGTGTTGAGTGTGGCCACGTAATGTCACAGCCGAAAGACGCGGTACAGGCTTCCACACGCCAGTTTGAGCAAGTCATTGGGGTGTTCAAACCGGAGTGAGTGTTCACCCCGGTTTTCAATTTATTTGTTAGTAGTGCGGTGGTGGTGGCTCTTGATGTTGAGGCATTAAACCCGGATCGCGGCCTTCCTTCATTTTCTCTGCCAATAGCTCAATTTGTCGTTGCATTTTAGCCAAGCGCTGCTGATGTGCCTTTAGCTCTTCATTTAAGGTTTCGATTGTATCTTCTTGAAAGGCAAGCTTAGCCTCAAGCTCAGTAATTCTGTTTTCGATTTCATTCATGGCTTTTTCACCTGCGCAAATTTTTCCAGTAGTCCGCTGGAACTTTCGGTTAGCAATGCAGTGTCTTGGTCTTGAAAAGCAACGTCAAATACAACCGCAGACTTAGGGCGGCTGCCTTCTCGAGGTTGTACACGCCAAGTTTGCAATCGTTCGCCATCACTCACTTGCCATAAAATAAGCTCGCGGTTAGGTGAGCCGGTAGCCAAGAGCGTTGCGTCTTGATTAAAGCGCACTGCACTGAAAATTTTCTGGCGAGCAATATACTGTAATTGCGCTTTGAGATCACCAGAAGTTAATTGCCAAATGCTCGCTTTTTTCATGCTATCTGCGGTAAAAGCAAATCTTCCTTGGTCATCTAATGCAACTTTGGTCACACGACTTGGGTGGTTAAAGCGGTGGATCACTTGCCCCGTTCTAGTATCCCAAAAGTAGGCGGTATAGTCGTTGCCTCCGGTTAAGGCAAAGTGACCATTGGGAGACATGGCAATAGAATTGATATTTTCTTGATGTCCAAGGAACTCTATCCGCCTTCCACTCTCTAAGTCGAGGTGAACGACAACGTTATCACTGCGGGCATAGAGTAAATATCGGCCCGCATTGCTAATTGCGATATCTCGAATAGTGCCAGACTCGATCTCAAAATATCCTAGGTTTTGACCGCTTTCGATGCTCCAGATGGCGAAAGTCTTATCAGTGGCAGTGACGGCCGTGGAGTTGTCATTAGCTAAAGCCAGTGAGTGAATGAGATCATCGGGGACATCGGAGTGACGCCATTGAAATTTGAGGCCTTGCTCTTGATTATCCCAAAGTACGGCCCCATGCTCTATGGAAGAAACAAGGCTGTAGTGACCGTCCGTAGAGATTGCTGCAGAAAATGCGCCTCTGCTGGCATGTTCCACGGTCATAACGGCTTTTGAAGTGTCAGGGCCACAGCCGGTTAAGGTGAAGCAACTTAGCATCGCGCATGCAAAGAGGAGGCTTGTCCACTTAATGTTGACGAGTTTGACCATAAGTTAGGTAAATCCTCCTTAACTCCGAAGTCTATCACAGGTAGACTAAAGGCACTAAAAACAAGATATTATTTTGATATTAGCGTATTAAAAGCGTAATGTCGTTACGCGATAATGGCAAGCAAATGCATATTGGCATTCTGATTAGAGAATGTTAATGTGGCTAGCACCTTTTCTTATTAATATAAAATTAACAATGGCACCGCATATCAAGCTCTCTTGCGCGAGCATTGGTGTTTTGATAGTAGGGACTGTCGGAGAGTTGAGAATGAAACAGACGATTAAACTGTCACTCGTTGCTGCTTCAGTGTTAGCACTAGTAGCGTGTAATAAAAAAGCAGAAGAGCAGAAGCCTGCTGAAGTTAAGCTAGATACAGAAGTGCAACAGCAAGCATACGGTATCGGTGCTTCAGTTGGTAACTTTTTGCAAAAAGACTTAGCGGATAAAAAAGAGCTAGGCATTGAACTTGATCAAGAGTTATTAATGCGTGGTTTTAAAGATGCACTGGCTGGTGAAGCTAAGCTGGATGAAGCAAAAATTCGTGAAGTACTCACTTCACTAGATTCTTCTGTTCGTGAAAAGCAAGCTGCTAAGGTTGAAGCTGACGCGAAGAAGAATAAAGAGGAAGGTGATAAGTACCTAGCTGAAAACGCGAAGAAAGAAGGCGTTCAGGTGACTGAGTCAGGTCTTCAATATGAAGTGCTAAGCGAAGGCGACGGTAAAAAGCCAGTCGCAACAGACAAGGTGACAGTACATTATAAAGGTACGTTGCTAGATGGTTCTGAGTTCGATAGTTCCTACGCACGTAATGAACCTGCTACTTTCAACCTAAATCAAGTAATTGCAGGTTGGACTGAAGGTCTACAGTTAATGAACACTGGCGCTAAGTATAAGTTTACTATTCCTGCGGAGCTTGCATACGGCACTCGTAACCTTGGTAAAATTCCAGCTAACTCAACACTGGTATTTGAAGTTGAACTGCTAGGTATCGAAGACGAAGCTGAAGAAGCTGCTGAATAATTTGGCAGTGTCCGTAAAGAAAAAGGTGAGATAGCTATCTCACCTTTTTTTATATTTTGGTGCCCGCAAATTTAGACTATTCAGTGTGATTAGAATAAAGGTTATCGATCAGTTCGTCTTCCAATTGGAAGCGTAACTCAAGCGTTTCACCTAATACAGACAAGTCGTTATCGAAGTCTGCTAATTCTTGCGTTTCTTGATTTACTTCAGCGTATTTGTCGTTGAAATCAAGTGCGGTATCAGTCGTATCTGTGATCCGAGGGTACAGTGACTGAGCTAATTTTGCGCTTTCAGGGCCTTTTTCTTGGCAGGCCTCAACAATGTTGTCATAAATTTCAAAATGACCAGCTGAAAGATAGTCCATCAAAATCTGGCAGAATGACTGAATGTCAACTTGCTCAGGAAGTGCTTTACCATTTCGAGTTGGTGAGCATCCTGCAACTTTATAATATAAAACCAATAGTTCCTGACGCTCTGCTAACCATGCATCAATAACACTATGGCTACCTCCCCATTTCTGTTGGGCTTGTTCTAACTGCGAAAGCATAGTGATTCTCCTTAAGCGGGTTACCTACCTCTATGGAAAGGGAAACGGGGCAAAAGGTCAACCAATTTTTTCTGTAAAAGCGTAAAAAGATCAAAAGATTATTGGTTTGATTATCGGGAATGTTAACAAATTCAGGAGGATAAAAATAAAAAAACCACCGAGAGAAACTCAAGGTGGTTCAAAATAGCAGTTTAGCTTGTTGCGTAATGTTGTTATTTTTTTAATTGAAGGTGTTTTGTTGTTATTTTTCTAACGCGGTAATTTTATACCAACCTTTTAATCGTGTTGCAAACAGTTTAATTGCTTGTTTCGGTAACTTTTACACAAGCTTATGAATTTGTTCCTAATAAAGTGAGGTTTAATCTAGATCATGACGAGGCGCTGGCAAGGATAGTTTAGATAGTGCCCATGTGCACTTAGTGATACAATCCGCACAATTGAATTTAAGTATTGGAATAGAGACGCTATGAGCGAATTAAAAAACGATCGTTATTTACGAGCGCTATTAAAACAACCAGTTGACGTCACACCAGTATGGATGATGCGCCAAGCTGGTCGTTATCTACCAGAGTATCGTGCCACCAGAGCACAAGCTGGTGACTTTATGAGCCTTTGTAAAAATGCAGAGCTGGCATGTGAAGTGACATTACAGCCGCTTCGTCGTTATCCACTAGATGCGGCGATTCTGTTTAGCGATATTTTGACTATTCCAGATGCAATGGGACTTGGACTTTACTTTGAAACCGGTGAAGGTCCAAAGTTTGAGCGTCCTATCCAATCGTTAGACGATGTTAAAAAGCTACCTAAATTGGATCCAACCGATGAGCTTGGTTATGTAATGAATGCGGTGAGCACAATTCGTCGTGAGCTTAAAGGTGAAGTACCACTTATTGGTTTCTCAGGCTCACCATGGACACTAGCGACTTACATGATTGAAGGCGGTAGCAGCAAAACATTCGGTAAGATTAAAAAGATGGCGTTTGCGGAGCCGCAGACACTACACCTACTGCTAGATAAAGTGGCTGATTCGGTTATCGACTACCTAAATGCGCAAGTAAAAGCGGGTGCTCAGTCGCTAATGATCTTCGACTCTTGGGGTGGAGTATTAAGCCCGCGTGACTACAAAGAGTTTTCACTACAATATATGCATAAAATTGTAGACGGTCTTATTCGTGAAAATGACGGTCGTAAAGTACCTGTGACATTATTCACGAAGAACGGCGGTCAATGGATTGAAGCGATTGCAGCCACTGGATGTGATGCAGTTGGCCTTGACTGGACGATTGATATTGCCGATGCAAAACGTCGTGTAGGCGATAAAGTTGCACTACAAGGTAATATGGATCCTTCAATGCTACACGGTACCCATGAGCGTATTCGTGAAGAAGTTCAGCATATATTAGCTGGCTTTGGCGAAGGTAATGGTCATGTGTTTAACTTAGGCCATGGTATTACGCCTGATGTTGACCCTGAAAATGCAGGTGTTTTCATCAACGCGGTTCACGAATTTAGCCGTCAATATCACAAGTAATTTAAGTTTGAACTTAAACTTAAAATGGAGAAGAGCGCTCACAGAAGCGCTCTTTTTGTTTTTGAAATGTATTATTCAAACAAAGCGTCGATGGTGCCTTGAGCAAGCGGGTGGTATCCCGGACGTGCTTGTTGGTAAACACGGTAAGCCCAGTCACGTTTGCCATGCTTAATGAGAGACTTGTATAAATTCACAATAAGCTTGCGACGACCAATACTTACTAGATGCTTTTCAAGGTCTGGGTAAATAGCTTGGTAGCCGTTACCTACTGCTAGCATATACCAAGCAAATGCGCGTTCAGCGTTGGTCGATTGCGTCAGCTTAAATGCCTTGTCCAATGCTTCCATACGCTCAATGGCGAGATCTCTTGGTAAGTTATTAATAAAGTGCAGCCATTCATGTACTGTCCAAGCGTCGGTCGGTAAATCTGCAAGTGTTTTCTCGTCTTTTAGCCAAGCTTGAGTTAACGCATCCACTTTTTCAAAAGCATCAGAAGTTGGGTTCGGTGCGTCGCTTGGCAAGCCTGGCTCATAAATCCACTCTTTGGCTTTTTCTAAGCTTACGATACCAGGATATTGCTGTAGCAAGTTTTTGTCTAAGTACGCAACGAATTCATCAGTAGTCAGAGATTTAAAAGAGAAAGTGTTAAAGTAGGTTTTAACAAACTTGTCGAACTTGTCACGACCAAACTTTTCTTCTAGATAAATAAGGAATAATTGACCTTTAGTGTAAGGTACAGAGCTAAACGCATCGTCAGGATCGCGGCCATTAAGCTCTAAATTCATGCGTGTATCAGGGGCGGCAATAGTTTTAAGTTGTGCGCGTAGGCCTGCAGCGTCAAGTGCTTGTTCCATCACCGCACGGTCACGCCCAAACACTTCTTCCATAATGCGGTTTTCAACGTAAGACGTGAAACCTTCATTTAGCCATAAATCTTCCCACGTCGCATTGGTTACTAAGTTACCAGACCAAGAGTGAGCAAGCTCATGAGCAATTAGGTTTACTAAGCTTTTATCGCCAGCAACAACCGTTGGTGTGATGAATGATAAACGTGGGTTTTCCATGCCACCAAATGGGAAGCTTGGCGGTAGCATTAATAAGTCATAACGACCCCATGCGTATTCGCCGTACATAGCGTTCGTTTTATCGATCATCGCTTGCGTGTCGTTAAACTCAGCAACTGATGCATCTAAAATGGTTGGCTCTGCAAAGATACCTGTTTGCTTAGACATGGCTTTATATTCTAAGTTACCAGCACCAATTGCAATTAGGTACGGTGGGATAGCTTGCGGCATATCAAACCAATAATCGCCATCTTTGATCAATGCGCCGGTATTGTCCGCACTCATTACCGCACGCACATCTTTAGGCGTATGTACGCGAGCAGAGTAAGTCACACGCATTGCTGGCGTATCCTGCACAGGGATCCAACTACGAGCATGAATAGCTTGAGACTGGCTATACATAAATGGGTGAGATTTACTTGCGGTTTGCTGCGGTGTTAACCACTGTAGACCTGATGCTACTGGCAAGCTGTTGTAATAAATCCGTGCTTTTTTTGCTTGCTCTTTAAAGTGAATAGTTAACTTAGCACCTTTCACATCATCGCGCTTGGCAAGATCAAACTTGGCGGTATGCCATTTATCATCTCTACCTTGATACATCACTTTGTCGATTTCGAGGTCACGCGTATCTAGTACCAGTGTTCTTGCTTGGCGGTTCTGCCAATCTAGCGTGTGTTCAACAAAACCTTCTAGCTGCTTATCTTCAAAGTCAACGTCTAGGTCTAAATGCAAGTGTGTGGTAATAACATCGTTAAGATTGGCGTAAGTGTGTTGGTCAACGGCTGCGTTTACATCAGCAGTGTGGACAAGGCCAGCCATGGCAAGGCTGAGCGTAAGTGCCGAAAGTTTCATCATAATGCTGCTCTTATAAAAAGAATATTCCCAATTAGAACGGCTAACATAACTAATTTCTAACCATTTAAACAGTATTAGCCGATGGGTTACATAAAATGATGGGTAAGATGACGTTAATGCGTAAGTCAGGGCAATGCGCTACACTAGCGCCAGTTTAGTTAATATTGGCAAGGTGCTGCAGTGACTAGTTTGCAGTCTTATCACACTTTTTCGCTGCCGTCGGGTTGCGAGTCCCTTATTGTTATCACAGATCCACATGCGCTGGTTGAGCTCGATTTCAATCGTCCTTTCTTTTTAATTGGGGAAGGGAGTAATACCGTTTTTCTGGAAGACTATGCTGGAACCGTTATTAAGCTTGCGACCTTAGGTGTCGATATCGAGCAACAAAATGATGATTATGTCGTTACAGTCGCAGCTGGAGAAAACTGGCACCAGCTCGTTACAAAGCTGCTTGATAACGGAATTGATGGGTTAGAGAACCTCGCATTGATCCCTGGTACCGTTGGTGCGGCACCGGTACAAAATATCGGCGCCTACGGTGTTGAAGTATCACAATTTATCACCGCCGTTAGAGGGTTTGATATCGCCGAGCGGCGCTTCACGACATTAACAAATGCAGAGTGTGAATTTGGCTATCGAGATTCAGTCTTTAAACACCGCCTAAAAGATAAGTTTGTTATTACTGAAGTGACATTGACTTTGCCTAAACGTTGGCAGCCAACGTTAAGTTATGGCCCTCTACAAAGCTTGAGTGATACAGCAACCGCGCAAGAGATTTGTGAAGCGGTGATAGTTACTCGAAACAGTAAATTGCCCGATCCTGCGACGCTTGCAAATGCCGGGAGCTTTTTTAAAAACCCAGTAGTTGATAGGGCGTTTGCAGCTCAGTTGCAAAGTAAATTTCCAGAGATGCCAGCGTTTGATGTGGACAATGACCATGTAAAACTTGCGGCTGGCTGGTTAATTGACAAAGCGGGTCTAAAAGGCTGCCACCGTGGAGCCATTCGTGTGTATGAGAAACAAGCACTGGTACTTGTTCATACTGGTGGCAGCACCGGTGAAGATTTAACACAGTTAGTGAGCCATATTCAGCAAACCGTTTGGCAAAAATTTGCTGTGTTACTCGAGCATGAAGTGCGCCTTATAACAAAGCATGGTGAATGTCAGTTACAAAGTGTGGAATGCCATGAAAACGCCTGATCATAAAAAGCAAACGATTTTAGCGGCCTTGAATAAAGGAGAATTTATCTCAGGGCAAGAACTTGGCGAGCAATTAGGTATTAGTCGCGCGGCTATTGCGAAGCATATAGCGGCGTTGCAAGAGATGGGCGTGGATATTTTTCGAGTCAATGGCCGCGGTTATAAACTCAATTATAGCTTACCGCTTATTCATCAAAGTAAGTTGAATACTCTATGGCAACAGCAGTTTCAAAGTGAGTGTCCAATCGAATATCACGCAATTATAGACTCAACGAATAGCGAGCTAATGCGTCGTTTGCAGGACAAGCAGAATATAGGCTCAGGCCATGTCTTGGTGGCTGAAATGCAGCAAGCTGGCAGAGGGCGCAGAGGTCGGGTATGGCAATCGCCCTTTGGTGCTAACCTTTATTACAGTTATTACTGGCAGTTTGACGCTGGCATGCAAGCGGCGATGGGCTTATCCATTGCTGTAGGACTTGCAGTATATGATGCGTTAAAGGTCCTTTATGGTATTTCCGTTGAACTAAAATGGCCAAACGATATATATCTCAACCAGCAAAAACTGGCGGGGATCTTGGTTGAACTAGAGGGGCAGGTGGAAGGGCCTTGCCATCTCGTGATTGGGATTGGGCTAAATATATGCATGCCAGAATCTGCCTCTAAACACATCGATCAAGCTTGGACAGATCTGCAAACGCACTTAGGCCAAATTGATAAAAATCAGTTAGTGGTGCAGCTCACTCACTCTTTGTCTGAGCGTCTTGCCCAGTATAAAGAGTCTGGACTGAGCGAAATGGTGACCGAATGGAATAGTCTAAATGCCTTTAAAGGTGACGCAGTGACCTTGAGTACAGGACAAAGAGAATGGCGTGGGATCTGTGAAGGCATCGATATGCAAGGAGGCTTATTGCTTAGGCAAGATGGTGAGCTTAAAGCTTTTTATGGCGGTGAAATTTCGTTAAGAAAGGTGATATCGTGAAACTGCTAATCGACGTAGGTAATACTGCAGTTAAATATGCGCTTGAGCATGAAGGCCGTATTAGTCCAGTAAAAGAAAGTGATATTGAATGGCAAAAGCTAACCGCAATTGTCTGCTCTCAGGTTGGTAAGGTGGCGGGATTACAGTGGGTGGAAAGTCGTGCCTCTGAGTTTGGTCTTGTGCTAGAGCAAGCACAAGTATCGGCAAGGCGAGCTGGGGTAACTTGCGCCTATCCTAGTTTTAAAAATTTGGGAATTGATAGGTGGCTTGCGGTACTCGCCGCGCATGCTCTATATCCAACACAAGATATTATCGTAATTGATTCTGGCACTGCGACCACGGTTGATGTAGTGACTGCACATGGGATACACATGGGAGGGTGGATTTTACCAGGTATCGATCTCATGATTTCCAGTATTACCGCGCGTGCAGAGCGGGTATTTTGTGATGAGAACACGCCTTTTGCCGCAGAATTTGCTAAAAATACACCAGAGGCGGTGAAAAATGGTGCGTTAGCCGCAACACTTGGGCTCGTACATAGTGCAAAACAGCAACTTAATAATGAGTCTGCGTTGGTATTGTGTGCAGGTGGATATGGCGAGTTAATAAAAAATCATGTGGCGTCAGCGGTTTTTGATGACCTTTTGGTATTCAAAGGGCTGTCAGTTTGGTGGAAAAACCCACAATAACTGTAAAAATGTCATGGGATTGGCTTAAAACTGAGCGTTTGAACAATAAATTTAAATTTTTTTGCATATTCCTGTTGCATCAAGTCAATGGTTGCTCTAATATCTCGCCCCGTACTAAAGCAGTGCCGACTTAGCTCAGTTGGTAGAGCAACTGACTTGTAATCAGTAGGTCATCCGTTCGACTCGGATAGTCGGCACCATCTTTTTACCCTATCTTGTATAGGATGCTTTAGGAAAGAATTTTACGTGGAGGGGTTCCCGAGCGGCCAAAGGGATCAGACTGTAAATCTGACGGCTCAGCCTTCGCTGGTTCGAATCCAGCTCCCTCCACCACTTTATTCTTGACGGTTAGAGGTAGTTAAGAACAGGTTCCTAAAGCGGGCATCGTATAATGGCTATTACCTCAGCCTTCCAAGCTGATGATGCGGGTTCGATTCCCGCTGCCCGCTCCAGTTCGTCTGGCGTGCTGATATAGCTCAGTTGGTAGAGCGCACCCTTGGTAAGGGTGAGGTCGGCAGTTCAAATCTGCCTATCAGCACCAGTCTCCGAAGAATCTTCTCAAATACTTCCTTTGAATTGTCGAAAAAATATTTATAATAGACTGAATAATTCTAATCCACACTCGTCGTGGATTATTTTTATATGTAATCTAGATACACAAAACTTATAGGTTTCGTCATGGCAAAAGAAAAGTTTGAACGCGTAAAACCGCACGTAAACGTAGGTACAATCGGCCACGTTGACCACGGTAAAACAACTCTAACTGCAGCAATCACTAACGTACTTGCAAAAGTATACGGTGGTGAAGCAAAAGACTTCGCATCAATCGATAACGCTCCAGAAGAGCGTGAGCGTGGTATCACAATCTCAACTTCACACGTTGAGTATGACACACCAACTCGTCACTATGCACACGTAGACTGTCCANATGGCAAAAGAAAAGTTTGAACGCGTAAAACCGCACGTAAACGTAGGTACAATCGGCCACGTTGACCACGGTAAAACAACTCTAACTGCAGCAATCACTAACGTACTTGCAAAAGTATACGGTGGTGAAGCAAAAGACTTCGCATCAATCGATAACGCTCCAGAAGAGCGTGAGCGTGGTATCACAATCTCAACTTCACACGTTGAGTATGACACACCAACTCGTCACTATGCACACGTAGACTGTCCAGGACACGCTGACTATGTTAAAAACATGATCACAGGTGCTGCACAGATGGACGGCGCGATCCTAGTAGTTGCAGCTACTGACGGTCCTATGCCTCAAACACGTGAGCACATCCTACTTTCTCGTCAGGTTGGTGTACCTTACATCATCGTATTCATGAACAAATGTGACATGGTTGACGACGAAGAGCTACTAGAGCTAGTAGAGATGGAAGTTCGTGAACTACTTTCTGAGTACGACTTCCCAGGTGATGACCTACCACTAATCCAAGGTTCAGCGCTTAAAGCACTAGAAGGCGAAGAGCAGTGGGAAGCGAAGATCGTTGAGCTTGCAGAAGCACTAGATTCTTACATCCCAGAGCCAGAGCGTGACATCGATAAGCCATTCATCATGCCTATCGAAGACGTATTCTCAATCCAGGGTCGTGGTACAGTAGTAACAGGCCGTGTAGAAGCTGGTATCATCAACGTGAACGACGAAGTAGAAATCGTAGGTATCAAAGAAACTACGAAGACAACTTGTACGGGTGTTGAGATGTTCCGTAAGCTTCTAGACGAAGGTCGTGCGGGTGAGAACATCGGTGCACTACTACGTGGTACTAAGCGTGATGAAGTAGAGCGTGGTCAAGTACTATGTAAGCCTGGTTCAATCAAGCCACACACAAAATTCACTTCAGAAGTATACGTACTTTCGAAAGATGAAGGTGGTCGTCACACTCCTTTCTTCAAAGGTTACCGTCCACAGTTCTACTTCCGTACAACAGACGTAACTGGTGACATCCAGCTACCAGACGGCGTAGAAATGGTAATGCCAGGCGACAACATCAAGATGACTGTTGAGCTAATCGTACCAATCGCGATGGACGAAGGTCTACGTTTCGCTATCCGTGAAGGTGGCCGTACAGTAGGCGCTGGTGTTGTAGCAACAATCGAAGAGTAATCTGTAGATTGTCGTAACACACATAAAAANTTTCTTCAAAGGTTACCGTCCACAGTTCTACTTCCGTACAACAGACGTAACTGGTGACATCCAGCTACCAGACGGCGTAGAAATGGTAATGCCAGGCGACAACATCAAGATGACTGTTGAGCTAATCGTACCAATCGCGATGGACGAAGGTCTACGTTTCGCTATCCGTGAAGGTGGCCGTACAGTAGGCGCTGGTGTTGTAGCAACAATCGAAGAGTAATCTGTAGATTGTCGTAACACACATAAAAAAGGTCGTTCTCTGATAAAGAGTACGGCCTTTTTTAATGCCTTGTAGATGCGATTTTATATCGCGATCAATGAAAGGGTCATTCTCCAATAAGGCGTACAGACTTTTTAATGCCTCGTAGCAGCGATTTTATATCGCGACCAGTGAAAAGGGTCATTCTCAAATAAGAAATACAGATTTCTTAATACCTCGTAGCAGCGATTTTAGATCGCGATCAATGAAAAGGGTCATTCTCAAATAAGAAATACAGACTTTTTAATGCCTCGTAGCAGCGATTTTATATCGCGACCTGCGAACAGGGTCATTCTCCTATAGAAGCATCATTCCTGTCATTGTGATGTTTATAACGAACAACTCGATAATGTTCTTATATTTGCTTTCGATAGCTTAAAATCCATATTCTCACCATTTAATCTCCCTATTCTATATGCTGATATCCTGCCACCAGCCACGTAAAAATTTGGTTAATTGCGTAAAGGTGTGCACAATAAGCCCATATAAAACCTAAAATTAGGGAGTGTAAAGATGTTAGGTCTTTCGGCTCGCACAATTTCTGCTGTGCTCAGTATCACAATGTCACTATGTACTTTTGCAAGCTTTGCTAATGTAGATAAAGACAGATCCTATATTTTGGCAACAGCCTCATCTGGTGGCACTTTTTACCCAGTAGGCGTCGCGATTGCGACACTAACTAAGCTAAAAGTCACGCCGCAGCATGGCATGAGTGTCTCGGCCATTACCTCTGCTGGTTCTGGTGATAACCTCAAACTCATGCGTAATAAAGAAGCTGAACTGGCTATTCTACAGGGTCTTTACGGTGCGTGGGCGACGCAGGGGACGGGGGCAATGGCACCCGTTGGTAAACAAGATTATCTGCGTTCTGTGACTATGCTGTGGCAAAACGTAGAGCACTTTGTCATTGCTAAGAAGTATGCCAAAACGGGCAACGTCTCAGATTTGAAAAACCTATATTCACAAGGGTTTGGCATTGGTAAGCGTAACTCTGGAACGGAAGGTTCTGGGAAGCACATCATGGCTGCACTGGGCGTTGATAGTGACAAATTCACTTTGGTGCATAAAGGTTACGCGGGCTCTTCTAGCGCCCTACAAAATGGTCAGATTGCGGGAATGAATATTCCAGCAGGTGTACCTGTCAGCGCTATTACAAGTGCTTATGCAGCCGATGCCAATGGTATCGCGGTGCTGGATTTTACTGATGAGCAGCTAAATAAAGTCAACGCTGAGGTAGAGCTATGGTCACGCTTCGAGATCCCAGCTAACACTTACCCCGGCCAAACTAACGCAATCAAAACGATTGCCCAGCCAAACTTTCTTGCTGCACATAAAGACATGAGTGAGGAAGATGTATATCTGCTCACCAAGGCAATTTATGAAAATTTAGTCTTTCTTCAAACCATCCATAAAGCGACTAAAGCCATGGCGATAGAAAAGGCACTCATGGGACTGCCTGCAAAACTACATCCCGGTGCGCTGAAGTATTATAAAGAAATAGGTATTGCCGTACCTGCTCATCTGCAGTAGCGCCGTCAACTAAGTAAAACGGGATAGTATCTATCAATGAGTAATAGTAGCAATGAGCAAAGCACATTAGTAGCACCAACAGCAGCTCGTGAGCGGATCGCTTTTTATTTAGCGATACTCACGAGTTTGTTGCACCTCTATTTTAACTTGGTCGCCACTTGGCCGGATAACTATATTTCAGCCATTCACTTCATGCTATTTGGTAGCATTATCTTGCTCACCTTGCCACTTAGAGTTGGCAAATTAGCAGTGCTTTCTTGCGTTATTGATATCGGGCTGTTTATCGGTTTAATCGTGAGCTGTGGCTATCTTGTTCTGTACAGTGATGCGCTGGCTGCGCGTAATTATGAATTTGCTGCGGCTGACTGGATAGCATCTTCCACCGCTGTACTCCTCGCGCTTGAGTTGGTCCGGCGCTGTATGGGCTGGTTTATCCCGATGATGATCCTACTGGCGATGAGCTATGTATTGTTTTTGGGACAGTATATCGATGGCGTGTTTCATTTTGCTGGTTTAAGCGCAGAAACTATTTTATTTCGCAATTACTTTGATGACGGCTTGTTTGGACCTATTGCTAAAATTTCTTGGACGTTTGTTTTTATGTTTATCCTGTTTGGCGCATTTCTAGTCCAAGCCGGAACAGGGGACTTTATCATTCGCTTTGCCAATGCGCTTGTCGGTCGCATGGTTGGCGGACAAGGACTTGTTGCTGTTGTGAGCTCGGGTATGATGGGCTCCGTATCGGGCTCTGCTATCGCGAATACAGCGGCGACTGGGGTGATCACCATTCCATTAATGAAGAGAGCTGGCTTTCCTGCAAAGTTTGCGGCAGCAGTTGAAGCCGGAGCATCGACTGGAGGTCAGCTGATCCCGCCGATTATGGGGGCAGGTGTATTTGTGATGGCCTCTTATACTCAAATTCCTTATCTTACGATAATTTCGGCGGCCTTTGTTCCCGCACTGCTTTATTTCGCATCTATTGCCATCTTTGTACGTATCCAAGCTAAACGTTTGAATATCCAGCCAGCATTAGAGTCAGAGCAATTAAGTGCTTGGCAAGAACTGAAGTCCGGTTGGCATCATTTATTACCTATCGTGTTGCTCGTAACATTGATGATTTATGGCTTTACGCCAACTTATGCAGTTAGTATTGCGACGCTCAGTGTGTGTCTGTTTTCTTTGTTTTCATCTTCGCCGATGAGGTGGTCAAAGATTTTGGCTGCGCTTGCGAATGCAACTGAAAACAGCGCTAAGACAGCAATATTATTGGTGGCCATTGGTATGCTGGTTAATTGTATTTCGATCAGCTCCTTAGGGGTTACTTTTTCTCTAATGATAAATGAATGGGCGGGAGCAAGCTTGATACTGTTGTTGGTATTGATTGCATTGGCCTCGTTAATTATCGGTATGGGACTGCCAGTGACGGCATCGTATATTGTGTTGGCAACGCTTTCTGCACCGGCTTTGTATGGCTTGATCAGCCAGTCAGCACTGGTAGAGATCATAGTAAATGGTCAACTCAATGACACTGCGACGATGATGATGAGTATGATGGCGCCAGCGCTAGGAGAGATATACAACCAGCCAAATATTACAGCGGCTCAAGTGTCTACTATTTTGGCAAGCTTGCCGCCAGAGGCTATTGATATTATTCGCAGTAGCCAATTTGATGCCACGCATTTGGCCATGATGCTACTTTCTGCCCATATGATTATTTTTTGGTTATCGCAAGATAGCAATGTGACACCGCCGGTATGCTTAGTCGCTTTTACCGCCGCGGGAATTGCCAAAACACCGCCGATGGCAACAGGTATAGAAGCATGGAAAACGGCCAAAGCGCTATACATCGTTCCCTTACTGTTTGCTTATACACCGTTTATTGGGGGGAGTAACTTCGAGATCATGCAGGTTTTTTTCACCGCGCTTGTGGGAATGTACGCTTTGGTAGCAGCGATATACGGTTATGCAGAGGCGAAGCTCAATAAACCAATCAGGATGGTGTTAGCGCTTTTAGGTATCGCTTTAGTTTGGCCGCATCAAATGATCTCTGTAGATATAGCGGCGGCACTATGTGTTATTGCTGTTGTTATAAAGCAAGTAGTAGATAATCGTCTAACTTAAGCTTTGCTATGCACCATAAAGTAGGCCCCTAAATTGGGGCCTTATGATATTAGACGATATGCTGAATAGACTGATGTATTCGAGCAGGTAGCAGGGTTTTTAAGTACCGCTCTAAAGTATGTAGTGATTCTGTGCCGCGAATGCCCACGGCTTCATCTTGTTCTATAAAGCCTTGCTCTTTTAGACTAGTAACAAACGCACTGAGCACTTTTTTATCAAAAAACTCTGGGCTTTTGATACCGTGTAAAGTTCCTAGTCGGTCGGCAAGAAGTGCACTTTCTTTTTCAAGCTCGCTACGACTTAATCCTTGATGACGCTTAACGAGGTTAATCGTGATTGCATAGCGTTCAAGCGTTAAGTGGATCACTTTACCTAGCATTTCTAATTGTGCCAATGCGCTACCATCTTTGTTAACTGAGGCAAGGTGACCATCAAAGGTGATCAGATCCTTAGCCGCAAAGTATTCAAAAATGGACTCTATATATCCTGTCTTAAGGTCTGTTAAGAACCACTCTTTTGCAAACAAGGGATACAACAGCGCTACCTCTTTGCGGCACTCATCAACAGTCAAGCTGTAGCGATTGAAGAGCTGCTGAGCGATTAAGCTTGGTACGGCAAACAGGTGCAGAATATTGTTACGGTAATAATTAAGCAGAGCGCGTTCTTTTTCCTTAACACTAATGATGCTGCCAAAACTGTCTTCAATAATATCGAACTTATCAAGCTTAAGCGCATGATCGAGTAGGCCCTCAGGACTCGAATCTGGCACCGTCGCATTGTCGTGATAAGGTGCATGTCTGTGTAGTCCAAGATACAAATCGAGCTGTTGTAGCAGTTGTGATTTAGGCAATGCAAATTGCTCGTTACTCAGCAAAATTGTCGCAAGCAAATTAACTGAGTTCAGTGCTGCTGAGTTATTTATCTCAGTCATGATGACATCAGCGAGATCGGCAACTTGCTTGTTCAGCCAAGCTGGCTTTTGAGTTTCGGTGGGGTGGATAGAATCACGCCAATCTGGTTGATGTTCATTTAAAAATTGGTTGACGGATATCGGATCGCCAAAATTTAAATACCCTCTACCATAGTTTTTAAGGTTCTTAATCGCCTTAAAAATACCAAAGATAGACTCATTTTTCTTACTGTTGCCAGCCAGCTCTTTGAGGTAGGTGTTGATCTCCATAACATGTTCGTAGCCGAGATAAACGGGCACTAATGATATAGGTCTATCAATGCCGCGAAGCATAGATTGCAGTGTCATTGCCAGCATCCCCGTTTTTGGTGGTAGTAGACGACCTGTACGACTGCGGCCGCCTTCGGTATAAAACTTAACGGAATACCCTTTGATAAATAACTGACTTAAATATTCCTTGAATACCGCGGAATAGAGTTTGTTGCCCGAAAAAGAGCGGCGAATAAAGAAGGCACCACTACGACGGAAAATCGGGCCCGCAGGGAAAAAGTTGAGATTAACGCCAGCTGCGATATGCGGTGGTACTAAACCCTGATGGTAAATCACATAAGTTAGAAGCAAGTAATCCATATGGCTACGATGACATGGCACGTAAATGATCTCGTGTCCTTTGTCCGCAAGTGCTTGTACTTTGTCTGAGTTATTAACTTCAATACCATTATAAAGCTTGTTCCACAGCCAAGTGAGGGCTCTGTCAGCTACGCGCACCATGGCGTCTGAATAGTTTGCGGCTATTTCGTCTAATAATCTAAGTGCTTGTAATCTTGCTTCTTCCTGACTTAGACCTTTTGCCTTTGCTTCTTCTGCAATGGCCTTTTTAATGCTTTGCGACGCTAAGATAGAATTAAATAGCTGCTCACGTGATGGTAATTTGGGGCCGGTAGCAGCCAACTTTTGACGACGGAAGTGCACGCGTGCAACGCGCAGCAGCTTATGTGGCAGCTCCTCAACGTCAGCTTTATCGTTTAACAATTGATTGAGTTCAATCGGGCGGGAAAATCGAACAAAGTTATCCCTGCCTGAAAACAAGATCACAAAGCATTTGCGTAGCCAGCTCGGTGTTAATGAGTTGGATAATAAGGTTCCCACACCAGGCTTTTCTTTACCTGGATTACGACCCCACAATATAGTGACTGGAATAACTTGCGCATCGGTATTGTCGTTATCTTTTAAGGCTTCAAAAATCGCTTTGCTATGTTCAAGCGCATCACTTGGTTTATGACTATTACCAAAGACACTTGGCGGAGTCTGGATCCCAACAAAACGATTGAGCTCTTTATTGCCAATTCGCGCTTTTTGAGACGGCCTTGGTAAACCAAGCTTTTTACACATAACGTCTAGCGCGACCATGTCTGATACCGAGTCGAGTCTCGCTACATAAAATGTGGGAATGCTGGGATCTAGCTCGTAATCCTCAATGGGATGCTCTGGCAATACTTTACTTTTAACAAAAAGCCAGTTGCTACAGCGAGCGATGGTTGTTAGCAAATAAGAAAAAATCTGCATGGGAATACCGAACAATTATCATTAACCATAGAATACCAAGATTTAACTGGACTGACCATTTTCAAAGGTGTCATCCATGTTTTCCTGCCGCAATATATCTATGGAAGATTAACAGAAGCAAATGCTTGAGTAGAGTGAATTTTGCTCTAAGTGCTTTTTGTGAGTGAAATATTGTGTATGTTCAATGCGCTTTATCTGCGCGACAGCGCCTACGGATCCGAGCGATAAAATTACTTTGTATTAGTTGTTGCATTTATCACCAATATCACTATAATATCCAGACTTTCTTGACCATAGTGTCTAGGAAAGTAAATGAAAGGTCTGGATTTCAGGCCCTATGAACAGGAACTCCAATTGTGAGTTCAACGGTAGAAATAAATTAACAACCGACTTCTCAGAAATAATTGAGTTAGTCTCGGTCGTTTTTTTATGCTCTTTTTAAATGCTCTTTTTATTTTGAGGTTTAAGAATGTCAAATCAACGCATTCGTATTCGCCTAAAAGCTTTTGACCACCGTTTGATTGACCAATCAACGGCGGAAATCGTGGAAACAGCGAAGCGCACTGGTGCACAGGTTCGTGGTCCAATCCCACTACCTACGCGCAAAGAACGTTTCACAGTATTGATCTCTCCGCACGTAAACAAAGACGCGCGTGATCAGTATGAAATCCGCACCCACAAACGTCTGATCGACATCGTAGAACCAACTGACAAGACTGTAGACGCTCTAATGCGCCTAGACCTTGCTGCTGGTGTTGATGTTCAAATCAGCCTGGGTTAATCGGAAGATTAGAGAGGTTTTAGGAAAATGGCATTAGGTCTAGTCGGTCGTAAAGTGGGTATGACACGTATCTTCACTGAAGATGGTGTATCTATCCCTGTGACAGTTATCGAAGCGACTCCTAACCGTGTTACGCAGATCAAATCTGACGCAACTGACGGTTATAACGCGCTTCAAGTTACTGCAGGCGAGAAAAAAGCAAGCCGTGTAAACAAACCAGCAGCGGGTCACTTCGCTAAAGCTGGCGTTGAAGCGGGTCGCGGCCTGTGGGAATTCCGTCTTAACGGCGGTGAAGGTGAATTTGAAGTAGGTTCAGAGCTAACTGTTGAACTTTTCACAGAAGTGAAAAAAGTAGACGTTACTGGTACTTCAAAAGGTAAAGGTTTCCAAGGTGGTGTTAAGCGCTGGAACTTCAGCATGCAAGACGCAACTCACGGTAACTCTCTATCTCACCGTGCTCCTGGTTCAATCGGTCAAAACCAGTCTCCTGGTAAAGTTTTCAAAGGTAAGAAAATGGCCGGTCAAATGGGTAATGTTCGTTCAACGACACAGAACCTTGAACTAGTACGTGTTGACGCAGAGCGTAACTTGCTTTTAGTTAAAGGTGCAGTACCTGGCGCTATCGGCGGTGACGTTATCGTTAAACCAGCTGTTAAAGCATAAGTCCTGGAGATTTAGTGATGGAATTAGCAATTAAAGGCGCTGGCGCGCTTGAAGTTTCCGAAGCTACTTTTGGACGTGAGTTTAACGAAGCATTAGTACACCAAGTAGTTGTTGCTTATGCAGCAGGTGCTCGTCAAGGTACTAAAGCTCAACTGACACGTTCTGAAGTACGCGGTGGTGGTAAGAAACCATTCCGCCAAAAAGGTACTGGCCGTGCACGTGCTGGTACAATCCGCAGCCCAATCTGGCGCAGCGGTGGTGTGAGCTTTGCAGCTAAGCCGCAAGATCACAGCCAAAAAGTTAACCGTAAAATGTATCGCGGTGCGATCAAGAGCATTCTTTCTGAGCTTGTTCGTCAAGATCGTCTAGTAGTTGTTGAAAACTTTGGTCTAGAAGCACCAAAGACTAAAGAACTAGTAGCTAAGCTTAAAGAACTTGAGCTTAAAGACGTACTAATCGTGACTGAAGAAGTAGATGAGAATCTATTCCTTTCTGCACGTAACCTGTACAAGGTTGACACGCGTGACGTAGCTGGCATCGACCCAGTAAGCCTAATCGCTTTCGATAAGGTTCTGATTACTGCTGCTGCTGTTAAGCAACTTGAGGAGGCGCTAGCATGATCCGTGAAGAACGTCTTTTAAAAGTAATCCTTGCTCCACACATCTCTGAGAAGAGCACTGTATCTGCTGAAGAAAACAACACTATCGTTTTCAAAGTAGCTAAAGATGCAAACAAAGCAGAAATCAAAGCTGCTATTGAAAAGCTTTTCGAAGTAGAAGTAACTGGTGTTCGCACTCTAAATGTTAAGGGTAAGACAAAGCGTACTGGTATGCGTTTTGGCCGTCGTAGCGATTGGAAAAAAGCATACGTTACTCTTAAAGAAGGTAGCGAGCTAGACTTTGTCGGCGGCGCCGAGTAATAAGGGGAGTTAGAATTATGGCACTTCAAAAGTGTAAACCAACTTCTGCGGGTCGTCGTCACGTCGTTAAAGTGGTTAACCCTGATCTACACAAGGGTAAGCCTTACGCTCCGCTATTAGAGAAAAACTCTAAATCAGGTGGTCGTAACAACAACGGTCGTATCACGGTTCGTCACATCGGTGGTGGTCATAAGCAGCACTACCGTGTAATCGACTTTACACGCACAAAAGATGGCATTCCAGCTAAAGTTGAGCGTCTAGAGTACGATCCAAACCGTAGCGCAAACATCGCTCTTGTATTATATGCAGACGGTGAGCGTCGTTACATTATTGCACCTAAGGGTCTTAAAGCAGGTGATGCAATCCAATCTGGTGTTGATGCACCAATCAAGGTTGGTAACACACTACCTATGCGTAATATCCCTGTAGGTTCTACTGTACACAACGTTGAACTTAAACCTGGCAAAGGTGCACAAATTGCACGTTCTGCTGGTGCTTACGTACAGATCCTTGCTCGTGAAGGTCAATACGTAACACTACGTCTTCGCTCTGGCGAAGTTCGTAAGGTTGAGTCTGATTGTCGTGCGACTCTTGGCGAAGTAGGTAACGCAGAACACATGCTACGTTCACTAGGTAAAGCTGGTGCAAATCGTTGGCGTGGTATCCGTCCTACAGTTCGTGGTGTTGCCATGAACCCGATTGACCACCCACACGGTGGTGGTGAAGGTCGTACTTCTGGTGGTCGTCACCCTGTATCTCCATGGGGCGTACCTACTAAAGGTTACAAGACTCGTAAGAACAAGCGTACTGATAAGTTTATCGTACGTCGTCGTACTAAATAATAGTTGAGGAATTGCCATGCCACGTTCTCTCAAGAAAGGTCCATTTATTGACCTACACTTGCTGAAGAAGGTAGAGAAAGCGTTGGAAAGCGGTGACAAGAAGCCAATTAAAACTTGGAGCCGTCGTTCAATGATCATACCTAACATGATCGGATTGACCATCGCTGTCCATAATGGTCGTCAGCACGTTCCTGTGTTCATCACAGACGAAATGATCGGTCACAAACTGGGTGAATTTGCACCTACACGTACTTACCGCGGTCACGCTGCGGATAAGAAAGCTAAGAAGCGTTAATCGGAGGGTATGATGGAAGCATTAGCTAAACACAAATTCGCCTCTGGTTCGGCGCAGAAAGCACGTCTAGTGGCAGATCAGATCCGTGGACTTCCGGTTGATCGCGCGCTAGAAATCCTGGCGTACAGCCCGAAGAAAGCGGCTGTATTAGTTAAGAAAGTACTTGAGTCTGCTATCGCGAACGCGGAGCACAACGAAGGTGCTGACATTGATGAGCTTAAAGTGGCTAAAGTATTTGTAGACGAAGGTCCTACAATGAAACGTATTATGCCACGTGCTAAAGGACGCGCAGACCGCATCCTTAAGCGTACAAGCCACATCACTGTTGTGGTATCGGATAGCTAGGAGATATAAGTAATGGGACAAAAAGTTCATCCTACTGGTATTCGCCTAGGTATCTCAAAGCCTTGGGTATCTACTTGGTACGCGAATACAAAAGATTTCTCTGAACAGCTTTTTGGCGATCACAAAGTACGTCAATACCTTACTAAGGAATTGAAAAGTGCTTCTGTAGCTAAGATCGTTATCGAGCGTCCAGCTAAATCAATCCGTGTAACAATTCACACAGCTCGTCCTGGTGTTGTTATCGGTAAAAAAGGTGAAGATGTTGAAAAGCTTCGCCAAGCTGTAACTAAGCTTGCTGGTGTACCTGCGCAAATCAACATCGCAGAAGTACGCAAGCCAGAGCTAGATGCACAATTAGTTGCTGACGGTATTTCTTCTCAGCTAGAGCGTCGTGTTATGTTCCGTCGTGCTATGAAGCGCGCAGTACAGAACGCAATGCGTCTAGGTGCTAAGGGTATCAAAGTTGAAGTAAGCGGCCGTCTAGGCGGTGCTGAAATCGCACGTTCTGAGTGGTACCGTGAAGGTCGTGTACCTCTACACACTCTACGTGCTGATATCGACTACGCAACTTCAGAAGCTTTGACCACTTACGGTATCATCGGTGTTAAGGTTTGGATCTTCAAAGGCGAAGTAATTGGTGGTCTTCCACTAGTTCAAGAGCAAGAGAAGCCAGCTAAACGTGCGCCGAAGAAAGCTAAAAAAAGTGCTAAGTAAGAGGTAGCGACTAATGTTACAGCCAAAACGTACAAAATTCCGTAAGGTACACAAAGGCCGCAACCGTGGTCTGGCTACCAGCGGTAACAAAGTTAGCTTCGGTTCTTTCGGCTTGAAAGCGACTGGCCGTGGCCGTATGACTGCTCGTCAAATCGAAGCAGCTCGTCGTGCTATGACACGTCACGTCAAGCGTCAAGGTAAAATCTGGATCCGTGTATTCCCAGATAAGCCAATTACAGAAAAACCGCTTGAAGTTCGTATGGGTAAAGGTAAAGGTTCTGTTGAATACTGGGTTGCTGAAATTCAGCCTGGTAAAGTTCTTTACGAAATGGAAGGTGTTTCTGAAGAGCTTGCTCGTGAAGCATTCAACCTTGCTTCTCGTAAACTACCATTCAAGACAACTTTCGTAACTCGGACGGTAATGTAATGAAAGCTAGCGAATTAAAAGACAAAAGCGTAGAAGAGCTAAATGCTGAACTTCTAGAGCTACTTCGTGAGCAGTTTAATCTGCGCATGCAAGCGAGCACTGGTCAGCTAGCTCAAACTCACGAACTGAGAAAAGTACGTCGCAACATTGCGCGTGTTAAAACGGTTATTAACCAGAAGGCAGGTGCATAATGAGCGATAAGATCCGTACTCTTCAAGGTCGTGTAGTAAGCGATAAAATGGACAAATCAATCGTTGTTGCTATCGAGCGTCAGGTTAAACACCCGATCTACGGTAAGTTCATCAAGCGTACAACTAAGTTGCACGCACACGATGAAAACAACACGGCACTAGCAGGTGACGTCGTGACTATTCGCGAATGTGCGCCAATCTCTAAGAAAAAATCTTGGACGCTAGTTGACGTGATTGAACGTCCTAAGAAAGCTTAATTTTAGTTTTTAACTAAATTAGACTTTTATAAAGCCCCGGCATCTGCTGGGGCTTTTGCGTTTATGGATGTATGTTTGAGCGCAACGAAGATGGTTGGTTATTACCTCTATATACTTATTTGTTCCAGAGTAGATAGCTTTATCGCAGTGCTGGACGTAATACGCTGCTCCTTATACAACAAGATAATCATAAATATGGAGCATTAAAGGTCGTTATTTTACTTTGTTCGATTTTTAATCGGTACATTTCTTTACTAAATCAAAAAACACGACAATGATTATTGTATTAAATACAAGTTAATAGTTTTGGCATCTATGAATGCTGATGGGCTTATCTATAAATACAATGTCAGGTGCTTTTATGCTTTCTAAGTTAAGGTTAAGCCAACAATTATCTACTTCATTTGGAGTAATGATTGTACTTATGGTTGCACTCTCTAGCGTCGCTTATATTGGATTGAATGGCGGTTATAGTAATTTTKTTGAGTATCGCTCTTTGGCAAGAGCGAGCAATCTAGCAAGTACATTGGAAGCTAACTTGCTCTCACTTAGGATCAATGTGCTGAATTATTTGAAGCAGCAATCAAAAGACGATATTGAACAATTTGAACAGAAAGTGAAGCTTTTACATGATGCATTAGCAGAAGCTAAGGAGGCTCTTAATCAAAAAGAAAGCAAGCAGCTTATTGAAAAAAGTGAAACAGCTTTGGTTACATATGAAACTGCTTTTAGGGAGATTATGGCACTTTATGGTCGTAGAAATACTGTGGTTCATGACGGGCTGGATAAAATAGGCCCTCAAATGCGCAAGAATATTTCGCAATTAATAGAATCTAGCATTGATATGGGTGACTTTGAAGGACTTGCGGCTGCTACACATATGCAGGAAAAGCTGCTGCTAGGAAGACTTTTCGTAACGAAATTCTTAGTGAGTAACCAGTTAAATGACTACAACAGAGCCATGGATGAACTAAAGCAAGAGAAGATGTTTCTAACTCAGTCTAAGTCTAGGTTTATGAATGAAAATGCAAAAAATTTACTGTTTGATATAGAACAATCAGGAGAACGCTACTTAGATGGAGTGAGAGAAGTACAAGATATTATCACAGAGAGAAATCGACTGATTACCGAAGTACTAAATATTAATGGTCAAAATATCGCAGAGCATTTGGCACGTGTGAAAGAATCGATCAAGGAAAGGCAGGATGAATTAGGTCCCATAGCTCAAAGTGAGAGTAGGAAGACAGTAACAATTATTATTGCAGTATCTGTTGTGGTGATTTTGTTAGGCTGCTTTTTAAGTTGGTATATCACACGACTAATCAAAGCCCCTATTGGTGGGGAGCCAAAAGAAATCGCGGAAGTGGCATCAAGGATAGCCAGTGGCGACCTCACAATACAGTTTGACAGGGGGGAATCGGTGAGCGGTATTTATTTGGCAATGCGTGATATGGCTGACAAACTAAAAGCCATCATTGCAGAAATTCAAAGCTCCACACATGCATTGTCTTCCTCGTCAGAAACACTTAGTGCTATCACTGCCCAGTCTAAACAAGGGGCGGATAACCAAATGGAGCAACTCAGTCATAGTGCAGTTTCGATGAATGAAATGGCTGCCACGATTGCTGAGATAACCCAAAGTGCCCAGCTCGCAGCAGATGCTGCGACTGATGCGGATTCTCAATCTAATTCAGGTGTTCAAGTTGTCGTTGCAACACAGCAAGCAATGGAAGGCCTAGTTGGTAAAATAGAAAATGTTAGCAAAACCATTGAGAATCTTGAACAAGAAACAGAATCGGTTGGTTCTATTTTGGATGTTATCAGGGGGATAGCGGAGCAAACTAATTTGTTGGCGCTCAACGCAGCGATTGAAGCCGCAAGAGCAGGCGAACAAGGACGAGGCTTTGCCGTAGTGGCTGACGAGGTGAGAAGCCTTGCGAGTCGCACCCAGAAGAGTACAGATGAAATTCAAGAGATGATCTCTAAATTGCAAAATGAAGCGAAGCGCTCCGTTGGCATGATGCGAGATAACGTTAAAGATGCTAAAGATACAGCAGACAAATCGGCGAAAACGGATGAAGTGTTACAAGCGATTTCTTCATCTGTGAGCACAATTAAAGATATGAATCTACAAATTGCCAGTGCTTCTGAGGAGCAAAACACGGTTACACAGCAGCTTTCGCAAAGTGTGACAGAAATCAGTGAAACTGCACAAGAGACTGCTACGGGAGCCGAGCGCGCGTCAGACGAAGCATTATCGCTGTTGTCTTTATCCCGCACACTCGATAAGTCGGTGAGCAGTTTTAGGTTATAAGTGATGATACTAAGCATTGGGGGATAGCACTAAAGTGTGCTGTTTTTTTACAGTACAGCCGTTATGCTAGAGCAAACAATAAAAAATCATCACAGTTATGTTTTCTATCGGGCTGATCAGTCTTATTGCGCTGCTTTATTTAGCGCTTTTATTTACCATTGCATGGGGCGCAGATAGGGCGAGTAAGAAATTTAGATCTTATCGTGCCAAGCAAGTTACCTATGCCTTGTCACTAGGGGTGTATTGCACCTCTTGGGCGTTTTTTGGTACTACCGCGCAAGCGGCAAATAATGGCTGGTGGCTTGCCCCAACTTATGTTGGCACGATTTTACTGTTTATATTTGGTTGGCAAGTCTACACACGAATTGCCGAAATATGCCGCCAGCAGCAGCTCACTTCCATGGCGGATTTTATTGCCACTCGTTACGGTAATTCTTCTAGTTTGTCTGGACTCATTTCTCTGATCTCTGTCATTGCGGTCGTGCCCTATATTGCACTTCAGCTTAATGCCACCAGCGCCAGTATCGGTATGCTAACAAGCGACACTCAGCGGGTGAGTGTCACGTTTTGGCAGGATAGTACTTTTTACATCACCTTGCTGTTAGCCCTGTTTGCTATTTTGTTTGGCACACGTAGGCTGAGACCGAGTGAGCATAACCCGGGATTGATGACTGCCATCGCCTTTGAGTCATTAGTTAAGTTACTGGCGTTTATTGCCGTTGGTGTTTATGTCTGTTTTGTGCTCTTTGAATCGCCCACTCACTTATTTAACCAGGCGGAGCAGCAGGGAATTACCAAGCAAATAGAGGCATCGGCTAGCCCAACCTATGTTTATTTAGTTCATGTTCTTTTAGGGGTATTAGCAACGCTGTGTTTGCCGAGGCAGTTTCATACCTCTTTTATTGAATATGATGAACAAAATCAATTTAAGACCGCACGCTGGTTGTTTCCCGTTTATTTGTTGCTGATTAATTTATTTATTTTGCCAATCGCCTATGCCGGGCTGGTGTATTTTAATGGTCAAGATGTTGGTTACGATACTTTTGTGCTTGCCCTACCACTGGGATCTGATGCACCTTTAGTCGCTTTGACAGCCTTTTTAGGTGGGTTCTCTGCGGCGACGAGTATGGTGATAGTCTCAGCCATCGTGCTATCTATTATGATCACCAATGACTTTATCAATCAATTTTTGTTGCGCCGCTCGCAGTTAAATTCGAGCCATCGGGGTTTATCTAAGTTTAATCTGCTCAATGCTCGACGGGTGGTTATTGTTGGCATTTTATTACTGAGTTATGCCAGTCATCGCGTGCTTGCTGAGGGCAACACGTTGGCCAATATGGGACTGATGTCATTTGCCTTGGTTGCGCAGTTTGCGCCCGCGATGGTGGTTGGTTTATGGTGGCGTGGGGCTTCATGCTTAGGTGCGCAATTGGGGATCGTGACGGGTTTTGCTATTTGGTTTTACACGCTATTGTTACCGAGCCTCATTAGTGGCTTTAACTTCGAAAGTCACTGGTTGAGTGCGGGGCCTTTGAATATCACATGGTTAGCACCTTTAGACTTTTTGGGTCTGGGGTTAGACAGTACGAGCCAGTCCGTCCTGATTTCTTTAAGTGCAAATTTGTTGGTTTATTTGCTGGTGCCGTTTATTTCATCCGCTCGTCTTGCTGAGCGCTTACAAAGCAATAAATTTGTAATACCGTCCAAATCTGCACAGTCCGCTAACACGGTATTGAGTTTCCAGGATTTGGCAACATTACTGCAGCGCTTTAGCGAGCAAGTGCGTGCGCAGCAGCTTGTTGAGCTTCATTTTCCTAAAGAGCCTGCAAACTGGAAACTGCCAGCGCCATTGCAAGTGGAAAATATGATCGAACGGGAGATGTCGACGCTCGTTGGCGGGGCATCTGCAAAACTGATTTTAGATGTCGCCAAAGATGAAAAGCGCCAGCCTTTAGAGCAAGTTGCAGAATTTGTAGATGAAGCGTCACAGGTGCTACGTTTTAATCGCGACTTACTGCAGTCGACGATAGAAAACGTCAGTCAGGGGATAAGTGTAGTAGATAGCCAACTGCAATTGGTCGCTTGGAACCAGCGCTACGCAGAAATGTTTAACTATCCAGACAATACGCTGTTTATTGGGCGTCCTGTGGCTGAGCTTATTCGTTACAATGCGCAGCGCGGACTGTTTGGTGATGCTGATGTCGAGCAGCAAGTAGAGAAGCGTCTATCACATTTACGACGAGGCAATGCGTATCGCTACCGCCGCGAGCATCACGATGGTCGAGTGTTTGAAATGCAAGGTAACCCATTGCCTGGCGGTGGGTTTGTAACGACCTATACGGATATCACTGAGTTTGTAAAACAACAATCCTTACTAGAGCAAGTTAATGTGAACCTAGAAGAAACAGTCGCGGCAAGGACTAAAGAGTTGATAGATGCCAACCGAGCTTTATCTTCTGCTAAACGCCAAGCAGAGCATGCAACGGAGAGTAAAACCCGCTTTTTCGCCGCAGCGAGTCATGATCTGTTACAGCCATTTAACGCAGCGAGCCTGTTTTGTTCATTGATGAGTGAAAAGGCCCAAGGGACCGACTTAGCTGAGCTTTCGCAAAGCATCAAAAGTTCATTGGCAAGTGCTGAAGAACTGTTGTCGAGCATTCTTGAGCTAACAAAGTTAGAGGCTGGGGCGTTTAAGGTTAATCGCTCGCGCTTTGCATTGTCGTCACTGCTGGAACCATTGGAAAATGAATATGGGGCGGTAGCGAAAGACAAAGGATTAGCGTTTATTGTGCAGGTTTGTGATGTCATGCTCTACACCGATAAAGCACTGCTAAAAAGGGTATTGGGAAACTTACTGAGTAACGCTATCCGTTACACTGAGTCTGGTACGGTAAGGCTTATTGCTGAATGTCAGGGGGAGAGTGTTTCTATCATTGTTGAAGACACTGGAGTGGGCATTGCAAAGCAAGATCAGGACGCCATATTTCAAGAGTTCAAACAGCTTCACAGTAAAGAACTGGCGCAGGGGTTAGGACTCGGGCTTGCGATCAGCAAACGAATTTGCGAAGTGTTGGAAATTCCCATCACCCTTGGCTCACAACTTAATAAAGGCACACAATTTACCTTAACACTCCCAAGTCATGGGGTGCAGACGGATCAAAAGACCGAAGTAACCGCTGACAAGCCCAGCGGTGATTCGCAATTATCGGGTCTATCTATTTGGTTGCTAGATAATGATGCCAACGCACTTAATGCATTATCTCAAGTATTACTAAGTTGGGGGTGCCAAGTAGCTGTGGCGCGAGATGAAGCAGAGCTTAGCGCGCTACAAGCAACGAGTCGTGCAGATATGCTGATCGCGGATTATCAGCTTGATCATGGTGTCACGGGGCTTGAGGTGATAGCAGCGCTTAAGCTTGATGATATGCCAATCATTATTAACACGGCTAATCACGACGAGGCTATTCGCGAGCAAGTAAGTGATGCGGGGATCCCATTACTGTATAAACCGCTTAAAACACCAGCCCTAAAGCGCATGATTAAGCGACTAATCTAGTTATTTAAGCACTCGCTTCATCGTCGAGATGCACATCCGTAGCCAGCTGATTAAAGAGGATCCCAGCTTGGGTGCGGTTATACACATTGAGCTTTTTTAAAATAGCTGAAACATGCTGTTTGATGGTGGTCTCTTGAATCGACATTGCATACGCAATCTGCTTATTCAAAAGGCCGTCGGCAATCATGGTTAATACTCGATATTGCTGGGGAGTTAGCTTTTCTAAATTACGCGCAAATTGCGCTTGTTCGCTGTCATTTTCAGGCGCGATATCCACGATTTCGGGTAACCAAGTTTCTCCTTCAATAACGAGCTTGATGGCATCACTGATCACCTCTAGTGAGGAAGACTTGGGAATATAAGCGCTTGCCCCGAGGGCAATGCATTGGCTAATAATGGCTGCCGATTCGTTGGCTGAAACCATGATCACTAATATGTCTGGATACTGATTTCTTAACCGGGCAAGACCTTCGAGACCTTTCGCGCCAGGAATAGATAAGTCCAAAAATACTAGCTCTGTTTCAGGATGCGCGAGCAACATCTCGAATAAGCTGTCTAAGGTACTGGCTTCTTTGATAGGGTCATGACCAATCGCTTGTGCAGCGGCTTGTTTGAGTGCGCTGCGAAATAATGGGTGGTCATCAGCGATAATTGCTTGCACCTGAGGCATCCTTAACTAACTCCTAGTATCCGTTGTTATAGGGTATTTCCAAAACTACATCAAGTGATTGAGATAGCGAGGCTCCCTTGCAGCCTCGCTTTCGGTGCTAAAAACGATAACCCACGGTAAGCGAAACGGTTCTTGGGTCGCCAAAGTAGCCTATCAAAGTATTATCACCACCAAGCCCCGGCGTGTACTTACTCACATTACTCGGATCGCTCGGGTCTGGTGTCACGAACTGATAGCCTCCTATCATATATTCTTTATCGGTCAGGTTTTTCCCATGAAGACCAACACGCCAATTGCCGTCTGTGCTATACCAATTAATACTCAGGTTGACTAAACCATAGCTATCCTGCGTCAGTAGGCTATCTTCCTCAAATAAGACATAATCACCACGATGGTAGTAGCTGGCATTGAATACCCAATCGCCAATATCACTGTAGAGTTTGTATGTCGCCCCAAGGTTAAAAGTTAAATCAGGGGTGTTAGAAATACTAAAGCGGTCTGATTTGTCAAATGTCGCGCCTGTGTCTGGGTTAGTGTCGAGTACCTCTTCGAAGTCGCTGTCTATATATCCTATTGCGGCGTCAAAACTCAGCGCCTCTGTAGCGACATAGCTCAGCTCGGCTTCAATACCATTTGCTGTAGACTTACCAATGTTGCCAAGTCGTTGGTTTAGATCGGCAGAAGTTGCACCGGGCAATACGGAAATATATTGGCGGTCTTTGTGATCTAACGTGAATAGCGTGATATTGGCTCTTAGATTATCGTTCCACTCGCTTTTCATTCCGATTTCGAATGAATCTACGATTTCAGGGTCTGCAGCAGGCTCTGCGGTGCTAGCTCTGGGGTTGAAGGTGCCGGATTTAAATCCTTGAGCATAGCTGGCAAAGAACATGATATCGCGGTTGTATTGATATTCCACTCCCACTCTTGGCGTAAACCGTGACCAATCTTCTTCATCATCAAGCACTGACGGTACGAGCTCACCGGCAGGGCGTGTATAACCTGGGATCCAATTTGATTCGGGATACACGACATCAAAGACCAAACCATTATTGACTTGTGCTTCTTTGCTGTCTTTAGTGTAACGAGCACCCAATGTGAGCGACCACTGCTCTGCTAAATCAATGGTGCCTTGAATATACGCGGCTTTACTATTTGAGTTGTTACAACCACTCACTTCTCGCGTAAGACCGGGAGCGCCCAAGCTTTGTCCTAATACCTCCAAAATTGCTTGGAATTGGCCGCATGACTCGCCATCGTAATAATATAGACCTGAGACAAATTTGTAGCCGTTACCTGCATGGCTTAGCTGTATCTCATGCGTGGTTTGTTCATCATCATAAATGGCGGGTACATCAAAGATCCGCAATGGCGTATTATCAAAGTCGATATTGGTCGGTGAATAACTATCTCGGCTAGCGCCGATGTATTTTATTGTGGTGGCGTCAGAAAAGTCCCAGCGAGCGGTCAAACTATATCCCTCAAGTTCGACTTTATTCCACGTTGGCATACTGGTGTAAGAATCAAATACGCTGTCAGGCACGGGAGCGTCAGTCAGTAAGCTCGGCAATAAGCGATAACCCCCTTTAGAGTTGGAGTCATCGTCGGTTTTATCCCATGCTAAACGGAAGAACAAGTCGTCGCTTGGACGATATTCCAAGGTTAACCGTGCAGCTTGAATTTCTTTATTGTAGTTTTCCTTATCTTGGCCGGGTAGCGTTGAAACCTTGAACTCGCCAAAACCATCTCGATTTAAAGTAGCAAAGCCATAACCTAAGTAGAGTGTGTCTTCCACGAGCGGCAATTGACCTGTGATCTTAAGATCGCGTTGATTATAACTACCAACAGTCCCTTCCACGTTAAAAGTCGCATCGCCAGACATTTCCTTAGTGACATATTTTATAGCGCCACCAATGGTGTTTTTGCCATATAGCGTTCCTTGCGGTCCTCGTAATACTTCAATCTGTTGTACATCAAGGAGGTCGAGTACAGCCCCTTGCGGCCTTGCCAAATAAATGTCATCGACGTAAATGCCGACACCGGGTTCATAACCCCATAATGGGTCTTGTTGCCCGACACCACGAATAAAGGCTGTGAGGGTAGAGTTAGTGCCTCGGCTAGCTTGAAGCGTGGTATTGGGTGAAAACTGCTGGACTTCAGAGAGTACCGAGATGCCATTTTCGAGTAGATCGGTTTCACCGATAGAAGTCACTGCAACTGGAACGGTTTGAAGGTTTTCTACCGTCTTACGCGCCGTGACTTCAATGCGTTCTAGCTTGCCTTCTGATTGTGTTGCTTGTTCTGCTGCCGCTGGGTTGGCTTGAGTTGCGAGTGTAATAGCCAACGCGATAGCTGAATATCTAGGTTGGTAAATGTTCATCCTGTGGTCCCTATTATTGTCATTTTGGGTGCTTGTTGTCACACCAAAGCATAGGGGAGTTGTAAAGTTTTTCTATTAGTACCTTAGTACTAATACCTTGATACGCTAGGATTAACACGGGGTGTAGAGCTTCTATAACCTTAGTACTATGGTTTTTATTGCGCCTGCACGCCACACTGATATTCATCAACAGCATGCCCAACACATCAACTTATAACGGGCATTAATAACAATAAAAGGAAGCCCTTATGCTCAGTATGCTTGGACTGGCAGGAGGACTTGGCCTGCTTATTTGGCTAACTCTCCGTGGCGTAAACTTGTTTATCGCAGCTCCACTTTGCGCTTTATTGGTCGCATTAACGAGTGGCGTTGCGCTATTTTCCACAGAAGCTGTAGAAAGCAGCTTTCTTACACTTTATATGGATGGCTTTGCTGGCTTTTTGAGTGCTTGGTTTTTCATGTTCTTGCTTGGCTCTTTGTTCGGTAAGTTCATGGAAGACAGTGGTGCTGCCGACAGCGTCGCACGCTATATTGTCGACAAGTTAGGTATGAAACATGCGGTATTAGCGGTGGTGATTGCCTGTGCGGTACTAACGTATGGCGGCGTCAGTGTTTTTATTGTTGCTTTCTCTGTCTATCCTATGGCGCTTAGCTTATTTAAAGATGCCAATTTACCAAGGCGCTTTATTCCCGCAACTCTGGCTTTCGGCTCAGTCACCTTTACCATGACTTCGGCAGGCTCTCCTGAAATCCAAAACTGGATCCCAATAAAATATTTAGGCACGTCGCCTTATGCAGCTTGGGAAGTCAGTCTAGTGGTTGCCACGTTTATGGCTATTACGGGCTATTGGTGGTTGAAAAAGATGATAGCCAAAGCGGTGGCAAATGGTGAGCACTTTGAAGCGAAAGAAGACGACCCTGAAATCCATGAACGTAACTATCCTCATCCAATCACTGGCGTACTGCCTCTAATCGTGGTGTTGATTTTATCTTTTACACTTCATGATGTGCTGCAGCAAAGTGCACTCATTGTAGCTCTACTTGGCGGTGTACTCAGTATTGTCGCGATTAACTTTAAGCATTTTCATAACATGGGGGCCGCGATTAACTTAGGCACAACTGGGGCGCTAGTTGCTATCGGTAATACCAGTGCGGTAGTGGGTTTTGGTGCGGTAGCAAAAAACACCGAGGCATTTCAATTAGCGGTCGAGATGATGACACAGATGCCGGGTAATGAGCTACTTGGCGCCGCGGTGGCGGTAAGTGTAATAGCCGGTTTAACTGGCTCTGCATCCGGTGGGCAAGCTATTGCGTTACCCTTAGTGGCACCGCACTACATTGATGCGGGTGTCAATCCAGAACAATTACATCGTGTTGTGGCAATTAGCTCAGGCGCTTTGGATACCTTACCGCACAATGGTTATGTGGTCACAACCATTCGCGCCATCTGTAAAGAAACACATCAACGAGCATATTGGTCCATGGCGGCGTTGACTGCGGTCGTGCCGCTGGTGGGCGTTGCCCTCGCATTAACCCTATTCATCTTATTTTAACGGAGAGATACAGCAATGAAGCGGATTTTCCTGTTACTCTTGTTCGTTGCCAGCAATATTGTCTATGGCAGTGAGACAAACAAACCTATGCTGGTTGAAAAGCGGGCATTTACACTTGCGCATTTTACTACGGAGTCTGGAGCCAGCATTCCTGACGTTAAGGTCGGCTGGGAAAGCTATGGCAAATTAAATGCCGACAAAAGCAATGCAATTTTGATCACGCATTTTTTTTCTGGCACATCTCACGCTGCGGGTAAGTATCGAGAGTCTGACGTGTTGGCAGGTTACTGGGATGCCATTATCGGCCCGGGCAAAGCGATAGATACTAATAAGTACTTTGTGATAAGCGCAGATACTTTGGTCAATGCAAACTGGCATAGTAAAGATGTGATCACGACGGGTCCGGCGTCTATTAATCCGAAAACGGGCAAACCTTACGGCTTGGACTTTCCCGTGGTGACCATCGGTGATTTTGTTGAAGTGCAAAAGCAATTATTAGATAGCTTAGGTATCGACAAACTACATGCGGTGATGGGCGCGTCTATGGGATCTTTCCAAGCGTTAGAATGGTCGGTGCGCTACCCCGAAAAAGTGTCACGTTTAATTCATGTGATTGGCGCGGCAAAGATGGATGCTTGGACCGTTGCGGCGTTAGAGAAATGGGCTTTACCCATCCGCCTTGATCCAAATTGGCAGGGCGGGGACTACTACGACGGGGAAAGGCCACTTGCTGGACTCACGGCCACGATGCTTAATATCACTCAAGACGCGATGCACCCCGCTATTTATAACGCCAGTTTTCCAGACTTTATTGTGCTTGATCCCAAAGCAAAGCAAGATATTCGTCAGCTTCCTAAACTCAGCCAAACGCTAGCCACGCGCGCACGAGCAAGGGCCGAAACGCAAGACGCGAATTCTATCTTGTATTTAGTCCGCGCCTCGCAACTATACACCGCAGGCATGCAAGGTAATTTTGATAGTGCTATCGATAAAATCACAGCAAAGGTTTTATTGATGCCTGCAAGCAATGACTTGTTATTAAGGCCTGAGCCCATTCGTAAGTTAGCAGAAACCCTTAAAGCCAAAAATAAAGACGTGCAAATTACAGAGATAGAAGGCGTTTGGGGGCATTTAGACGGTATTTTTTCAATTCAATCACAGGCTGACACTATTGCTCAGTTCTTAGCAAAATAATCAAGGAGTGACGATGAAGACGGCGTTGATCACAGGGGCTGCAAGTGGCATTGGTCGCTATATCGCGATGGCCTTGAGCAAACAAGGTTACAGTTTATTGCTTGTAGATTTGAACTTAGCGCAAGCACAGGCGGTGGCTGAGTCTATCGTCAGTGACGGAGGAAATGCACAAGCGTTTGCGCTTAATATCGCTAATAAGCAAGACATCGCTGACTTTGTCCGTCGGCACGATAACATTGATGTGCTTATCAATAACGCAGGTGTGCAACATGTTGAAGCACTGGAGCATTATCCAGAAGATAAATGGCAATTGCTGCAAGACGTGATGCTAACAGGCCCAGCCATGTTGTGTAAGGCAGTATTGCCGCATATGCGCAGAGGAGGCTTTGGCCGTATCGTCAATATTGGTTCTATCCACGCCTTAGTTGCTTCTAAATATAAGTCTGCTTATGTCGCTGCAAAACATGGGTTAATGGGATTTGGCAAAGTATTGGCGCTGGAAACCGCGGACTGCGATATCACCGTGAACACTATTTGCCCCGCTTATGTAAAAACCCCATTGGTAGAACAGCAAATTACCGCGCAAGCGAAACAGCATGGGATCAGCGAAGATGAAGTGATAAACAATATCATGTTGGCGCCAATGCCGAAAAAGGCCTTTATAGGGTTGGATGAGATTGCGCATGCCGTCAATTTTTTACTCGCAAATGAGTCACGCAACATTACTGGTCAAGCCATAGTGCTGGACGGCGGCTGGACAGTGCAATAGGAGGAATGATGGCTGGATTTGATAAGGTAGTCGTAAGCTACGAAGAAGCAATGGCAGGACTGTGTGATGGCATGACCGTGATTGCAGGGGGCTTCGGTTTGTGCGGGATCCCTGAAGGTTTGATAAGCCAAATACGCCACATGGGCACAAAGGACTTAACCGTGGTTTCTAATAACTGCGGAGTAGACGGGTTTGGTTTAGGGGTTTTGCTTGAAGATAAGCAGATCCGCAAAATGGTGGCTTCCTACGTGGGAGAAAACGCCTTGTTTGAGCAGCAGTTATTGAGCGGTGGATTGGAAGTTGAATTAACCCCGCAAGGGACACTTGCAGAAAAAATGCGCGCAGGTGGAGCAGGGATCCCCGCTTTTTATACCGCGACAGGCGTTGGTACACCCGTCGCTGAGGGCAAAGAGGTAAAAATGTTTGGTGATAGAGAATATATTTTAGAGCCGAGTATTAGGGGAGACTTTGCCATTGTAAAAGCGTGGAAAGCAGACCGTTTTGGCAATTGTGTTTATCGCCACACCGCCATGAACTTTAATCCAATGGCTGCAACAGCTGGAAAAATTACCGTCGTTGAAGTGGAAGAAATTGTAGAGCCCGGCGAAATCGAACCGAGCCAAATTCATACCCCCGGAATTTATATCGACAGAGTGATTCTAGGACAGTTCGAAAAACGCATCGAAAAACGTACTGTGAAGGAGCAAGCATAATGGCATTAACCAGAGAGCAAATGGCCATGCGAGTGGCACAGGAATTAAAAGATGGGTTTTATGTCAACCTTGGCATTGGGATCCCCACGCTGGTGGCCAATTATGTGCCACAGGGCATGGATGTGATGCTGCAATCGGAAAATGGCTTATTAGGCATGGGCGCTTATCCGACCGAGCAGGAAGTGGATGCGGATATGATCAATGCGGGTAAGGAAACCGTTACGGCCCGTACGGGAGCCGCCATTTTTAGTTCGGCAGAAAGTTTTGCAATGATCCGTGGCGGTCATGTGGACCTGACGGTGCTTGGCGCTTTTGAAGTAGATCAGCACGGTAATCTTGCCAGCTGGATGATCCCAGGTAAGCTTATCAAGGGCATGGGTGGCGCAATGGATCTTGTCGCTGGGGCTAAAAATATAATTTGCACTATGACGCATGCGAATAAACAGGGCGAGTCCAAGCTGCTACAGCACTGCAGTTTACCGCTCACCGGCGTAAACTGTATCAATAAGATAGTAACCGATCTTGCGCTGCTTGAAGTCAAAGGTGGCGCGTTTCATTTACTTGAGCGAGCTCCAGGTGTTAGCGCCTCGGAAATACAAGCGAAAACCGCAGGCATATTGATTTGCCCTGATGACGTACCGGAGATGGTATTTAGCTAGGATTGAACTAAAGCTGAGTTACCACACTATGCACGCAGTTGGCTGTATCGCGAGCTGCGCTACATTTGTTATTCTACGCTGCTGTCACAAGGTGGCTTGTAACCAAAATTTCTTCTCGGTTATCTAAAAGTCCTATTTTTCCCTTAATTATCCCTCAGCTGCTTAGTATGAAGAAAATGCACTTTTATCTAGTACTTTATTATTGATTGTGGTTACGATTTGTCACATAATTTGCGCCGCGTTTCAACGCGCTCTCAGCTGGGTTGTCGGGAGTTAATAATCACGTAAAGGAACTATATAATGACAAAAAATATCGTGCGTTTAGCACTAGCCTCTCTATTTACTATTTCTTTGACTGCTTGTGTTTCTACTTCTACTGAGGTTAAACAAAATACGGCATATGAATTTCCAATCACACTTTCAGCCCAACAACCTGTATTGATATTCCCGGTTTCGCTGCATGGTGTTCCAGGAAACGACCGTGAAGTGGGTTTAGCTATTACCGCTGGCGTAACGGGAAAACATGGTGCGTCCGTTGTTTCAAGCCAACAGTTATATGATGTGGTTGGTAACTTGTCTTGGACTGTGGGTGAAAACATGCGTAGGCATGTTAATCAAGGAAATTATGCGCTTACAGGTTCGGCTCAGCGCATTGCAGATGATCTTACCGGAGCAATACAAAAGCTGACTAAGACGCTAAAGTCGACAGGAGTGATCAAGGATAAAGGGTTTAACTTTAACAGAGTGATCGTACTACATGTTGATAGTTCTGGTGGGATCCCTGTACCGGGCGTAAATCGTGTAACGGCATTTGGCGGAATCATCGATTTGGAGAATCAAGCGGTGGTTTCTTACATAGAAAAAGACTTGGTATTGGCAGATGGATATGATGCTGTATTGGCGCAAATGCCAATGGAAATGAATGGCATCATTGAAGATCTTATCAATAAAGGTTAAACGTCTGGCTTTACACACAAAAGTACCACGATATCAGGAAGCAACTTTCTGATATCGTGAAATCTATCTTTGCAGATGCTGTCTATTACGCGCTACGTGCATTCATCTCAGCAATAAACTTGTTCGAATCTTCAATAGAGCGGTTCATATCTGCGATTAGGGCGCTAATATCACGCTTTAACCCCGTAAACTCACCTTTAATAGCGCTTACCGCTTGTGCATTTAGGTTGTGCTTAAGGTACAGCACATTATCTTGTAGTGAGTCGAGCACGGGTTGCATTTTGGCTTCACTACTGCGCATTGAGCGAAGCAAGCGTTCAAATTGGCGTTGTGTTTGACTTAATTGCTTAGCACTCTCACGTTTTAGGTTTGCACTCGAATATTGCTCAAGTTCATCTTGCCACTCGTCAAATAGCGCGTTTGCCACGTCTTCCACTTTGTCTATATTGCTACTTACTTCAGCAGCAGCGGCAAGGGATGATTGGTAGTCATCGTTAAGCAGGTTATAGGCTTCTTGTAATTCACCACCATTAAAATTAATTAACGTGGTGAGTCTTTCTAATGCCGATTGAAACTCTTTTTGTGATTCCTCTTGGGACTCCTTTGTTTCTTCGACACGATCAACCAATATCTCGCGTTTATGCACACCAAACTTTTCCATGGTGGCGTAATAGGCACTTTGGCAGCCAGTAACGAGTAAAAGTAACACTGCGCTTAAGGTGAGTTTCTTCATTTGCACTCCCGGGCTCTAGAAGGTCAATAATCAGTAAGTGGCCATGTGACCGTCGTTATATATTACTATTTAGCGCTATAAATTATGGCGGGGATTGTTATGATGTGTAAAGTGATCCATGAATATTAACTTGATTATGATGCAAAGAATAACCGAAATGAAGGTCGTAGCACTGCGATTCTTACATTCTCAGCCTAGCTGGTGGCGCCGCTATAGTAAGCGGTGTATTGAGGACCAGATCACGGTCAACGCGGGCTATTTAGCGTATGTCACTCTGTTATCCTTAGTTCCCTTAGTTGCGGTGGGTGTAGCAATTTTTTCGGCGTTTCCTGGATTTGAAGATACGCGTTTTGCAATTGAAAACTTTGTGTTCAATAACTTTGTGCCAACATCGACGGACACCATTAAAGAACACATCAGTGCGTTTACTGGCAACGCGAATAAGATGACAGCTGTGGGGGTGAGTTTTTTGGCCGTCGTGGCTTTATTACTTATTCGTAATGTTGACACCACACTCAACCGAATTTGGCGAGTGAAGCAAAAGCGTCCATTGATGATTTCGTTTGCGATTTATTGGATGGTGCTCACGCTTGGCCCTGTGCTATTGGGCGCGAGTATTGGTATGACATCTTATATCGTTTCTTTAGTGACATTTGCCGATCAAGGGATCCCAGGGTTTAGTGGTGCACTAATTAAGATGTTGCCCTATTTAATTTCTATGGTTGGCTTCATCATGCTCTATACTTTAGTACCAAATACCAGTGTGTCATTTCGAGCCGCGGTTCCGGGTGCTTTGTTTGCAGCTTTGTTATTCGAGCTAACGAAAAAAGGCTTTGCATTATACATTAGCCATTTTCCCTCATACGAAGTTATCTATGGAGCACTCGCAACAGTACCTATTCTTTTTGTTTGGGTATATTTATCTTGGATAGTGGTGTTGTTAGGTGCTGAGTTTACCGTGTGCTTAACCCAAGATATGGAAGCTGCAGGACTAGATGCAAGCTCGGAGTTTGACCCACCAGACGCGCAGGGACTTTAGCTTTTACCGATAACGGTTAGCTTAAGCCCCCAAGGGGGAGTTATGAGCTTATTGTATCAACATGGCGATGCATTGCGTCGCTTTCATCTCGCGGTAGGTGAAGGACATCAATTGGGCATAGAGGAATATGGCTGCAGTGATGGCACACCACTTATCATGCTGCATGGTGGCCCAGGTCAGGGCCATTCTCGTAATGTGCTCGGTTATTTCAATCCACAAAAATACCGCATCATCCTGTTTAGTCAGCGAGGCTGTGGCAACTCAACGCCTGCTGACTTTGGTAATATAAATACCGCGAACCTGCTGAAAGATATTCATTCCATTCGTGCGCATTTAGGGCTGCAAAAGGTTGTACTCGCCGGGGAGTCTTTCGGTGCCATGCTGGCACTGCTTTATGCTGAGCAACATCGTGAAGATGTCTTGGGGATGGTGTTGTGGTCGAGTTTTTTGGGCAATGAGGCGGATCTTCATTGGCTTTATGGTAGCCAAGGTGCCCCCGCACAAATTTATCCAGAGCAGTATCTAGCCTTTGCACAAGGTGCACAAACTGTGGAATCCTTGCTAGACCATTATCATTCGGCACTCTTTGGCGAGGATGAATTACTCAAAAGAAAAGCGGCGCAGCGCTGGTGTGAGTGGGATAATCTGATCACAACGGATAGTGATACGCAAGGTATTAGGCTTTGCAAAGCAGACAAACAGCTTAGTAAAGCACAGCATATGGTGCATTTTTTTAGTCACCAGTGCTTTATCAAAACACAGCAAATTACAGCAGATGCACATCAGCTCAATCACTTACCTATCTGGTTTATTCACAGTCGGCATGATTTAATGTGTCGGTACGCACCAGTTCATCAGTTAGCACAAAGCATTAAGGCGCAGTTGCTGATTTTAAATGGGGTTGGGCATTGTTGTGCTAACCCCGTTTATGCAGAAGCAATAAGGCGGGCGGCTGATCTATTACTGTGCAAAATTCAGCATCATTAGCAGTCACAAGAGGTAGGTAGTGCAAGGACTAATTCAAAGGGTCAGCGAAGCAAAGGTAGAAGTAGAAGGTAAGATTGTAGGCCAAATCCGTCAGGGGATATTGTTACTTTTAGGCGTTGAAAAGCCGGATACAGAGCAAACGGCGGATAAGTTACTGCACAAGGTAAGTAACTACCGTATTTTTACTGACGACAAGGGAAAAATGAATTTAAGTTTAAAAGACATTGAAGGCGAACTATTAGTTGTATCGCAATTCACCTTGGCGGCAGACACCAAAAAAGGCATGAGGCCAAGCTTTTCGAGCGCAGGGACACCTGAGCAAGCGAATACACTCTACGAATACTTTGTGGCTCAAGCTAAGGCTGCAGGGTTGAAAGTCGCGACGGGACAATTTGCTGCGGATATGAAAGTGAGTTTACTGAATGACGGCCCTGTGACTTTTAATTTTAGTGTTGAATAGTGATTTGACGTAAAAACTAGGGTCAGCCAGTGTTAGCGTTTAACCTCGATAATTATGTTGGCGTAGTCCGGCACTTTTTCGATAAAGGGCTTTTTACCAAAGTTGGTAATTAATAAGTGTTGAAGTTGCTTGAGCTGCGACTCATGCTCAGTTAAAAAGTTGATATACAGTCGGCCCCCATCATTAATCGCAGCTCTGAGTAGGCGATAAAACTGGTGCTGAAACAAGAAGATGGGGGGCTCAAGTTCGCTAAATAAATCGAGCACTATCCAATCGTAGCGTTTGCCTTGTTGCAACGCTTTAAATACATCAACACAATTAACATCGCACAAAGGGTCGCCGCCAAAGTAGCGTTTGTAACAATGGATCACATCTGGGTTGTTATCTATGGTGGTAATATGACAATTTGGATAAGTGGCATTGAGGTAATCACGGATTGCACCTGCGCCAAGACCCAGCTCCAGTACGCTGGTCGGCGGGGCGACTTGCTGCCAGCGACTCGCGAATGTTTTTAAATGAGGAAATAACAAGTGCTCCGGGTGGTTTAACTCCACAACGGATTGTAATGTGTTGTTTATCAGAAGCCATCTCAACGATTTCTCTTGCCGCACTTGGATGCTATTTCTGCCTTGTTTATGCCAATATAGCAAGTGTCCTAGTTGGTGGCTCCGGTCCACAAAATCGTTGCTGATAGTGCCTGAATGCGTAATAAATTCTCCCATGATAACATCATCATAGACGAGGATTTTGTGAATGCCAGCTTGTCCACCAGTTTTTACACTAAAGGATAAGTGTTTTGGCGCATTTTATTCCCTACACTGAGCTTATCTTGTAGGGTGTATCCGTACTAGATTCAAAGTCATTTAACAGGCTAATAACAAAACAGGAGTCAGTGATGTTTGAGGTAACTTCACCACAAAGCAGCGAAGATTGGCAAGCCTATTACCAGTTACGCTGGCAGGTGTTAAGAGCGCCATGGGATCAACCTCGTGGCAGCGAACAGGATGATTTAGAGCAAGAAGCTGAACATCGCTACATAAAAAATAATGATGGTGAAGTGCTAGGCGTAGCTAGGCTCCATTTTAACAATCATAAGCAAGCACAAGTACGCTATATGGCCGTTGCAGAAGGGCATCGAGGTCATCACTTAGGTAGCCGTTTGCTACACGAGCTTGAGGTTATTGCTTGGACGCAAAAAGCAGAAGAGCTGGTTTTGTATGCTCGCGAGCGCGCGTTATCATTTTACGAACACCATGGTTATGAAGTGGTTGAAAAAGCACATTTAGCCTATGGCGATGTGCAGCACTGGAAGATGGTAAAACAACGTCCTACGGAGCCAGGCTGGTTTAGGCAGCCAGATTGGACCCATGTATTACAAAATACTTGGCGCGAGTCTATTCCAATCAGTGATGCGATGGGGATTAAAGTAGAAAGTTATACAGACTGGCAGTTTTCCACTAAGGCTGATTTAAAAGCGAACCTCAATTTACACAACTCGATGTTTGCAGGTTCTATATATAGCATGGCGACGCTAACGGGCTGGGGGGCGACTTATTTAGCACTTAAAGAGCTTGGGTTAGAGGGAGATATTGTGTTGGCTGACGCCAATATTAAATATCTAAAACCTTTAACCACGGCACCAGCGGCAACGGTTACCATTGCGGACTGTGAAGGTGAATTGCAAGCGCTAGAGACGGCTGGCAAAGCAAAATATGTGGTGCCAGTGAATGTCTATGATGGTGACATGCTAGTTGCTAAATTTGAGGGGCAGTTTGTGGTAATTAAACCGCAATAAGTAGAGAATTATTCTCAGCTTTCCAAACGAAAAAGCTCTGAGTGTTCAGAGCTTTTTTTGTATTCGAATGTGCTTAAAGAATATCTGTGAGCAGCACGCCAATACCGAGCCTTTGGGTATGTGTGTTATAGTCTATTAAGCTTTCGCCGTAGCCATTAAAGTATTGTGCGTAGCCGCGCAGCCTTCCCCAAATCGGGAATGACCAGTCTAATTGAATTGCACCGCGATTATCACTGTTTAAGTTATTGCGCCACATAAAGCCAAACTCATGCTCTTCGTGGCGATATACCCCACTAAACTCGAAGTGACCTAAGTACTCATCGATATTTGGATTGTCGTCTCCGCGTGGATCCAAGGCATCTTCTTTGTCGTCTTCGGGTAAGCGATACCAAGGTTTAAAGCTGAATACAAAGCCTCGGTTTTCCCAGATAAAATTCGCATAGATACGATTCCAAGAGCGGGAGTTTGGTTGACTGCGACCGTTAGATTGATGGGAAATCCCAAGTACAAAGGCCATCTCATCGCCCCACAGCACGTTTTCATCATCTAAAAAGTTAATCCAAAAGATTTCTGGTTCATAGTTGGTTTCACGAAATGGCGAAGACACATCTTTGTTATACAGCTGCCAATACGATTGCAGCGTAAAAGCAAAATAGATTGCCTGATCTTTATCCGAAAAGTTTTTATAAATAGGCGCTTTTAATGAGATTTGGTATTTGGCTTCAAAGTTGTCGATTGGCTCGCCGTCTTCATCGTCAATGGCTTTTAGACCGTCGAATGGTCTGCTGTTGACGTTGGTCATATAAGAAACTGGCAAAATATAGTTACGCTTATGTGGTGTTAATACATTACGGTTCTTTTCCGTTACACGTTCGCGCGCCATGCGTTTATCTAATTGGCTTAAGGTTTTATCTGCATCAGCCTCGGCACATTCGGTACGGACCTGCTCTATGGTTTTATCTTTTTCTCCAGTTAATACCGCGTTTAGCACGCACTGTTTGACTAAATCGATTTCATCTTCCTGTTGGGCTTCTTGAGCGTAAAGTGGCAAGGTAAGCAAGGCCAAAGCCGGTATTGATAAGTGTGTAAGTTTCATCCTGTGTGCGCCGAGAGTAAGTACAATTGATTACATTATTAACCAATGATAATGAAAGGGAAATGAATCTCGAAGGTCAAAAATGTCAGAAAGAAAAATACGGTCGAATAAGAAAAAGGTGGCGGCTATCGCCGCCATACCTTAGTAAGCGTTAAGCTAAACAAGCAGCGCTTATTTGCTTTGACTTACTCTCACGCAATAAAAGTACTCAAGTTAAAGCGTTTCAACCTGAGTAAAAAACTTATAAAGCTCAGTACCTTGATTCACACTAGCAGAGGCAAAGTGCAAAATGGCGATGGCATCTTCGTCTAACTTGATCTCATTTAAGGGCGTTTCTGATAAATAGCGCTCCATTCTGAGAATTTTGGCGATGGTTTGACCCGCCTTGATATGCTCTCCAAGCTTTGCCGTATATTCCACCATACCACCCATTGGGGCATAAAAGGCGCGATAATTTTCTAGTCGACAGACGTAACGGGTGATGTCTTGCGGCATAAAGTGTGCATCTTGAAAGGCCTGTTTATAGTTCAGGTAGCTCAAAATGCTATTAGCGTCATTCAATGCTTCCGCTAAATCAATTTTTTCTTGAGAGCCAAGCTCAACCGTAAACGCTTCGGTTAATACTGGGATCTCTCGGCCTATAGCCTGATAGGCTTGCTGCAAGTTCCACCATGGACAAAAACTGGCTTCATCCATTGCTCCATCAAAGTCACTTGGAATAAGTAACACATGTGGAATATCAAAATATCGAGCGCTGTTTTTTGCATACTCAGGACAATACAGGTGTTTTGCTGAAATTGGTCCCGTGTGTAGGTCTAAAACAATGTCAGCCTCATGAGCTAGACGCTGTAAATTCAAGGCGATGCGCTTACCTGTCGTCAACCTATCTAAGGGCCCATCAAGTAGTGTTTGGGTGCGCTCAACTAATCGTTGGCGAAATTGCTGAGCGATTTCTGTTATTGATAGCGTCGGGTTTTGCTCCACAAACTCGGCAACCAACCCGGAATGGTTGATGTACATTCGATTCCAATTCGTGCCTGTAATTGGATCAAAACGTCCTAAGGTAAACTCACCAGATTTCTGATTACAACCAATCGGGTTTGCGTAAGGCACTAAGGTGATGTCCGCTTTTAATGACAATTGCTTCAACTGTTCCAGCAGTTGATAAATCACTGCATTACCTTGCACTTCAGCGCCATGCATATTTGCTTGGATATACACCTTTGGCCCACTGCCATTGCCTTTGATGCGATAGACTGGAATAGTCAAAGGCAAGCCGTTGGCAATTTCACCAACCTGAATATGTTGTTGTGTAATGGTATTCATGTTTACCTCAAATAACTTGAAGCGGGCTCTGCTTCACGGACACAGCTGATTTCTCCAGCTGAGATGATGTACTCAGCTGGGAGCTCATGACATAAAAAGAACGGCATACTTTCGGTGTAGCCGTAAGCGCCACACTGACTGAAAACAAGCCAATCGCCATCGGCACTGTCGCTTGGTAAGGCTAGGGTGCCTAATTTATCCAATGCTGTGCAAAGTGGACCATGAATATGAAAGTCTATGGTCTCAGCTTGAGACTGGCGTAACAATTCAGCGGGGAAAGCTTGTCCGGTAACCGCTGGACGCAGCAGGTGATTGACACCGCCTGCGACAATCAGTTGTTGTGCACCGTAGTTTTGCTTTTGTTCCACCACAGGGTTGAGATAAAAACCACATTCGCCAACCGCATAGCGGCCTAACTCCATCCATAATTCTTGCACTTGCGTGGCGGATTTTATCAATGCGAGCGTGTCTAATAATTTCTGCCAATCGAGAGAAGGGCTTTGCCTATCATAGGGAATGCCAAGGCCGCCACCTAAGTCGAGTACCTTTAGAGTAATCCCTAAATCAGCAGCGAGCTGAACTAAAGGTGCAACCATAGCCTGCCAAAGTTCAGCGAGTGTATCGCTGCAGAGCATATTGCCCCACTGGAAAATATGCAGTCCGACAAAGTCTAGGTAGGTGTAGTCACTTAAAGTTAGGGCTTGCCACTGCTCTGCGCCAAGACCAAAAGGAGTCAGCGTATTGCCACCAAGTGGATTGTGCTCTGCTTTATCAAAGCGTAACTGCACCCGCAGTAAAACTTCAAATTGAAGCTCAAACTCTTCGGCCACTTGATTTAACCAGCGTACTTGATTGTGACTTTCAGCCACGAAAATACGTACGCCTTGTGTGGCAAAATGACGGATCTGCTTTAGCGATTTGGCAGGACCTGTGTTGAGCACGCGTTCAGGTGCGATCCCTTGAGATAACACCTGATCAAGCTCGCCGCTAGATGCCACATCAAAGTTAAACCCAGCGTTATCTAGGGTTTTAATGATATGTGATAACGGATTCGCTTTTACGGCATACCAAAGCTTAACGATTTGCTGATCAACTAAGGGCTTAACATGTGCACTTAGCTTATCTAAATCGTAGCAAAAGAATGGCGTATCTTGTTGCTGGATCAATGCCTCAGCTGCGGTTCGCTGTGACGTGCTCAACCAACTCATTAGCGTAGAACCTCTTCCAGCGCCAGTGATGCATCACTTTGTTCATCACGGTATTTTACGATAAGTGCGCATGACATACTTAGTCCTTGCTCGCGCGCCCACTCACTTGAGGCTGGACGAGAGCCTGGGATCACTATCGCGTTTTCAGGGATGGCTTCACCTTTGTCAAGCAAGCGCTCGTTCACGCAGTCATAGACAGGAATACTTGCTGAAAGGCGCACACCCGGTGCTAATACGGCACCGCGTTTAATAACAACCCCTTCAACCAATACACAGCCTGCACCAATAAAGGCATCGTCCTCAACAACAACAGGGCTTGCTCCAACTGGTTCTAATACACCACCCACTTGCACCGCTGCGCTAAGGTGGACATTTTTACCAATTTGCGCGCAAGAACCAACCAACGCATGACTATCTACCATAGTACCTGAATCAATATAGGCACCAATGTTGACATAAGCCGGTGGCATAATGATTGTGCCCGCTGCGACGTAAGCGCCACGTCTTACACTGCTTCCGCCAGGAACCATACGAACGCCATCTTGGGCAGCAAATCCGCGTGGTGCTAAGTTGTCTTTATCAACAAATCCACCTGGGAATTCTGTATTTACGCCATTTCTAAATGCTTCAAGGATCCCTTGTTTTACTTCTACGTTAGCATGCCAATGGCCTTGCTCATCCTGTGTTGCCGCACGTACTGTGCCATTTTCTAAATCGTTTAGTAGGGTTAACCAGCTCATGTTTACTGCCTTAATTCCAAGATAAAATAGTTTCGTTCGCGCGAGTGATCGCATCGGTATGGGTGAGTTCCAAATGTGTCAGTGGCGGGCGCAAGTTCGGACTTGTGAGCTTCCCTTGCAAGTGCATTAACACTTTGACTGGAATGGGATTTGCCACTGCAAATAAGCTATTTGCAGCTTCTGACCAAGTGGTAAATAAATTAGGAGAGGTGCCGCTTAACGAGCGCCTTACAAATTCTGCGGTTTGCTGTGGCCATGCGTTTGCTGCAACAGACACCAGACCCGTTGCACCAGCTTGTGCAAAGTAGGGCATTAAGCCATCGTCGCCGCTATAGATGGCGACATCAGGTGCTGCCTGACGAAATGCTTCAAAGGTGGCAATATCACCACTGGCTTCTTTTAGTGCCCACAGATTAGGGTGGCAAGCTAGTTCGCCGAGTAGTTCAGGGGCGATAGCAACGGCACTGCGACCAGGTACATTGTAGAGCATACAAGGGTTGTGGCTCTCATCGAGTAGTGTACTAAACCAATGTGCCAGACCAACTTTGCCGGGCTTTGCGTAGATTGGTGAGCCAAGTAAGAGCGCATGAATGGGCTGTGTATTACAAAAGCGCACCCATTGTGTTTGCTGCTCAAGATTACTGCCGCCAACGGCAACCATGAGCGGTACGCTCGGGGCGAGCTGGCAAACAAACTCAACGATTTGTTGCTGCTCTTGTTGGGTAAGCGCAAGGCCTTCGCCGGTACTGCCTAGTAAAAGAATACCGTTACGAGCTTGCTCTTGATCGCGTACCAGCGTCGTTAATGCGCTAAAATCAACCTGATTTTCAGCATCAAAAGGCGTTACTAAAGCCGTCCACAACGGATAGTCAGATAAGTTGAATTGTGATTTCATCTCTACCGAACTTAAATCATGTTCGGAGTTAGGAGGGTGTCCAAACTTCGAACCGTTAAAATTCGAAGAGCAATGGACTTAAAAAGGATAAGGCAGCCAATGGCCTTATTTTTCTAAGACCAGAAGCTCTCCACCAAGTATGTTGGTGACAGTCGCTGGGATTCAGCCCAGTCGCCCGAAATGAGTATTAGCAAACAATAACTCAATTTCTCGGCGTATATTCCCCTCACTAAGCTGCAACGGAGTTTGCTCTCCTTCACTTAGTTACCTGAATAACGCACCTCTTCCAGCCCTCAATTTGACGCCGTGGCATCAAACTATCTAAATAGGGTGAACGCGCATTGAAACATTTTGGCCGTCTAGGTGTCAAGCATCGGACTGTAAATAATACGATTGTTAACTACACTTAACATTGCAGCTGAGACAATGCTATGAGATGAAAAACAAAAATATGTCGTTAATAAGTAAAGTTAAAAATCGTTATATCGGGGCATTACTTGCTATGGCTATATTGTTGTCGATGGCGATGGGGGTTATGCAATATCTACTGTATCAGCAGAGCCTAGATGCACACGTAATTAATATTGCGGGTATGCAGCGGATGTTGTCCCAACGTATCGCGCTATATAGTGCGCAAGACAATCAACGAGATAGTGAAGCGCTACGTCAAGCCATTGATAAGTTTGAAAGTAATCATGAGTTCTTAACTAAAACTGGAAGTAGTGGAGAGGCTATTTATCTGAATGAGGCGCTTGCAGCGCTTTACTACCAAGGGCCGGTGCAGTTGGATTTGCAAAGTAATACTTTTGTCACTTTATCAAGGTCTCAGTTACAGCAATCCACTCCTCAATTAATGGAGCAAATCTTTACTGCGTCTCAGCATATACTCCCAAACCTGAATGATGCCGTTTCACTATTCGAGCAGCATGCACGAAGTAAAACAGAGATGGTGAGGAAAATAGAATTGTTAATCTGGCTACTTGGACTGTTGCTACTGTTTATAGAAGCGAAACTTGTATTTCGCCCAATGGCGCGAGAAATTGCTGAAGCACTCGATAAATTAGAGGCGGCAAGAAAGCTTGCTGACGATGCATTACACTCAAAATCACGATTTTTAGCACGCGTTAGTCACGAGCTAAGAACACCATTGCAGGCCATTCAGGGGTATTTAGATGAATATCTGAGGAGCAAAGACACGCAGCAATTACAGCATGTGAAAAGCGCAGCAAATCAATTGGATGTATTACTTTATTCTGTTCAAGACTTTAATAACCTTTCCGAGCAAGAAGTGGTTATTGAGCGTCATCAAGTCGCATTGCGAGAAGTAATAAAATCAGCCTGTATTGCCTTTCAACTTACCGCACACAAAAAATCTCTCGCTTTTAATTTGGCATTGAGTAATGAGTTAGATGTGGCTTGTTATTGTGATTGTAAGCGTGTTGGTTGGTTGATCAGTGAATTGGTTAATAATGCAATTAAATTTACTGAGCGTGGCAGCATTCAAGTATTTGCGGATTTGGTTGTAGATGAAGATACACCATATTTAGAATTTGTCGTTGAAGATACTGGGCCTGGGTTCGACTATCAGCAGTTACGAGAAGCTGTGCATAGCGAGCATTTTCAAGGCACGCAGTTAGGGCTGAAGCGTTGCCAATTACTCACCTCAGCGCTTGGAGGACGATTAGATTTTAGTGCAAGGGAGCCAATCGGTACAAGAGCAATCCTGAGAGTCCCTATTGAAATTGACAATCAACAGGTACCGGCTCATACAATGGAGCAGGTGTCGGCTCGCATTTTACTGGTGGAAGATAATTTACTAAATGCACGCGTGATTGAAAAAATGCTTCAGCCCATAGCAAAATTGGTAACGCATGTCGAACATGGTGAAGGTGCCCTTGAAGTATATGAGGTGGGTAAGTTTGATATCGTGCTTATGGATTTGAATATGCCTGTGATGGATGGCTTTGAAGCCACTGAGCGTTTGAGAAAGCTAGATCCAGCTGTGCCTATTTTGGTCGTGACCGCAAATACCAATGCGGAGGATCTGGATAAGGTCTACGCACTTGGCGCAACGGCTCATTTGTATAAGCCGTTGCAACCGGATGTGCTGCATAGCAAAGTGGCGCTATTACTGAATAAGTGTGGAGACTTAGTCTCGTCTTAAACGAATATTTCCAACTCCGACTTCTGCATCGATGGAATACTGGCCTTGACCACGATAGTCTGTTGTCGAGCCAACCATACTCTTTTCGGAAGTTTCTACGTTGCCAAAACCTGACATTGCCGTTTTACCAACACCTGAATCTAAAGACACTTTTTTGAAATCGGTGGTGGTAGTCTCAATTTTAATTTTTCCTACGCCTACCTCTAAATCAGCAGAGTTATTAAGATCTTGAATATCAATTTTGCCAACACCAACCTCAACATCTAAAGCCAAATTAACAGGCACCTTAACTTGCCAAGATAGTTCATAATCATCCGAATTGATCTCAAGTGATAATTTATCCCCTGATGTGTTGCTGTTTAGGGTGGCCTCACTCACATCTGGTTTACCAAACCAACTGTCTGACTCTTTCGGTTCAACCAAAATTTCGACCTCTATGGTGTCGCCGTTGTAAGTTTGTAGGTCGATTTTACCTACGGCAATATCCACTTCTAACTCGGCTAGGCTATTGCTTGGGAATGATGCTGTAATGGTTTTTGAATCTTCTGCTTGTGCAGTCATTGCCGCTGCACTTAATGCTAAAACTAACGCTACCTTTTTCATTATTTTTTACCTTCAACGAGAGTGTTTGAAAGGTAAGTCGCACATAAAAATGAAAAGGTTTAAAAAGATTTTTATTTTTTTAGGGCGTGTTAATGGAAGTATCTGTTTAACACGCCTACAAAGTAAACTGCTTACCTCTTGGCAAGATAGCGCTGAGTGTTATAGTCGGGTGACTGAATAACCATTGTTTTTAAGCTGCTCAACAAGGCCATATTTTTCAACAAGATGTAATGCACCAACGGCAATAAACGTTGATTCATTGGGGAGCTGCTTTTTAAGCATTTTCACCCAGTTATTATTGCGTTCAATGATCATCAATTGCTCGGCTAATTTGCCATATTTATCATCCGAAAAACTTACCTGATAGTAATGGGATAACTTCTCTAAATCGCCGCTTCGCCATGCGGAAACTAAATCCAAGAAGTAGGTGTTCAAATCAGACATCTGTGCAAATGTTTCCTTGAGCATAGCGTCACTATGAATACTCAGCTGACTGAACATTTCAAGCTGATATTCTAAGGTTTCAAATTCACCAATTGGGATCTTCTTTTCGTTTGCGTAGGCAATTACTTGTTTATCGATGCCATTGGTATCGGTAAATCCAAGCTTTTGATATTCCAGTTGTAGCATAGTTATCATCACGGCCCATGGCGCATAGCGTTCAAATAAGGCGATATCTATCTGCTTTTTGGAAAAGTAGTCTTGTAGCTTCTGATAGACTTCTGCAGAGAGCTGATCTTTTAGTGTTTGGTTGTTTTTTAACAGCATAAATGGCATGGAGCGCTGTTGGATCGCAAATGGAGAAAGCGCCTCTAAGTTCACTTCAACCATGACTCTATCACTACTCGCAATGGCGCTTTTTACCTTGGCTGGTAAACCATGCATTTGTTCGTCACCGACGTGCACGGTACCAAATAAGTACGACGTTTTGTTGTCCTTTTCTACTTTCCACAGGCCAACTTCTGCGTTGGCGAGATTACTGAAAAGGCTTAAGCAAAGATAAATAAATAACAATGGTGAAAATACTTTAACCATAGTAATGATCCAAATTGGTTGTAAAGGGTCAGTCTGCGATATCGAAATGTGAATGTCACTAAAAAATGAAGTACGCTTAGGCGGTAGAAAAAATTTCATATAGGCAAATCGAGAAAGTAAATTTTTCGTTATATCGAAGCTGAACCAATAGAAAATTCGCATTTTAAAATGTGTGGTTGTTTTGATTCTATAAATGGTGGTTATTTGGTTTTTTTATGCGTTAAACTCAGGTTTTTAATTTTAAATAGCATAGTTTTTTGTGTTGACTTAAGTGTGCAAGGCGCGGTATTAATAGAAAAAGAGGCAGCGCAGTACTTACACTGGATGATTGCCAAGTTTAAATTTACGGAATTCAAGCAATGTTACTAACAGCAACTCTACTAGTCGTGATTATCAACGTGGTGATTATTATTACCGCGGGGGCTAGTTAGTGCTGTAAGAAAAGTATCAGCATAAGCGCCCCCCGCACCAAAAGGTTCGGGGGGCGTTTTCGTTTTAGGGCATAAAAAAGGCAACTGAGAGCAGATCATGAGCAATTCAACAACCGGCGCACAACTTGTTATCAAGGTGCTAGAAGAGCAAGGCGTTAAACACGTATTTGGTTACCCAGGTGGTGCCATCATGCCCATTTATGACGCTTTGTATGGCGCGCCAGTTAAGCACTACTTGACTCGCCATGAGCAAGGTGCTGGTTTTGCTGCTGTTGGGTATGCTCGCAGTACAGGTAAGCTTGGGGTTTGTTTTGCCACATCTGGACCTGGCGCTACAAATCTTATCACCGCACTTGCTGATGCCATGATGGATTCAGTTCCGCTACTGGCTATCACTGGGCAAGTGCCGACCGCTGCTATCGGTTCGGATGCCTTTCAAGAGGTGGATGTACTGGGCATGTCTTTGTCATGTACTAAGCACAGCTACATGGTTGAGCGAGCGGAAGACTTGGCTGAAGTATTACAAGAAGCCATGTACTTAGCGCAGTCTGGTCGGCCCGGTCCGGTGTTGGTCGACATTCCTAAAGATATCCAGCTAGCTAAAGTGCCTTTTCATCCTTTTGCTGCGCCACAAGACGAACAGCCGAAGGTTTCACAAACTGAAGTAGCAAAAGCCAATCAATTATTATGTGACGCTAAACGACCTGTTGCCTACATTGGCGGTGGCGTGCAAAGCGCTGATGCGCAGTCACAGCTGATGCAATTTTTAGAAAAGACCCATATGCCGGCCGTATCGACGCTAAAAGCTTTGGGCAGCGTAACGCCGGATTATGATTATGACTTAGGAATGCTCGGTATGCACGGTACTCAGGCGGCGAATCTGGCGGTTCAGCAATGCGACTTATTGGTATGTATCGGGGCACGGTTTGACGACCGTGTAACGGGGAATTTGGCAAAGTTTGCTGCAGGGGCAAAGGTGATCCATTTAGATATCGACCCTGCAGAAGTGGGTAAACGCAAACCCGCAGCGGCTTCGCTTATTGCAGATTTAAAACAGTCATTGCCGCAACTTGAATGTGTGGTTACTAATAGCGAATGGCTAGAGACCATCGAAGCACTGCAACGTCAACATGCATGGCGTTATGACTATCCTGGCGAAAAAGTATTTGCACCGTATTTGTTAAATCAACTTAGCCAGAAGCTACCCAATACAGCGGTAGTGTGCTGCGATGTAGGCCAACATCAAATGTGGGTGGCCCAGCACATGAAATTCAGTCATCCAAGCAATCACTTAAGTAGTGGCGGTGCAGGCACGATGGGATTTGGCTTACCTGCTGCAATTGGGGCACAGATAGCACGTCCAGACAACACGGTGATCACGGTATCTGGCGACGGCTCCATCATGATGAATATTCAAGAGTTGGCAACCATCCGCCGTAATAACCTGCCAGTTAAAATATTGATATTAGACAATCAAAAGCTGGGTATGGTGAGACAGTGGCAGCAACTCTTTTTTGACGGTCGTTACAGTGAAACCGACCTGTCAGACAATCCAGATTTTGTCTCTTTGGCTGCCGTGTTCGGTATTCCTGGGCAGACAATTACTCATGCAAACCAAGTAGATGACGCCGTTGACGCCATAGTGAATGCGCAAGGGCCCTATATTTTACATGCTTGTATCGACGATAAAGAAAACGTATGGCCGCTTGTTCCACCTGGTGCTGCCAATGATGAAATGATGACGGAGAGCCTTTCATGAAACACCATTTAACCGTTGCAGTAAAACAACAGAGCATCGCAGTGGAGCGCTTTTTACGCGTAGCCAGACATCGCGGATTTCGCTTAACGAATTTGGAATTACAAGGTCAAGATGACTTATTCCACGTCAAAATGACGGTAGATAGTGACAAACCTATCTATTTATTAACCTCACAACTGAGTAAGCTAGTAGAAGTGCAAGCGGTTGACTTGCATACACTACAGAAACAGGCAATTTAGAAGAATTAAGGTAGTTAACAATGACACAAACATCAGAAGTAATTTGGCATAACGGTGAAATGGTTCCTTATTTTCAAGCGACCACCCATGTGCTTAGTCATGCTTTACATTATGGCAGCTCAGTTTTTGAAGGGATCCGTGCTTACGATACGCCAAATGGTCCAGCTGTTTTCCGCTTAACCGATCATATTCAGCGCCTCTTTGATTCCGCGAAGATCTACCGTATGGAAATTCCTTTTACCAAAGAGGAAGTAATCGCAGCGTGTAAAGAGACTATCCGCGCAAATGACTTTACCAATGCTTACCTTCGTCCATTTGCATTTTTAGGTCATGTAGGTCTTGGTTTAAATCCGAAATCGCACCGTGCAGACATGACAGTCGCTGCGATGGAATGGGGTGCATACCTTGGTGAAGAAGGCTTAGCACAAGGTGTTGATGTGTGTGTTTCTTCTTGGAGTCGCCTCGCACCAAATACCATGCCTACTGCGGCTAAAGCGGGTGGTAACTACTTATCTTCACAGCTTATTTCAGGTGAGGCGAAGCGTAATGGTTATGTTGAAGGGATCGCACTTGATGTTAATGGTTATCTGAGCGAGGGCGCTGGTGAGAACTTATTTGTTGTGAAGAAAGGCGTGCTTTATACCCCGCCAACCACAGCTTGTATTCTACCTGGTCTTACGCGCGACACGATCATCCATTTGGCGAAAAAACGCGGCTATGAAGTACGTGAAGAGCCGATCGCTCGTGAAGCGCTTTATCTTGCTGATGAGTTCTTTATGGTTGGTACCGCAGCGGAAGTAGTACCTGTTCGCAGCGTAGACAAAATTACCGTGGGTAATGGTGGTAGAGGTCCAATTACGGAAGAGTTACAGCAGGCCTATTTCGCTTTGGTTAAAGGTCAAGCTGATGACGAAAATGGCTGGTTAGAGTACGTAAGCGAATAATTTTATTGGTATCGGGGTCAAACGCCCCGAACAAAAGCGCATTGTAAATTGTGGGAATGAGGAACTCGGCATAGCCGAGAAAAAGGTGAAACATGGCTAAATTACGGAGCAAGACAACTACTGAGGGCAGACAACGCGCGGGAGCTCGTGCATTGTGGCGAGCAACGGGAATGACGGACAGTGATTTCCATAAACCGATCGTTGCGGTCGTGAATTCATATACCCAATTTGTTCCGGGTCATGTTCACCTCAATCAACTTAGCGCATTGATGGCTGATGCGATAACAGAAGCAGGCGGCGTACCTCGCGAATTTAATACCATTGCTATTGATGATGGTATCGCCATGGGTCACGGCGGCATGCTTTACTCGCTTCCGTCTCGAGACTTAATTGCAGATTCGGTAGAGTACATGGTTAACGCTCATTGTGCCGATGCTATGGTCTGTATTTCTAACTGCGACAAAATCACCCCAGGCATGCTACTTGCGGCACTGCGGTTGAATATTCCGGTGATCTTTGTTTCCGGCGGCCCGATGGAAGCGGGAAAAACTCGTTTAGCGGATATAGATCTAAAATTGGATCTTGTCGATGCCATGGTAAAAGGCGCAGATCCGACGGTGAGTGATGAAGACTCTGAGCAAGTTGAGCGCTCTGCTTGTCCTACTTGTGGTTCGTGTTCAGGCATGTTTACTGCCAACTCCATGAACTGTCTTTTAGAAGCGCTGGGCTTAGCGTTACCTGGTAATGGTACAACACTAGCGACACACAAAGACCGCCAACAGCTTTATTTGGGCGCAGCAAGTCGCATCATGGCTTTATGTGATGAATACTATGGTAAAGACAACGAGCAAGTGCTGCCACGCAACATTGCTAACCAAGCCGCATTTATGAACGCCATGACATTAGATATCGCGATGGGCGGTTCATCCAATACCGTGCTGCATTTATTGGCGGCTGCGCAAGAAGGCTTTGTCGATTTTGATATGAATGACATAGACCGCTTATCTCGTAGCACACCCTTTTTGTGTAAAGTTGCTCCGGCAACACAACAGTATCACATTGAAGACGTTCACCGTGCTGGTGGCATTATGGCCATTCTCAACGAGCTGGCCAGAGGCGATAAATTGGACCTGTCGGTGGGGCATGTTGCTGGCGGAAATCTAGGTGAAGTTATTGCGCGTTGGAATGCCGCAGACAGTGATAACGAACGGGCACAAACTTTCTATCGCGCGGGACCTGCTGGGATCCGCACTACCCAAGCTATGAGCCAAGAGTATCGCTGGGATGAGCTTGATTTAGACCGTGAAGGCGGCTGTATTCGCTCTATCGAGCATGCCTTTAGGCAAGATGGCGGCCTTGCAGTATTGAAAGGTAACTTAGCGCCTGATGGTTGTATCGTGAAAAGTGCCGGGGTGGCCGATGAAATGCTGCGCTTTACGGGGCCCGCTGTAGTATTTGAATCTCAAGACGATGCCGTCGAGGGGATACTGGGTGGCCAAGTTAAGAAAGGTGATGTAGTGATCATTCGCTACGAAGGGCCTAAAGGTGGTCCGGGTATGCAAGAAATGCTGTACCCAACTAGCTATCTTAAATCGATGGGGCTAGATAAAGACTGCGCTTTACTTACCGATGGTCGTTTTTCTGGCGGTACTTCTGGACTTTCTATTGGTCATGCGTCTCCAGAGGCTGCCAGTGGTGGCAATTTGGCGCTGGTTGAAAACGGCGATGTTGTCGCCATCGACATCTATAATCGCAGTATTGACGTTAAACTGGACGACACCGAGTTGGCGCTGCGCCATGAAAAGCAACTCGCTCGTGGTAAAGAAGCGTACAAACCAGTTAACAGAGAACGTTATGTGAGTCCCGCACTAAAAGCCTATGCACTGTTAGCAACGAGTGCAGACAAAGGCGCGGTACGTGACTTACAAAAACTAGAGGAGTTAGGCTAGCGATGGTTTCCCAAGAGCTTGATTACTTTAGAGCCATTATTCAGGCGAATGTGGCACCGCTCGTTGAGGTAACGCAAGTGAATCAACTAGAGCAAATGTCAGCCCAGCTTGGTAACCAAATTTGGCTGAAAAGAGAGGACCAACAGCCGGTCTATTCTTTCAAATTGCGTGGTGCGTATAACAAGCTACGTCAGTTACCGAAAGGATCGCAGGTGTATACCGCTTCTGCGGGTAATCATGCTCAAGGGGTTGCGCTAAGTGCAACGCATCTAGGTCAGCACGCCACGATTGTAATGCCTGTGACTACGCCTGAGATCAAGGTCAGCGCGGTTCGTAAGCTCGGTGGTGAAGTGATCTTACACGGCCATCACTTCGATGCGGCAAAGCAGTACGCGCTAGATCTTTGTGCAGCGCAAAATGGTGTTTTTGTCCCGCCATTTGATGATAAAGATGTGATCATCGGCCAAGGTACGGTGGCGCGAGAGTTAATTCAGCAACTTGATGAACTAGACGTCGTATTTATTCCCGTAGGAGGTGGGGGGTTGCTTGCGGGAATGGCGGTGTATTTGAAGTCACTTCGCCCTGATATCCGTATTATTGGGGTAGAAGCTGAGGACAGTGCATGCCTTAAAGCCGCGCTTGAAGCGGGAGAACCCGTGGAGCTTGAGCGAGTCGGAGGCTTTGCGGACGGCGTGGCGGTAAAGCTTATTGGTACAGAAACTTTTCGATTAGCACAAAAGTTCTGCGACGAAGTCGTGACGGTTAATGCCGATGAAATTTGTGCGGCGGTTCAAGATATTTTTGTGGAGACGAGAGCAACTGCAGAGCCTTCCGGCGCGTTATCAACTGCGGGCTTGAAGAAGTGGCTCGCGCAAACGGGCGAAAAGGGGCTGAGTGTTGCGGCTATCTTGTCAGGCGCTAATTTAAACTTCGATCGGTTGAGGTATATCGCCGAAAGAACGGCGCTAGGTGCTAAACATGAAGCATTGCTCGGGGTGACTATTCCTGAAGAAAAAGGCAGCTTTAAGCGTTTTTGTCACTCTCTTGGTGGCCGAGCGATCACTGAGTTTAACTATCGCTATGCCGGCTGTGGCGAAGCGCAAATTTTTGTTGGTGTTGGGCTTAGAAATGGCCAGCAAGAGCTAACTGAGTTAACCGCTTCGTTGCATCAAAACGGCTACCTGTTTGATGACTTATCAGATAACGAACTGGCAAAGTTACATGTGAGATATATGGTAGGCGGCAAACCGCCGAGCGTCATGAATGAACGTTTATTGCGGTTTGAATTTCCTGAATATCCAGGCGCATTAGCGCGCTTTTTAGACATGCTCGGCTGTAATTGGAATATTACTTTATTTCATTATCGCAATCACGGCGCGGCACAAGGCAATGTGTTAGCCGCTTTTGAAGTAGAGCCCAGTGATTATGAGCGCTTTGATGAACATCTTGCAAAGTTAGCGTATCAATTTCAAGAAGAAACAGATAACCCGTGTTTTACACGCTTTTTGCATGGCGAGCAGTTAGCAAAGCAAAAGGCTGGATAATAAGTACTGAATTAGGTACGCTGGCCATGAAAGTACCTAATTTTATCAGTGAATTACATGATTAGAAAAAGAACAAATAAGGACATCTTCATAACGTTAGTTGCAAGGCTTTTACTGCTTGCGGGCTTATATTTTGGTGCGAGCGCGCTTTGGCCAGATCTGTTCGAACACACACTTTTCTTGCCAATTGCGTTTGCAATAACAGTGATATCGGTCGTATTCCAAGGTGGTACAGGTACCAACAGACGCCCAGAGCAAATGCTATTAAAAGAGGGCGAGAAGTTAATGCTCATCTACGGGGCAAATAAAATTATGATGCCAATAGCGCAAGTTGAGTCTGTCGCTATTGATGATAATTACCTTGGGATCATCGAGAAGAATAATGGTAATGGCTATGACATTATGTGCAAAGGCAGCCAGGAGCAGATCTATCATCACCTTAAGAACATACTAGGTACACATATAGAGAATTGCAAAGTACAACTACTTTGAATCCTAGTCAGTTAAAGTAGTACTTAACTCACTTTCATATTCAATACTTACCCAATCTTAATGGCAGCCTGAGCACCTTAAACTATAGTTAGCTATTATCAGTTGAAAAACGCAAGGATATGATGTTTAGGTACTATGTTGCGTTATTACTTTTATTTTTGAGCACTCAAATTGCAGCCCTTGAAAAAGTCACATTACAGTTAAAGTGGACACATCAATTTCAGTTTGCTGGTTACTATATGGCAAAGGAAAAAGGGTTTTATCATAGGGAAGGGTTAGACGTTCATATTCTTCCTGCCGATCCCAATAATCCTAACGTTGATTTTCGTGTGTTATATGGTCAAGCTCAGTTTGGAGTGTTTCACTCAGGCCTCTTAAAACAAAGACTCAATGGTAAACCCTTTGTGGCGCTTGCAGCGGTGTTACAGTCTTCTCCTTATTGTTGGATGGTAGGAGCCGACAGTGATATTTATGTTCCTCGTGATTTTCAGGGGAAACGCCTCAGTCATTTAGGACACACAGAAAACGGTGAGTTGCTCATGATGTTGCAACGTGCCGGCGTCAATACACAAAATATGCGCTTGTATTCAGGCAATGAGCCACTGAAAGACTTTATCGCTGGTAAATTTGATGCGATGCAAGTTTATAGCACCAATGAGCCCTATGCAGTACAGCAAAGCGGTCTATCAACCCGTGAAATTTGCCCAAAGCAGTTTGGTTTAAACGTTTATGCTGACGTGCTCTTTACTACGGAAAGCGTACTAGAAAACCGCCCTGAGCTTGTTAAACGCTTTCGTCGTGCGAGCCTTAAAGGTTGGCGATACGCTATGTTACATCTAGAAGAAACCTTAGCGATAACGAAGCAGCAATACGCTACCCAAAAATCCTTGGAACAGCTCGCATTTGAGGCAGAGAAGTTAACGGAGTTCATAAAGGTGGCTAATATTCCAATTGGAACAATGTCAACGGCAAAATGGCAATGGATAGCACAGCTATATCACTTAGATGTGAGTCAGTTTCATGAACACAAAGCGCGCTTTATTTATTCAGAAGTGAAGAATGAACAACCTAAGTTATCTTGGGTGTTGATTATTGCAGCGATTTTGACATTGGTTTGTATTCCAATGTATATCCACTTAATTTTTTCTCGTAAATATCATCAACAATTACGCTAGAATAAGGGTATTGTTTCCCTGACAACCGTGGCCATTGTGGAACCGAGCAAACGCTTTCAACTTCTAGATAAATTATTATTCGATACCCGACAATATTGGCAAGTCGTTGCTTTTGAGCATCTCACTATTCCTTGGCCACAACTACAATCTGAATTACTGCGATTAAGCGACGATGCAGTATCAACATTAGACAGTGACACTGATGCCCTTTTTACTTTTTTTAGTCGCTATATTCCCGAACTTGAACAACTTACGGTCTTAAGTGCTTTACCGCAAAAAGTGGGCCGTAGAGATGAGTTACCGTTTTGGCTGAGCAATGGCATAAAGGGACGTAAATTAGAGCAACTTCAAGACTTTGTTGCCGCAGTAAACGAAACTAAAGCATCGGTACTAGAGTGGTGCGCAGGTAAAGGTCATTTAGGCCGATTGCTTTCTTATCATGGCGCGCCTGAAGTGAACAGTATTGAGCTTCAAGCGGATCTGTGTCGACAAGGAGAGGAAAGTGCGAAGCGGCAAAATCTAAACTTGCATTTTCATTGTGCCGACGTGTTGAAAGATGACATACATCACCACTTCGTTGAAAACCGCCATGGTATTGCCCTGCATGCATGTGGTGAATTACATCGTGTATTTATGCACCAAGCAGTGGCGAATGGCATGAAAAAGCTATCGCTCTCTCCATGCTGCTATCACTTATTTACACCACCTGATTATCAAGCCATGAGTGTTGAAGCACAGCAGAGTCAGCTCAACTTATCTCATCACGATATGAAGTTAGCGCTGCAAGAGACAGTTACAGCACCCGGGAGAGTGGCACAAGTACGTAAAAAAGAGGTGAGTTGGCGCTTAGGGTTTGATGCGCTGCGCAGAGAACTTACCGCAGATAAACATTACGTGAGTGTGCCTTCGGTCAATAAGGCTATTTTTTCGGGGTCGTTTAGTGAATTCTGTTATTGGGCAGCTGAGCAGAAGCAGCTCGTCCTACCTGATGGAATTGATTTTGACCAATATGAACGTATTGGGCGTGAACGAAAGCAAGTAACGGACAGAATTGAGCTAGTACGACACGTGTTTCGTCGTGCGATTGAGATCTGGTTGGTCCTGGATAGGGTTTTATATCTGCAAGCAGCTGGGTATGATGTCACCCTTAGTACTTTTTGCGAAAAGTCGCTCACCCCAAGGAATATTTTGATACAGGCTGAACGTCAGTCGGAGAACCATTAATGTGTAATACGAGCCCAAGTCCACTGAGTCACTTACTCGATAATAATAAACAGTGGGCAGATCGCACCAATGCCAGTGATCCTGAGTTTTTCAAAAAACTGTCGCAACAACAGAATCCAGATTATCTATGGATCGGCTGCTCTGACTCTCGTGTGCCTGCCAACGAGATTGTTGACTTAATGCCTGGAGAATTGTTTGTTCACCGCAATGTTGCCAATGTCGTGGTGCATACTGATCACAACTGTTTGTCGGTCATGCAGTATGCGGTTGAGGTGCTCAAAGTAGATCACATTATGGTGGTCGGTCACTACGGTTGCGGTGGAGTGCAAGCGGTGCTCGATAATGCTAAGTTTGGCCTTATCGATAACTGGCTGCGTCATGTCGCTGATGTGAAAGAGAAACACCAAGCGATTATTGAACAAGTGAGCAAAGAAAAGCAGTGTGCGGCGCTTTGCGAGTTAAATGTGATAGAACAGGTGCGTAACGTGTGTCAGAGCAATATCGTTCAAGATGCTTGGCAGCGAGGTCAAGCTTTGACGGTACACGGGTGGGTTTATGGCCTTGCTGATGGCCTCTTAAATGAGGTGGTGAACGCCGTAGAAAATATGGAGCAACTGTCGCTTTGCTATGAAAAGTCTCTGCTTGGTGTGAACCAGCGCTATTGCTAGGGTCAACAGAGTTTAGAGATTGCGTGCGCCACAAGCGCACGCTTTACTATCCGAAGCTGTGGTTGCTTATTCCTGCGAGTCGGATGCTTGGCTGGCAAGTTGTGCTTCTAACTGCGCCACTTTTTCTTCAAGTTCAACCAACTTTTCACGCGTGCGGATCAGCACTTTGCTTTGAATATCAAACTCTTCTCTGCTAACAAAATCCATTTCTGATAATTTGCTCTGGATCGCCTGTTTCGTTCTTGCTTCAAATGTTTCAGCAAGATTTTTTACGCCCTGTGGCATGTTACTGGAAATTTGCTTAGCAATTTCTTCAATTTTGGCTGGATTAATCATCTTCTTACCTTAGCTTGCGAGTCAGTATACAAAGTCCATCTTACCTTATGCGCCGCAGACGGAAAAGGTTCGCTTCATAGTTTTACATGGATACGATAAACTAGGGCCTGTTTATAAGAATTCCTCAACCCCTCAGCACTGACAGTTGTAGCCAACATTGTGCCAAGCGAGAAGATAACCGGATTAGTTGCATGAAGCTCAACCCAAAACAAGACGAAGCGGTAAAATATATCAGTGGTCCATGCCTTGTATTGGCAGGTGCGGGCTCAGGTAAAACCCGGGTTATTACCAATAAAATTGCCTACCTAGTGCAGCAGTGTGAATACAAAGCAAAGAATATCGCAGCGGTCACCTTTACCAACAAAGCGGCGAAAGAAATGCGTGAACGTGTGGCACAAACTTTGGGCAAGCAAGAAGCTAAGGGTTTGTGGGTGTCGACATTCCATACATTAGGGCTGGAAATCATTAAAAAAGAGGTCAAGACCTTAGGGTATAAACCTGGCTTTTCCTTGTTTGATGATCAAGACACGAATCAGTTGTTAAGTGAACTCACTGAAAAAGAGCTTGAGCGTGATAAAGACTTACTCAATTTGCTGAAAATGCAGATTGGTAACTGGAAGAACGAGCTTATTTTGCCTGAGCGTGCTATTCGAGAAGCGCGAGAGCCACAAAAAGCGCTATTCGCTCAGCTTTATGCGCGTTATCAAACACAGCTGCGTGCTTACAATGCCCTAGACTTTGACGATCTTATTATGATCCCAACTTTGCTTTTGAATCAGTCAGTTGATGTGAGAGAGCGCTGGCAGCAACGTTTCCGCTATTTGCTGGTGGATGAGTATCAAGATACCAATACCAGCCAGTACCAGTTAGTGAAATTGCTGGTAGGTGAGCGCGCACGTTTTACTGTGGTTGGTGACGATGATCAGTCTATCTATTCATGGCGTGGCGCTAAACCGCAAAACTTAGTGCTACTGAGCAAAGACTTTCCAGGCCTAAGACTTATCAAGTTGGAGCAAAACTATCGTAGCGCAGGGCGGATCCTAAAGGCTGCGAATATCCTTATCGCCAACAATCCCCATGAATTTGATAAACAGCTGTTTAGTGAACTGGGGTATGGCGATCCGATCCGTGTGATAGCGACTCGTGATGAAGAACATGAAGCGGAGCGTGTGGTCGCCGAGATCATTTCACACAAGTTTATGAAACGTACCAGCTATCGCGACTATGCATTGCTCTATCGTGGAAATCACCAAGCTAGAGTGTTTGAAAAAGCACTCATGACCAACCGTATTCCATACAAAATTAGTGGCGGTATGTCGTTCTTTGCACGCAGTGAAATCAAAGACATCATGGCTTATTTGCGGTTCTTAGTGAATCAAGATGATGACAACGCATTTTTACGTATCGTCAATACCCCACGACGCGAGATTGGTCCGGTAACATTAGAAAAGCTAGGAAGCTTTGCCAACGAGCGTCATATTAGTCTATTTGCGGCGTGTTTTGAGTCAGAGCTTGCGGACCGTTTGGCGGGTCGTGGCTTAAATGCATTGATGGGATTTGCGCGCTGGGTGGTTGAGCTTTCCGACCGAGCAACCCGCGGAGATACCTTGGAAGCGGTAAAAGATATGATCCGTGAAATTAATTACGAAGCGTATCTTTACGAGTCATCTCCCAGCGCTAAAGCGGCGGAAATGCGGATGAAAAACGTATCAGAACTATACCGTTGGATAAGTGATATGCTCACGGGAGATGCTGATAACCCCGCCATGACACTGCCAGAAGTGGTAAGCAAACTCACATTAAGAGATATGCTTGAGCGCAATGAAGAGGAAGATGACTCAGATGCAGTGCAGTTATTAACGCTGCATGCGTCCAAAGGTCTTGAATATCCACACGTATTTATGGTGGGGATGGAAGAAGGGTTACTACCCCACCAAACGAGTATTGACGAAGATAATGTCGAAGAGGAAAGGCGTTTGGCCTATGTTGGTATAACTCGCGCTCAGCAAACCCTAACATTGACTTATACCAAAAGTCGTCGTCAATTTGGTGAGCAAATCACCCCAGAGCTGAGCCGCTTTGTACAAGAATTGCCGCAAGATGATTTACAAATTGAAGGGAAAAAGCCTGTAGCGACACAGGCAGAACGAATGGAAAAAGGTAAATCTAACGTTGCGAATTTACGGGCAATGCTAAGACGGGACTGATTCGTTATCAAAATTTTGGATAAAGGCTACACGTTCGTTGCCCTTATCCAACATTTGCTGTTTGCCAAAAAATAGCTGCAAGCCATGCTTTTCCAGTAAGCTTCTAAAGTTTAAAATCGCAGGACCTCGGGCGATGACCTTAATATTCTTCACTTTAGTAACGGCTAAAATACCTTGCAATTGAACCTCATAACTCGTTTGTTGTAAGACGCGTTTACTAAACGTCGAGCTTAATAAGACATAGGTAAAGTCAACTTGGCTGATCAGGGTTAGATCGCAGCGATCTTTACCAAAATTATTCAGTCCGATAGGGATCCCCATATCGGCCAAGGCTCTGAGATTTAATACTTGCTGACTAGAAGCAAAGCGAATTTCGCTCTCTTCGAAGAGTAAACAAAGTGTTTTGTCTTGCCGCTGTAGCTGCTGCTTTAACGCGTCAAAATGTGCACTTTCTAGTAACATTGCAGAACAACCAAATAGCATATCTTCATCGCGGTTACGTGCTATTTCTTGCGCTTTGTTTAGTAGATGCAATTCAATTTCAAGCAGCTGAGTTTTTTCTGCGGCAAACTTTTTCAGAATATCAAAACTGGTGCTGCCTAATACTGGATGTTCGCCAAAGGCTTCCAAAAAGCCAATTGGCTGGGCGCTATCTGACCAGTTTACGATTTCCGTGCAGCGGAAGTGAGTAGGGAGCTTATCTAAGTGATGCTGTTCTTGTTGCTTCTGAGCGTTTGAGCTTGCGGTAAGTAATGGATGATAAAATTCATAGCGACCACGGCCAGCGTTTTTGGCATAGTACATTGCCGCATCGGCATCTCTGATAATTTCATCGGTGTTACGATACAGCTTATTACTATAGGTGATACCTATGCTGGCACCACTTTGCATGCATACTCCTTTCAAGCAGAAAGGTTGTTGCATGACTTTGATAATACGCTTGGCGACATCTTCCGCTTGCTGACGATCGGTTAGGTGATCAAGTAAGATCACGAACTCATCACCGGCAAGTCGTGCTAATAAATCGTGTTCACGAATACACTCTAAGAATGACTGTGCCACCCACACCAAAAACTGATCGCCTGCTTGGTGACCTAATTCATCATTTATGTCTTTAAACTTATCTAAATCGATAAAGAGAACGGCAAAGTTATCTTCGGGGTAACGATGATGTTTTTGCAGCGTCTTTTCGAGCTGAGTTAAAAACAAACTACGGTTTGGTAGACCCGTGAGTGAATCATGATGGGCATCATGATAAAGCTGTTGCTCAATCTTCTTGCGCTCTTCCATCTGCATTTGTAGATGTAAATTGGCTTGCTGTAGCTCTTTGGTCTTCTCCGCAACTCGATGTTCTAACTGCTGGTGACTGATCTTAAGCGCTTGGTTCGCTAGGTGCGTTTGTAGTACAGAGGCAATTTGATTAGATACAAACGAGATCAGCTCAACATCATCATAATTAAATTCGTGTTTGTGCTCGTAAGCTTGGCATGCGATCAGACCGATGACGCCAGTAGCCGTTTTTAATGGTGCACCAAGCCAACTCGTTGCAGCAAGCTTGTGGTTATAGCCTGCAGGGCGCTCTACCGTGCCCTCTAGTGCTAAGGCTTTGGCACGGGTACTGTCTATTAATTGGCTTTGCTCAGTACGAATGACCAGCTCACTATACCCTTTTGCAAATGGACGAGGGTTGTAACTGGTTTTTTCATCAACGCTATACGGGAAGGTGAGCCAATTCGTCTCTTTATCGTAAAGTGCAATATAAAGATTGTCGGCAAAAGTAATAGAACGAATAATGTCGTGAACTTGTTGGTAAACATCGTCAATATCGGAGAACTGGGTTGCTAATTCAGAGATCTTGAATAAGATTTGCTGTCTTTCTAGCGCACGCTTGCGGTTTTCTATTTCTTTATTAAGAGCTTCATTACTTTGCATTAGTGCCCGCGTGCGAATTTTCACTTCAGACTCTAGTAACTCACGCTTTTTAACGCGTTCAATCGCTGTGGCCAAATATAATGACATCACTTCAAGCAATTCAACTTGATGATCGCTATAGGATTGTTCCGCTTTGTAGCTTTGCGACACCATAACGCCAATGATTGCGCCATCGCGATAGATAGGTACACCTACCCAATGCTCTGCTTGACTACCCATTATCTTAAAATCGCCAGCATTGGCTCGCGATAGCATGTCGTCTTTGGTGAGGTAAACAGTTTCACCGGTTTTAAATACAAACCCAGTTACACCATCTTTGAAGTGATGTGCTTCATGAAGAGGGACAGAAATACCATCTTTCTCATCAACAAAATACGATAGCTCAAGCGCTTGAGTAAAGCGATTTTGCAGGACAACATAAAAGCTTTTGCTAGGTAAATATTGAGACAGAATATTGTGGATTGCGGGATACAACAAGGTAAGCTCAGCAACAGTACTAGCCTGTTCTGATAACTGAATTAGTGTGTATTGAAGTTGAGACTTTCTTTTATACTTTTTAAGTAAAGACTCTAATCTGGCGGTTCGCCGAGATAGTCTCCTAACCTGCTGTTGTGGCTCTTCCAATGACGAAACCAGTTCTTATTGTTGTTTAATTATTGAGCTTAATAGTTTCACTTTTAGCCGAAGCGGTCAAGTGTAAATTTCTCATTCCTGCTCGTTTTATAGAGCGATATCAAGCCAGCGTTAATCATGGCTTTTATGGCACTATATTGAGACGAAAATGCAGCGATAAACGCTGCACTGTCCAATAAGTCTTTTTACCCTAATATAGAGAAGTTGAAATATTTATTTGCTTGTCATGAAATCAATTGCCGCTGCAATCTCATCATCCGAGCAGTTCATACAAGTACCACGAGGAGGCATTGCATTGAAGCCATTGATCGCATGGTCTAGTAATACGTCTTTACCTTTGGCAATGCGAGGCGCCCAATCGTCAGCTGTTTTTGGTGCACCTAGTGCGCCTGTGCCGTGACAAGCAAAACATGCTGCTTGATAAACTTGCTCACCTGAACGAGGTCCTGATGGCTCGGCTTCTGCAGCACTTTCAGCACCAGCTAAATATACTGAGCCGATAGGCTGAAGACGTTTCTTAATCGCTTCTTCAGTTAAAGAATTGTCGTATGGTTGCGCAACTGCGGCTGTTGATAGCAATAAAAGTGCTGCTGAAAGTTTTTTCATTTACCTTGCTCACTTCGTTTGAACGTGTTCAATCACGATAATGGATGACGGAATTATTGGGATTATAACGTCACCTGTTCATTTATAAAACGTAAACTTGAGTATAAATGGTTAAAACCATTAATTTATTGCGTTAGGGCAAGCTTTTTCGCCTAAATTTGCAATAACGTTAGGCCGAAATGTGAGTCGATCGGCTCTAACGTTTTCCTTTACTATTACGAATGGGTAGGAGAAGCGATCGCTTTTATGCCATTTCGATTAGTTTCGTCACCGCCTTTTCGATACCTGTCGCGGCTTCAAGGATGGATGACGCCAGCATGTATGCCGGTGTACTAATCACTTTTTCATTATCATCAACGACGATCTCGGTCACTTCACAATCCACGTGCTTTGCACCAAGCGTATTAACTGCCGCTGCGGTATCAACATCATTACCTATGGTCGCGAGTGTACCCGGTGTATGGATATGGGCGATGAGTGCTGGTGCAATACATAAATAAGCAATAGGCTTTTGCTGATGATTGAACTCACGACATACGCGCTTTACGCTTTCAAGGATCGTAGAGTCTGCGCCTTTAAAAGCAAAATCGGAAAGGTTCTTTGCTACACCAAAACCTCCTGGTAATACCAAAGCATCGAATTCGTCAGCACTTAATGTTTCCAGATCTGCAATTTCTCCGCGTGCAATGCGGGCGGCTTCAACAAGAACATTACGACGTTCATCTTGTTCTTCACCGGTGATGTGATTGATCACATGGAATTGATCAATATTAGGTGCAAAGCACTGATAGCTTGCCCCTGCTTTTTCAAGATTGAGTAGTGTTAATACTGACTCGTGGATCTCGGCACCGTCGAATACACCACAGCCACTTAAAATTACCGCTACTTTTTTCATTCATTTCTCCCTTCAATGTCACATCATGCGCGCTATATGCATAAAAAGAATTATGCACGAATTAAAAAATTATAAAGGATCTTCTATGATCTTTGATCAATTGTGTTAGTATACTCCTCCGCTTGAGAAAATCAGGCTATTTTTTACTCACCTAGTTTGTTAAGCGTGACTAAAAAAATTCTTTATCCACAAAGCGGTAAAGATAATAACAATAAAAAAGGCACAAAAAGCGCAAGTAAATCAAAGTTTTAATTTACACTCTGACTTTTACAACAAAGTTTCGGAGCGATTTTTCGTGTTTGTCTACAAAGTTATCCACAGGTGCAGCACGATTTATCTAAATGATGAGATAACGCGAAACTCGTTTTATCTTGTGCCTTGTGGCATCCTTACATTCTACTCCACAAAAGACTAATTTAGGATCCAATATTTATGTCTCAGATCCCTCAAAATCCGTTGATCTTGGTTGATGGTTCTTCCTATTTATTTCGTGCTTATCATGCGCCACCACATTTAACAAATTCGAAAGGTGAAGCAACTGGTGCGATCTACGGTGTGATCAATATGCTTAAGAGTTTGCTTAAGCAATATCAACCAAGTCATATGGTAGTAGTCTTTGACGCTAAAGGGCCAACTTTCCGCAACGAAATGTATAGCGAGTATAAAGCGCATCGTCCGCCTATGCCGGATGATCTGAGAACGCAAATTGAGCCGATCCACGAAATAATTAAAGCAATGGGCCTGCCACTGGTAAGTATTAGTGGTGTCGAGGCCGATGACGTGATCGGTACATTCTCTAAAATAGCGTCAGAGCAAAGTCGCCATGTGCTAATCAGCACTGGTGATAAGGATATGGCGCAATTGGTCAATGAACATGTCACGTTGATCAACACAATGACGAATACGATCTTAGACCCTGAAGGGGTAGTGGATAAGTTTGGTATTGGTCCTGACTTGATCATCGACTATCTCGCGTTAATGGGAGATAAGGTCGATAATATTCCGGGCGTACCTGGCGTTGGTGAAAAAACGGCATTGGCGATGCTGCAGGGATTAGGCTCTATTGACTCGCTTTACGAAAACTTAGACAAAATTGCTGATTTAGGTTTTCGTGGCTCAAAAACCATGGCGAAAAAACTAGAGGAACACCAAGCGCAGCTAAAACTGTCGTATGAATTAGCCACCATTAAGCTGGATTGTGAAGTAGAGCAAGACTTAGAGCAATTTAAGATAGCTGAGATGGATAAAGATCGCTTAATCGAGCTATATGGTCAGTGTGAATTTAAGCGTTGGTTAGCTGAATTGCTGGATGGTCAGTCACAAGCTGATATCGTTGATGTGGAGGCTGAAGGGTCGGCGCCTGCGGCAGCGCAGGTCGACACCCAGTACGAGACCATTTTGACAAGAGCACAGCTTGATGACTGGGTAACTAAGTTAAAAGCAGCCCAGCTCATCGCTTTTGATACTGAAACCACCAGCGTTAACTATATGCAGGCGGATCTAGTTGGAATGAGCTTTGCGGTTGCACCGGGCGAAGCGGCTTACTTACCGATCAATCACGACTATGTGGGAGCACCTGAGCAGCTTTCTCAAGACATAGTGTTCGAGATCATGGCACCGCTACTTGCAGATCCTCAGATCAAAAAAGTGGGTCAAAATTTAAAATATGATCAAAGTGTGCTTGCTCGTGCAGGGCTTGAACTGCAGGGGATCGCTTTTGATACCATGTTAGAGTCTTACGTATTTAACAGCGTAGGAACTCGCCACGATATGGACTCCTTGGCGCTAAAATATTTAGGCCATAAAACCATTAGCTTTGAAGACATCGCAGGCAAAGGTAAGAACCAACTGACCTTTAATCAAATTGAGCTAGAAAAGGCGGCACCTTATGCAGCGGAAGACGCAGACATTACGCTGAGATTGCATCAACATCTCTGGCCGTTAATTGAAAAAGAAAATCGCCTTAAGCAGGTATTTACAGAGATTGAATTACCACTGCTGAGCGTACTTTCTCGCATTGAACGCACCGGTGTGCACATCGATGGCGATATGCTAGCGAAGCAAAGTATCGAGATTGAAAAACGCTTAGGTGAGCTTGAACAACAAGCTTTTGAAATTGCAGGTGAGGAGTTCAACCTGAGTTCAACAAAGCAACTACAAGCGATACTGTTCGACAAACTTGAGCTGCCAGTGATTAAGAAAACGCCAAAAGGCGCGCCTTCAACGGCCGAAGAAGTGCTACAAGAGTTGGCGCATGATTATCCACTGCCAAAACTTATTATTGAGCACCGTGGCTTGGCTAAGCTGAAATCAACCTATACCGACAAATTACCAAAATTGGTTAATGCGGATACCGGTCGCGTGCACACTTCTTATCATCAAGCCGTTACCGCAACGGGCCGTTTAAGCTCAAGTGATCCTAACTTGCAAAATATTCCGATCCGTAATGAAGCGGGACGTCGTATTCGTCAGGCATTTGTTGCCGACAATAATAAACAAATCGTTGCTGCGGATTACAGCCAAATCGAGCTTAGGATCATGGCACATTTGTCACAAGACAAAGGGTTGTTGAGTGCCTTTGCTGAAGGTAAAGATGTACACAGTGCAACGGCGTCTGAAGTGTTTTCCGTGCCGCTTGAGGAAGTGACTTCTGATATGCGCCGCAAAGCCAAAGCGGTTAACTTTGGTCTGATCTATGGCATGAGTGCGTTTGGTCTGTCACGTCAGTTAGATATTCCAAGAAATGAAGCGCAACATTATATGGATATGTACTTTGAACGCTTCCCTGGTGTATTAGAGTATATGGAGCGCACGCGTGAAGAGGCTGCTGATAAAGGGTATGTAGAAACCTTATTCGGTCGCCGCTTGTATCTACCGGATATCAATGCGCGTAATGGCGCTCGCAGAAAAGCAGCAGAACGTGCAGCCATCAATGCACCGATGCAGGGCACTGCGGCGGACATCATCAAAAAAGCGATGATTAAAGTGGATGAATGGCTACAAAGCTGTGATAGCAATGATATCCAGTTGCTCATGCAAGTGCACGATGAATTGGTGTTTGAAGTACACAGCGATAAAGTTGCTGAATACAGTGAAAAAATCTGTGAGTTGATGAGCGCTGCGGCAGTACTTGATGTACCGTTATTAGTTGAAGCTGACAGTGGTGATAACTGGGAACAAGCACACTAGTCGATATTAAAATCTACCCGAGTTGCACTATGCGTTTAGATTAGTGCAACTTCATTCATCTTTGTTTGCAAGTATACACTAGCAGCACAGCGTCTTAATTTTGTAGCTTCTGTTAATCCCTAGTAACAAAAAATAAATTAACGTTGAAAGTTTATCAAATTGGCTCAAGTTTTGCTTTTTGGTGTTTATTTCTGGACGTCTATTTGTTAGAGTTCGCGCCGTCCTCATCCTGTAGGACATCCTGTTGATGATGTATCTCTCGAAAGAGGATACAGTGTATTGATAGCTTCTCCCCAGATTGCTATAGCGGCTCGTAATTTTTACGGGCCGTCTTTTTCTTCTCTTATCAAAGATGATAGCAATTGATTTAACTCCCCAATCAATGTGCATATGAAACCCCTATTAACTTCGTTAAAAATTGATCGTTTAGGGTAGCTAAATCACAACGTTTTTGCTTGGCTACTAAGGCTATTTTCTCGCTATAAAGTGAATACGATGGGCGTAAAAGTATTCCAACATAACGACGAGTTTATGATTAAAGGTTTATTTAATTTGCACTGCGTTTTACACTGAGCGCTCAAATGCAATTCACTCTCATTTCATAAGGAAGTCGTCATGCTAAAGTACCTTCTTTTAGGTAGTGCACTTATTTCTTCTCAGGCGTTCGCAGCTTGGCAATTTAATCAACAACAAAGCGATGTTAGTTTTGTGTCTGTGAAACAAACTAGCGTTGCAGAAGTACATCATTTTAAAACGATAGATAGTACATTATCTGCCAAAGGCGAGCTTGAAGTTAATATTGACTTGGCAAGCGTTGAAACGATGATCCCGATCCGTAATGAACGCATGCAAAAGATGCTGTTCAATGTAGCGCAACACCCAAAGGCGAAAGTTAACGCTGATGTTTCTGAAGTGCTTGCTAAACTTAAAGCTGGTACACAAAAAATCAATGATGTAACAGCAACATTGACACTGCATGGTCAGATCCAAAAGATCAGCCTAGACTTATTGGTAACGAAAAGTGCTAATGGCTTGGTGGTTACACCGGTAAATGCATTTATTCTCGATTCTAAGCAGTTTGGGTTAGATAAAGGAATTGAAGCGCTACGAGAAATTGCGGGTCTGAAGACTATCGCGACTAGCGTGCCTGTTAGCTTCAACTTGGTTTTTGATGAACAAAATTGATGCGTTAATCAAACAGTATGTTACGACTCATGCGCCGACCGAAAATTGGTCGGCGCCGTCGTGCGGTTTTTCTGACATAAAAATTGCTGCGGATGGTCGTTGGTTTCATCAAGGGCGTGAAATTAAACGGCAATCACTTGTTGCCTTGTTTGCTAGTGTTTTAACCTTTGATGGTCAACAGTATTGGTTAAAAACACCAGCAGAAAGTTGTGAGATTGAGGTGCTTGCTCATCCTTTTATTATCGAGCAATGGCGTTATTGTGATGAAGCATCGGCTTTGGAGTTATCACCTTGTATTATCGCGATAGATAATTTAGGCCGTGAGTGGCCCATTTGTGATGTGTTTCCACTAGCCCTTGAGCATGTTAATGGAGGAGATATTCCATTTCTCACACTCAATTATGGTTTAACCGCTAGAATTTCACGAAATGTCTATTATCAGTGGGCTGAATTGCTCGAGGAAGATGAAAAAGGTCTTTATCTGATGTCGGCAAAGACGCGCTTTTATCTTAGCTAAGCGCGCCCTACGTTTGATTATTCGCTCGCTTCTTCTTGAGCTTCTTTCACAAACGGACCTAAGTACCAATCATCCAGTTTCCACGCCAATTCGTTCAATCCGATACCTTTCAAAGAAGAAAACGCGTGAACGGTGATATCACCGTCTATTTCAGCTAGCGCTCGACGTACTTGTAGTACTTCTGCTTTGCGCTTACCTTGTTTTAGCTTATCGGCTTTGGTCAACAACGCTAATACCGGTATATTGCTGCCAGTCGCCCAGTTGATGAGATCCATATCGAGGTCTTTAAGAGGGTGACGAATATCCATTAATACCACAATCCCTTTAAGACATTTGCGGCGTTGTAAATATTCACCTAATGCTTTTTGCCATTTCTTTTTCATCTCTAATGGGACTTTCGCAAAGCCATAGCCAGGTAAATCAATCAAACGCTGATCTTCACCTAGAGAAAAAGTATTAATAAGCTGAGTCCGGCCAGGTGTTTTACTGGTGCGTGCCAGCTTTTGGTCTGTAAGCGTATTGAGCGCGCTCGACTTACCAGCGTTAGAACGACCCGCAAAAGCAACTTCAATTCCAGTGTCTGGTGGCAGTTTACTGATATCTGGGGCACTTGTGATAAATTGTGCCTGATTGTATTTAACGCGAGATTTTAGCACGCTGACTCCTAACTGATTAAACTTTCGCGGATGGAATTGCGTATTTTATAACAGTATGACGGAAACCAAAAGCATTGTGAGATTTGTTCTAAACGCCGCTTTTGTCGCTAATTGACCAAACCGTCGTCCCAATATTAATTAATCTAGGTCAAGTCCCTATAAATTATAAGCTTAATATGGGCAGAAAACGTGCCAGAGAAAGTAATATCGTGTAGAATGTAGAAATTGCAATGTCAATCTAAAGTGTATACCTATCAGTAGTCACTACTGAGCAAGGCGTATTTAGATGGATCGGTGCTGTTTGGCGTTATATTTGCTAAGTTTGCATGTATGATTCATCTGATTAACATAACAACCTAATTAGTACTGATTGGTATTATTTGCCCGAGCAATAAAGAGAGCGACTTTGTTCGCGAGGGTACAAATTACAGGGTCGGAAACAGAGAATTTACCATGAAAAAAATAGCATTAACTTTAACAATGTTGCTTGGTACGTTGTCAGCAAGCAACGCATCGGCATTCGATGGTGACGCGGAAGCAGGTAAAGCAAAGTCTGCAACGTGTGCAGCATGTCACGGTCCAGATGGCAATGCCCCTGTGACTATGTATCCTAAAATCGCAGGTCAGCATGCAGATTATATCTATAAGCAGCTACAAGAGTTTAAGCTAGGTATGACGTCTGGTGGTAAAGAAGGGCGTATGGATCCTGTGATGAGTGGTATGGCTATGCCGCTGTCAGATCAAGATATGAAAGATTTAGCTGTATATTTCTCTTCTTTACCTATGTCTGCGGGTTCAACGCCTGAAGATGTTGTTGCTTTAGGTCAAAAGCTATACAAAGCGGGTGATGCTGAGCGTGGTATTCCAGCTTGTGCTGCGTGTCACGGTCCTCGTGGTAATGGTACTTCTTTAGCTAAGTTCCCGAAAGTGTCATTCCAGCACCCTGAGTACATCAAATCACAGCTTGAGAAGTTCCGTGATGGCACTCGCAACAATGACATGAATGGTATGATGCGTGATATCGCGAAGAAGCTTACGGATAAAGACATCGAAGTATTATCTAAGTACTTAGGTGGTCTACACTAAAGTCGTATAGTGAGTTTACCTCTCTCAGTGTAAACTCCTACTATTGAAAAAAGGGCAGCATAGGCTGCCTTTTTTTGTTGTTGAAGTTGTGAGATATATCTCACTTTTAATGTGAGATATTTGCTCGTGCAACATGTGAGTTTTAGCTTATTTTTAAGCTGTTGTTCAGTGTAAGTTTATGTAATTCATCTTTTTTCTGTTTAATTAAAAAAATTAAGGTAAGAAATTTGTTATTAAACAGTTGTAACTCAAGCTCAGGAGCGTAGATTATTCGTTGTCGCCAAGCAATACAAAAAAAGGGACAATTCGATACGGAAGCGTAGGTGGCAAAGTTATGTATCTAGTTGGATACGAAGGACTATCAAGAAAGCGTCAGGAAGGCCGAGAATAAGAAAATCACGGAAGTCTCATAATAAAAACAATATGGAAAGTGTCACGGAAGTCTAAAATAAAAACAATACGGACGACAATAAAATAAAAAGAATAATAATAAGACTTAAAAGTCGAAGGGAGAAGTGTCCAGTTGTGACGCTCAGATTAGTAGGCGGTAGAGAGTGATCTCTGCCGCCTTTTTATTTGGTTGCCTCTATTATACCTGATACAATAGCCGCCTTATTAAGCAATCACTGTTGACCATTGCAAGATTCAACTCTATTCAGTTGTGGCCTGTGCCAAGGTAATCAGCTTGAAGCCTACCATCAAGACAAGTATCGACTGTACTGGCAATGTCAAACCTGCCAGTTGGTGATGGTTGATCCCAAGTCGAGATTAACACCAGCTCAAGAAAAGGCCATTTATGATAGCCATGAAAACGATCTGGCTGATGAAGGCTATCGTCGCTTTCTAGCACGAGTGGCGGATCCACTGTTGGCACGTTTGGTGATACCAAGCCAAGGCTTAGATTTTGGCTGTGGGCCAGGGCCGCTGCTTGCGAAAATGCTTGAAGAAGCTGGGCATCAAGTTGCTTTGTTTGACCTGTACTATGCTAATGATGCCAGTGTACTGACTCGTCAGTACGACTTTATCGTCAGTACAGAAGTGGTGGAACATTTAGCAGAACCGGCAAAAGTATTAACGCAATTGTTAGCATGCTTAAAAGTGGGAAAGCCGCTAGCCTTGATGACCAAGCTCGTCATTGATAAAGCACGCTTTGCGAATTGGCACTATAAAAATGACCTGACACATATTTCATTTTTTAGCCAAGAAAGCTTTGCGTATTTTGCCGCGCAGCAGGATTGTGAATTAGAATTTATTGGGAATGATGTCATCATTCTCACCAAGCGTAGTTAACGCGAGAATTTTGGATAACCAATTATGACCAGAAAGAAAAAGACACGTAAAGTTGCAGCCAATGGAACACCAAGGCTGAGTAAAGAAAAGCTACAAGCGTTACGTGCACTCAAAGAGCAGCGTAGCAAAAAAACCAAAGGTAAAAAGCCGGGTTCTAGAAATGCACCAGAGATCCTAGTGAAAGAGCAATCAAACACGACGACCAATAAAGATCCGCGTGTTGGTAGCAAAAAGCCCATTTCTTTGGTTGCAGAGCCACAACCGACTAAGTCGAATACACAACCAGAGATGAAGCGCCATCTACAGCCGCAAGTTAAGTTAACTACAGCGGTAGAGACGTTAACTCCAGAGCAAGAACTTGAGCAGTTAGAAAATGATGAACGCTTGATGGCGCTACTTGAACGCCATGAGCGCGGTGAACTGCTAACAGGTAAAGATGCGAAATACTTCAATCGCGGCATTGCACGTCATCAGGAGCTATGTGAGATCTTAGGAATTGATGATGAGTTTGAAGAAGGCGATATGCTAGAAGATGATCCAATGGATCAGTTTATGAGTAATGATCTAGCAAATGAATGGTTAGATGACGACTTTGAGGAAGATGATAAGTAATGAATACTGCATGGATCATCGCAATCATTATTGGTGCCCTGATTATTGCTGGACTGGCGTTTTACGCGGGTAAATTACTATGGCAACTGAAGGTGCAAAAAGAGCAGATTGCCAAACATCGCGAGCAAAAGGCTGCTGAGCTTGAAAAGTCACGGCAGCAGCGCAATGGAAAAATTGCGGATAGCGTTAACTTGATCGCGCGTGCGATGAAGGAAAAACAATGTGAATATTCTGAAGGGTGCTTACGAGTTTGGGTACTCATCTCGCAATATAGCTTTGACGAGGAAGTTGACTTACAACAAAGTTATCCTGGTGTTTATCAGATGTATGATGAAGTCAAAGAAATGCCAACTCATGACGCGCGTAAGAAGTATTCTAAAAAAGAGATTTTCAAAATGGATAGCCAGCGTTGGCGTGCTGAAGAGCGCCTAGAAGCGGAGATCTTACAGGACTGTGAAAAGCTGATAGCGCGCTTTAAAGCGGCTGCTGGCAGTGAAAATGTTGTGTTTCAGTAAGTTGGCTTTGGAAAACGGCTAAGTGAATCTTTATCCAAACTTCAGATTAAACGCCCCAAGTGGGCGTTTTTAGTTCTAAATGAGAAATTTTTAACGCAGCTAGGGTTAGGTTTACTCTTTCAACAAGTTGAGTAAGTATTAAGTCAAATAGATATGACTTTACTGTGCGATGTATTCACACTCGGTTAGCACTAAGGCGTCTTTGCATTGGTAATATACTTCCACTTGTTGTCCTTTGCTTAAATCCTTGTGTAGTGTTTCCATCAAAGTGAAAATAAGTTTCTTGTCATCAAACTGAGTCAGCTTGACAGCATCAAAACCAAAGAACTTTTGCACCGTGCTATAAAGTGCCTTAAATATGCTCTCTTTGGCCGAGAAAATAACAGTCAACGGGCAGTGCACTTGCTCGCCGAACAGTGTAAAAATTTCAGCTTCTTCAGGATGTAGAATTTGTCGTTGTAGTTCGACTTCTTGCTTCGGTTTCATATCTCTTTCGATATCAATGCCTAAGCCTTTCACGGCGATATCATCTGTAGCAATCGCAGCCGCGATCCCTCGAGTATGCGTGATACTGGCAACAATATTAGCAGGCCAGATAGGCGCCCGATCAGAGCCGTTAAGCAGTGTAAAGTCACCTTGTCCAAAATGCGCTAGGCAAGTTTTGGCACATATTCGTCCCGCTAAAAACTCGGCTCGCCTTTTCGCTACCGCTTTATCAAGTGAAGCGGGCAGGAGTATATTTTGCTGTTCAAAGGAATGCGCGTCAAAGCTGTCAGGATCAAACTGAATGCAATGAAAATGGTGTGAGAGATAGGGGGTAAATAGGTGACTCTGAGTGCTTTGCAAAGCTGACTCCCGTTATTCGTATCCATTATTACAAGGCTGATATTGCGCCTCTAATTCGCTTTGGACGCTTAGTGTGCATGAGCTAAGCGTCCATAGCAAGATATGAACGAGAGATTGAAAGTTATTTTAGCTTACTTGCAACTGACACCAGTTGCAGGGCGAGGCTTGATACTTTTTCAGCAAGCTCTGGGTCTTTAATTTTACCTTGGTCATCAAATACATTAAATGCGCTAGGTACAGCCAATTGGTCTGCGAGTACTAAACTGCCAATGCCAGATAACACATCGCGGACATGGTTTAGACCGCGTAATCCACCTAAGCCGCCTGGTGAGGCTGCATAGAGTGCCACTACTTTGTTTCTAAATGCTGGCACTGCACCTTGTTCTGTTCTAGAGGCCCAGTCTATTGCGTTCTTGAGCACCGCAGTGAAAGAACCATTGTATTCTGGGCTTGCTAATAGAATACCATCGGCATCGCGCAGCTTGTCTTTTAAAAGTTGAGCACCTTTTGGTGTGCCTTGCGCTTCAAGATCTTCATCGAACATTGGAATATCTAAATCTTGTAACTTGATCACTTCTACTTCTGCGCCACTTTCTAGTGCAAAGTTTGCCGCGGCTTGGATGAGTAATTGGTTGTAGCTGTCTTTTCTTAAACTGCCTGCGAGTGCGATAATTTTTGCTGTAGTCATCTTGCTGATACCTTATTTTGTTTCGTTAAAGTGATAGTAGCAAAATTTTACTTGCACAAAACCGAAATAAACGCAAAGCTTGTGTGCATATATGCACAGAGGTGGTTATGGATAAATTCACAGATTGGCAGGATCTTAAGGTCGCTTATACGGTTGCCAAGCTTGGTACCTTATCAGCGGCGGCAGAGCATTTAGAGATCCACCACAGTACGGTACTGAGGCGAATAAATAGCTTAGAAGAAGCACTGGGAACGCGGTTATTTCACCGTCATGCCCGAGGTTATCAGGTAACACAGGCAGGAGAAAAGTTACTTGCGACGGCGAGTCAAATAGACGAGCGCTTGATGGAGTTGAGTACTTCTATTGTTGCTTCGGACAGCCAGCTTAGAGGTAAGCTTTTGGTGACAACGGTCAGTGGTTTTATGGATATGCTGTCGGAGCCTTGTTTGACTTTTCAGCAATTACACCCACAGGTACAACTTGAAGTCATTCTCGACCAAAAGCGTTTACGCTTAGATCATGGACAGGCGCATGTTGCGGTGAGGGCAGGACCAAAGCCCGATGAGCCCGACTACATAGTGCAGCATCTAAATACTTTAGAAGCAGGCTTGTATGCGTCTTCAAGCTATATCAAGCGTATGGGGATCCCTAAAACACTTGAAGCGTTACAGGCGCATTATTTTGTCTCTGGTGTGGCCGGGTTTAATGCAAGAGTGCCATATTTCGCTTGGGTAGATGAACATATCCCTGAGACACAAGTGACACTTAGGGTATCTGAAACGTCAGACGCGTCGCGTGCCATTGTTAACGGTTTAGGTATTGGTGGGCTACAGCATGATGTGGCAAAACGTTATCCAGATTTACAGCCGGTGTTGCATGATGAGTTAAAATGGTTAAGCCAAGTTTGGCTAGTTACCCATGTACTGGTTCACCGAACTGCAAAAGTACAGGCATTGTGTGACGTGTTAAAGCGCCATTTTGCTAATTTGAGTTGAGGCTAATAGATTGAGATCAGGCGCTATTTTTCCAGCTTTTTGCAGCTAACTTTACTGAGCACGACATAAGTATCCTTTTTCGGATAGTAGAGTACACACTGGGTGTCACGAAGCTGCAAGATGAAACTCTCATAAGCGAGATTATGGGCACCTAAAATTGGACTGCCATTGCCATCTAGGCTTTGGCCATGCTCAAGCAGTAGTGTTGGACTACGTTGAAAAACGGTGCTTGCGAGCGTCGGTGGTACGCCGCCTTTGAGTTTTACTATAGCTTGCTTGAGTTGTGATAACACCTCGGGCGTAGAAGCCGAGAGTACAGCCTCATTAACCGAAGTTGATGCAGGCGCGCTATTGCATGCTTGCATCAATAAAGCCAAAGCGATGATTTTCACCGCTTTTAGCGGCGCCATTATTGCGGCTCCTTAGGCTTCATTAAAATTGCATTTTCCCGCAGTGGATAGACTGGGAGCGTAACCGCATGCTCCTTATTTGGATACTGTGGCAGAGCAGTAGGCGCAAATTGCGCTACATTTGGGCAACGACCGGTATCTATATGTGTCAGTGCTGCGGCGAAAAGATCTTCCTCTTGACTGCCTAGCGGTGCTGAGAAGTCATCTGCGACAATACAGCCTGGCACTTGTGCGCTTAGGCCAATTTCACCACTGCTTGACGCTCCTGAAGGGGTAAAGCCATCGGCATAAGCATCAAAGCCCTTCGCATTTTCCGAACCAAACTGAATGGTATAGTAAACCGTGCCGCAGTTTTGCGCGGGCACAAAGCCATAGGGCTTACCTCGAGTGGTACCACCGATCAAAAAGACTTCAACATCAATGCCGCGCAGGCCATTAATTACATTTTCACTGGCAGAGGCCGTGCCTCGTGTCGAGAGGATATAAACTCTAGGTAAAGTTACGGTGGGTAAAGAGGTGGTTGTAAACTTGTTTTCAGCCCAGTTAATTGCTCTAGACTCAAAAGCGGTGCGCTCTTCTTCAGCAGTACGCTTGTCATTTAAGGTGCTATAAGTGAAGGTTTTGTTTAGGCTGCTGTTGCCCGCAACCATATAGCCTAGTTGCGCTGCCATAATGACGCGACCACCACCGTTGTAACGCATGTCGAGTACCAGATCGTCTATTTGCCGTGTTTTAAATAGATTAAATGCTTCAATTAATCCTTCTTGGGCTGTTGGAATAAATTGATTGAACTGCACATACCCAACCTGCTTGCCGCCATAGCTAATGACTTTAGCGTTTTGCACCGGTGAGGTTTCAATATCGACTGAAGTCAGGGTGACGGATTTTTCGTTGCCTGATTTATCTTCAAATACAAAGTTATGTGGCTCGCTTTGCTCTGGTGACAGGCCTGCATTCAGCGCAGCGGTATTATCACTTGAAATAAAGTCGACGCCATCTATCGAGAGGATCTTATCTCCACGTACGATCCCCGCATTCGCGGCTGGTGAATTAGGCTCTACTGCGGCGACAGTAAAGTTACGTGGTGGTGATGTGGATATGGCCGCCCAACGAATGCCATAACCGGTTGCAACACCCGATTGCGCTTCTTTTTGGAAGCTTTCATAAGATTCGTAGAAATGAAATTGATCTTTGGCATTGCCCGACGCCGTCGTTTGGTTTGTCTTTAATTGCTCGAAGTAATCAATAACAGTATCGAATTGTGTTGGGTCGTTATCTAGTACTTCGTCGTACCAAAGGTAGGTTTCGTTGGTAAAAGAGCGGAGCCACATTTTTTCATGCATCGCCGTACCAACCTTATCGGGATAAGGTTGGTCGTTGTTATATTTGTCTGTACCCGTCCTTGGGGAGGCGCAATAGTTAATTAACTGACTTGACGCAGGAAATTGATTAAACGTCCAAGTGGGCGGCTCGGTTTGTCCCGTGTTACTACCTGGGTTATCGGTGCCTAACGAATCGCTGCCACCGCCACCACAAGCGGCTAATAACAAGCTCATTGCTGTTGATGCGAAAACTAGAGTAATACGTTGCATCGTATTCACGTTCCTGTTTTAGTTGTATGACTAAAAACTAGCACCGCTTGGGTTATCTCGCAATCACTGTTTCTGCCAAGCCGTGAATAATTTCCGCTGTTGTGGAGAGATTTTTAACCCGTAGGTTTTTTCCATGTAAAAGTACGCATCAGCAATGCGTTTCCTAGCGTACTCTGGTGGTTCAATTCGGCGTAACTTAAAGTCAATCTTTACTGGACACGCGCCATAGTTTGCTTCAGTACTTGGTAACATGCCAAAACGAAAATTAGACCGATCCCCATTGATTTCACCAATCGCTGGAGCAAGGTTGTGAATATCTGCTTCCATCTTCCTGAATTGCTCACTGACTTTACGGCAGTGCTTTCTGCCGCCATCTTGCCAGCACTGCAACTGATGTCCAAATTCCCACGCGGGCATGATATGCTCCCACTCAATGCGCTGAGCACGGGCGTTTTCTTTGCCATTGCGAGTGTAAGGTAACCTCGGGGTATAACCACAACTTGCGGGATCAGGCACCAGCTTTTTGCCTTGCTTTTTGATATTACAATTACAATAAAGCGTGCGGGTATTGTCGGTAACTTGTTGTGATAAATGTTTCTTTGCTTTTGAGAAAGACGTGAACTCTTGAGCGTTAGCTGTTAATACAAATAAGCTAAGCGCTAAGATATAGCAATATCGTGACATAACCTCTCACCAAATGGTGGAATACAGGGAATGTCACTATATCAAAAAAATCATCAATACCAACAAGCGTGTACAGTAAGTCCCTTTATTTATTCGGTGCAGGGCGACGTTTTCGCCAAGGTGGAGATTGCAATAATAACAATATCCCTGTTAGACAAAAGAGTACACTCGTAGCGGCGAAGGAAATGAGCAAGGGGTTATTAAAATCCTCTCGTTCGTCGTAATCCATAATGTGTAGCATCCAAAAAAAATCAAAGATGCGCCACAACGTGCTACGCACCGTCACAACTTCACCGCTAGTTGCACTTAGATACAGCGTGGTGGAGAGGATATCGTTATATTCGACTCGCCAAACATCTTCCTTGTAACCTGCTTCTCTGGGGGCTGTGGCAAGTCGTTCAATATGGCTCACATCCGCTGTAATTAATAGGTGTTGCTTGGCCTGTTGTATTATTTGCTGTTGATTTGGAGTGGTAAAAGGTGCGCCTGTTATCCCGTTGAAAATGAGCTTTTCATCTTGGTTGAATTTGATGATGGGAGTATCGAGAAAATGGCCGAACTGGATTTGACGAACTTGCACCGTGCCTTGTACTAAATGATTGAGATCAGCTTGGTACGCGGCGGTGGGAAAGGGGTTATCTAAGCTTCTATGCGCTAAGTGTTTACCATGGATCTTTGCCAATGGGATCGCACTCATGACCAGCCCGCCTAATAGCCAAGCAAAGATCTGTAAAAACAATAAATAGCCAAGGTACTTGTGGAGTTTACGTGCGGGTTTTAGCAGTTTTTTAATCATCACAATATGTTATTCTAGTTGCTCGTGAGTATGATAACTATAATGCACGGTGCTTAGAATGTGACAAATTGTCGCATTGTCCAATAAGTAATGTCCTTATCACACTGATAAATAAGTCATTACTAGATTTAGCTTTACAAGGTAGCTTTTAATACATGTCTGAAATTCAATTTTTAAATGTCGATTTGGAACTGGAGTCAAAGCAGGATATCAGTGCGCTAGTTTCGGATTTAAAGAAAAATGCTATCGTGCTGCATTACGATCAAGATGACTATCGTCAATTGGCTCGAATCGAAGCAAATACTAATGAATTAACCCCTGATAAAGCGATTAACCAACTGTGTGAGTTAATTGAGTCTTGCTCTAAAGCGGCACTTAAGCAATGGCTAGGTTGTACCAAGCGAACTTTTGATATTGGCTTTAACTCAGGCAAGTCGCCAAAGTGCTTTTCGCAAGCACTACAGGCAGATACGTTGCTTAGGATCTCTGCAATAGGTGCCGGTATAGAAATTACTATCTACCCAGTAGAAGAATAAAAACTCTAAAAGCTAGATTAAATAGTTTTATATGTTAACTATGTTAATGTATTGATAATTTATTTTTGTTGTTTTATCTTGTTTATTCCACAACACGGATTATTTCTAGGAACGCAAGATGAAACAACATGTAACCCTCTCTACCCTAATGATAGCCATGCTCGGCGGAATGTCTTTCGCAAGTTCTGCGGCAGACAAGGTTAACCTTAATACCTACAGTTCACTTAAGCAGCTTGATAAATTTAACGCTGCACCAGTTCAAGTTGCTGATATAAAGAAGCAAATTGCGAAAAAATTAGCGCTATCACTTAGTCAAATAGGTCCCCAAGTTCAAACTCAACTTAGCCAGTATCAGGATGCAGTTTCACTGGAGCAGCTACAAGTTCAGGGATCAACTAAGCAGCTCATGACAGAAGCGAGCCAGTACACTCGCTCATTAAAAGGCCTGACTGACTATAGCTCTAATCTATACCAGCTGCGTATTGCTTCTAGCGAAATGCTAACAAAGTGGCAACAAGGTGAAGTGCCATTAATTGCTTTTGCGCCTAAAGGTGATGATAAGCACTGGCAATATGTAGAGGCTTTTGATGAGCACGGTCAATTGCATTTACTTGACGCACATACAATGCCAGAGCGACCTGTGCTAGTTGTTGAACTTGATAGTGATAAGGTAAAACAAGAAGGCATTCAGGTAATGAAGCAAGTGTTTGCCAAGCAAGGCTTAGTAATGCCATCAATAGAAGTGCAGAGCAACGATGATGCAGAGCCGATTTCAACCAGTGTATTGAAGAAAATCAGACTAAATGACGATGAAGAGCCTTGGGTATCTGGGGCTGCGGAAGTTTACGGCATTGTAACAGGCGTCAACCCATCCCGAGATGAGCCCGTTCTAGATATTGTGGATATGCCATATTTGGATCACGATGGTACGGACTATACGCCTAATCAAATTATCATTCACTGGGAGCGATATCGTTGGCAAGCGGCAGATTTATTGCTGATGGAGCAAGACGACAATACTAACTATCAAGACTTAGCAACAACACTTTTGGATATTGTGACGCAAGTGATGCGCGCTATTCCTGATCCTAATGTTCAAGGCTATGCGATTATCCCGCAACTGACGAATCAATTGATCAAAGCGATGCCAAGCCATTGGTTTACTAACGATGATGACTACGTTGATGTGTTTTACACCTTGTTTGAAGGACAAACTTACAACGGGCATATGGGCGCAAGTGGTAATGCGAAAGTGACGATTGAGCCACTTACAATTAACCCTCGCTAAATATTAGCCAAATATGTTATTGAAAAAAGGCCAGTTACTGGCCTTTTTTATTTATAGTTACCAAATTGCTTCGACAAACTCTGGATGGTCTACAAATGGATTTCGGTTACCCTGAAATTCATAAGCCGCTTGGTTGCGCGCTTGCTCTAGGGCATCGACAGGATCTTCGTTATGCCATCTTTTTAGCATGTTGACGACCCAAGTTTCGAATACCTGGTGTTGTGTGCCATTGAGTACTGCATTGCTGTAGCTGGTATTATTTTGCCAGTTTGCAATCACATCTTGATAACGTGTTGCCATATAAAAGTAGACACGAGCAAAATCGCCTTTGAAATTGTCAATTGGCTCAAATACAGTGCCACTGTAATTAATACCAGATGCTGAACCTAGACGACTCCCGTTACTAGAGGTATAAGAAGCGCTTCCTACTTCACCAAATGGATAGTTACTGCGCTTTGAATTTACATAGCCATCAGAAGCAAAAATATGATGGATATCCGAATTCATCGGTTCTACTTGACCGCCAAACCAAGATTTGGGGAAGGAGTGTTCTCGGTTATAGCAATCGCCTTCGCTTCTGTAACTGCCGCACTGGGATCCTGTAGAAACATAGCTAACACTATCATTTGCCGTTGGCTTCTCAGAGTAGCGATCTAAGATGCTGTTATCTTTTTCAAAATGGCGATCGCGCTCGTTCTGATCGATAAAGCCCCAAATAGCAGAATAACCTTGTGATTGGTGGTTACGAATAATCTGGTGTAACTCTGTTTTCAGTGCATAACCGCTCAGTCCAGTAGTAGAGGCATAGTAACCATCGCCTGAAGGGGGAGGCGTGGTTGAGCCAAGCGTAAAGGTATGATCTTGACGATTGCTGAACTGGCCGCCGGAAGCGAGCGTTGTACCTGCATGCGTCAAGGTATATTGGCCATTACCATTGGTGCAACAAATTCCGTCGCCATAGCTGTCTAAAATCGTAAAGGTATAACTACCGTCGTTAAGGCATAAGTTTTCATTTACTGATTGATTATTGCTATAGCCACTACCACTAGCAACGGTTGTGTTTGCTGTATTAGTGATTTGCCAGCTTGTTTCGCTACCATAATTATCGGTCATCAAAGCGAGAGTGACACTATTATTTTGACAGCTCTGAGGCGGCTCTGGTGTGGTAGAAGTTGGACCAAAGCCGTCAACGTAGACAGTTTCATTACCGTCAAAACCACTGCCATCGTAAAAACGTAAGCCAACATTAATCGCAGTGGTTGCGGTTGCGGTATAGGTATAGCTAAGTTGTTGCCACTGCCCGACATTGAACTGATCTGAATAGCCATGATAGCCGTCCACCACTAATCGTGCTTTGACACCACCTTCCGTGTGATAGACCCAAGTGCTAAATTGATAGCTTTTACCTGCTTCAACGCTTACTTGCTGTTGTAAGTCTGTGCTACTTTGCGTTGCTGTGGTTACCTGCACCGCTGCGGCAAGATTACCGTCTTTTATTGGTGTCGTAACCGAGCTAAGTGTGATGCCCGAGTCTATCGTCGTCCATCCACTAGGGACTTGACCGCTCCAGCTCTCGAAACTGCCATTTGTAACTTCTGCAGCAGCGCTTAAGCTGAGTATTGAGCAATAAGAACTGAGTATTAGGTTTATATATTTCCCGTGTTTCATTTTTAGTCTCATTATTATGATTATCTGTATTATTGATTTGTCTGTGTATGACAGTTTGATTTTGCATCAAAACTGTTACGGCAATGTTAAACTTTTTAACGGTTAAATATCGAACTTCTTTTAATCTGTTTTCTTTGGACTTTTCAATCTTCAATAACTAAAAGGAATATAAAAGCAGATTCTATTCTTTTTGATCTCTCAATTTGCCACGTATGCTTCACGCTAATAAAAGTAGGCTACGCTCTGTGCGAGCCAGTTATGCAATGAGCAAGCAAAACCTTTTGGGTACGGGGATCCATGATGTTGTTAAGTCAACTTAATGCTGCAGCAAGTCCGCTGACACATGAACAACTGCAAAAACTACAAGGCTTAGTTGGAGAGTTAAATCCAATCCAACAGGCATGGGTAAGTGGCTATTTAGCTGCAACCGCAAATTCAGCTGCATTATCAGGTATTGCTGGACAAGCAACAGCGGGCGCTGACGAGTCTGCACCTCTGACTATTTTATTTGGTTCACAAACTGGTAACGCAAAAGGGGTTGCAAACCAAATTAAAGCTCAGGCGGAAGCGCGTGGCTTGACGACTAAGTTGGTCAATATGGCTGACTACAAACCTGCCAACCTGAAGAAAGAGAAGTTCTTAGTGATTGCTGTCTCTACTTACGGTGAGGGTGAGCCACCAGAAGATGCAGAAGCATTGCATGAATTCTTAGCTGGTAAGAAGGCGCCTAAACTGGAAGGTGTAAAGCAAGCTGTGATTGGCCTTGGTGATTCAAGTTATGAATTCTTCTGCCAAACGGCAAAGGATTTTGAAGCGCGCTTGGCTGCCCTTGGTGCTGAAATTGTTGTGCCGCGAGCTGACTTAGATGTGGATTATGAAGCTGAAGCCGAGGCGTGGATCGCACAGGCGCTAGATGCATTAGAGCCTGCGCTTAAAGCTCAGCAGCAAGCAGGTGGTGGTAACGTTATCAGCATGCCGTTTGGCGTTCCTCAGGCAGCAGTAAGTCAATATACAAAGCAAAACCCATTTGCGGCTGAGCTGAGTGTGGTACAAAAGATCACTGGCAGAAACTCAAGCAAAGATGTGCGTCACATTGAAATTTCCCTTGAAGGTTCCGATATCACTTATCAGCCGGGTGATTCACTTGGCGTGTATTTCTTAAATGACCCACAAGAAGTGGCGGCGGTGATCGATGCCTTAAAACTCGACAAAGCACAAACCGTAAAAATAGGTGAACTCACCGTTTCATTAGAAACGGCGTTAATTGAACATCTTGAGCTAACACAGTCGTATCCTGGCTTTGTTGAAAAGTATGCGATTGCGACTGGGAATGAGGAGCTAAGCGCACTTGCAAACGATAAAGCGGCATTGCGTGCTTATATTGAAGAACGCCAAATCTTTGATGTGATAAAGCAAAACCCTGCCAACATTGAGGCGCAAGCGCTAGTTGATTGCTGTCGAAAATTACAAGCGCGCCTGTACTCTATCGCGTCAAGCCAAGCTGAGGTGGAAGAAGAGGTGCATTTAACCGTAGGTTTAGTTGAATTTGATACCTTTGGTGAAAAGCATTTTGGCGGCTGCTCAGGTTATTTAGCGAATCGTGCTGAAGAAGGCACGAAAGTGAAAGTATTCAGTGAGCACAACGATAACTTTAGATTACCTGTCGACAATGCCACACCTGTGATCATGGTTGGCCCAGGTACAGGTATTGCACCGTTCAGAGCCTTCTTGCAAGAACGTGAGGCGCGTGACGCTGAGGGTGAAAACTGGCTGTTCTTTGGTAATCCACACTTTACGGAAGATTTCCTTTATCAAGTAGAAATTCAAAAGTATGTAAAGTCGGGCTTATTAACACATGTAGATTTGGCATTTAGTCGTGATCAGGCAGAAAAGATTTACGTGCAAGATAGACTGCGCGAGAAGGGCGAAGCTGTATTTGCATGGCTTGAAAAGGGCGCTCATTTTTATGTCTGTGGTGACGCTAGCAGAATGGCCAAAGATGTACACCAAGCACTTATCGACATCATTAAAACCCATGGAGGGAAAGATGATGAACAAGCTGAGCAATATCTTAAAGCATTGCGTAGCGCAAACCGTTATCAGAAAGACGTTTACTAACGCGTCTTGTTATACCGTCAGCCAATTTTAATGTAGGAAAGACAATGAGCAACTCTGAAATCAAACCGAATAGTAAGCTCGATGCAAACGCAAAGTTTTCTGATAATGAGCGTTTGAAGTCACAAAGTGCCCACTTACGTGGCACAATTTCAACGGATCTGACCGATCAACTAACCGGTGGCTTTACTGCGGATAACTTCCAATTGATCCGTTTCCACGGTATGTATCAGCAAGATGACCGCGATATCCGCCCTGAGCGTACTAAGCAGCGCCTTGAGCCACTGCATAACGTGATGCTTCGCGCTCGTATGCCTGGCGGTATCATAAAGCCACATCAGTGGTTGGCGATTGATGAGTTTGCAGCGGATAAAACCATGTATGGCAGCATTCGTCTGACAACACGTCAAACTTTCCAGTTCCACGGTGTACTGAAGCCAAACATCAAAGGGATGCATCAGCTGCTGAATAGCGTAGGTATCGATTCTATTGCGACGGCGGGGGATGTAAACCGCAACGTGTTATGTACAACTAACCCGGTCGAGTCTGAGTTACACCAAGAAGCGTACGAGTGGGCGGCTAAAATTTCAGAGCACTTGCTACCCAAAACCAAAGCTTACGCTGAAATCTGGTTGAACGGTGAAAAAACCGAGACAACGGCAGAGCCGATTTTGGGTGATACGTATTTACCACGTAAGTTCAAAACTACTGTGACTATCCCTCCGAACAATGAAGTCGATGTGCATGCCAATGACCTCAACTTTGTTGCTATTGCAGATGAGGGCAAGCTAGTTGGCTTTAATGTGCTAGTGGGTGGTGGTTTGGCGATGACCCATGGTGACGTGAATACCTATCCACGTAAAGCAGATGAGCTTGGCTTTATTCCGCTTGAGCATACACTTGCCGTTGCTGAGCATGTGGTTTCTGTGCAACGTGACTGGGGTAACCGAGTAAACCGTAAAAATGCAAAAACCAAATATACGCTAGATACATTTGGTACTGAGGTGTTTAAAGCGGAAGTTGAAAACCGTGCCGGTATGACGTTTGAGCCAAGCCGTCCTTATGAATTCACTCACCGTGGCGACCGCTTTGGTTGGGTTGAAGGTATTGATGGTAAGCATCACTTAACGGTGTTTATCGAAAATGGCCGTATTTTAGATTTCCCAGATAAACCACTTAAAACAGGTTGTCGCAAAATTGCAGAAATCCACAAAGGGGATTTCCGCATGACTGCAAACCAAAACTTAATTATTGCTGGAGTTGCAGCTGAGGATAAAGCGCAAATCGAACAAATTGCCCGCGAGCATGGTTTGATAGATAGCGAGCATTCAGAGCAGCGTAAAAACTCGATGGCGTGTGTATCGCTACCGACGTGTCCACTTGCGATGGCAGAGGCGGAGCGCTATTTACCTGAGCTTGTGACAAAGGTAGAAGGGTTGCTCGCCAAGCATGAGGTTGCTGAAGAGAATATTATCCTTCGTGTAGTTGGCTGCCCTAACGGCTGTGGTCGAGCGATGCTAGCCGAGGTTGGATTCGTGGGTAAAGGACCTGGTAAATACAATATGTATTTAGGTGGTAACCGTGCTGGTACTCGCATTCCTAAGCTGTACTTGGAGAATGTCGGCGAAGACGTCTTCCTGCCAGCGCTAGATGAGTTGATTGGTCAGTGGGTCAGTGAGCGCAACGAAGATGAATGTTTTGGTGACTATGTCATCCGCAAAGAAATCGTTGCGGAAGTCAAAGTGTCAAAAACTGATTTCCACGCTTGATTTAGAACGGGCAGCTAGGCTGCCCATTGGATGAGAAAATGAGTGATTTTAAGCAAATATTGACTCTGGACAGCGCAACTCAGCGGATGCTACTGGCGGATGCTAATGCCCTACTGAGTGATAAAACTGCCGAGCAGAGAGTGGCTTGGGCACTGGAAAACTTACCGGATACTCACTTTTTGTCTTCTAGTTTCGGTATTCAAGCTGCGGTTATGTTACATCTTTTGACTCAACAGCAGCCTGATATCCCCGTGGTACTTACCGATACGGGCTATTTGTTTCCTGAGACGTATCAATTTATTGAATCACTGTCAGAGCGTTTGGCACTCAATCTTAAGATATACCGTGCTAAGCAGAGTCCTGCTTGGCAAGAGGCGGTGTATGGTAAGTTATGGGAGCAAGGCGAAGAAGGGATTAAAAAATACAATACCCTAAACAAAGTTGAGCCGATGACTCAAGCGTTACGGGAACTTAGCGCAGGCACTTGGTTCAGTGGCTTACGTCGCCAACAGTCTTCAACGCGTGCGGATAAGCCAATTGTTGAGCTCAGTCGCGGCACGGTCAAGTTTTACCCTATTATTGACTGGCATAATCGTGATGTGTATCAATATCTTACAAAGTTTGATTTGCCTTATCACCCGCTCTGGGAACAAGGTTATGTTTCTATGGGGGATGTTCACACCACCCGTAAGCTTGAACCCGGAATGACTGAGGAAGAAACACGTTTCTTCGGTCTAAATCGTGAGTGTGGGTTGCATATTGATGGTGATGGTATTTAGATCCTCAATGTTCATTTAGTAGATTTGAGTATGGCTGGTTTTTTGACTTGGAAATTCCCAGCGATCGGTCATACTTAGTCTATTATTTGTTCAAGGTCTTGGAGGTGGCTTTGATCTACTTTCCAAAGACGATGTTATTATTGCTACTTAGTTGTACCTTGTCTTTTGCTGGCCACGCTAAAACAGCGGAAGAAAGCAAAACGTTTATCAACTTTGCAGTGCAGTATTATCCTCCCTTTATTATCGAACATGCCCAAGAGCAGGGGGTGCTTATCGATATTTTCGAGCTGTTTGCAGCACAATATCATTACCAACCAAATTACCCTGTTTATCCAGAAAAGCGTTCGACTGTAGAAATCGAACGAGGAAATGTCGATGTGCGGATGGAGTCAGAGCATTGGTATCGTGGCACTATGCAAATGTGTTGGAGTGCGCCAATTTACACAATTGAAGACGTATTTGTTACACACAAGCAGGCTGAGCAATTTGATGTAAATGGCTTAAACGAGCATTTATTTTTAGGTCGATTTGGTTATACCTATCCTCAGCTAGAGCCGTATTTTGACAGTAATTTGCTGCAGCGCAAAGACTACTACTCAGAATTTGATATCTTGTCCGTGCTTGCAGGCGGAAGTGACAAAAGTCTTGCTTTTTCTATTGTTGGCGCACCAACACTACGTTGGTTACAGCTGAAATATCCAGTATTAAAAAGTACTATCAGCGTGCGCGGCGTTTCGGATGTCGCGCCGTTGCAATTGCAGTTTGGCCGCACTCAAAGAGCGAAAAAATTGTGTGATGACTTTAATCACTTTTATGCTGACTTTAAAAAAACGGAGCAATTTAAGCAGATACTGTTAAAGTATGGGCTCTAAGGAAAGTCAGAGTATGAAGATGAAAGCCGCAAGTTACTTAATGATTATGATAATGCTGGTGGCGTTAGCCAGTTTGTTTGTATTGAAGCGCCCTGATGGCAAGCCATGGTTAAATGTAAATTCGTTGACCAACAAGGTTGAGCAGCAGGTAACAGCATTAACGGATCAAGGTGTGACAGCGTTTGATAAAGTGAAAACACACACGAAGGAATTTGTGAGTGACGACACTCAGCAACCTACATCTGGGGTACAAGTGTATCGTTGGCAGGATGCTAAAGGACAATGGCATTACTCTGATAAACCCAATCCAAACGGCGAGTCGCAGTACTATCAATTAGATGAGCGTAAAATTACCGTGGTAGCAGCTGAAGACACAAGTATTCTGAATAAACAACCAGCGCAAGCTGTAAGTAAAGAAACCGCTTCGGCATTACCAACGGCATTAAATCCAAAAGCGGTAAAACAGGTGATGGAAGATGCGAAAAACATCCAACAGCTGATGGACGATAGAACGAAACAGCTTGAAAAGGCGCTGGAGGAAAACCAGCGCTAAAGTCGTTGTTCAATATATTCTGCAATGGCGAGACTTGCGGTCAATCCCGGTGACTCAATCGCCATTAAGTTAACAAAGCCTGATATTCCATGGGTTGCCTCGAACTGAATTACAAAATCACTTTGCTTTTCTTTGCTTAATTTAGGTCTTATCCCAGTGTAATCCGCTGTCAGTCTATTCTCATCCAGAGTCGGCCAGTATCGCTTTATTGCGGTGACAAAGCGCGCTTTTTGGGAGTCATCAAACTGATAATCTATGTTTTCAATGTAGTCGGTATCAGGGCCAAACTTGAGTTGCCCAGCTAAATCCAATGTCGCGTGTACGCCTAATCCATGCGTGTTAGGTAGAGGGTAGATGAGCTGTTGAAATGGGTGCTTACCATGATAGCGATAGTAACGGCCACGACAATAATAGGCGATGGCTTTGTCGCTATCGCCGGTAATTTTATTGAATACATCTGGGGCATTCAGCCCCGCGCTGTTTATCAGCTGGTCACAGCCCATTTCGAACTGCTCGCCATTGCAGCGCATCGCAACAATAAAATCACTGCCTAATTGCTGTGCGTGAATAAACTCACTTTGCGTCGCAACAATCCCCCCATTACTTTCAATCTCAGCGATGAGTGACAGCATAAATTGGTGGCTGTCTACAATACCGGTGGAGGGAGAGAATAGTGCGCTATGTATTTTCAAATAGCTGAGCTGTTGCTCAATGGTCTTGGATGAAGCAAAGTCAATATCCGTGACAGAGTTAGCATGGGCACGCGTCTTAATTTGTTCTAGGCTTTTCGCTTCCTCTGCGTTTGTCGCAATAATGAATTTACCGAGTCGCTGAAAGGGAATGTTTAGCTGCTCACAGTGCGTGTAAAGGAGTGCTTTTCCTCGAACACAGAGCTGGTGCTTTAAGCTACCATAAGGATAGTAAATGCCCGCATGGATCACTTCACTATTACGGCTACTCGTATGCTCACCAATACGAGATTCTTTATCGATAACAATAACGCTGCGGCTCTGGCTGAGCTTTGCTGCTATCGCTAAGCCTACAACGCCTGCGCCAATAATTAGGGTGTCGACCTTTTCCACAAACTGAGTACCTTCATAAACGTAGACGCTCAGGGTGCAGTAAAACCAACCCAATATCAAGCTGGTATACGCTAATCTCGGTGCTCTCGACGCATTAGCAAAATGGTCAGATATATTTTAGTCGGTAAAGAACAAATGAGACCGAGCGCGACACAGCTCGCACCAATTATAAAACCGCTCGGACCAAGATCATTCAGCCAGTCGGTCGTTAACATGGTGTGGCCCGTGAAAATTAAAATCAATCCCGCTACGATGAGCATATGCAGAGGCCAAAGCTTTTGAGTTGACACAGTACCACCTCACTATTTTGTGTGTTGCAATAATAATGAGGTGGATTTGGTTTTTTGTAGTTGTGATAGATCAAGTTTTAGCGTGATACTACTGCGGCGGTCATTCTGGAAATGCAGCATAGTTCATTGCGACTGTTAGTGATGCGGATCTCCCATACAGATGAACGTTTTCCTAGGTGCACTGGCTTAGCTATAGCTGTGAGCATGCCTGTTCTCGATGCTTTTAAGTGATTAGCATTGATCTCTTGCCCTACACAGTAGAATTGTTCGGTATCTACAACAAAGTTTGCTGCGTAACTTGCAACGGTTTCCGCTAAAGCAACGTTTGCGCCGCCATGGACCATACCCATGGGGTTATGATGTTCAGGAATCGCAGGCATAGTAGCAACTAAGTAGTCGTCACCCACCTCGCTGATTTCTATCCCTAACGTTTTCATAAGCGTACCTTTACCTGTCATGCCATCTTCCAGCTTTTTGCATAACTCTACACTTACGGGTTTAAACCAGATTGCCATACTTGTCTCTCTTTTGAATACATATGCTTACATTTTTTTACTATGGCGATTTTTTTTCGTAGTTACAATCGTTTCATTAACATAAAGGGGAAAGTATGAAAGCATTATCACTGATAGGACTGTTAATTTATTCAGGTTTCAGTATGGCCAACTCTCACGAAGTAAGTGTTGGTTTCGGAGAGTTTTTAGAGATTGAGGATGGATTCTTAGGTGTTCAGTATCGACACTACCTTACTGAGTTAGAGAATGATGGTACACCCTATGGTTTACAGGGGTATCTGCAAAAGAGTAATAACTTCTCTGTAGGTGGTTTTAAAAATGATGATTGGCATCTTTATCAAGCTGATGCTGAGTTCTTTATTGGACGAGACTGGCGAGTTGCCGTTGATGTAACTCAATTTAGAGATGACTCTGCACTTTTTACTGCGACGCGAGATACGATAGCGCTGGTACAAGTGGGACGTTTTGTTAGTGAGAATATGCAGCTTGGTGTTACGCTCATTGGCGAGCGCTCAGAATTTGATAACTACGGAGTGGATGAACGAGATACAGAAACGGCAATAGCGCCATTTTTTCGTTATACAGAGATTGATAATGGCGTTGGATGGGATGTAAAAATGCAAAAAGTCGCAGCCGACATCGACTTTTGGCAGATCCATGCTGGCTATTATTTGGCTAAGAATTGGCAGATCTCTGCATCAGCTCGATTACGTGAAGATGATTTTGATCAATCCGTAGTGGAGTTACAGACTGATTATTGGTTTAGTTCACAATCGGCGCTGAAGTTTGGAATTGGCAGTGCGCTTGATGATGGTGGCATCAATACAATTACGCTGATTTACACTCAAAGGTTTTAAAAAAGACGGCCGGTGCCGTCTTTTCCATTAAAGTATTGCCAAATGAGGCCTATAGCATTTGTCTTAAGACGTACTGTAAAATCCCGCCATGTTGGTAGTACTCCCACTCTTTAGGGGTATCGATCCGGATATCCGCCGAAAACTTGATTTCTTTGCCATCCGCATTTGTTGCCGTGACTACCACTTCGGTTGATGTGTCGTATATCCCTTCAATTTCAAACTCTTCTTCGCCAGTTAGTCCCAGTTCTTCGTGGCCATCATCTGGTTTAAATTGTAGCGGTAATACCCCCATACCAATGAGGTTAGAACGGTGAATACGCTCGTAGCTTTTAGCAAGTACGGCTTTAATCCCAAGTAGTAAAGACCCTTTAGCAGCCCAGTCTCGTGATGAACCCGTGCCGTACTCACTGCCCGCGAGCACAACGAGTGGCGTATTACGCTGCTGATAATGCTCCGCAGCATCGAAAATACTCATAAGTTCGCCCTCAGGTAATAGGCGAGTAATACCACCTTCGGTACCCGGAGCCAATTGATTGCGTAAACGTACGTTTGCAAACGTACCTCGCATCATAACTTCGTGGTTACCACGACGCGAACCATAAGAGTTAAAATCAGCTTGTTTCACTCCTTGCGCTTGTAAATACTCCCCAGCTGGTGCCGAAGCTTTAATATTACCTGCTGGAGAAATATGGTCAGTCGTCACTGAGTCGCCCAGTTTAGCGAGACAGCGTGCGCCTTTGATACTTGGGATCCCAGGTGGCTCTTTACTCATATTATCAAAGAAAGGGGCTTTTCGAATATAAGTAGAGCTATCTTGCCAATCATAGCGCTCACTCTGATTTACCGCGATTTGTTGCCAATGTTGGTCGCCTTGGTAAACGTCTGCATAGTTCTTCTCAAACATAGCTTGTGTTACTGTCTGAGATACAAGTTCACTGACTTCAGAGACCGATGGCCAAATGTCTTTTAAGAACACATCTTGGCCATCATCGGTTTGGCACAATGGCTCATTGTAGACATCGATATCAGTGCGACCTGCAAGTGCATACGCAACGACAAGTGGCGGCGAGGCGAGGAAGTTCATTTTTACATCTTGGTGGATCCGCCCCTCAAAGTTGCGGTTTCCTGATAAGATGGAACTGACAACCAGCTGATGTTTAACGATGGCTTCGTTAATTTCTTTCGGTAAGGGACCTGAGTTGCCGATACAAGTCGTACAACCATAGCCCACTAAATCAAAACCTAGTTCAGCAAGCGGTTCCAATAGCTCGGCTTGTTTTAGGTAATCGGTAACTACTTTTGAGCCAGGAGCCAATGAGGTTTTTACCCAAGGCTTAGGCTTTAAGCCAAGTGTCTTTGCTTTTTGTGCAACAAGGCCTGCGGCAAGAATAACACTTGGATTAGAGGTGTTTGTGCAACTTGTGATGGCGGCAATTACGCAGGCGCCATCGACTAATTCAAACTCTTGCTCTTTAAATGTAACCTTACCGACGCCAAGCGTCGCGGGCTCATCTTGATCAACTCGAGAAGTCCCGCCTTCACCAACAGTGCGAGCTTCATCTTGATCTGACACGGCATTTTTTTCACTGCGCTCATGTTGGAATTCACCTAAATGGGCTTGAATTGTTTTGCCTGCGTCATTGAGAGGAATTCTATCTTGTGGGCGCTTTGGACCTGCAAGGCTTGGAACCACTGTCGCTAAGTCTAGTGTCAGTACGTCGGTGTAAAGTGGTTCATCTCCTGGTTCTCGCCACATGCCTTGATGTTTGGCATAACCTTCGATTAATGCAATTTTTTCTTCATCACGATTGGTTAGTCGTAGATACTCCAAGGTTTCGTTATCAATGGGGAAAATACCGCAGGTTGCCCCATATTCAGGTGCCATGTTGGCGATGGTGGCACGATCGGCAAGTGGTAAGTCTGCTAAGCCATCACCAAAGAATTCGACAAACTTACCCACTACGCCGTGTTCACGTAGCATTTGTGTCACGGTGAGTACCAAATCAGTTGCGGTTGTGCCTTCAGGCAACTGTCCTTCCAGTTTAAAACCAACGACCTGAGGAATGAGCAGCGAAATTGGCTGACCAAGCATGGCGGCTTCGGCCTCAATGCCGCCTACGCCCCAACCTAAAATGCCAAGACCGTTGATCATTGTGGTATGAGAGTCAGTTCCCACTAATGTATCAGGGTAGGCGAATGGCATACCATCGATTTCTTTTTCGAATACGACACGTGCTAAATACTCTAGGTTAACTTGGTGCACGATCCCGGTTGCGGGTGGCACCACTTTTAGATTGTCAAACGCGCCTTGCCCCCAGCGCAAAAATTCATAGCGCTCTTTGTTGCGTTGGTACTCTAACTTTGCATTAAGATCAAAGGCGCCATCGTGGCCATATTCGTCTACTTGTACAGAGTGGTCTATGACCATTTCAGCGGGTGATAAGGGATTGATTTTATTTGGATCGCCACCGAGTTTTGCCATAGCGTCACGCATTGCTGCAAGATCCACGATGGCTGGTACGCCTGTAAAATCTTGCATCACGACACGCGCGGGCGTAAATGCAACTTCTTTACTGGGTTTATCTTCCGGCTTCCAGTTGAGTAAGGCATCGATGTCTTGAGCAGTCACGTTCTTGCCATCTTCATGACGCAGTAAATTTTCTAATAAAATTTTAAGCGAAAACGGTAATCTTCTTGCCCTATCGCTTAAAGCTGGAAGTGAGTGAATATGGACCTGACGCTCGCCGACGGTAAGCTGAGTCAGGGTGTTATATGAATTATTCATGCTTGACCCTTTCCTTATACCAACTGCACTTAAGATTTGCTCTATATAAGAGGGAAGTAGAGCATCCAATTAAATGAATTGGTTTTGTTCTAAAAATGCATAACAAGGTGCATAGAATGTACCAGTTGCAGACTTGCCGTTTTTTTGTACTGCTATAGTCCTAGTGTTGATTGGACACTTTTTCAAGGGGGAAGTGCACTTTCGCGAAGCATCGGTGCACTAAAAAGGTGAGCATTTTTGTAATTAAATACGTCAGCGTGTGAGATTGCTAGCCAAAGGAAATGGGTTTTCGGCCTGTATTTTTGTCCACTTGTGTGTAAGATTTTCCTGACTTTTGTCGTTTTTTCTTACTCGGCGTTGGTGCCGTTTCGGCGCGTGGAGTGGCAACTGCACGCGGTTGCGGCGTTGCATCAGGTGCTAAGGTTAAATGAAATTCATCACCATTAAAATGCAGAATATCGCCTGAATAAATCTTTTTACGTTTTTGCGTACATATTTCATCGTTGACTGCTACATAACCTTCAGTGATCAATAACTTAGCATGTCCACCAGTTTCTGCTAAGTCGAGCACTTTCAAAAGGTTACACAATTCTATCGGCTCTTCTTCGAGCTCAATTTCAATAAACCCATCTTGCATTTTCATAACCTCAACATGCCGTATTTACCTAACACAGCTAGTGTCTTATTGCCTTATACGACAGTATATAAAATTACTGCGGTGAATGACGAAACTTTTTCGTTAAATCCGGGGTCTTTAACATTACTGAAGCATTTGGTGTGTATCTTGCAAGCCGTCCACGCGATTTGTTTTTATCAGTATTTTATGGAGGCAACGATGGGTATTCGCACAGCATTAAGAAAAGAGCTTATGAATGTAGATAAGACAGATCTAATGACCGCGGATGATGTACGTCACTATGTCAATGAGTCTCTCACACAAGCCAAGGATAAGCTTTCTGTCATCTCCCGATTTAATGAGCATCATAGTCAGGTGCAAGCCGGGCTGCCAAGTCAGGAACTGCACTTACGTCATCAACAGCATCGATTGTTTAAAGATATTCTTTACCCTAAATCTTCTGTTGAAAATTGGTTGTCTAGGTGTTAATTTGAAGCATTAATAAGACTGAGGTTGAAGCATACTTCCCTAGGAAGGTGCATTTCAAACCGAGGCGTAACACCAAGGATGACAATGCAACGTATCTTCGCAATTGCTACTTTATTATTGGGTGGCTGTAGCACCCAAACTTTACATATCTTTGAATCCGGCCTCGATGAAGGTACTAGAGCTAACTTAGTTCAAGCATTAGAAAAGCGAGATATTCATTATCGTTTTACCGAGCTTCCCGTACCGCTACAATATGAGAGTGCACAATTAAATATTCCACCGATGACTTCAGGCGACAATTGGCTTAGGGATATTGAATATGTAGTGAAAGAGATTGGTTTTGATACGCTGACAATTTCAGAATTTAATATGGAAGGGCACCGTTATACACCGAATAACGCGGGGTTGTATCTGGTGCAAAACAGAGCTGCTCAAGCATTGCCAGATCTATTGTTTGCCCACCAATGTAAAGATGATTCTATCCAATTGCAGCTGAAACCCAATGGTCATTGGCAGCAGGTTGGCACTGAGTATCGGGGGCGTTGGATCTATAAAAGTAATTCTCTTACGCTCACGTGGCATGAGAAATCCGAGCAGCACCCCTACCAGCAAGTGTATGCCGAGCGTGAACATACAGTGCAGACATTACAAGGACCCAAGCCTGCAAAAACATTTACCCGCCAGCAGCTTTTCGATGGGCCTGTGCCTGTATTTAACTGTGACTTACAAGTGATCTTTGCTGAGTGAGTTAATAACTCGTTGGGCTCGTGACACTTGCTGCAGGCCGAGTTTCACCTGTTTCGTGGCGGGGACAAATGGAGTAGGAGCCGTTTGCGAGCTCTGAATCACAGGATATTCATGAAGCAAATTAGCATACATGGATTGAGTACTCGGTTTCAGCAAGAAATCAATAAATAGCTCGGCATTGTGTGCATTGGGTGAATGCTTTGCTATCGCAACCGTGGTGGTAGAAATAGGCGTTTTTCCCGAGTGCATTTTCAGAAAGTGGATCTCTAGCTGTTCGGCAAGTGCCTTATCGCGCTTATTCTCGGAGTGCTGCATCATGCTCCAGTAATAGTGATTCGCCAGCGCAAATTCACATTGGCCTTGTGCAAGCGCTCGCAGTTGATCTCTATCTCCTCCAGCAGGACGCTTTGCTAATAGCGTATTAGCGTGGTTGAGCCATGAGGAGTCATTGCTATTTGAAGAAGCGTAGAGGCTCGATGCTAACGTCAAGTTATAACTATGAGACCACTGGCGAATGCAAAATTTACCCTTGTAAAGCGATTTATCTAAATCCGAAAAGTGCTCGGGCAAGGGTGTAGAAACACCTTTTTTACGGAATAATGCGCGTGTCCTTATCGAAACACTGAGCCAACGCTTATCATCATCCTTGAGTTCAGGATTTACTGCTTGCCAATTTGTGATCTTGTCGATAGGACGCAGTAGTGCTTTGTAATCATGCAGCTGAATTAGGTCGGAGGTGAGCAACACATCGGCCTTTGAGTCCGCGCCATCGCTTTTGAGACGCTCAAGCAGTTGTGCTGATTTACCATTTACGAGGTTTACGGTGATCCCAGTCTCTTTTTCAAATGCCTGGAGGACAGGTTGAATTAATTCATATTTTCTAAATGAATAGACGTTTACTTGCGAGGTGTGGGGTTGCTTCGCAACCGCTTGACCAAAATGTACCCAAAAGAGCAAAAAAAGAAAAAGTTTACTTTTATTCATTGCAAATAAGAATTATTATCGAATAGGTGTAGCATACAATGTTCGATGAAGATGTCCAGATTTAAACGACGCGTTTTTACAAATGCCATTCTCCATAGTGCTCAGCAGGTTTTTAAGCGAAGGCTTCCTGTGTTGGGGTTCATATTGTTGTTCGCCTGTTTGATATATGTTGGCTTGATAGCGAATGTTTACTACCAAAACCAATCAGAAAGCAAAAGCGCGCAGGAGTTGACGCGGTTAGAGTACTTACTGGATAGTAAGTTGCAACACGTTGCCCACCTACTGTATTCGATAGACGCCTACCTCAATACCCATCAAGATGCTGACTTTTATGAGATAGCGCAATCACAGCTTACCACGGCGAATTTAGGGTTGAGTATGGAAACATACGCAGTGGTTTCACCTGAACAATTCTCCATATTAGAGAAAGTGCAGCGAGAAAGAGGGTATTTTGACTTTAAAGTTAGAGGCAATGTAGATGATCAGGCTAACCAATGGCTGGTGGTTACCCGTGCCGCACCTGTGTCTGAAGTTGGCCAGACAGTCGGGCAGGCGGAGGTACTTGAGAGAGATATTTTTGCAGAGCGGGATGAGAATGACTTAACGACCTATGTCCAGCCAAATAGGCAAAAACTCAGTGTATTGATAGAGCAACCGCGTTTTGGAGAGTTTAAAACGCTACTGGGATTAAGTTTTGAGTTACCTTTTTTATTGGATTCACTATTTGGCCAATTATATCAGCAGCGTAAGCAACACTTATTGGTCTCTTCAAAAAAAGAAATTATTTATAGCTCCGATTGGCAGACACGTTTCGACCTTCAGAATTTAACGCCAAGTGCGGTACACACCATTAATTTTTATGGTTTGCCCATTACCATGCAGTTGTATGATGAGGCGTGTTTACATCCAAGTTGGTTAAATAACCATAGCGTACTGATTGTACTCTTTTTAGCTATTCTGGCCGCCTGTATTTTATTGGTGTGGCTCCAGCTAAGACAACTGAAAAACCGCAATGACACCGTCAATAATTTAGTTGTTGAAAGAACTAAAAGCTTAGAGGTGTCTAACCACAGGTTACAAGTCGAATCTAATAAGCGCTTAGGGGCTTTGCAGCAACAGGTCGCTGCAGAGCGTAAGTATAAAAGTTTATTCGTTAATAGCCATGAAGGTTTATTTGTACTAGACCGCCTGGGCTACATTATTGACTCCAACCCCGCTTTCAATGCGTTACTTTTTGGTGGGCGTATTCCTTCGCCAAATACAGACTTTAGTGCGCTTATGCGAGACTCTGAGTGTCATGAGCAGTGGAACCAGATTGTTGCCACGAAGCAAGCTCACCAAGAAATGGAGTGGTTAGCAAAAGCGGAATCGGGAGAGCATATCTGGCTTAGACATTCAGGGCATTGGCTGCATCAACCGGATAGTTGCCAGTATGAGGGGAGAGTGACGGATATTACTCAGGCTAAACTGTTCCAAGAACAATTGCGATATAAAGCGCAACATGACAGCTTGACCGATCTGCTAAATCGTCAGAGCTTTGTGTCTTTGGTTGATAAGCTCCGTGAGCGTAAATGCGCCAAGTTTACTTTGCTATATATTGACTTAGACCGCTTTAAGCTAATAAACGATACCTTAGGCCATCAAGCCGGCGATAGGCTGCTTATCGAGTTTGCAACAAGAATGCGTATGCTGCTTAGTAGCTATGCCGATATTGCTCGGCTTGGCGGTGATGAATTCGCCGTCCTTATTTACGATGAGCATCTACATGAACCAATTGAGGGGGTGCTTGAAGATATTCTTGCACGGATCCGAGCGCCATTTCTGTACCATGGTAACAGCCACTGTGTAAGTGGTAGCGTTGGCGTACGTCACTTTACCGTTCCGTGTCTACATTGCGATGCTGAGAAGCTACTGCATGATGCCGATATTGCAATGTATGAGGCAAAGAAGCGAGGCAAGAACACTTATCATATATTCACTAATGCTATCGCTTGCGAAGCAGGTCGAAAGATCCAGATTGAGCAAGCGTTACAGGCAATAGTTATGTCTCGCGAACTAAACCTGAATTTGCAACCCGTTTATTGTCAAAAAGGGCAGAATTTAAAAGGGTTCGAAGCGCTACTACGCTGGAATAGCCCAACGCTCGGAGAAGTAAGTCCTGCGGAATTTATTCCCATCGCAGAACAATGCGCGAAGATTTCAGAGCTTGGTCGCTGGGTATTTGATCAGGCGATTAAGTTTATCAATGCCATAGGAGACAGCACCCTTTTTGTCGCGGTTAATGTTTCTCCGTTGCAACTCCAGTCGCAGGAATTTATCGATTGGTTAGTGTCTCGCTGTGAGGATGAAAATGTTGCGATGAAACAAATTAAGCTTGAATTGACAGAATCCGCCATGATGGCAGAGGAAAACATGCTTATAGGGCCGCTGGAGCAACTTCATCAGGCGGGATTTGGCATCTATATTGATGACTTTGGCACAGGTTATAGCAGCCTTGCCCGGCTCAATCATCTTCCTGTGGATGGCATTAAAATAGATAGGGCTTTTATGTCCGGCATTGAGCTGGGCGGTAAGGCGACGCAACTCATTGAAGCAATTTGTGCGATTGCGCACAGCTTTAACCTTGTCGTGACAGCCGAGGGCATTGAAACGGCAGCGCAGCTTGATACGTTATCAAGGCTTTATTGTCATCAAACGCAAGGCTATTTTATGTCGAAGCCGCTGGTTGTGGCAGAAGCTAAACGCCTCGCTTTGCCGAGCAAAAAAGTGCATCAGTTATTTGCCTAGTTAACCTGAGGTTTGGATAACAAAGTGACATCTTATGAGGTAATAGAAACAATGGTTGAAAAAGTAAAAATACCTATTGACCTTAACATGGGTTGAGGTTTTAACCTGCCTTCATCAACTTTTGGAGTCAGTCATGGAATTAGAAGCGAATATCAATCAATATCTTAGCAGCTTATCGTTACAGCACTTTGCTGGGATTGAGCTGGTCACCGAGTTACAACAAAAACACCTCTCTCGTTACGCCTTCTCAAGTATTAATGCCATGTATGGTGAGCGTATGTTGCTTGACCCATTACCACTATTTAACCGCTTAGTGATCAACAAACAAGGAGGCTACTGCTTTGAGCATAACAAGGTGGCATTTTTAGCGTTGCAACAGCTTGGGTTTACGGTAAGGCCGATTCTTGCGAGAGTAATGCTAAATGGTAGCCTCTCCAATCCTCGTTCTCATCGGATGACATTGTTAAATTTGGACGGCGAGCAGTATTTGGTTGATGTGGGGTTTGGAGTGAAGTCTCCTCGTGTACCGATTAACATCAATCAGACCTTAATTATCCAAGGTCGGCAGTCTTATCAGGTACAAAAAACAGCAGACACAGTTAAAGTTACTTTGTTAGAGGAAGGAGAAGCACCGCTCACTTTATATCATGTCGACCTTGCTGAAGTGTTCGAATCCGATTGTGAAGTGGCACACTTTTATTCCCATCAACATTCTGAAGCGGCGTTTGTGAATAACTTAGTGGTTTCTCGAATTACAGATTGCCATCGTTATTTACTGCGTAATCAGAGTTATTTTGAATGGCATGAATGTGATGGCTGTGTTACTGAAACTGCAGTTGAGAGCTTTGCTCAGCTGGAGCAGTTGGTCAAAGAGACATTTTTGCTTGAAACGCCAAGAGCGGTTTTAAAAAGCGTATACGATAAACTCCTAACTCGCGTCGCAAATAAACCAGTCGAACGTTAATTCGACTGGTTTTATGTGAATTAGTTTACGGTATTATCACCTTCTAGCTTAGTCTTCCAACCTAGAAACCACAAAATAGGGGTTAAGATACTCGGCTTTTTGATTATAGCGCAGAGGCTCGCCATTCACTTGGCTGACCTTTGCCCCTGCGATACTCGCCACCGCGTGTCCGGCCCCGGTATCCCACTCTGAAGTTGGGCCAAGACGAGGGTAAACATCGGCTTTACTTTCTGCCACTAAGCATAACTTAAGTGAACTGCCTTTAGGCACCATGTCGACTTGCTCGAAGCGGGTAAGGTACTCAGCTAAATCTGGTGAAGGATGTGAGCGCGAGCCAACTACTTTGATTAAACCTTGATTGGGCTTGGTGGTGACTTTGAGCTCTATGCGAGCTTCACCCGTTTGCTTGAACGCGCCAATACTTTTTTCTGCAAGGTAGCTTTCATTAAGTGCTGGAGCATGAACAACACCAAGAATGGGTTCACCGTTATTGATAAGTGCAATATTTACCGTAAATTCGCCATTTTTCTTGATGAATTCCTTGGTGCCATCAATGGGGTCAACCAGCCAATACTCTTGCCATTGTTGGCGTTCTTGCCAATCTATACCCGCGCTTTCCTCGCTTAATATCGGCATTTCGGGAGTTAGAGTCTTTAGGCCTGCAACAATAATTTTATGTGCAGCGAGATCTGCCTCAGTGACGGGACTTTCATCTTCTTTATATTCAACATTAAAGTCCTTGGCATAAATCTCCATAATCGCTTCACCAGCGCGAATACTTAGATTTAATACTTCTTCCAGCAGATCCGTATGATTCATGACTTACCCTATTAAATTTTTTGACAGTAGATAGTGTATTAGATGCTGGACAGATTCTTCCAGCGACTGCTCGGAAGTATTTAAACATATTTCTGGACTGATTGGGGGCTCATACGCCGAATCAATGCCAGTAAAGTGTTTTATTTCTCCAGCACGTGCTTTTTTATACAAACCTTTAGGGTCTCGTTGCTCGCAAACTGCAAGCGGCGTATCTAGGTATACTTCAATAAACTCGCCGCTTGCGACTAAGTTACGCACCATATCTCGTTCTGCTTGAAAAGGAGAGATAAAAGCGGTGAGTACCATTAGTCCCGCATCGACCATGAGTTTGCTGAGTTCACCCACTCGACGAATGTTTTCGACTCGGTCTTCATCGCTGAACCCTAAGTCTTTACACAGTCCATGCCTGACATTATCTCCATCAAGGAGGTAGGTATGTATGCCTTTTGCTTGTAGTGCATGCTCAAGAGCATTGGCCACGGTGCTTTTACCTGAGCCTGAAAAGCCTGTAAACCAAAGCACGCAAGGCTTATGACCTTTTAATTCGCTACGTTTTGTTTTATCTACGGCATAGTTATGCCAAACAATATTTTCGTCCATACTTTGCTCTATTAAAATGGAAAGACAAATGGAATAACAGTCAGTACCGTCGCTGAATAAATCAACGACAAGGGCAGTCCCATGGTGACGTAATCACGAATTCGATAGTTGCCTGCGCTATACACCATGAGGTTAGTTTGATAGCCAAAAGGTGAGATAAAGCTCGCGGATGCGCCAAAGGCTACCGCCATTACAAATGGCAATGGACTTACATCAAAGCCACTTGCCAGCGCATAAGCTACTGGGAATGAAAGTGCAGCCGCGGCATTGTTAGTGATGAGTTCGGTAAATATCACAGTCATCACAAAAATGGCGATAAATGCACCGTAAGGACCAAAATCCCCTAACAACCACAATAAGCTCGAAGAAATCTCGGCTGCCAGCCCGGTTTCAATCATTAACTTCGCCAGTCCTATCGCACTGCCAACAATAGCGACAAGCTCAATAGGAAAACGGCGTTTCATCTCTGGGACTTTAATTGTACCGAGCACCACAAGGGCAGCGAGTAACACGATTAACCCTTTTACCAGCGGTACAACTCCAAAGATGCTAAGGCCAACCACTGTCGCAAAACTCGCAAGTACGGTGTTGGACTTATTGCGAGATAGATGTGTTTGTAAATCTAGGCCCGAGATATACACAAATTCGCGTTTGAGATTGGGGAGTGCATAAAAATCGCTGCTTGGTGCTAGTATTAAAGAGTCACCCGCTTGTAATTCGACCTGACCGATTCCACCTTGTAGGCGATCATGACCACGACGTATCGCAATAATAGCAGCATGAAACTGCTCTCTAAAGCGGATCTCTTTAATGGTTTTTCCAAGAAAGCGTGAAGACTGACTGACGACCACTTCCACCAAGTGCTCAACGTCTTTCTCGTGTTTATCATGGACTATCTTTAATCCATCGAAACGCTGTAACAGTGGCACTGAGTTGATGTCGCCCACAAATAGCAGAACATCACCAGCAAGAATTTCTTGTTGTGGCGTAACGGCGCAGATCCGTCGTTCACCACGAATGATTTCAGCAAGAAATAAGTCTTTGAGGTCGCGCAGGCCGTTTTCTTCAACCGTGCGGCCAACTAGCTTGGAGCTTGGCTCAACTTTCCCTTCTAAATAAAACGGCACGACCTCATCATTATTTTTGCCGTTGTCGGGCAAATATTTGAGCATAATCGTGATGGTCAATAAACCAACACTCAGGACGGCAAGACCAACTAAGGTAAAGTCAAAAAAGCCCAGCGGTGCCATCCCTGCTTCTACGGCAAAGCCATTAACAATAAGGTTGGTAGAAGTACCTATTAGCGTTAACGTACCACCTAAAATAGCGGTATAAGAAAGCGGTAATAGCAGCTTAGAAGGCGCGTGTGTTTTGCTCTCTTTAACGGTGGTGATCAGCGAAGCAACCACCGCAGTGTTATTGGTAAAAGAAGACAAAAAGGCGGTGGATAAACCCAGTTTAATCACCGCTTTTGCGAGACTACCTTGTGCCATTGAGTGGGCGAGTTTTTTGACTAAGGTTGTTTTTTCAATCGCAATAGAAACTAGGATAAGTAGCACAAGCGTGATTAAAGACGGGTTCGCATAATTCACCAACATCGATTCAAGATCGATGAGGCCAGTCAAATAACTAGTGGCGATTGCGCCTGTGAATAGCCATGCAGCGTTAATGCGTGTGGCAAAAAGACACACGACTAACGCTAGCATAATGCCTGTTAAAATGACTTGTTCCATAATGACGTCATACCTCGTCTAACAGGCTAAATTGCATTATTTTAGCTTCGAAATATCAAGCGCTTGCCAATGAGGGAAGTGCTTGCGAACTAATGCATTAAACTCAATCTCAAATTCACTAAACTGACTTGAGGACGTTGCTGTTGCGGCTTGAAGCGTTTCCACCATACCTGCACCTATGGTTAGGTTAGATAGGCGATCAATTAAGATAAACGAGCCGGTTTCACGATTATTTAAATACTCATCCGCAACGACATTTTCTGTCAGCTCGATGGTTACGATAGCAATTTCATTTAATGACAATGAATCGGCTTGGCCGTGCTCAAGTGTATTCACATCGATAGTGTGCTCGATATTTTTCACGATTGCCGCGGTTTTCTTGCTACCCAATTTAAGGTTATAACTTTTACCCAATTGTAGTGGTGTTTCGTGCATCCATACCAGCTTAGCAGTGATCTGATTCGTCACCTGAGCAGTCGACTCTGCAGGCACAATCACATCACCACGACTCACATCGACTTCGTCTGCTAATGTGATAGTGAATGCTTGTCCAGTTTCCACTTGAGTTAGATTACCATCAAAAGTCACGAGTTCTTTAATGGTTGAAGTCTTACCTGATGGCAATACTTTAACCGCTTGGCCAACGCTTAAGCTACCAGAGGTTAATGTGCCTTGGAAACCACGAAAGTCTAGATTAGGACGCACAACATATTGCACCGGGAAGCGCGCTTCAAAACCATGATTAGGCTCTGCCGCAGGAGAGTCTTCCAGCAGTTCCAGCAATGGTTTGTCTTGATAATAAGGCGTTTTTTCTGAGCGATTTACAACATTGTCGCCTTTAAGTGCTGACATTGGCACAAAGCGAATATCTCGTACGTTCAGTTGTTCAGCAAATTTCAAATAGTCGGCCTTTATGCGCTCAAATACGGCCTCATCAAAATCAACAATATCCATCTTGTTTATCGCGACAACGAACTGTTTGATACCCAGTGAATCACAGATAAAGCTATGGCGTTTAGTCTGAACTTGCACACCATAACGGGCATCGACAAGGATAATCGCCAAATCACTGGTCGAAGCACCCGTAACCATATTACGTGTGTATTGCTCGTGTCCCGGCGTATCAGCAATAATAAATTTACGCTTCGCTGTCGAGAAATAGCGGTAAGCCACATCAATGGTAATACCTTGCTCACGCTCCGCTTGTAAGCCATCAACGAGTAACGCTAAATCTAGATCTTCACCCGCATTGCCGACTTTTTCATTGTCTTTGTGTAGTGCAGCTAATTGGTCTTCATAGATTTGATGGCTATCGTGCAGGAGACGGCCGATCAGCGTTGATTTACCGTCATCTACGCTGCCGCAGGTCATCATACGCAACAAGCTCTTGTCTTGCTGACGCGCTAAGTAGGTTTCAATGCCTAATTCTTTCACTTCATTTGCTGTTGACATTAGAAATACCCCTCGCGCTTTTTCTTCTCCATTGATCCTGATGAATCATGATCAATCACTCGTCCTTCACGTTCTGACGACGTAGATAACAACATTTCTTCGATAATTCCAGTGAGCGTATCGGCTTCTGATTCAACAGCCCCCGTTAGTGGGTAACAGCCAAGCGTTCTGAAGCGTACTGATTTCATTTCTGGCACTTCACCTTCAGCAAGTGGCATGCGGTCGTCATCGACCATAATTAACGTCCCGTTACGCTCGACAACCGGTCTTGGCTTCGAGAGGTAAAGTGGCACTATCTCAATACCTTCTTGGTAGATATATTGCCAAATATCGAGCTCTGTCCAGTTTGATAATGGGAAAACACGAATGCTTTCGCCAGGGTTCACTTGACCGTTATACGTATTCCATAACTCCGGACGTTGGTTTTTAGGATCCCAGCGGTGGTGTTTATCTCTAAATGAGTAAACTCTTTCTTTTGCGCGAGATTTTTCTTCATCACGGCGCGCACCACCAAAAGCCGCATCAAAACCATATTGATCTAGCGCTTGCTTAAGGCCTTGTGTTTTCATGATATCGGTATGCTTAGATGAACCATGAACAAATGGACTTATGTTCATCTCTAGCCCTTCTGGGTTTTTGTGCACAAGCAGTTCAAATCCATACTCTTTTGCTAATCTATCGCGAAACTCGATCATTTCTCTAAATTTCCAATTGGTATCAACGTGGAGTAGAGGAAAAGGGATCTTCGCAGGGTAGAAAGCCTTACGAGCAAGATGAAGCAGTACCGACGAGTCTTTACCAATCGAGTACAGCATTACCGGGTTTTCAAACTCTGCGGCAACCTCTCGGATGATCTTTATGCTCTCAGCTTCGAGTTGCTGGAGATGGGTTAAAGCCATGATTAATGTCCTACTTATAAATTTAACTATCTGTTACGGTTATTACGCGACTTGCGTAATGGGTTGAGCAAAGCTACTGATTTGATTGTTCTTATTAAACCAAGCTAATTGCTCATGTAATGCTGCTACTTCACCAATAATCAATAGTGCTGGCGACTGAATATCATGCGCAGTAATAGTCTGTGCAAGTTGATCTAATTGTGTTCTTACTACACGCTGAGATTTACGCGTGCCATTCTCAACAATTGCTACAGGTGTATTCGGCGAGCGGCCATGAGCGAGTAATTGCGCCTGAATGTGCGGCGATTTAATCACTCCCATGTATACAGCAAGCGTTTGATTCGCCTTAGCTAAGCCTTCCCAGTCGAGTTCTTGTCCATCTTGCTTGCAATGCCCAGTCACAAATTGAATAGCTTGAGCATGATCTCTATGAGTTAATGGAATACCAGCGTATGCGCTACATCCTGCTGCAGCAGTAATGCCCGGAACAATTTGATATTTAACGTTATTTTCTGCCAACACCTGCACTTCTTCGCCACCGCGACCGTAAATAAATGGGTCGCCGCCTTTTATCCTACAAACCTTTTTACCTTGTTTGGCTAAATCAACCAAAATCTCGTTGGTGTGTTCTTGTTTAACACTATGATTACCGGCTTTTTTGCCCACGCAGATTAAATCAGCGTCACGACGTACAAGATCCATGATTTCGTCAGATACCAGATAATCATACACTACCACATCGGCTTGTTGCATTAGTTGTAATGCCTTAAGCGTCAGTAGCTCAGGGTCGCCAGGACCCGCACCGACGACATAAACCTCGCCTTCAGGGGAGGGAGTGCTTTCTAGCATGGCTTCAAGTTGAATTTGTGCATTTTCATTGTTACCAGCTTGTACTTCACTTACCACATTTGAATCAAAGACAGATTCCCAAAACTGACGGCGGTCAGCAAAGTGTTTAAAGCGCGCTTTCACTTTATGTCTGAATTGACCGACAAGCGTTGCCAGCGGACCTATATGCTGTGGAATAAGGGTTTCTAACTTCTCTCGTAATCGTCTTGCAAGGACGGGCGCAGTTCCAGCACTGGATATGGCAATCGTTATAGGGTTTCTATCCACGATTGACGGAAAAATAAAATTACACTTTGGTTGGTCGTCGACTACGTTAACGAAAAGGTTTCGCGCTTCAGCAAGCTCTGCCACCTCTGCATTTACGGCTTCAATATCCGTTGCCGCAACGACTAACATGGCATTATCTAGGTCTGATGCATCAAATGGCTTATGTCGAAGTGCAACGCTTGCATCCGCTGCTAGTGATAAAAGCTCAGTGCAAAACTCAGGTGAAACCAAAGTGACTGCTGCATTGGCTTTCAAAAAGGCGCGACACTTCCTCAGCGCAACCTCACCACCACCTACAATCAATACAGGTTTATTTTCTAGTTTGGTAAAAATTGGCAAGTATTGCACGATAACCTCTGCTAAACATCACGACGGTTGATATCAATATTGATTGATATCAGTAATAGAGCGCAGCATATAGAGTTGCAAATGTGGGAAAAAATAATTTAAACCGACTCCATATAACCAAAAGTTATAAAGAAAGTGGTTAAATGTAATTTTCTTTTTGTTTCATTAGGTTAACTTAAGTTTTTGCTGTGATTTGACGATTATAGTGTTTGGTTATGAGATATTCATTTAATGAACAATAGTAAAAACCGCGTCCGACAGCTAATTGTATGCGGACATTTGTCCTATTGTTGGTCCTGCTGTATGCATTTAACTAGGGTCTGTTGACCTTTGCTGTTTGATTTTTGTTCTTCTGAGTGGGTTTTGGTCGCGGCGCTCAATTTGCCGCCTAGTAATCTAGGCAAAAGTTGAGCAACAATGAACAAAGCGCACTCAGGTGAACCCAAAGGGCAGCGCTTGATTGGCATTTCTTCTGTGTTGCCCCACAAGGATGTGGGGTAAGGTGACTTTGCAGGAGCACAAAGTCTTTATCGCCTAACTCACATAGAGCAACTATGCTACGCAGGCTCTGCCTTGTATAAATACCAATCAAGTTGCTGCAAAAACAAACTTGAAAGATGAACAGGCCCTAGGCTTATTACATAGAATGAAAAGGAACACGGTAATGACTTTACAATCTGATGCTCGGTTGTCGCTGAGTTTAATGGATTTAACCTCTTTGAAAGAGGACGATACGCCGGCAAGTATTCTCGCATTATTGAATAGCATTAACCCTGATATCGGACTACCAGCGGCGATTTGTGTGTATCCGCAGTTTGTGATGTTAGTAAAAGAAGAGTTGGAAAAGCGTGAGTGGCCGCAGATAAAAGTGGCAACGGTGACCAACTTCCCATCTGGAGAACAAAAGCTCCAGCAGGTCGTTGCACAAACTCATTCAGCAATCGCAGATGGTGCCGACGAAATTGATCTTGTGCTTCCTTATCAGCAGCTGATGGCGGGTGACCCAGATACACCTTGGCAATATGTGCATTCAAGCAAGCTTGCTTGTCAAGGTAAAGCAAAGCTCAAGGTCATCATCGAAAGTGGCGTATTGGCTAAACCAAAGCTCATTGCGGAAGCCGCGCAGCTTGCCATTATGGCGGGCGCGGACTTTGTTAAAACAAGTACAGGAAAGGTTGCTGTCAATGCTACACCTGAAGCGGCTGAAGTTATCCTTAAGACAATCAAAAGCAGCGGTAAATCGGTTGGATTTAAAGCGGCCGGTGGAGTAAAGTCAGTAGTTGAAGCACAGCGATATTTACGATTGGCTGAAGAAATTATGGGGGCCGAGTGGCTCAATGCCAAGAATTTTAGATTCGGTGCTTCAAGCTTATTGAGTGATGTAGCAGTGGTTGTGAATGGACAGAGCGAGTGAAGCAGAAAAAATAAAACTTGAGCATGACGCTGCTAAACTGTTTTTACGCAGTTATGAAAAGCAGTTTGCAGTGCATATGCGCCATATTTGGCACAATGAGCCCAATAAGCCGGACGTCAGTTGCTATCAAGGAAAAATACAGCTTGATATAGAAATAGCCCATTTTTATGCAAGTGAGAAAGAAGCGATGGCTGTGCTTGGGCGTCAGTTGTCTCTCTCCACGCAAAGAGAGCTGGCAGCAATGAGTCAAGCCGCTGACTCCGAACAACTGAGTATCGGCTTACAGCGGCTGCTCAATCAAAAAGCCAAAAAATACTATGATTCACAACGTGTTTGGTTGTTAATTCGAAATGCTAGCCCCATCTATCATCTTGACGATTTTAAGCGCTTAAAAGCCACTTGGGAGATCCCTGATTGTCATCCATTTGAGCAAGTTTGGGTGCTTTGTGATTTTTATCACGGAGATTTATTGCGTCTTTTCTGAAGACGTCGTAAAACCAAGTTTAGATTAAATGTTACTTTGCATATCTTTTACACTTGTTTTCGTTTGCTTCGTCAGTATAATGGGCATCCACTTTGCAGGGGCGTAGTTCCAATTGGTAGAACAGCGGTCTCCAAAACCGATGGTTGCGGGTTCGAGTCCTGCCGCCCCTGCCAATTCAGCAACAAGTCCACATTTAAAATAACGTGACCCAAAACCACTTAAGTCGCTTATTTGTAAATTTGGATTGAATGGATTTACCCTGTTCTATGCAGGGTTGTTGTGTCTGTATTTAAGGTAAAATTGATTATGAGCACTAATGTTGAAAACTCGTCAAGCTCGATGGACACGGTAAAGTGGCTAGCTGCTATTGCACTTCTAACTGGTGCTGTAGTTGGTAATTATCTATATGCCGATTTATCTGTTTTAGTACGCGCTGTTGGCGTAGTTGCAGCTATTGCTGCGGCTTTGGGCATTTTGGTAACGACTGAAAAAGGCCGTACCTTTATCGCTTTTGCTAAAGAATCACGTATTGAAGTACGTAAAGTTATCTGGCCAACGCGTCAGGAAGCGACTCACACTACTTTCATCGTGATCATTGCAACGGTGATTATGGCATTAATCCTATGGGGATTAGATGGTATACTTTTCCGTGCAGTAGGCTTTTTAACTGGATTGGAGATCTGATCCCATGTCGGATGAGAACAAAGAAAAGAAATTACGTTGGTACGTGATCCAAGCGTTTTCGGGTTTTGAAAAACGCGTAGCACAAACCATTATCGAGCATATTAAAATCGAAGGGTTAGAAGACCTATTCGGTGAGATCCTTGTGCCGACTGAAGAAGTGGTTGAAATGCGTGCAGGTCAGAAACGTAAATCTGAGCGTAAATTCTTCCCTGGCTATGTATTAGTTCAAATGGTAATGGACGATGCTTCTTGGCACTTGGTGAATAGTACACCGCGTGTAATGGGCTTTGTTGGTGGTACGTCAGACCGTCCTGCACCAATCAGTCAAAAAGAAGCGGATCGTATTCTTAACCGTCTACAAGAAAATGCTGAAGCACCGAAACCTGCTACTTTATTTGAGCCGGGTGAAGTGGTTCGTGTTACAGATGGTCCATTTGCTGACTTCAACGGTGTGGTTGAAGAAGTGGATTACGAAAAGAGTCGCCTGAAAGTTTCGGTACTTATTTTCGGTCGTTCAACACCTGTAGACCTAGAATTTGGTCAGGTTGAGAAAGACAAATAAATTCTAACTTGAAAAAGTTGTCAAAGGCCGCTGATTAATCTATAATCAGCGGCCTTTTTGTTGTACGCAAAAATATGCGGCAAAAAGACTGAATTTTTTAACTGGGAAGCCGTTTGAGTACGCGTCCTCGCGCGCACGAGGCAAAGACCCACAATTGAGGTATTATCATGGCTAAGAAAGTTGAAGCTCTAATCAAGCTACAAGTTGCTGCTGGTATGGCTAACCCTAGTCCTCCAGTAGGTCCTGCACTAGGTCAACACGGTGTAAACATCATGGAATTCTGTAAAGCGTTCAACGCACGTACAGAGTCTATCGAAAAAGGCGCACCTGTTCCTGTTGTTATTTCTGTTTACAGTGACCGTTCTTTCACTTTTGAAATGAAGACTCCACCTGCGGCATACCTTCTTAAGAAGGCTGCTGGTATCAAGTCTGGTTCTGGTCGTCCTAACACTGAAAAAGTTGGTACAGTTACTCGTGCTCAACTTGAAGAGATCGTTGAGACGAAACGTCCAGATCTTACTGCTGCTGATATGGACGCAGCTGTACGCACGATTGCAGGTTCTGCACGTGCAATGGGCTTGAACGTAGAGGAGTAATTGAGAATGGCTAAATTAACTAAGCGTATGCGTACTATCCGCGAGAAAGTGGATGCGACTAAAGAGTACGAAATCAACGAAGCTGTTGCTCTTCTAAAAGAACTTGCTACTGCTAAGTTCGTTGAAAGTGTTGACGTTGCTGTAAACCTAGGTATCGATGCTCGTAAATCTGACCAAAACGTACGTGGTGCAACTGTACTACCTCACGGTACTGGTCGTGATGTACGCGTAGCGGTATTCACTCAAGGTGCAAATGCTGAAGCTGCTAAAGAAGCTGGTGCTGATTTAGTAGGTATGGAAGACCTTGCAGAGCAAGTTAAGAAAGGCGAAATGAACTTTGACGTTGTTGTTGCTTCTCCAGATGCAATGCGCGTTGTTGGTCAGCTAGGTCAAATCCTAGGTCCACGTGGTCTTATGCCTAACCCTAAGACAGGTACTGTAACGCCTAACGTTGCAGAAGCTGTTAAGAACGCTAAAGCTGGTCAGGTTCGTTACCGTAACGATAAGAACGGTATCATCCACACTACTATCGGTAAAGTAGACTTTGACGCTAACCAACTTCAAGAAAACCTTGAAGCGCTAATCATCGCGCTTAAGAAGGCTAAGCCTTCTACTGCAAAAGGTACTTTCGTGAAGAAAGTAAGCATCTCTACTACGATGGGTGCTGGTGTTGCTTTAGACCAAGCTACTCTAAATACTCAAGTAGTATAATTTAGAGTTTAGCGTTTACATGGCGTAAAAATTAGACTATAATTTTGCGCCATTTTGTAGAGAAGTGTACTTCTTTACAAAGCAAAGAATTCGGGTTGAAGCGCATAATTTCGAAAATTGTTTCCATCATGGTCTACAATGAATCGATAAATTGCGCTTCCGTCCAAGACCGTAGGTGGCTTCGGCCTTAATCGTCCTACGTAGACGGTGTGAATCCCAGCTAGATTTTCCTAATCTTCTGGCTCTCGCCGTAAAAAGCATCTCTGCTAAAGTTTTTAGCAGGGTAGAGTAGAACTGAAAAACATGTTTGTTTTTCTATAAACCAGGAGTAACACCCATGGCTTTAAATCTTCAAGACAAAAAAGCAATTGTTGCTGAAGTCAACGAAGCTGCCAAAGGTGCTCTTTCAGCAGTTGTTGCTGATTCTCGTGGTGTAACAGTAGGTGCAATCACTGCTCTTCGTAAAGAAGCTCGTGAAGCTGGTGTATGGATGAAAGTTGTTCGTAACACCCTAGCTAGACGTGCGGTTGAAGGCACTGATTACGAATGCCTAAATGAATCACTAGTTGGTCCAAGCCTAATCGCTTTCTCTTCAGAGCACCCTGGTGCTGCTGCGCGTATCTTTGCAGATTTCGCGAAAAAGAACGAAGCATTTGAGCTTAAAACTGCTGCATTCGAAGGCAAAATCGTTGACGTAGATATGCTTGCTAAGCTACCTACTTACGACGAAGCTGTTGCACGCTTAATGAGCGCTATGAAAGAAGCGTCTGCTGGCAAATTGTGTAAAACAATTGAAGCGGTACGTGTACAGAAAGCTGAGCAAGCTGCTTAATTTAAGCAACGCTCCTTTCTTTAATAAATTTTTTGAACCGCATGGGTTCGTAAATAATTAGGAAATTTGAAATGTCTGTAACTAAAGACCAAATCCTTGACGCTATTGCTGAAATGTCAGTAATGGAAGTTGTTGAACTAGTTGAAGCTATGGAAGAGAAGTTCGGTGTAACTGCAGCTGCTGCTGTTGTTGCTGCTGGTCCTGCTGAAGCTGCTGAAGAAAAGACTGAGTTCGACGTAATCCTAGCTGCTGCTGGCGGTAACAAAGTTGCTGCAATCAAAGCGGTACGTGGCGCAACAGGTCTAGGCCTTAAAGAAGCTAAAGCGCTAGTTGAGTCTGCTCCTGCACCTATCAAAGAAGGTGTATCTAAGGAAGAAGCTGAAGCGCTTAAGAAAGATCTTGAAGAAGCTGGTGCTGAAGTTGAGATCAAGTAATCTAGCTCCCGCTAGGTTCGCTGCCTGAGAAATCAGGCAAGGGCTGGTGATTATTTAATCACCGGCCCTTTTGCGCTATAGAGATATGCATTTCTATCGTGCATAAATCTTCGAATTTCACTGTAATTTTCAATAACTTAGAAGTTTTTGTTGAAAATCGCAATGGCATTTGAAGTAACACTGATTTGATGACATTAACGATTTGAATATAGCCTGAATTGTGCTCATATAAGCCGTTAGTTAAGCAAGTTAGTGTGACAATTTAGATGTTGTTATCATGGCTTAGATGCCAGTGAAGTCTGTTCAATTTTGGACAGGTTGGGTCAAAGATCAGCAAGCTGAGGAACCCCATGGCTTACTCTTATTCTGAAAAGAAACGTATCCGTAAGGATTTTGGTAAACGTCCACAGGTTTTGGACATACCTTTCCTACTGCAAATGCAGTTGGAATCGTTCGATAAGTTCATTGCGCCTGATGCCGATGGTGATACTGGATTGGAAGCTGCTTTCCGTTCTGTATTCCCTATCAAGAGCTACTCGGGCAATTCTGAACTTCAATACGTCAGTTATCGTATTGGCGAGCCAGTATTTGACGTTAAAGAATGTCAAATTCGCGGTGTGACATATTCTGCTCCACTTCGCGTTAAACTACGTCTTGTGCTAATGGACAAAGATGCACCTGGCACAGTCAAAGACATAAAAGAGCAAGAAGTTTACATGGGCGAAATCCCGCTCATGACAGACACCGGTACTTTTGTAATCAATGGTACTGAGCGTGTTATCGTTTCTCAGCTACACCGTTCACCTGGTGTATTCTTTGATAACGACCGTGGTAAATCACACTCATCTGGTAAAGTGTTATATAACGCACGTGTGATCCCTTACCGTGGTTCATGGCTTGACTTTGAATTCGACGTTAAAGATAACCTTTACGTTCGTATTGACCGTCGCCGTAAACTACCAGCATCTATCATCTTACGTGCGCTAGAGTTCACTTCAGACGAAATCTTGGCACTATTTTTTGAAACGACAAGTTTCGAAGTAAAAGATGGCAAAGTGTTGATGGAACTTGTGCCTTCACGCCTACGTGGTGAAACCGCTGCATTTGATATTAAAGATGCAAACGGTGACGTATTGGTTGAAAAAGGCCGTCGTATTACTGCACGCCACATTAAGAGCATCGAAAAGCAAGGCATCGACACTCTTGAAGTACCGCATGAGTACATCATCGGTCGTGTTGTTGCTAAAAACTATATCGACGAATCAACAGGCGAAGTGATTGCAGAAGCGAACTCTGAACTATCACTAGAGCTTATGGCTGAATTGGTGAAAGCGGGTCACTCAAAGATCGATACGCTTTACATCAACGAAGTAGACAGCGGTGCGTACATGTCAGAGACATTACGTGTTGATTCTACTAACAATCGCCTAGAAGCATTGGTAGAAATCTATCGCATGATGCGCCCTGGTGAGCCACCAACAAAAGAAGCTGCAGAAGCGTTATTTGATAACCTATTCTTCTCTGAAGAGCGCTACGACCTTTCAACTGTTGGTCGTATGAAGTTCAATAGCCGTGTTGGTTATGATTCAGACGAAGGTGACGGTACGCTATCTAAAGAAGATATCGTGAGCGTGATGAAGGTATTGATCGACATCCGTAACGGTAAAGGCGATGTTGATGACATCGACCACTTAGGTAACCGTCGTATCCGTTCTGTAGGTGAAATGGCTGAAAACCAATTCCGTGTAGGTCTTGTACGTGTTGAGCGTGCGGTACGTGAGCGTCTAAGTCTTGGTGACCTAGATAACGTTATGCCACAGGATTTGATCAACGCTAAGCCAATCTCTGCAGCAGTAAAAGAATTCTTTGGTTCTTCACAGCTTTCACAGTTTATGGACCAGAACAACCCGCTTTCAGAAGTAACGCACAAGCGTCGTATTTCTGCATTAGGTCCGGGTGGTCTAACTCGTGAGCGTGCTGGCTTCGAAGTACGTGACGTACACGTAACGCACTACGGTCGTGTTTGTCCTATCGAAACGCCTGAAGGTCCAAACATCGGTCTAATCAACTCGCTATCTACTTACGCGCGTACAAACGACTATGGTTTCTTAGAGACTCCATACCGCAAAGTAGTAGACGGTATCGTTACTGACGATGTTGATTACCTATCAGCAATTGAAGAAGGTCAGTTCGTTATCGCACAGGCGAATACAACGCTAACCGATGACAACCAATTTGCTGAAGAATTGATTCCATGTCGTTTTAAAGGTGAATCAACCTTTATGCCAAGCGACAGCATCCAGTATATGGACGTATCTCCACAGCAGGTAATCTCTGTGGCTGCAGCGCTTATCCCATTCCTAGAACACGATGACGCGAACCGCGCATTGATGGGATCGAACATGCAACGTCAAGCTGTACCTACACTACGTGCTGATAAGCCGCTAGTTGGTACTGGTATTGAGCGTACACTAGCGAAAGACTCTGGTGTAACAATCGTTGCTAAGCGTGGCGGTATCGTTAAGTATGCTGATGCAAGCCGTATTGTTGTTAACGTTAATGAAGATGAGCGCATCCAAGGTGAAGCGGGCATCGACATCTATAACTTAACTAAGTACACACGTTCAAACCAAAACACTTGTATCAACCAGAAACCAACTTGTATGGTTGGTGAGCCGGTGGTACGTGGTGACGTGCTTGCTGATGGTCCTTCAACAGACCTAGGTGACTTAGCACTTGGTCAGAACCTACGTGTAGCATTCATGCCTTGGAATGGTTACAACTTCGAGGATTCAATCCTACTTTCAGAGAATGTTGTAAAAGAAGATCGTCTAACGACTATCCACATTCAAGAGCTTCAGTGTATTGCTCGTGATACTAAGCTTGGTCCAGAAGAAATCACTGCGGATATTCCAAACGTAGGTGAATCTGCACTAGGTAAGCTTGACGAATCAGGCGTTGTATATATCGGTGCTGAAGTGAAAGGCGGCGACATCCTTGTAGGTAAAGTAACGCCTAAAGGTGAAACGCAGCTAACACCTGAAGAAAAGCTACTACGCGCTATCTTCGGTGAAAAAGCGTCTGACGTTAAAGACAGCTCACTACGTGTACCAAACTCTGTATCTGGTACGGTTATCGACGTACAAGTGTTTACGCGTGACGGTGTTGAAAAAGACAAACGTGCACTAGAAGTTGAAGATATGCAGCTTCGCGAAGCGAAGAAAGACTTCAACGAAGAGTTCAGAATCCTTGAAGGCGGTATCCTGACTCACGCTCGTAACCTACTGATTAAATCAGGTATGAGTGAAGAGCAGCTTGCTGGCTTTAACACTGAGAAGCTACTAACGCAAAGTCTTGCTGATGAAGAGCACCAAGCAGAGCTTGAGCAACTAGCTGCACAGTATGACGAGCTTAAAGCTGACTACGATAAGCGTTTCGAGAACAAGCGTCGTAAGATCACTCAAGGTGATGACCTAGCGCCTGGCGTACTTAAGATTGTTAAAGTATACCTAGCTGTTAAACGTCGTATCCAACCTGGTGATAAGATGGCGGGTCGTCACGGTAACAAGGGTGTAATCTCAACTATCGTTCCTGTTGAAGACATGCCTTACGATGATAAAGGTCGTACTGTAGATATCGTACTTAACCCGCTGGGTGTACCATCTCGTATGAACATCGGTCAGATCCTAGAAACTCACATGGGTCTAGCTGCTCGTGGTATCGGCGAACGTCTTGAAGAAATGATGAAAGAGCAACGCGAAATTCACGAGCTACGCGAATTCATCAAGAAAGCTTACGAAATCGGTGACTGCCGTCAGAAAGTAGATATTGCTAACTTCTCTGATGATGAAATCCGTCGCTTGGCAGATAACCTTAAAGGTGGTCTTCCAATCGCAACACCAGCATTTGATGGTGCACGTGAAGCTGAAATCAAAGACATGCTAGAGCTTGGTGGTTATCCAAGAAGTGGTCAGGTAACGTTATATGATGGTCGTACTGGTGATGCATTTGAGCGTCAAGTAACAGTAGGCTACATGTACATGCTGAAACTGAACCACCTTGTTGATGACAAGATGCACGCGCGTTCAACAGGTTCTTACAGCCTAGTTACTCAGCAGCCGCTGGGTGGTAAGGCACAGTTCGGTGGTCAGCGTTTCGGTGAGATGGAGGTATGGGCACTAGAAGCATACGGTGCTGCCTACACACTACAAGAAATGTTGACAGTGAAGTCGGATGACGTTAACGGTCGTACTAAGATGTATAAGAACATCGTAGACGGTAACCACAAGATGGAACCGGGTATGCCTGAGTCGTTCAACGTACTGTTGAAAGAAATCCGCTCGCTAGGTATCAACATCGAGTTGGAAGAAATTTAATCCGACCGCCGCAGTGCGCTGCGGCGTTGCATAACTGCAACCGGACTGAAAAGAATGTAGGGGTGAGCGTGGCTTGCCCTCAAGATTAACCTCCGACAGGAGAGCTAAGGTGAAAGACTTACTTAAGTTTCTGAAGCAACAAAATAAGACCGAAGAATTCGATGCAATTCGTATTGGTCTTGCTTCGCCAGACATGGTGCGTTCATGGTCTTACGGTGAAGTAAAGAAACCTGAGACAATCAACTACCGTACTTTCAAGCCTGAGCGTGATGGCTTATTCTGTGCCCGTATCTTCGGCCCAGTAAAAGATTACGAGTGTTTGTGTGGTAAATACAAGCGCTTGAAGCACCGTGGTGTTATCTGTGAAAAGTGTGGCGTTGAAGTAACGCTAACAAAAGTACGTCGTGACCGTATGGGTCACATCGAGCTGGCTAGCCCAGTTGCGCATATTTGGTTCTTGAAATCACTTCCGTCACGTATCGGCCTAATGCTAGATATGACGCTTCGTGATATCGAGCGCGTACTTTATTTTGAATCATTCGTGGTAACTGAGCCAGGTATGACTACGCTTGAGCGCGGTCAACTACTAGGTGAAGAAGAATACCTAGATGCACTTGAAGAGCACGGTGATGAGTTTGAAGCGAAGATGGGTGCAGAAGCTGTACTTGATCTACTTCGTGACCTAGACCTTGGTCAGTTAATCGCTGAAATGCGTGAAGAGTTGCCAACAATCAACTCTGAAACTAAGCGTAAGAAAATCACTAAGCGTCTTAAACTAATGGAAGCGTTCCACCAATCAGGTAACAACCCTGAGTGGATGGTAATGAGCGTGCTACCGGTTCTTCCACCAGATCTACGTCCTCTAGTACCACTAGACGGCGGTCGTTTTGCGACTTCAGATCTGAACGACCTTTACCGTCGTGTGATCAACCGTAACAACCGTTTGAAGCGTCTTCTAGACCTAGCTGCACCAGACATCATCGTACGTAACGAAAAGCGTATGCTTCAAGAAGCGGTTGATGCGCTACTTGATAATGGTCGTCGTGGCCGTGCAATTACAGGTTCTAACAAGCGTCCACTGAAGTCGCTTGCTGACATGATCAAAGGTAAGCAAGGTCGTTTCCGTCAAAACCTTCTAGGTAAGCGTGTTGACTACTCAGGCCGTTCTGTTATCACCGTTGGTCCTACACTGAAACTACATCAGTGTGGTCTACCTAAGAAGATGGCACTTGAGCTATTCAAGCCATTTATCTACGGTAAACTAGAGCGCCGTGGTATGGCGACAACCATCAAAGCTGCGAAGAAGATGGTTGAGCGTGAAGTACCAGAGGTTTGGGACGTACTAGACGAAGTTATCCGTGAGCACCCGGTTTTACTTAACCGTGCGCCAACACTTCACCGTCTAGGTATCCAAGCATTCGAACCTGTACTTATCGAAGGTAAAGCGATCCACCTGCACCCGCTAGTGTGTGCGGCGTATAACGCTGACTTCGATGGTGACCAAATGGCTGTTCACGTACCACTGACGCTTGAAGCGCAGTTGGAAGCGCGTGCATTGATGATGTCTACCAACAACATCCTAGCACCAGCTAACGGTGAACCAATCATCGTTCCTTCACAGGACGTTGTACTAGGTCTTTACTACATGACTCGCGATCGCATCAACGGTAAAGGTGAAGGTTTAGTATTTAAAGATGCTAAAGAAGCTGAAAAAGCATACCGTGTAGGTGCTGCTGAGCTTCACGCTCGTGTTAAAGTGCGTATCACAGAAGTGACTATCGACGAAGAAACACGTGAGCGCGGCACGTTAACTCACCTAGTAGATACGACAGTAGGTCGTGCAATCCTTTCATTGAATATCCCTGAAGGCTTGCCGTTTGAACTGATCAACAAACCACTAGGTAAGAAACAAATTTCTGGTCTTCTTAACGAGTGTTACCGTCGTCTAGGTCTTAAAGATACAGTTATCTTTGCTGACCAAGTGATGTATACCGGTTTCCACTACGCGATGAAGTCAGGTGTTTCTATCGGTATCAATGACATGGTAATCCCACCAACTAAAGGTGAGATCATCGATCGTGCGGAAGCTGAAGTTGCAGAAATCAACCAACAGTTCCAATCAGGTCTTGTAACTGCCGGTGAGAAATACAACAAAGTTATCGATATCTGGTCACGTGTAAACGAAAACCTTTCTCGCGAGATGATGGCTAACCTTTCAAAAGAAACGGTTATCAACGCTGAAGGCAACGAAGAAGAGCAACCGTCATTTAACTCAGTGTTTATGATGGCAGACTCAGGCGCTCGTGGTAGTGCTGCTCAGATCCGTCAGCTAGCGGGTATGCGTGGTCTAATGGCACGTCCAGATGGTTCAATCATCGAAACGCCGATTACAGCGAACTTCCGTGAAGGTCTAAACGTACTACAGTACTTTATCTCGACGCACGGTGCGCGTAAGGGTCTAGCGGATACGGCACTTAAGACAGCGAACTCGGGTTACCTAACTCGTCGTCTAGTAGACGTAGCACAAGATTTGGTTATCAATGAATCAGACTGTGGTACCGAAGAAGGTCTAGTAATGAAGCCGCTAATTGAAGGTGGTGACGTTGTAGAGCCGCTTCGTGAGCGCGTACTAGGTCGTGTTGTTGCTGAAGACGTGGTTAAGCCTGGTACAACAGAAGTACTGGTTGAACGTAACGTAATGATTGACGAAAAACTGTGTGACCTTCTAGAAGAGCACTCAGTAGACGAAGTTAAAGTACGTTCTGTAATCACCTGTCAAAACGACTTTGGTGTGTGTGCACACTGTTATGGTCGTGACTTGGCGCGTGGCCACATCATCAACCCTGGTGAAGCAGTTGGTGTAATCGCGGCACAGTCAATCGGTGAGCCGGGTACACAGCTTACGATGCGTACGTTCCACATCGGTGGTGCGGCATCACGAGCTTCTGCAGAGAACAGTGTTCAAGTTAAGAACAATGGTAATCTGAAACTTCACAATGCGAAGTTTGTAATCAATGCTGATGGCAAAATCGTTATCACGTCTCGTTCAACTGAGATCACGATAATCGATGAGCACGGTCGTGAGAAAGAGCGTTATAAAGTTCCTTACGGTGCAGTATTAACTGTACAAGATGGTGCTGACGTTAAAGGTAACGATATCGTTGCTACTTGGGACCCGCATAGTCACCCAATCATCATTGAACATGAGTCAAAAGTATCGTTCAGCGATATTGATGATTCAAACACTGAAGCACAGACTGATGAATTAACTGGTCTAACACGTGTGGTTGTTAAGGATCTTGCGAAAGTAAACGCGAAAGAGCCTAAACTAATCATTGAGAACGAAGAACGTGGTCTTCAAGAGATCCGTCTACCTTCATTCACAACGATTGAAATCACAGATGGTGCAACAGTACTACCTGGTTCGGTACTGGCTCGTATTCCACAAGAAGGTTCAAAGACTCGTGACATCACGGGTGGTCTACCTCGAGTTGCTGACCTATTCGAAGCGCGTAAGCCAAAAGATCCTGCAATTCTTGCAGAAATCACAGGTACCGTTAGCTTCGGTAAAGAGACTAAAGGTAAGAAACGTCTTGTGATCACACCGGAAGAGGGTGATGCATACGAAGAGATGATCCCGAAATGGCGTCAGCTTAACGTGTTCGAAGGTGAGCAAGTGGCTAAAGGTGAAGTAATCGCCGATGGTCCAGAGTCTCCGCACGACATCCTACGTCTACGTGGTGTTACTGATGTATCTAACTACATCACTAACGAAGTACAAGAAGTATACCGCCTACAGGGCGTAAAGATTAACGATAAGCACATTGAGACTATCGTTCGTCAGATGCTTCGTAAGTGTATCATCCTTGACGGTGGTGACAGTGAGTTCCTAGTAGGCGAGCAAGCTGAAGTTGCACGTGTAAACATCGCTAACCGTGAACTAGAAATGCAAGGTAAGATCCCAGCTAAGTTTGAAATCCAACTAATGGGTATTACTAAAGCGTCACTTGCGACTGAATCGTTTATTTCTGCGGCATCGTTCCAGGAAACAACACGTGTTCTAACCGAAGCTGCGGTTAACGGTAAGAGCGATGAGCTACGTGGTCTGAAAGAAAACGTAATCGTGGGTCGTTTGATCCCTGCGGGTACAGGTTTCGCATACCATGAAGAGCGCATCAACCGTCGTAAGCAAGGTGAAGCAGCTGTTGAAGAGCAAACAGTAAGTGCTGAAGAGGCAACTCAAGCGCTAACAGATGCACTAAACGCTGATTTACTAGGTGGCAACGAGTAATCCTCGCCATTTAGCTAATTAATTGAAAAACCGCTGTGTGAATGCAGCGGTTTTTTTATGCCTTTTCAACTCGCTGGTCGAATTGCCATCAAAGCGTCACATCAATATGTATACTGCAACAAAGGTTTTTCAATGCAATCGTCAACTTTTGTTAACTTTCAATAGCTTCGCAGACAAAACCATCCGAATTGCATGCATTTACTTAGCGCTGATGACGACTTTTGGTTGACAGGTTAAACTTTGGTCATTAAAATTCGGCCACCCATTTTAGTCGTTCAAGAAAATTGGATTTGGCCTAAATGGTAAGATTTTATTTTTCAGTAGTAATTTATTAATTCAGGAGCTATTTAATGGCAACTATTAACCAGCTAGTGCGTAAGCCACGTCGTAGCAAGGTTACAAAGAGCAACTCAGCTGCTCTTAAAGCTTGTCCACAAAAGCGTGGTGTATGTACTCGCGTATATACAACAACACCTAAGAAACCAAACTCTGCATTACGTAAAGTAGCGCGTGTACGTTTAACTAACGGTTTCGAAGTAACTTCATACATTGGTGGTGAAGGTCACAACCTACAAGAGCACAGTGTAATCCTAATCCGTGGTGGTCGTGTTAAAGACTTACCAGGTGTGCGTTTCCACACTGTTCGTGGTGCACTTGACTGTGCAGGCGTAAACGACCGTAGACAGGCTCGTTCTAAGTACGGTGCAAAACGTCCTAAGGGCTAATGGTTCTCCGTTAGTAAGGCCAAGCACTTAAGTTTTAAATTTTTATATATTGTTTTGGGAATCCGTGTTTAGCACGGACCTGAAGATACCGGAGAAAGAAAATGCCTAGAAGACGCGTAATAGGTCAACGTAAAATTCTTCCAGATCCGAAGTTCGGATCAGAGCTTCTTGCTAAATTCGTTAACGTAGTAATGCTTGACGGCAAGAAATCTACTGCTGAAAAAATCGTATATGGTGCGCTAGACGTGGCTGCTGAAAAATCAGGCAAGTCGCACCTAGAAATCTTTGAATCTGCACTTGATAACGTTCGCCCACAGGTAGAGGTTAAATCTCGCCGTGTTGGTGGTTCAACGTACCAAGTACCAGTTGAAGTACGTCCAGTGCGTCGTAACGCACTAGGTATGCGTTGGTTGGTTGAAGCTGCACGTAAGCGTGGCGAAAAATCAATGGGTCTTCGTCTTGCTCAAGAGATGATCGACGCTGCTGAAAACAAAGGCACTGCGGTTAAGAAACGTGAAGACGTTCACCGTATGGCTGAAGCGAACAAAGCATTCGCTCACTACCGTTGGTAATCTGCTAACACCCTTTAAGAGGATATTATGGCACGGACAACTCCGATTGAGCGCTACCGTAACATTGGTATATGTGCTCACGTAGATGCGGGTAAAACAACTACGACCGAGCGCGTACTTTTCTATACTGGTCTTTCTCATAAGATTGGTGAGGTACACGACGGTGCCGCAACTATGGACTGGATGGAGCAGGAGCAAGAGCGTGGTATCACGATCACTTCTGCTGCAACGACGTGTTTCTGGAAAGGGATGGATGCTCAGTTTGATGAGCATCGTGTAAACATCATCGATACTCCAGGACACGTAGATTTTACTATCGAAGTAGAGCGTTCATTGCGCGTACTTGATGGTGCTGTTGTTGTGTTATGTGCTTCATCAGGTGTGCAACCGCAAACTGAGACCGTTTGGCGTCAGGCAAACAAATACGAAGTACCACGTATGATTTTCGTCAATAAGATGGATCGTACGGGGGCTAATTTCTTGTCTGTTGTTGAACAAGTTAAAAAACGTCTCGGTGCTACACCTGTGCCTATTCAGCTACCAATTGGTGCTGAAGATGAATTTAAAGGTGTTATTGACCTTATCAAGATGAAAGCGATTAACTGGAATGAAGAAGACCAGGGAATGACTTTCAACTATGAAGAGGTCCCTGCAGATCTTCTTGAGCTTGCTGAAGAATGGCGTTCTCATCTAATTGAGAGCGCTGCAGAAGCTTCTGAAGAGCTAATGGAAAAATATCTTGAAGATGGTGAGTTGAGCGAAGAAGAGATTAAATCAGCCCTTCGTCAACGCACATTGGCCAATGAAATTGTGCCAATGACGACAGGTAGTGCATTCAAGAACAAAGGTGTTCAGGCTGTGCTTGACGCTGTGATTGAATTCATGCCTTCGCCTACTGAAGTAAAAGCTATCCAAGGTGTCTTAGAAGACGAATCCGAAGATACGCGTGAAGCTGACGATAATGCACCGTTTGCGGCGCTTGCATTTAAGATCGCAACCGATCCATTCGTTGGCACACTTACTTTCTTCCGAGTTTACTCTGGTAAAGTTAGCCAAGGTGATTCGGTACTAAATCCTGTTAAAGGTAAAAAAGAGCGTTTTGGACGTATTGTTCAAATGCACTCAAACTCGCGTGAAGAGATTAAAGAAGTTCATGCGGGTGACATCGCGGCTGCTATCGGCCTAAAAGATGTAACTACTGGTGATACACTTTGTGCTCAAGAAGCGCCAATTACGTTAGAGCGTATGGAGTTTCCTGAGCCTGTAATCTCGGTCGCAGTAGAACCTAAAACAGTAGCTGACCAAGAAAAAATGGGCGTTGCGCTTGGTAAACTTGCAGCAGAAGATCCTTCATTCCGTGTAGAAACGGACGAAGAATCGGGTCAGACGATTATCTCTGGTATGGGTGAACTTCACTTAGATATCATTGTCGATCGGATGAAGCGTGAGTTTAACGTTGTGTGTAACGTTGGTAAGCCTCAGGTTGCATACCGCGAAACTATCCGAGCTTCTGTTGAAGCTGAAGGTAAGTTTGTGCGCCAATCTGGTGGTCGTGGTCAATATGGTCACGTTTGGTTGAAGCTAGAACCAATGGATGTCTCTGATGATGATGCGCCAATATACGAATTCGTTAACGAAATCGTAGGTGGTACAGTACCAAAAGAGTATATCCCAGCGGTTGATAAAGGTATTCAAGAGCAGATGAAGCAAGGTGTTCTTGCCGGTTATCCGCTATTGGGTGTTAAAGCTACTCTGTTTGATGGCTCGTTCCACGATGTTGACTCAAACGAGATGGCGTTTAAGATCGCAGGTTCGATGGGCTTTAGAAAGGGCGCGCTTGAAGCAAGTCCAGTTCTACTTGAGCCTGTCATGAAAGTAGAAGTAATCACCCCTGAAGAAAACATGGGTGATGTAGTAGGCGACTTAAACCGTCGTCGTGGCATAATTGAAGGCATGGAAGAAGCATTTGGTGGCTCGAAGCAAATTAATGCTCAGGTACCGCTTTCTGAAATGTTTGGTTATGCAACAGACTTACGCTCCGCTACACAAGGGCGCGCATCATACTCTATGGAATTCCTAAAGTATGCTGAAGCGGCTAAAAACGTAGCTGATGCAATAATTGCAGCTCGCGCTGTTAAGTAATTTTAGTTCGGTCCGGTCTTAGGGCTGGACTTTAATTTCTTTATAGGAAATTTGAAAATGGCAAAAGAAAAGTTTGAACGCGTAAAACCGCACGTAAACGTAGGTACAATCGGCCACGTTGACCACGGTAAAACAACTCTAACTGCAGCAATCACTAACGTACTTGCAAAAGTATACGGTGGTGAAGCAAAAGACTTCGCATCAATCGATAACGCTCCAGAAGAGCGTGAGCGTGGTATCACAATCTCAACTTCACACGTTGAGTATGACACACCAACTCGTCACTATGCACACGTAGACTGTCCA
>NZ_QOKX01000010.1:0-266890 GCF_013319255.1 Pseudoalteromonas sp. JC28 | reverse complement strand
ATTGACGTCAGCGCCAAACAAGATTTGACCCTTAAGGCGGGTCGCAGTCATCGCAGTGTTATCCAAAGTGATATCAACCTCAAGGCAGACAACAACCTTACCATCACCGCTCCCGCGGGAAGTCAAATCATTCAAAGCCAAGGCAATATCACGATTAAAGGCAGTGGCTCTGGCAACCTCACCCTTGCCAATGGTGGCAGTGAAATCAGCATTGACTCAAGTGGTAACGTCAACATCTTTGCAGACAAGCTACTGACCTTAAAAGGCAAAGCCATGACCGTGTTTGACGGTAGCATGGAGCAAGATATTGGTGGTAAACAAAGCGCCACGATGCCGAGTGTACCGCAAATAGCGCAGATAGCAGCAAATCAACGCTTGTCGTTAACCGCTGATGGCGCGGCATCACTTGCTGATAAAACCATTGACCTTTCGTATTTTTATAGCGATGGCACACCAGTAGAAGACATTGATTACGAAGTCGTGATGGATAACGGCAAAATATACACCGGCCAGCTTAGTGGCGGTACCGCAGAAGTCATTGATGTGCCTGCGGGTAATTATACCGTGAGTTACATCGGCGAAGACGAAGAGAAGATTATTTCGTTACGCCAAGAGCTTCGCACGGCCCTTGACCAAATGGTTGCAGAAATCCGCAAGCAAGCTGACATTCAAGAGCGTCTGATTGATGACGAAAACCTTGGGATGCAAGGGCTTATTTATAGCGGTGCATTCTTATACGGGCTTTATCAACAAGGAGAAAGCATTGTAACGGGAGTCGCAGATTTAGTCGAAGGCACAGCAGGAGCAATTTATGATGTTGGCGCAGCAACTTTCCGTATTTTGGGCCATCTTGCAACTGGCGATGTGGAAGCTATGCGGGCAGAGTTACAGCAAATTATGTCAACTGCCTCAGAGTCCATTAATGGCATTGTTGAAGCGTTTGAGACATTAGTTATTATTGCAGAAGATGAAGAAGCGCGTACTTTACTTGCAAATTTCCCAGCACGTTACTTTAATGCTCATTCCAGTGTTGAACGCACCAGAATGGCAGGTCGCTTGTCGTTTGAAATACTGCTTGCCCTTGCCACCTTTGGTAGTGGTGCAGTGGTTTCTGCTATTGCTAAATCCAATTACTTTGTTAAAGCAACCCGCGCATTGGAAAAGCTCACTCAAGCCACCAAGTTAAAACGCTTAAGTTACACTCGCTCGGGTACAACTGAAAAAGTACAACTAGATCGGATTAGAAAACTAGACACTACATTTTCGTCCTCACCAACTAAAAAACTAAGCCATTTTAACCTAACTATACGTCGAGAGTTTGAACAAAATCTTATATTTAAGATATCCAACGACATTAAGGTTCACCCACTTAGAATAGAGTATGAATCAAAAGTTGAAGCGCTTGCAAAGTATAAAACTGAATATGAGATGATGATGAGAAGTTATAATGAAAATATCATTGATCATATTGCTAAACTGGAAGATGCAGAAAAAGCTCTAGCATTCAAAGCTCACTTAGCTAGAAGGGAGCTAGGCGCTGAATATAAAAATATTACACCAAAAGCTTTGCGAGAATACATCTATGAGGTAAATATGGGACGGTATGGCGATCCCTTAGGACCTAGTGTTGACTTGCTAATAGAAAGAGGTAAAACATACAAAGAAATAATTTGGAGCTCTTCAAAACCGAACCCAGATGTAAATAAGTTACTATCAGGGTTTAAGAAGTGGTTAGAGAGTAAACCCGATAGCTATATAAAAACACTTATGGATGAATAAAATGAACAATATCTATATTAGAAATAGGGATGAATTTAGAAGAATTTTGAAATTCGACCTCAAAAAAGGACCTCTAGATGAAATGTATTTGCATGAAGCTTTTAACGTAGATATCGAAAAAAAAGCTAGTTACGTAAACTTATCTGGAGATTTTTGGGGGGTATTTGCCTCAGAAGAAGGTCCGATATTATTTAACAATAATTCATTATATAAACTATCAGATAAAAATCTAAAACTTCAACACGAATCTAGCTTGGATAGCTATTCTTTTAGAGTTTACTACGAAGGCTTGTTAGTTTGTGAAAAGAAGTATAATAGATGGCAAGACTTAGATGTTGACCCGTGGTCAGACGAAAGCTTCGTAGATATTTTTATATGGATATCTGAAAGATATAATAACAAGGACTTCATAACATTATGGACTATTTAAATGTGATTACTAAAATAGTGAAATTTACGCGTGGATAGCTAGCGCATATTTTTTAGGAGTCGATAAATGCTTTCAGTAAATTAAGACATGCATGGTCTTAACCTGAAAACAATCTTTCCTCAGTGTAAGTTATTGATTTTTTAATAGATATAAGGCAGCGGTAAAGCAAAAATCGAGAATGCACCGCCTGGTCAATACACCGTGCAATATGGTGAGGATAAACGCGATTACCTGCCAGAAGATAATCGCCCTAAAAACCCTCTGTATGGAAAAATCACCCCAGCGCGAGCGGCTGAAATGGTACGCAGCGGCAATACCGCACCACTGATAGAAGCCAATGGCATTGCAACCCAAGCAGGTGATTGGTTATGGGGCACACTCCAAGGCGACTTTAATCAAAACCCCTCTACGTCACAAATCGTGGTAGGTACCTTGATTTCCATGATACCGATTATCGACCAAGTCATGGATTTACGAGATATCATCGCCAATGTCATGTTACTGACTGACGATGATGAAGCCAACGACACCGACGCTTGGCTTGCCTTTACCCTAACGGGTATTGGTTTAGTGCCAGTTGTGGGCTCAGCGGTCAAAGGTGTGGGTAAGGTTATCTTAAAAAATACTGGAGAGTCACTCTCCGCTGCGCTTGCTGTACTGCGGCTTTTTACCCAAAGAAAAGTCGGTAAAGGCGACCCAGTTAAATACCTAAGAGACATCAACTGGCAAGACCTAGGAAAACAATCCGCCACGGAAGTTAAAAACATCGTCAAAGGCCTGCGCGATTCACTTGATGACATGTCTACCAGTTGGCACTACGACCTACTACTCCCAGACGCTGCCATCGAAGGCATGCAAGCCACGGTAAAGCGCCTAGGCGAGGTCACCCCAAAAATCGACCAGCATATGCAACAAGCCGCCCAAGAAATCGGACAGCGAGTTAATAAAGCACTGGATGAATATCAAGGCCAACCACCAATTCGAGGCGTCACCGATAAGCCCACCAAAGCCAAAGCCGATGAGTTGGAACCGCCAAAAGGGAATGAGTTACCGGGAGGGAAAGGGTTGCACCCTCTCAAAGCAGGCATGAAAGCATACAAGGTCCCCTGTTTTAAACCAAGTGATAACTTAAGGAAAAAACATAAGGGCGACTTACGTGCTTTAGAGCATAATTACGCAAGGCAGCTTAAGAATCAAGAAAAAGGCTTAAATGATTTAACCATTGGTGAATACAGAGAAAACCGCGATCGATACAAAAATATGAAGCGCAAAGGGACTGGAACTGTTCAAGAAGGTTTTAGAAAAGACTTCGAAAAAGATTTAAAGAGATCTCTTAAAGACTCATACAGTAGAAAATTATCATATGCTGAAGCCGAAAAATTAGCCTTGCAAAGAGCAACAGAAATTATGGGCAATTTACATGCATTACATGACCCTGATATGGGCGCTGGCGGTTATGATAATGTTACTCGTCTGGGTGATAAAAGAGTTAATGAATCTATAGGTCCGCAGTGGGCCAAAGCACCTATAGGAAGTAAAAAAGGGGATAAAACACGCGTGGAATTAATGGATGAGCAAGTTGAAAAAGCATTTAAAGAATATGGCCCAGATGCTAAGTTGAACATTCGACTTGAGCGTTGCCCGTTGAAAAAAAAGTAAAGTAGAGAACCTATGATAGAGACGAATGATGACGCATTAGAATATTTTCTAAGCAAATTTAGCCAACCAACAACAATCATACCTGCGACTACCGCTGATATAGAAGCGTATCGAGGGAAACTGCCTGACAAGCTACTTGAATACTGGCAAATACTCGGTTTCAGTGGCTTTGCCGATGGTTTATTTTGGCTGACAAATCCAGCGGATTATCAAGACATTCTTGACCGATTTTTAGAAGACACCCCGTTTGAGCAAGATGATATCTATTATGTTATAGCGCGTAACGCTTGGGGGGAACTTCAGATTTACGGCGAAACAACAGGTGAGTCCCTTGAAATAAGCCCGCACCTAAATTGGATGCGAACAAAAAAAGGGAATGAGCAAGATATTAAAGCAGGTAACACTGAGCGGACAATAAAAAATTTTATAGCGTTTCAAGAAATTGAAGATCTTGATATTGAAAATAACCAAAGGAAGCCACTCTTTCCTGCGGCATTAAAAAAACAGGGCCCACTCAATGCCGATGAAGTGTACGGCTTTGCACCATTTTTATTTATGGGTGGCGAGAAAAAAGTCAAGAATATTGAAAAGTGCGATATTTTTGCCCATTTGAATTTAATTGCCGACATGGGTGATATGGAAATCATTGATATGGCTTCTATGGTACGTGGCGCTATTAAGCAGCATGAATAACGCTGTATGCAAATGTGATTAGTAACGGCGCACATCACTTAATGAATCATCAAGATGACCGTATCCCCGGTTAAGCATGATGATTCATTAGACACGTTTTTTAATATTAACTTACCAGTTAGCCAGGGCGGGATTCCACTTTGCTCATAGATTAACCAAAGAGTAACTCCGTCCTAAAATCACCGCTCCAAGTTGCTCCTCTTCTCAGGGCAAACACTAGTTAACTTATCAGTATAGGTTTAGTGCCAGTTGTGGGCAAGGTTATCTTAAAAAATACCGGAGAATCCCTCTCCGCTGCGCTTGCTGTACTGCGGCTTTTTACCCAAAGAAAAGTCGGCAAAGGCGACCCAGTTAAATACCTAAGAGACATCAACTGGCAAGACCTAGGAAAACAATCCGCCACGGAAGTTAAAAACATCGTCAAAGGCCTGCGCGATTCACTTGATGACATGTCTAGCAGTTGGCACTACGACCTACTACTTCCAGACGCCGCCATCGAAGGCATGCAAGCCACGGTAAAGCGCCTAGACGAGGTCACCCCCAAAATCGACCAGCATATGCAACAAGCCGCCCAAGAAATCGGACAGCGAGTTAATAAAGCACTGGATGAATATCAAGGGGAGTTACCACAGGTTGGCGTTACCAATGTGCCGAAGAAATCTAAAGCACCGGAGCTTTCAGCTCCAGAAGGAAACGATCTCAAAGGTGCCCCAGTTAACAAAGTTAATCCGCCATCACGCAAAACGCCTAGTGACTTTACGCAGTATAAATCACTAAACCACAGAAAAGGCGCTACTGGTGAGTACAATGCACACCAATTAATGTTGGAGAATGGCTATACACCACTAGGTAAAACCGACGGTAATTTTAAGCCCGGCGAAACCGGTATAGATGGGATTTATTTGCACCCAAATCCACCACCTGATTATGCTTTCACTGAAGCGAAATACAATAAAAGTAAATTGGGAAAAACCAAAACAGGCAAGCAACTGAGTGATCAGTGGCTAACGGAAAAACGGCTCAGGAAAGCTGGGTTGAACGAGGAACAGATAGCAGACATACTAGAAGCCATTGAAGATAATGATGGCAGAGTCATAAAATTGCTTATCCGTAATAAATTGGATGGCAATCTAATAGTAAATATACTGGATAAAAACGCCCACAATATTGGTAAAGCAACCGGATTTTAGGACATATAAATGCAAAGAGATAATTTGAGAGATATTGATTACTACAATGATAGAGTTAACTTTAGAGTAAAGGTTATCGAAAAAAAAATACAGAAAGTCCAACCTGATAGTCAGTTTGAAGCTGAAGTCAAAATGAAAGGTTCATTTAGGCTAGTTAGTGACTCATTGTATCTTCTTCATCAGAAATACTCTCGCGGCGATGATCTCTCAGAATTTAAGCCACTTTTATTAAATATGTTGACCTACCGCCAATGGCAAAAGGATTATGCTGACGCCTTGCCAGATAAAGAGCAAGTAGAGCGAATTGGCTGGGAAGAACTAAGAGAAGATTACCTCGAAGATCATCTTAAATGGTTGAGTTTCGCTTTCTGTTTAAATATGGATAAAGAATACTACCTAAAGGTGCTGAGTCTTATTGGTAATCAAGGTCAAGACGCGCTATTTGATAAAATTGCTATAACCCTAGGTGACACTAATCGTGAAATAGCTGCGGATACTCTGTTCAAAAAACGTTTCGGTAAACTTTACAAAGTAGTTGAAGGAAGTCCAGAGCAACGTCCAGCACTTGCAAAAGCCTATCTAGAGGCTTGGTATGTATTGGAGGGTAGCCCAGATTATCATTTAATGGATACAGATGCATACATTGGCTATTGGTGCTGGGAAATTGCACTTGTTGTTAAGTTATTCAATATTGATGATAGCAGCTTTATTGACCACCCATACTACCCTAAAGACCTCGTACATTGGCAAGATAATCAGTAGGAGATAAAGGTGCGTGATACACGGAGAAGTAACGATTATTTCGAAGAGTTCTTAGTCGACATTGAAGTTGGCATTAAAGAAACACAGGAAGCCCTCGATGCAGGTAATTTTACCACACCTAGCGAGCGAGTCGATGTTGCCCAGCGTATATATCAGCTCGCGATTATGCGAGCGATAGCGCACTACTCATATGGTGCTCACCTTGGGGATGTTAAGCGCTATACCGAAGCGATTTTGCCGTATCGCAAACAACTGACACACTACTGTGATAAGTTACCTGCAAATCATCAAATATACCGCCATGCTTTTGAAAAGTTGGGCGGGCAAATCGATGCTGTCGGCTCCCCTAATATCAATCGTTATATCTACACTTTGTGGTGGCTGGCACTTTTACAAGCCTGTGATGTCGCTCCAGCTCATATTCAAGAAGTGCTCGATGTTATTGATGAACGCGGCAAAGACACCTTACTTGATAATGTAGCCATTGCACTTGGTGATAACGATAGACCTATTTCGCCCACACTCTATTACCCTGAAATTTATCAAAACCTTTCACTCGCTTTTACAGTACCCAATGAACAAAAGCCTGATTTACTCAAGCAATTTGCACAAAGTTGGTACAGCAAGTTAGAGGGCTTGGCGGACTGGCATGATAATCACAATTGTGAATGCGAATTCGAGTACACGGATTATTATATTGGTTATTGGTGCTTTGAATTAGCTTTAGTCGCTAATATTCTAGAAATACCAAGTGAATCCTTAGAAGATAGTGTGTATGTTCCGGTTGATTTAATCAGATAAACTTCTGCGCATGATTTTTAAGAAAGGATAGGCTGAACCACTTGGGTGTTGCAGGGCTAGGCAGCTAACCTTCACCGACAGTAGTCGCCCCTCGATTTCCATGATACCGATTATCGACCAAGTCATGGATTTACGAGATATCATTGCCAATGTCATGTTACTGACCGACGATGATGAAGCCAACGACACCGAGGCTTGGCTTGCCTTTACCCTAACGGGTATTGGTTTAGTGCCAGTTGTGGGCTCAGCAGTCAAAGGCGTGGGCAAGGTTATCTTAAAAAATACCGGAGAATCGCTCTCGGCTGCGCTTGCCGTTTTACGCAAGCTTGGCAAAGGCGACCCAGTTAAATACCTAAGAGACATCAACTGGCAAGACCTAGGAAAACAATCCGCCACGGAAGTTAAAAACATCGTCAAAGGCCTACGCGATTCACTTGATGACATGTCCACCAGTTGGCACTACGACCTACTGCTTCCAGACGCCGCCATCGAAGGCATGCAAGCCATAGGTAAAACGTTTCAGTTTATGGAGAGTTTTCGGTATAGATGAGGCAGCAAGGGTTGCGTTGAGAACAATGGGCCCTACCACCCAAATGAATATAGAATTAGAACGGTGTAAGTAAGGAGGTTAGAGTAATGACCAAACAATTTGAAATAGATGAAGATTTCGAGTGGTTTCTTGAAAAATTTGAAGAGCCTACTGAAAAACATCAAGCCCCAGCAGAAATAATAAAAAAGTTTGAAGGTAAACTACCTACTAGATTATTAGAATATTGGAGTGAATACGGATTTTCTGGTTTCGGGGAAGGACTTTTTTGGTTAACTAATCCCGATGATTTTGAAGATACCTTAGATGCATGGCTTGGAGATATAGGTATCATCGAGCAAGACACATATTATGTAATTGCTCGCAGTGCTTTTGGAGAGCTATTCTTATGGGGAGAGAAATTTGGACATAAATATCTAATCGACCCATCTCACGGTTGGATTATAGAGAAAGAAGGTAATGCCGAAGACATAGCAGTTGGAGAAGAAAACGATGCCATACAGTTTTTCTTTGGTGCAAAAAGGCCAACATCGCTGGATGTAGATGATACGAGTGGAGGCTTACTTTTTGAGAAATGTAAACTTCGATTATCTCAATTAAAATATAACGAAATGTATGCTTTTGAACCCGCTTTTTTTCTTGGTGGGCAGCCTACCATTGACAATGTCAGTAAAGTAAATATTTTCGCCCATCTAAGTGTATTAGCATCATTTGGTCAGAAAGAAATACTAGACCAACAAGGGCTTATAGCTAAGGCTTATTCATAATAAATGCTCCTGTTATTAAAGTAGCAAATAAAAACCACTTAACTCCTTACCACTAAAAACACTTACTTATTAATTGAAAATGCGATGATGATTAACTTTGAACTCATCGCCAATCAAATTGACGTAAGCGCCACACAAAATATCACCCTTAAGGCGGGTCGCAGCCATCGCAGTGTTATCCAAAGTGATATAAACCTCAAGGCAGACAACAATCTCACCATCACCGCTCCCGCGGGAAGTCAACTCATTCAAAGCCAAGGCAATATCACAGTAAAAGGCAGTGGCTCTGGCAACCTCACCCTTGCCAATGGCGGCAGTGAAATCAGTATTGACTCAAGTGGTAACGTCAACATCTTTGCAGACAAGCTACTGACCTTAAAAGGCAAAGCCATGACCGTGTTTGACGGCAGCATGGAGCAAGATATTGGTGGCAAACAAAGCGCCACGATGCCGAGTGTACCGCAAATAGCGCAGATAGCAGCAAATCAACGCTTGTCGTTAACCGCTGATGGCGCGGCATCACTTGCTGATAAAACCATTGACCTTTCGTATTTTTATAGCGATGGCACACCAGTAGAAGACATTGATTACGAAGTCGTGATGGATAACGGCCACATATACACAGGCCAGCTTAGTGGCGGTACCGCAGAAGTCATTGATGTGCCTGCGGGTAATTATACCGTGAGTTACATCGGCGAAGACGAAGAGAAGATTATTTCGTTACGCCAAGAGCTTCGCACGGCCCTTGACCAAATGGTTGCAGAAATCCGCAAGCAAGCTGACATTCAAGAGCGCCTGATTGATGACGAAAACCTTGGGATGCAAGGGCTTATTTATAGCGGTGCATTCTTATACGGGCTTTATCAACAAGGAGAAAGCATTGTAACGGGAGTCGCAGATTTAGTCGAAGGCACAGCAGGAGCAATTTATGATGTTGGCGCAGCAACTTTCCGTATTTTGGGCCACCTTGCAACTGGCGATGTGGAAGCTATGCGGGCAGAGTTACAGCAAATTATGTCAACTGCCTCAGAGTCTATTAATGGCATCGTTGAAGCGTTTGAAACATTAGTTATTATTGCAGAAGATGAAGAAGCGCGTACTTTACTTGCAAATTTCCCAGCACGTTACTTTAACGCCCATTCCAGTGTTGAACGCACCAGAATGGCAGGTCGCTTGTCGTTTGAAATACTGCTTGCCCTTGCCACCTTTGGTAGTGGTGCAGTGGTTTCTGCTATTGCTAAATCCAATTACTTTGTTAAAGCAACCCGCGCATTGGAAAAGCTCACTCAAGCCACCAAGTTAAAACGCTTAAATTACACTCGCTCGGGTACAACTGAAAAGGTACAACTAGACCGGATTAGAAAACTAGACACCAGTATCCGTGATGTAAAAAAAATCAATCATGGTCCATCAATAAGAATAACAGCTGAAAAGCATAGGACATCTTCAAGGTTAAATACTCGCCAGTGGAAACATAAAACGATGTTCGATGGGCGGCTTGTACACCAGCGTAATGATTTATTCGATATCAACAAGAAAGACCTTAATGGTTTGACGAACCTTGAACGAATGATGAAAGGACGACCTCCTATTGGTTTCGACGGTGAGCCGGTAAACCTCCACCATTTGATTCAAAAGGAGCCTGGTACAATTGCAGAGGTTGGTGGTAAACTGCATTCAGAGCGGACAAAAATACTACATATTCCTCAATACGAAAAAAGAAATGGCGCTTGGCTTAAGAGGAAGAATTATAGCTTTAGGGCTCATAACGGCAGGAAATCAACATGGCCAAGCACTCAGTTTGGTAATATCAAGAAAACTGAGGCAGAGAAGATATTTATAAAGTGGAGCTCGGAGTACTGGAAATATAGAGCCAAAGGATTTTAATTATGAAAAACTTTACACATGATGAGTTAAAGCAAAGATTAGAGTCACTAAACGAATTTGAATATCAAGGTAGTCATAGTGACTTAGAAATAAAAGAAGCTGAGTCAGTGCTCAACCTTCGTCTCCCAGAAAGTTTTAAAGACTACTTGAAAGCTTGGGGAAATATAGCGATAGGCCCGATTGAAATCTTAGGTTTAACTAAAACACCTAATTTTATAAATGCAGAATATCCGAATTTTGTTTGGTTTACTCTTAAAAAGAGGAGTAATGACCAACTCCCAAAAGAGCTTGTAGTTTTCCATAGCGTGAACAATGAGTTTCTTTACTGTATCAACTGCTCGAAACCTCTCAGTAATGGAGAGTGTGTAATTACAGTTTGGAACAATTTAGATAAAATTGTAGAGCAAGAGTATCACGTTGGGTTTAATAACTTTATTTTGGGCATATTAGAAGACGAATAGTACTTTATTGTGCGTTTAGCATATCTATTCTGACACTGGCTTTAGTTAGCCTTAAAGTACTAATTAAGTGTAAAATAGCGCACTTATTTTGAGAGCTACTTCATATGCAAATGACGTAAGCTCTCAAATTTTTTTACAGCCCACGGCATCTACATTTCCTTGAGCGTTATATAAGCTCCTTCTTTTAAAAATTAGATACCTTTGGTTTACCACCTCCAGCAAGCACTAGTGAATTTATATAGAAAATTGAGAATGCACCGCCAGGTCAATATACCGTGCAATATGGTGAGGATAAACGCGATTACCTGCCAGAAGATAATCGCCCTAAAAACCCACTGTATGGAAAAATTACCCCAGCGCAAGCCGCTGAAATGGTACGCAGCGGCAATACCGCACCACTGATAGAAGCCAATGGCATTGCAACCCAAGCAGGTGATTGGTTATGGGGCACACTGCAAGGCGACTTTAATCAAAACCCCTCTACGTCACAAATCGTGGTAGGCACCTTGATTTCCATGATACCGATTATCGACCAAGTCATGGATTTACGAGATATCACCGCCAATGTCATGTTACTGACCGACGATGATGAAGCCAACGACACCGACGCTTGGCTTGCCTTTACCCTAACGGGTATTGGTTTAGTGCCAGTTGTGGGCTCAGCAGTCAAAGGCGTGGGTAAGGTTATCTTAAAAAATACTGGAGAGTCACTCTCCGCTGCGCTTGCTGTACTGCGGCTTTTTACCCAAAGAAAAGTCGGTAAAGGCGACCCAGTTAAATACCTAAGAGACATCAACTGGCAAGACCTAGGAAAACAATCCGCCACGGAAGTTAAAAACATCGTCAAAGGCCTACGCGATTCACTCGATGAAATGTCTACCAGCTGGCACTACGACCTACTACTTCCAGACGCCGCCATCGAAGGCATGCAAGCCACGGTTAAACGCCTAGACGAGGTCACCCCAAAAATCGACCAACATATGCAACAAGCCGCCCAAGAAATCGGACAGCGAGTTAATAAAGCACTGGATGAATATCAAGGTCAATCACCAATTCGAGGCGTTACCGATAAGCCCACCAAAGCCAAAGCTGATGAATTGGAGCCGCCAAAAGGGAATGAGTTGCCGGGGGCTAAAAACAATAGTTCAAATAATACAAAAACTAAGAAAGCTCGTAAGATATCGAACCGCTTGAAATACCTTGGAAAAACACCAAGTAAAACATCTCGCACTGGTAAAGAGGTCATTGCTAGGATGCGTAAAGAAGGTAAGATAAGAGATAAATTCGGTAAAACCCAGTTTAAAGACAGCAAAGGAAATTGGCACCCGCTGTCGCAAGCAGACATGGCACATGACCCGACAGATGCAGTAAGGTGGTGGAATACGAAAGGTAGGCAATATGGCGCAAAGTCGAAAGAAGTTAGGAAGTGGATGCTTGACCCAAATAACTATACATTGGACCATTACAGCCTAAACCGTTCAGCGGGAGCTAAGTTAAAAGAAACCTATTTATCCCCAATTAATAAGTTGAAAAAATGAAAGAATTAGATGAAAGATTAAGTGATGAGATTAATGAAAAATTTAATCGTTCTCTGGAGTTTAGAGACAGAGGAAAAATAGATGAGTCATTTGTTGCAATGCAAGAAGCTATTGAATTAATCCCCTCACCGAAGAGTCAGTGGTCAGAATCATTAATTATTATTACTTCTGCTTGTGAACACTTTATTACGATCGAGAAGCTTGCTGAGGCCGAAGCACTAATTGATGAGTACTTAAATTCAGACTTTTGCATTTCATATGATGATAGCCCAAGCTTCATAAAAGGAATTATATTATTTGAAATGGGTAACTTTAAACAAGCATATGAATGGTTTGCTAAAGCCAATTCTATTTCACGGGGTAGATGCTTTGTAGAACAACCTAAGAAATACAAAACCTTCTTTAATGAGTATAACCAATGAATGTACATGACCAGATAGAAGAGTATTGCGAGCAAGGCAATGACCTTTTTGATGAAGAAGATTTTCAAGGCGCAATGACACTCTGGAAAAAAGCCTTCGATTTACTCGCTGATCCAGATGAAGATTGGGAGCAAGCCGTTTGGCTTAAAGTATCTATTGGGGATAGTTATTATATGCTTGATGAATATCAACAATCCCTAGATTCAATGCTGGATGCATTAAACTACCCTGAAGCACTCGACAACCCATTTATTCACTTTAGAGCTGGCCAGTGTCATTATCAGTTAGGTGATAAAGAGCGCAGTAAAAATGCTTTACTTAAGGCCTATATGTTAGCCGGGAAAGAAATTTTTGAAGACCATGGAGAGGATGGGCTTTTTTATTACGACTTTTTAAAGTCCGAAATCAAGTTATAAACCAGTTCTACGCAAAGGACAGCACATGACAGTTAGCATATACATCGTGCAATATTTTGTTCGATATATTTACCACAAAATTCAAGAGCCTCGGCTTAAGTGCCACACAAAATATCACCCTTAAGGCGGGTCGCAGCCATCGCAGTGTTATCCAAAGTGATATAAAGCTCAAGGCAGACAACAACTTTACCATCACCGCGCCGGCGGGAAGTCAACTCATTCAAAGCCAAGGTAATATCACAGTAAAAGGCAGTGGCTCTGGCAACCTCACCCTTACAAGACGGTTGCACTATATCTGCTTAGGATTTGAGGATTGAGTGTGATGCCGGGGCGACGTTTTCTCGGTTCGCTCGATCGCGTCGTTTAAAAAAAATAGACGAGGAGCGCATGGATGCGTTTTGATATTAAACATGGAGGTTTATTTTGCTAACGGCTGATTGCTCGAAATTTATCGTGAATTCAGCCTGTCCTTCTGGCAGGTTTCGAAGCCCATTCATGGGCTACGACTACCCGAAAAGCATAACTTCTCGGCGGGTAAACCGCCTCCCACAACACTATTTACACTGTGAGGCTGGAGCCGCTTTTGAGCTTATAAACTACTCTATTGCTACTGAGAAAGTGGAAATTCCACAAGCAACTTTATTCCCCCTCCATCACACCCGAAAAGCATAAGCCGATATGCAATGTGCCGACAGGATGTCGGCCAAGTCTTGTCTGGTACAGGGACGTGCCTTACAAGACGGTTGCACTATATCTGCTTAGGATTTGAGGATTAAGTGTGATGTTGGGGCGACGTTTTCTTGGTTCGTTCTTTTTCGTCGTTTAAAAAGAATGAACGAGGAGCACGTGGATGCGCTTTGATATTAAACATGGAGGTTTATTTTGCTAACGGCTGATTTCTCGAAATTTATCGTGAATTCAGCCCGTCCTCCTGACAGGTTTCGACGCCTATCCGTGGGCTACGACTACCCGAAAAGCACACTTCTCGGAGGGTGAACCGCCTCCCTACAAAACTATCTGCAATGCTAATTAGGAGGCTATGCTGATAGTTTTTGTCATTGTTACAAACAGCTTAATTGCTATACCCTCACAGGGAGAGTTATTGCCATGCGCCGTGTTGAATTTGGCGAGGTGTGTTACGCCATTCCTCAAATTGTGATTCGACATTTTCATTAAAATTACGAAAGAGTAGCTCGATGTTTTGTGCAGGTACAATATTACACGGATTGCTGCTTTCTTGTCGTAAATACTCGAAAAAAGCGTTGCTGTTGTGCTCGACCATAAATCCGGTAAACAGATAACTATTGGCATATAAGGTGTTACTTTGCATGGTTTGCCACTGATTTTCGCTATTGAATAGGGTGTTAATATCAAGCTTGGCAAAGCGCGATTTCAAAATCCCTTCTTTCGTTAACCAATCTTCGTCAGAGAGGTAAACTGAAAATTGACCTGTTGCGGTAATTCTTAGGTGCTCAAAATACTCGGCTAAGCCTTCCGTTACCCATCGAGGGGTTACGCCGAAATAGTAAAAAACGAGGGCGTGCACGGACTCATGAATGAGCGTTCTTAGCGTTTCTTCTTCAGTGCGACCGCCATTGATAAAGCCTTGGTTTTGAAACAAGAAGTACATGCCCAAGGTGCCAGCGGGCTCGGCATCGCGAGAGAGGATTAGCTCATTGTAGTCAGCGTCATTGGCGGCAATATGCATGTTCAACTGGATGGGAGATAAGGCTTTTTTATGCGCTAACTGGTTAAAAAAGTGCTTAAACATCATATACACCACGTTGAGGGCTTGCTGCGCCTGATACTCAACATGAGGGCTCACGGGTTCACCCGTTAGATTGAGTTTAAAATTTTCAATGTGGTTGAATTGCGTTTGCAAGGAAAATACTTCGCGCTTTAGTACCCCGCAGGTAGGTGTTGAGATACCGCTGAACATATTAACAAGATCACTGTGCCCGTTTAGGTTATAAAAGGTTTTTTCTGGTATTTCAGGTAGCTGCTGTCTTGTTACTTTTGGTGGTGCAACCGTTAGGTGAGGAGTGGTGTCTGGCTGACTTAAACGTTTTTCGGTATGGGTGTCTAGCTGTATGCCTAATTCAGTCAATAAAGGTTTGATAGACCTCATCGAGTTTGCTGCTGCACTTGGGTAGATAAAATAAAGCGCAAACAATATCAGCGTGATGATAAGTAGTAGGACAAAGACCCGCCAAACCAAAGTGATATCCTTGTGTAATACATGCCCAGAGACTCTGGTTATACTCGATTATCGGTAAACTTGGCAATGGGTAATTTGATTATCGGCTTACTCCCATGGCATTAAATAACATCTACTTTAGTGTGTCATAGCATATCATTTGCATGATTTTCCATTCTTTTTTCTACAACAATGTACCCATAATCTAATTCGTTGCCTATACTTTTTGAAAAAATAACAGAGCATACAGATGAAAGTAGTTTGGCCGTTGATTTTACTGTGTTGTGTGAGCGGGAGTGCGAGCGCGCTTGATACTCAGGTGAATATTACGACGGGGCAATGGCCGCCGTACTTAGATCAAGCGAAACAAGATCAAGGCTGTGTGGCTGCTGTGATCCGAGATGTCTTTGCGCTCTCTGATATCAAAGTCCGATTTTTATTTATGCCTTGGGAACGCGCCTATCAAGAGGGAATGAAGGCGGCTTACATTGGTAGTGCTTATTGGTATTACAGTGAGCAAAGGAGCAAAGACTATATTTACACTCAATACCCACTCACTGAAGAAACAGCACGCTTTTATCATCATCGAGATTTAGCGTTTACCTATACGAGTTACGCAGATCTCAAGCCATTTAGATTGTTGCTCAATCAAGGGTTAACTTATCCGCCTTCTCTGCTAGAGGCGATAGAGACGCTTGAAATCAAAACTTCATATGCCACGTATACCAGTAAAAATGTGGCACTGATCCTACGAAACCGTGCAGATATTATGATTATGGACGAAAAATCGGCGAAGTCCTATCAGCAGGAACTGCCTGCGGAAGAAGCGGAGTTATTAGCTGCGCAAGCGATCCCTGCTTTTATCCAAAAAGGCTATTTGCTTATCAATAAGCATCATAGTGAATATGTCGAGTTGTATAACGAAGGGCTTAAAAAACTATGGGCGGATGAAAACTATGTTGCTCAGTATCGTGCTCGCTGCTCTCGTGTGTTTACCGATTGATTGCTTTTTGGTTTTGCTAAAACCAAATAATGTCCTGATCCGTTGCGAAATCATTCATAAGTTAGAATCCAAATTTGTTTTTAATGTTTTTCATAGCCTGTTGGCTATTTTGACGGTATATAAAGCATAAAGAATGTTATTACACATAAAGCCTAAAAGTGTATTCAGTGGGATTTTAGAGCATGCTTTGCAGCCAACAATCGTAAAGACTATCTTGAATCGTCATTGGCTGCTTTAGATTAAGACTTGCCTTATCCAAACCGCCTTTCCAGCAGCTTGATTTTACGTTAAATGGTATATGCCTATCTGGTCTGACCATTTAAATCGCCTTTTAAATTTGCCCGATTCTTGGTTAAAGTTTATGCACGCCAACTGTTGTTTTTACACTCAGCTAATTATTGAATTGGGCTGAATTTTGACAGTTGTCATGGATTTTGATAACGTATTGTGCAAATTTGGTATGACCAATTTACCTATGAAGTTAATTCTTACCAAATTGATTAAAATAAGTCAGCGGTCTGGCTAGGTCACATCATAAAAAATTGGCGTTATTTCAATGTCTTTAAAGATTAAAGCAGCAAAATTATCCGACGTAATACTAGAACAGCTTGAGAATATGATCCTCGAGGGCTCGTTATTACCCGGTGCAAAGTTGCCGCCTGAGCGTGAACTAGCTAAGCAGTTTGAAGTGTCGCGTCCATCACTTCGTGAGGCTATCCAGAAATTGGAAGCTAAGGGGCTTGTTACCCGTCGTCAAGGTGGTGGCACGTATGTTAAAAATCAGCTGGAAGAAGGGCTGACTGATCCGTTATTTGACTTGATCAGTAAGCATCCAGAATCTCAGTTTGATTTACTTGAGTTTCGTCATGCATTAGAAGGCATCGCCGCCTACTACGCGGCACTCAGGGGCACAGAGAATGACTTTGCAAAGGTACAACAAAGCTTTGACAGTATTGCAGAGATAGGTGATGACTTGATGCAAAAGGCAAGGGCAATTAATGCTTTTCACTTTGCCGTTGCAGAAGCGTCACATAACGTCGTCCTGCTTCATCTTGTAAAAGGGATGCAGTCATTGCTTGAGCAAAACGTGTTGCAAAACTTAACGGTCTTGGTGCAAAAATCAGACGTGAGTGAGCAGCTCGGTGAGCACAGAAAGTTGTTATTAGATGCGGTGATCAATGGTAACCCTGAACAAGCAAGACTTGCTAGTAACGCCCACTTAGCCTTTATCGAAGAAGCGTTATTAGAAGCCGGTAAAGAGCGTTCGCGAATAGAACGTTCACTGCGTAGAACAAAACAGCAGTAATCGGACTTGATTCAGTAAGAATTGGCACAAATAGAATAAATTCGTATTTTAAACATAAGGAACACTCCATATGTCTGAAGTCAATAAAATTGACGTAGACGCGCTAGAAACCCAAGAATGGTTACAGGCGCTTGAGTCGGTCGTAAAAGAAGAAGGCGTAGAGCGCGCTCAGTTCTTGTTAGAGCAAGTATTAGAGCAAGCGCGTCTTGATGGCGTAGATATGCCAACAGGCACTACGACTAACTATGTCAACACTATCCCAGCAGATCAAGAGCCTGCGTATCCAGGGGATGTGAACCTTGAGCGTCGTATTCGCTCTATCATCCGTTGGAATGCGATCATGATCGTACTTCGTGCTTCGAAGAAAGATCTTGAGCTGGGCGGGCATATGGCCTCTTACCAGTCGTCAGCTGCATTCTATGAAATGTGTTTCAACCACTTCTTCCGTGCACCAAACGAGAAAGACGGTGGTGACTTAGTGTATTACCAAGGCCACATCTCTCCGGGCATTTATGCTCGTGCATTTGTTGAAGGCCGCCTAAGCGCTGAGCAGCTAGATAACTTCCGTCAGGAAGTAGATGGTAACGGTATTTCTTCATACCCACACCCTAAGTTAATGCCTGAATTCTGGCAGTTCCCAACGGTTTCTATGGGTCTAGGTCCAATCGCGTCTATCTACCAAGCGCGTTTTCTTAAATACCTAGATGGCCGTGGTCTAAAAGATACGTCTGAGCAACGCGTTTACGCCTTCCTTGGTGATGGTGAAATGGACGAGCCAGAATCACGTGGTGCGATTTCTTTCGCTGCCCGTGAAAAGCTAGACAACCTATGCTACCTAATCAACTGTAACCTACAGCGTCTTGACGGCCCAGTAATGGGTAACGGTAAGATCATCCAAGAACTAGAAGGCCTATTTAAAGGTGCTGGTTGGAACGTGATCAAAGTCGTTTGGGGTTCTGGTTGGGATAAGCTACTTGCCAAAGATACTACGGGTAAATTGCTACAACTGATGAATGAAACAGTTGACGGTGATTACCAAACTTACAAAGCAAAAGATGGCGCCTTCGTACGTGAACACTTCTTCGGTCGTTACCCAGAAACAGCAGCGCTTGTTGCTGATATGACTGACGATGAAATCTTCGCGTTGAAGCGCGGTGGTCATGAGCCATCTAAGCTATTTGCTGCATTTAAAGCGGCACAAGAAACCAAAGGTCGTCCAACGGTTATCCTAGCTAAAACGGTAAAAGGTTACGGCATGGGCGCTGCGGCTGAAGGCAAAAACATTGCTCACCAAGTTAAGAAAATGGACATGACACACGTAGCACACCTACGTTCACGTCTAGGCCTAGATGACTTGGTATCTGATGAGCAATTACAAGAGCTACCTTACTTGACGCTAGAAGAAGGGTCAAAAGAGCACGAATATCTACATGCTCGCCGTAACGCGCTTCACGGTTATACACCTAAGCGTTTACCTAAATTCACAGAAACGCTTACGCTACCTGAACTAGATGCATTTAAACCGCTTCTAGAAGAACAAAAGCGTGATATCTCAACCACAATGGCATACGTTCGTGCGCTTAATATCTTGTTAAAAGACAAGAATATCGGCAAGAGCATTGTTCCAATTATTGCTGATGAAGCACGTACCTTTGGTATGGAAGGTTTATTCCGTCAAATCGGTATTTACAACCCGCACGGCCAAAACTACAGCCCAGAAGACCGCGATATCGTTTCTTACTACAAAGAAGCAACGTCAGGTCAGGTACTACAAGAAGGTATCAATGAGCTAGGCGCGATGTCTTCATGGGTTGCAGCGGCAACGTCATACAGCACGAACGACCTACCAATGATCCCGTTCTATATCTACTACTCAATGTTTGGTTTCCAACGTGTAGGTGATATGGCGTGGATGGCGGGCGACCAACAAGCGCGTGGCTTCCTATTAGGGGCAACTGCCGGTCGTACAACGCTAAATGGTGAAGGTCTACAGCACGAAGATGGTCACTCACACATTCAAGCAGGTACAGTGCCTAACTGTATTTCTTACGACCCAACGTTTGCATTTGAAGTAGCGGTTATTCTACAAGATGGTATCCGTCGTATGTACGGTCCAGAGCAAGAGAACGTGTTCTACTACCTAACGCTCATGAACGAAAACTACCATATGCCAGCAATGCCTGAAGGCGCTGAAGAAGGTATTCGTAAGGGTATTTACAAGCTTGAAAGCTACACAGGCGACAAAGCACAGGTTCAGCTAATGGGCTCGGGTACTATTCTGAACGAAGTACGTAAAGCGGCGCAGATCCTAAGCGACGACTACGGTATCGGTTCAGACGTATTCTCTGTAACGTCTTTTAACGAGCTTGCTCGTGATGGTCAAGATGCAGAGCGTTTCAACATGCTTAACCCAGAAGCAGAGCAAAAAGTGGCTTATATCACCAGCGTACTTGGTGACGCGCCAGCAATTGCTGCTACGGATTACATGAAAAACTACGCTGATCAAGTACGTGCATTTATGCCAAGCGCATCTTACAAAGTACTTGGCACAGACGGTTACGGTCGTTCAGACAGCCGTGAAAACCTACGTCGTCACTTTGAAGTGAATGCCGGTTACGTGGTAGTTGCTGCACTTGGCGAGCTAGTTAAGCAAGGCAAAGTTGAAAAATCAGTAGTGACTGACGCTATCAAGAAATTTGATATCGACACCACCAAAACTAACCCACTTTACGCATAAGAGGACGAGTGATGGCAATCGAAATTCATGTTCCAGATATTGGTGCCGATGAGGTTGAAGTAACCGAGATCCTAGTAAGCGTAGGTGACACGGTTGCAGAAGAGCAATCGCTTATCACTGTTGAAGGCGACAAAGCATCAATGGAAGTACCTGCCTCTGTGGCGGGAACAGTTAAAGAAATCAAAATAGCGGAAGGCGATAAAGTATCGACTGGCTCTTTGATCATGGTTTTTGAAGCGGCAGGTGAAGAAGCACCGGCAGAGCAACCAGCAGAAGAAGCTAAGCCAGAAGCAAACGCCTCTGGCAAGACAGAAGTGAAAGAAGTTCACGTACCAGATATTGGTGGCGATGAAGTTGAAGTCACTGAAATCTTAGTAGCTGCGGGCGATGTTGTTGAAGAAGAGCAATCGCTTATCACGGTTGAAGGCGACAAGGCTTCAATGGAAGTACCAGCACCATTTGCAGGTACTATCAAAGAAGTGAAAATCAACGCGGGTGACAAAGTGTCAACCGGTTCATTGATCTTCATCTTCGAAGTGGCAGGTAGCGGTGACGCACCTGCGACTAACGAAGCCGCAGAAGCGCCTGCTCAAGAGCAAGCACCTGCGGCATCAGCTGAAAAAGAAGTGCATGTACCAGATATCGGTGGCGACGAAGTTGAAGTTACTGAAATCATGGTTGCTGTTGGCGACAGCGTTGAAGAAGAGCAATCTCTTATCACGGTTGAAGGCGACAAAGCCTCAATGGAAGTACCAGCTCCGTTTGCAGGTACGATTAAAGAGATCAAAGTCAATGCCGGCGACAAAGTATCAACGGGTTCTTTGATCTTCGTATTCGAAGTGAAAGGCGCGGCACCAGCACCTCAGGCAGCAGCTAAAACTGAAGCAAAACCAGCTCAGCCTGCGGCTTCAGCGGCAAAATCTGAAGTACCAAAAGCCTCTGCACAAAAAGATGATTTTGTGGCCAATGATCAGTATGCCCACGCATCACCTGTGGTACGTCGTTTAGCGCGTGAGTTTGGCGTTAACCTAGCTCGCGTTAAAGGTACAGGTCGTAAGAACCGTGTACTAAAAGAAGACGTACAAAACTACGTGAAAGAGCTGGTTAAGCAAGTTGAATCTGGTCAAATCGCAAAAGGTGGCAACACTGGCGGCGGTGAGCTTGGTCTTATTCCTTGGCCAAAAGTAGATTTCAGCAAGTTTGGTGAAATAGAAGAGAAGAAACTTTCTCGCATCAATAAGCTATCGGGTGCAAACCTTCATCGTAACTGGGTACAAATCCCACATGTTACGCAGTTTGACGAAGCAGATATCACTGAGCTTGAAGCGTTCCGTAAAGAACAGAATGTGCTAGCTGAGAAGAAGAAAATGGGTGTGAAGATCACGCCATTAGTATTCGTGATGAAAGCGGCTGCAAAAGCACTTGAAGAGTTCCCAACGTTTAACTCTTCACTATCTGAAGATGGTGAGAGCTTAATCTTGAAGAAATATGTTCACATCGGTATCGCGGTTGATACACCAAATGGTCTAGTGGTTCCTGTTGTTCGCGACGTGAACAAGAAAGGCATCATTGAGATATCACGCGAGTTGATGGAAATTTCTAAGAAAGCACGTGACGGTAAACTGACGTCTGCTGATATGCAGGGCGGCTGTTTCACTATCTCAAGCCTAGGCGGTATCGGCGGTACGGCGTTTACGCCAATCGTTAATGCTCCTGAAGTTGCGATTCTTGGTGTTTCTAAGTCAGACTTCAAACCGAAATGGAATGGTAAAGAGTTTGAGCCGCGCCTAATGGTGCCGCTAAGCTGTTCATACGACCATCGTGTCATTGACGGTGCACTAGCAGCTCGCTTTACTGTGACACTTGCAAACTACTTAAGCGATATTCGCCAGCTAGTAATGTAAGAATAGAAACCGCATGACTTAGGTGATGCGGTTTTCTTGTATTTTATTGTTCCGCTTGATAATTAGGCGGGACAATAGAGAGTGTGAATGATACACTTTCGAGCAATAATAACTCTCTCTGCCCTGTGCCCCGAATCGGGTGTTTGGCAGGCACTTTGGGTCGGCTACTCTCGACGAGTAAACCCGTTCAAATAACAGTTAAGGTAATAACATGAGCAACGAAATCAAAACTCAAGTTGTTGTACTAGGCGGTGGTCCTGGTGGTTACTCTGCAGCATTCCGTGCAGCAGACTTAGGTTTAGACGTTACACTAATCGAATCTCGCGACACGCTAGGTGGTGTGTGCTTGAACGTTGGTTGTATCCCTTCAAAAGCCCTTCTTCACGTTGCAAAGGTAATTGACGATGCAGCAGAAATGGCTTCTCACGGTGTTTCTTTCGGTGCTCCACAAATTGACCTAGACAAAATCCGTTCATGGAAAGAGTCTGTGATCGGTCAACTTACAGGTGGTCTTGGCGGAATGGCTAAGATGCGTAAAGTAACTGTAGTTAACGGCTACGGTAAGTTCACAGGTTCTAACACTATCGCTGTTGAAGGTGCTGACGGTGCGAAAACAGTGACCTTTGATAACGCAATCATTGCAGCGGGTTCTCAGCCTGTAAGCCTTCCTTTCATTCCTGAAGACGAGCGTATCATCGACTCTACAGGTGCACTTGAGCTTAAAGACGTGCCTGAAAAGCTACTTGTACTAGGCGGTGGTATCATCGGTCTTGAGATGGGTACAGTTTACCGTTCACTAGGGTCAGCGATCGACGTAGTTGAGTTTGCTGATCAACTAGTACCAGCGGCTGACAAAGACGTTATCAAGATTTACCAAAAGTACGTTAAAGACAAGTTTAACGTAATGCTTTCTACTAAAGTGGTTGCTGTTGAAGCGAAAGAAGACGGTATCTACGTATCTTTCGAAGGCAAGCAAGCACCTGAAGGCCAAGTTCGTTATGACAAAGTACTAGTTGCTGTTGGTCGTACACCAAATGGTAAGCTAATTGACGCTGACAAAGCGGGCGTAAATGTTGATGAGCGTGGCTTTATCAGCACTGACAAGCAAATGAAGACTAACGTTGATCACATCTTCGCTATCGGTGACATCGTAGGTCAACCTATGCTTGCGCACAAAGCGGTTCATGAAGGTCACGTTGCTGCTGAAGTTATCTCTGGTAAGAAGCATTACTTCGATCCTAAGTGTATTCCTTCAATTGCATATACAGATCCAGAAATCGCTTGGGTTGGTGTGACTGAGAAAGAAGCAAAAGAGCAAGGTCTAAGCATTGAAACTGCGGTATTCCCGTGGGCTGCTTCTGGTCGTGCAATCGCTTCTGCACGTACTGAAGGTTCTACTAAGCTTATCTTTGATAAAGAGTCAGGTCGTGTGATCGGTGGTGCTATGGTTGGTATCAATGCAGGTGAAATGCTTGGTGAAATTGGCCTAGCAGTAGAGATGGGTGCTGACGGTGAAGACCTAGCGCTTACTATCCACGCTCACCCAACGTTGAACGAGTCAATCGGTCTAGCTGCTGAAATCTTCGAAGGTTCAATCACTGACCTTCCAAACAAAAAAGCAGTGAAGAAAAAGTAAGTTTTTCTGAGCTTTCAAAAACCCAGCCTTGTGCTGGGTTTTTTTGTTTTTGGGACCCTAGGTTGTAACTCGCTCTTTATAACCTTGGCAGACTAGTTACTAAACAGTATGCTTAGAAAAGGGGCAAAAGTGTTGAGTGTACATGGAACAAATTGAGATATTTGAGATCCCAAGTCCGTGTAAGGGGATCTGTCAGGTAAATAATCGCGGTTATTGTAAAGGTTGCTATCGCAGTCGCGAAGAGCGCTTTGAGTGGAATAATCTTAATAACGAGCAAAAACGTAAAGTTATTGCGCTGTGTCAGCAACGATATAAAAGGTACTTACAACGTAAATCAAAAACGGAGCAAGCAGATGAGCAAACAGGAGAAAACTTTAAATTTGATATTTAGCTTTGAGCATTTGTATCACCCCTTCGCGTTCAAACTCCTCTAATTTTGCTTTAATCAGTGGAATTAAGTGTTCATTGCGCTTATGCACGAAGTGAAAGCTCTCAACGACGGCTAAATTTTTTATTTGTAGGGTTTCTTCATTGATATTTTTTAAATGTGGTTTCAAGTGAAAGTCGAGAATAAGTGCTCCTTCAACTTGCTTCTGCATGACTAAATTGAGTTGTGCGACCGCGCTTTTCACCCCGATAACATAAGCTTGGATTTGGTGCTCAGCCAAATATGTGGTCGCTACAGGATAGCCGCTGCGAACCGTTAAGGATTGAAGCTCCCTAAGTTTACAATCGCCACAAAGGGTGAATAGCTGCAAGTTAAACTGAAATAACGGGTAATCAACACGACGCAAGTTTGGATACTCCTTTTCCACGCTCGCAACTCGAGCTAACTGTCCATCTAGGTTTCCTGCATTAGCTGCAATTAGAGAGCCTTTGTGATTAAATTCTTCAAGGCGTAGCTCTATGTCGAGAGATTGATAAACCATTCCCATAAGTTCAATTACATAGAGTGCTTGCGGGGTCTTTGGCGGTTGATTGAAATGCATAACTTTTGGCGTATCTGTGGCTGCTTGAGTCGCCGTTGAAATCATCATAATTAAACATAGTAATGCGGTTTTCAATCCAACTCCGTCAACTGTTTACTTAGAAGTAGAGGCTATTAGTATACATAATTTTTACAAAAAAGTGCACAGCATCTCGGTTTAATCAAAACTAGATTTTGCTGCAATAGGTGTGTTGGCTTGTGATACACTTGTGGTTCCCTTCACTTAAAATTGAATGATGTGTAATGAGCCACAACCTATGTTTGCTACCTAGACAAGAAAAATACCAAATTCAACTTGAGTATGAAGCATCGTTTTGGGCGTACCAAATAAAACGAGGCAAAAAAAGTAGAGAAGCAATCTATGATGCGATCAATCAAAGGCCACTCTCTGAACAGGATACGTTGAAGCAAAAGTTTGAATTTTACTTGAGCCTGATGCTTGCTTGATGTATTCGGTTGAACTACTCCCAGCGATAATGACACCGCTCGTTAATAAGTTTTATGATGCTCAAAAAGCACGAGGACGAGCTGCAAAACACGACAACGTTTGGGTAGTTAAAGATAATAGTAAAATTATAGCGGCTTGTCGTTTACAGCCTGTAGATGGCTATTGGTTACTTGTAGGCGTTTATGTTGCACCGCAGTTTAGACGCAAAGGTGTTGCAAAAAAACTAATTGAATCAGCTGTTTATCATTTTCGCAGTGTAAACCCTGGGCAAACAGTTTATACCTTTGCATATCGCCACCTCTGTCATTTTTATACCGCACTTGGGTTTCAAAATAACTCATGCCAATTACCGTCTGAACTCGCTTCTCGCTTATCTAGTTATCTTGGACAAAACCGTCAACTCGTGGCAATGTATTACGTCTAATTAACAATCTCGGCCTTTTATGTTTCGCCTGTGTTTTATATTTTGCATTTGCCTATTTACTGCATTGGTAAATGCCGCGCAAATTTCACGACTTTCACCTGCTGAAGGGTTATCACAAAGTTACGTCAATACACTGCTTATCGACGAGCAAGGGTATCTATGGCTTTCCACTGAAGGTGGGCTTAACCGTTACGATGGCTATCAGGTATTGGATGTAAATGGACCCGATGGCGTACTTGATAAAGTGCAGGTAAATTATATCTATCAGGACAACCTTGGTGGGATTTGGATCACGACGGGTATTGCAGGGTTACTGCGATACGATCCGATGAAAGATGAGTATAGAAAATATATAGAACCACCGTCTACAGAGGACGAGTTTTATTCTAATTTGGTTAATATTGTTTTGACCAAAGATGATGATCATATGTGGGTTGTGCGTACCAATGATGTTGCGACCCTCAATATCCACTCAGGTAAGCTCAAGAGTGAGGTGACTTTACCGTTAGATGAAGAAAGTGGTTTTATACGCGCTGTTTATCAACATCAAGACATCTTGTTTATCGCCACTTCAGAGCGCTTGTTTGCATATCATTTAACAACGAAAAAATTAAGAACCCTCGATCACCTTGCTCCCATTGAACATCCTTATCAAACAAATACTAAATCACTATTTATTTTAGACCAGGATACCTTGCTCGTGGGTGCGGTTCAGGGGATGTATGAGCTAGATATTTCTCAACTACTAAAAGATTTTGACGCAGAGGTACCGTTTAAAACGCTGCTTCCCGAACTAAACATATGGAAAATGCTCAGGCATGATGAACATACCTTGCTGCTTGGTACTGACAAAGGTCTTGTTTATTACACGATTGAAGATGGTAATGCGGTTCGAGATAGGCGTTTGTCTTCAAGCGTATTTTTGCCGTCAAATACCAGTATTATTGATATTGTTAAAGACAACTATGGTGGCCTTTGGGTCGCCACAAAAGAAGACGGTGCATTTTACTTACCAGACAGTACGCTGGCGTTTGATAATGTTAGTGATCTTACCGTTGAAGGTGAAGGTTTTTCTCACAGTAATGTCTGGGCGATGCATGAATCTAATCAATTTTTGTGGCTGGCAACGAATGACGGCCTAACACGATACAATCCAAAAACCAGAGAGACTAAACAGTTTCTAAAGGGTTACTTGGGTGACGAAATTCTCTCAGAGTTTATTATCTGGAAGATTGCGGAGTATAACAATAAGCTTTGGCTCACGACGGTAAAAGGACTGTTTGTCTTTGACCCTATTACTCACGAAGTAACAAGGCCCAAGGCTAACAATCCAGAAGATAAAGAGATATTGACATCCTTTGTGAAAGGTGGGGAGTTGTTATCTGATGGTAAGTTTTATTTCGTGAATAGTGACGTTGGGATGTTCGTTTACGATATTAATACAGCAGAGCTGACACACCTGACGAAGTCATTTGAAAATGTCGATCCGTTTCTTACTTATGGCTTCTACCCACCACTTCCAAACGAGCCGCTTAAACCCCTTTACTACTATGCTGGCGTATTGCTGCAATATGATCCGCAGTTGGAAACGCTAACTGAGATCTATAAAGCGCCGAAAGCAAATAAGCATTTAGCGGTCGATATCACTACCTACACCATAGATAAAAATAATATCTTGTGGTTGTCGTTATCATCCTTTGGTTTGATTGGTCTGACGTTAGATGGTTACGAGCCAATTTATAACATCGATTTAAAAGCCCATAAAATAGATACTTTGATGTATGAAATGCGCCAAGACAAGGAAGGTATGATTTGGATGTCATCTCATAAAGGTATTTGGCGTCTAGACCCAGATAATTTGCATTTACAACAATTCACGACCGAAGATGGCATACTTTCTAATGAGTTTAACGGTGGCGCGTCGGTGATGTTGGAAGACGGTCGCATAGCCTATGGTATGTTGAAAGGGTTTGTGGTGTTTTCTCCCGATGACAACAGACCTAAAAAGCCATTACTTGATCATGTCAATATCACCAGCGTGGATTTAATTTCTCGCCCAAATCAAAAAGCCGGATTAAAGCAATTTGATCACATCGAGCTTGAGCATGATGACATTGGACTCGAAGTGTCATTCTCTGCAATGGCATTTAGTTATCAGGATCGGATTATTTATGAGTATCAAATATCTGGTGGTCAGAAGATCCTGAGTCGTAATCAAAATCGCGTGGTATTTCCTAAACTTAATCCCGGTGAATATGGGTTAAAAGTTTGGGCTAAAGATCCGTTAACAGGAGATTATACACCGCCTGCAAAATTAACCATTAATGTAAATTACCCCGCGTGGCGCTCACCTGTTGCGATTGCCGGATATGTTTTTCTTACGCTCTTACTACTGTCTCTTTGGAGCTATCGAAAGTATCGCGTCGAGCAACTTATTCTTGCCGCTCATAAGGAAACACAAGACCGCGAAGCTAGGTTGAAAATGGCGCTAGAGGGAAGTAACTCCGGCGTATGGGAGTGGCATGCGGGTAGTACCTTAATCTATCAGCCTCGATTAGTTACGGAGCTCGATTACGAGCTTGAGAGTGTCGGCTTGGATGATTATCTGCAAAAGATACATCCCTCGGATAGAGCCATGTTTCGCTTACAGTGGCTTGAGTTCGTCACAACGAACAAAGGCTTTATCGACTGTACTTATCGATTAAAAGACAGCAAAGGTCAGTGGCGTTGGTATAAGGACTTTGGCAAGGTACTTGAGTGGGATGAAGGTAATCCAACTCAGGTGGCAGGCACCTATACCAACTTAACGCGTGAGCGTTTATTTGAAGAGCGAGCCGCATTATTTGGGGCGGCGTTTGAGCAGACCCGTGACTGGGTAATGATCTTAGACAAAAGACTGCGTATTCAGGCTTGTAATCGGGCGATGCAAAATGCCTTTAACCTTGACTCTATCCCATCATCAAGCACTGCGGTGAAGCTTGGGATGTCGAGACAAAAACGTATGATGTATCTACGCCAGACGTTGGCGCTGGCTGTGCATCAGCATTTAAGCTCTGAGGAAGTGGTGAGTTTGCCCAATGGTGACGAAAGAGACGTACTTATAAAAATTAGTGCCGTGGCGAATAGCGATGGTGAACTATACAGTTATGTGGTGGTGCTTACCGATATTAGCCAGCAAAAGCGCACAGAAAAAGAGCTATACCAGCTTGCTAACTATGATTTACAAACTAAGTTACCAAATAAAGCGTTATTGATGGATAGAGTGCAGCACGCAATCGTGCATTCGCAACATACACATTTCGCACTTTTGGTCATAAAGTTTAACCGTTTGCAGAACCTATACGATATCTATGGTGCAGACTTTGTTGCTGAGTTGCTTCCTCTGCTTGCAACAAAGCTACGCTGCTGCTTCCGTGAGTTAGATAGCTTAGCGACGGGACATGATAAGTCGTTTTATGTGTTGATGGAGCACCTCGACAACCCTGAACAGGTTCATCAGTATGTTGAGTGTTTGGTTCACTCATTTAGTACTCCAATTGAAGCCGCAGGGCATACCGTACTTATGCAACCTGCCATTGGTATTGCAATGTATCCCGACGATGCGTCAGACGCTTTTGAGTTAAACCAAGCAGCAAAGGCTGCGCTTGAGCATGTTAATGTACAGCAAATTTCCAGTTATCAGTTTTTTCGCGAAGAAATGAATGGCAAGGTTAGGCGTTCACGAGAAGTCGAGCAAGCACTTATGAGGGCCTTAAAAAATGGTGAATTTAGTAATCATTATCAGCCTATTGTCGATGTAGAAAGCGATACTCTGCTTGGCTTTGAAGCGCTATTACGCTGGCCTGAAAATAGCGAGTTTTGTGCGCAGGAGTATGCGCTTGCTGCTGAACATGCCGGTGTCGTTACCGAGCTTACCTTACAAACCCTTTCTCGGGCATTAGTTGAATTGAGACACTGGCAAACCATGAAGCAAGACCTATATATATCCATTAATCTCTCGGCCATTGATTTTGAATCCTCAAGCTTAGTCGAGGATATTCAACAAGCACTGTGCCGCAGTAAAGTGTCGGGTCATTCTGTGGCCTTTGAGATAACAGAAACAGCTCTGCTTTCTAAGGTTGAGAGCGCGGTGAAAGTGATGAAAGAAATAAAAGCACTGGGCTGTCGTATCTATATGGATGACTTTGGGACGGGGTATGCCTCTTTGACCTATCTGCAACAATTGCCTATTGATGTCATCAAGATAGATAAAAGCTTTGTACAGCAAATTGCTGAGGATCCTGAAAGCTATTTAATTATTCGCTCATGTGTAAATTTAGCGCATGGATTGGGATTAAAATGTGTCGCAGAAGGGGTGGAAAACGATCTACAGTATCAACGCATCAAAGCAGAGCGAGTTGATTATTATCAAGGTTACCGTTTCAGCTCGGCGATTAGTGGCGAACAAGTCGCGCAGCTACTCTCTGAAATATAGCTGTAGTCTCTTTGGCTACAGCTTTTTACCACAGTGACGACAGTACATATGATGGACGCGTTGACTACTCATTAGTTTAATTGCTTGGTTTGCTTCCAATTGACTTAAGCCAAGCTCTATACGAAGGGCTTCTAAATGGGCTTGTTCACTTTTGTCGACATCACCATCGACTAACGCATGCAATACCGCCTCATTGAATGCATCTCGACGTTTGCGCATTTGGTCCGCAAAGCTTGAGGCCAAGAGACCGGTGGGGATCGCGACCATGCCCATACTGAGTAAAGTGATAAGGCCACCAAAAAATTGTCCAAGCGGGGTGATAGGCACAACATCGCCATAACCCACGGTGGTTAGAGTAGCCATCGCCCACCACATCGCTTTAGGAATGGAGCCAAATTTATCCGGTTGCACATCGTGTTCAATAAGATAAATTCCGCAAGAGGCCATGATTAGCACAACGCTCATGATAAAAAAGGCGGCAAGTAATGAACTCGATTCTTCTTTAAATGCTGCGAGTAGCAACTGCATGGCCCGAGAGTAGCGCGTCAGCTTAAAGATCCTGAGTAATCGAATAACACGTAAAAAACGCAGATCAAAGGTGATAAAGGCCATTAATATGGTTGGCAAAATAGCGATGAGATCAATCACCGCCAGCGGTGATATCAGATACTTTAGGCGCTTTTTCCAATTTGGTATATCCAAATGGCGGTAATCAAGCTTATCGACACAGCACCAAAATCTCAGTAAGTATTCAATGGCGAAGATGGTCACACTGACTAACTCTAAGGTGAGAAAGTAGTGATGGTACACAGTTGCTAAGTCGCGCTCAGATTCCAACACGATGGCAACGACATTGGTTAAAATCAGGGTGATGAGGAAGATATCAACTGCCCGCCCGAGTCGGCGGTATTGCCCTGTAGCCTCGAGCACCGCAGCCGTTTTTTCTCTGATGTGAAGTTGCATCAAGTTGCCAGCATCCCTTATCTTTTTTGTGTTTAGTTTAAGTGTAACACCATCTGAATGGTGCCTTCCTCAAAATCTCGAGATACGGTGAATCCGAGCTTTTTGGCAAGACCTATCATACCGCTATTTTCTGGCAGAGTGATCCCTTCTATACTTTGTACGTTTTGTTTACGACAGTGTTTTATAGCAGCTTCCATGAGTATTCGTCCAAGCCCAAGTCCTTGGCAGTCTGAGCGTACCACTACGGCAAATTCAGCCACTTGGTTATCTGGGTCCATCAATACGCGTGATACCCCAAGCGTTTGGTAGCTAGATTTATTCGGCACAGTGACGATAAACGCCATTTCTCGGTCGTAGTCAATTTGCGTCATTTTGGCGAGTTGCTCATGATTAAATTGCGGCAGCTCGCCAAAAAAGCGGCGGTATCTATCTTCTTTACTTAAAGACTGGTCAAATTCTTGGTGCGCTCTTTCATCCTCAGGACGAATAGGTCTCAAGGTTGCAGGGCGGCCATCTTTTAATGTCACGGTTTTTACCAACTCTCGGGGGTAAGGCCGGATGGCCAAGCGTTTACGGCCTGATACTGGCTCGTATCGTCTTAGCGTAATACTGGCGTCGAGTACTTGGAACTGACCCGAACAGGCCAAAATAGGGTTGAGTTCCATATCAATAATATCGGGTTGGTCGACTACCATTTGAGAGACACGAGTGAGTAGGGCGCACAGACGGTATTTATCGACCTTTTCAGGCAGTGCTCGCTCCTTGATAAAGCCTTTATCATGGGCGGCTGCAATCAGGTACTTTGCAAGGTTCATATTCAGTGGCGGTAATGCCACCGCAGCTTGCGAGAAATTAAGCCCGGTGCCCGCTTCACCCAGTAAAATAACAGGGCCAACACCAGGTTCGGTTTTTACCGCGATCCGTAATTCTTGTCCACCAGCGCGTTTTGCCATGCGTTGCAAAGAGAAGCCTTCTATTTCAGCTTCGGGTGCCGCCTCGCGGATCCGTAGTAACATCGAAAATGCGGTTTGCTCTACTTCTTCGGCATCATTGAGGTTGAGCACAACCCCACCCACTTCCGACTTAGAGGGGATGTCATGACTTATCAGCTTAAGTGCAACGGGAAAGCCAAGCTGCTGAGCTTGCTCTTTTGCTTCTGAGGGGGTGAGTGCGATTTGCGTCTCTATACATTCTATATCGTAATTAGCCAGCACTTGAGAAGCTAAATGGGTCGCGAGTTTATTGGCGCCAGAGTTTAAAAAGTCATTGATTAAACGTTTGCTTTGCAGGTGTTGCAGCTGGTCTTCATCACTGTAGGATTCTGGTGTCTGTGTGAGATGTTTTTGGTTTCGGCGGTAGCTCACCAAGTGCATAAAGGCACCAACTGCACCTTCGGGTGTACGATAAGTTGGGATCTTAGCATTTGCGCATACAAGCCTTGCAGCGTAGGCCGCTTCTTCACCCATAAAATTCGTCATCACATAAGGGCGCGCCATTTTTGGAATTTTGGCTAGGGTTTGTGCAATGATCTCGGCATAAGCGGTACTTGGCGCAAGCGCTGAAGGAGTATGAATTATCAATAAGTTTTTGACTTCGTCAGCTTTTAACAGAACTTCTAGTGCTTGTTGGTAACGTTTTGGCGAGGAATCACCAAAAATATCTATAGGGTTACAAGCATGATCCGTTTGTGGGATCAGGGCGCTGAGCGCTTGCTTGGTCTGCTCGCTTAGCACCGCCAGTTTGCCTGAGTTCTGTAGTAAGGTATCGACCGCCATAATGCCAGGGCCGCCACCATTGGTTAAAATGGTCAGCTGTTCTACTTGCAGCAATTTGGGGTGTAAAGCAAGGGTTTGAGTGGCAGCAAATAGCTCCCTAAGATCGTTTACCCTCAGCATACCTGCACGTTGGAACATGGCATCATAAACTGCGTCATCGGAGGTATTGCCGCCGGTGTGATTCAGCGCAGCGATTGCGCCAGCCTTGGTTTTACCGGTTTTTATGGCGATGACGGGCTTACTAAATGCAGCGGCTCGAGCTGCGGAAATAAAGCGCCTAACATCGTCGATATTATCAATATAAAGCAAAATAGCTTGGGTTTTTGGATCCCGTCCGAGGAAATCGAGTAGTTCGTCGAAATCGATATCAAGGCAATCCCCAACGGAAACAAAGTAAGAAAAGCCGATTTTTTTATGTTGTGCCCAGTCCAGTATGGTTGAACATACCGCCGCCGATTGTGAAATAAAAGCAAGCTTACCGGGTGCTGCAACCGTATGAGAAAAACTAGCATTAATACCCAAGTGAGGAATGAGTAAACCGAGGCAATTAGGACCAAGCAAGGTGACTTTGGCTATTTTGGCGGCTTCTTTTAATAGTTGTTTATGCTGATTATCGAGACCTGCTGCGATGATGATTGCATGCTGACAACCAATTTCGCCAAGCTCATTGATGATTTGCACTAGGGTTTGTTTGTTGGTACAAATAACAGCGAGATCAGGGACTTTGGGTAACTGTCTAATAGTATTGTAAGCAAGTACTCCATGCACTGCGGTATGTTTTGGGCTGACGGGCATAATGGGCCCTTTAAAGCCGCCTTGCAGCAAGTTACGCATTACAATAAAGCCGGCGCGATCTGGATTGTTAGAAGCACCAATCACCGCAATAGATTGGGGGTTAAAAAATTGGCTAATACGCTTTACGCTCATACTGTTTCCTAGTTCAGCCGCAGCTCATAAGCACCACTCTACCATTTTGCTCGCAGTTTTCGAGTGCAATTAAGGTAGACTTTGATCTATCCCTATAATAATTGTACGAAAACCATGACTGAGGCGTAACGTTGAGGACAAAGATATGTCTACTATGAATAAATATTTAGCTCCTGCGGCTTTGCTATCACTGGCGGTGATAGTGAGTGGCTGGATGGTAAACTCGACCATTCTAGAAGTAAAAGGAATGGAGCGAACGGTAAGTGTAAAGGGGTTATCGGAAAAGGAAGTAACGGCAGATACGGTGATTTGGCCTGTATTTTATCGTGATGCAGATAACGATCTGGAAGCGTTGGTTGAGCGCACTGAAAAGAAAAACGCAGCTATCCGCGCGTTCTTAACCTTACATGGCTTTGATGCTTCCGAGCTTTCGATATCAGCGCCTTCTATTACAGATAAATACGCCCAAGAGTACGGACAAAATAATCAGGGATTTCGGTATGTGGCAAAAGCTGGTGTGACAGTGTACTCCAATAATCCAGATAAGGTATCGCAAGCGCTAGGGCAGTTAAGTGAGCTGGCCAAACAAGGTATTGCCATCACCAAAGATGATTATCAAAATCGAGTTGAATATTTGTTTACTGGCCTTAATGATATTAAGCCTGAAATGGTGCAAGAAGCCACACAAAAAGCACGAGAAGTGGCGGTCAAATTTGCTAAAGATTCCGACTCTGTACTTGGCAAAATAAAATCAGCAAGACAAGGGCAATTTAGCATTCGCGATAGAGACAGTAATACACCGCAGATCAAAATTGTACGTGTGGTCACGAGCGTAGAATACTATTTATCGGATTAGTATTAGCGCTAACTGCATTGAATTCACTCCCTATGCCAGCTATTGGTGCTTAAATTTGCCTTGCCTACAGGAAGCAGTGTTACCACTAAAACTCTCTGGCTGGACAAGGGGGAAATTAAGGTGAACTTTAAAAACAATAAGTTAGCTTATTCCTTATCCAAGACTCAGGTTGATTACTTTGTATCATCAGTGGAATATCTTAAGCTGAGCCAAAGATAGTGCCTTTCTATCAGCGTGTATTGATTAGATGGGTAGAGCTAGTCAATTTAGGCTAAAGGGTAATAATACAGGACTTGATGGTAACGATTTGATTTTTAAATTTTTATGTGTTCTCAGGTGGATCATATTTCTTAGTAGTAATTAGCCTGATAAACAAATTGTTTCTCAGTTAAGGCTATACTCAGTGAGTTAACAGCTCTTTATAATCTTTTATGTAATGCTGGTGCAGCAATGTCTAATGACATCGCTGCTCAGTGAGTCAACTAACGATAGTGGCTCGCTTTATTTTTCCTCTTGCTCCTTAAGCACGTAGATCTCACCATCGAAACTACCTTGAATGGTCAATCCTTGGCCTGCCAGTTCCTTGAGATATTCAATATGCTCTTGGGTAATATGTTGACCTGGCACCAAAAGCGGAATACCCGGAGGATACGGGGTGACTAAACCTGCACAAATACGGTTGTTGCTCTTGCTAATAGGCACAGATTCACGTTCACCGTAGAAGGCATCACTAGGAATACAAGCAAGGTCAATAGCGGGTAAATTCTCAGGTAAGCGTGAGCGTCGCGTTGACTTCGATAGTTTTACCTTGCCGCCATCGAGCTTCTTTAAGGCATTGTATAAACGAATGATCTTTGAGCGTGTACCACCCAAGGTTAGTAAGACTAAGATGGTACTGTGCGTGTATTTCTCAATCTCCAGCCCAATTTCGTCTAGCAGAAACTTATGAATATCCTTTAATGAGTATGGCAGTTCACTAATATCGATGAGGATTTTAAGCGGATCATGACCCATATTATCGCCACTAAAATGTGGGAATATGTTCATAAAATCTTGCTTATCAAGCACTTTTATATGTTTGAGCGAGGCCATCTGCTGTTTGAACTCTGCAACATGGTTCAGCAGCGCATTGAGTAATTTATAGCCTTCCATCTCTAACTGCTTTTGGCACACATCCAAAGACGCAATCAGTTGGTATTTTGGCGAGGTGCTGGCGTAGATACTGTAAATCTCACGGAAGAAATCAGCATCAAAATCGGGGTCATTAATATGAATATAAGACGCCTGTGAAAATGCTGATACGACTTTATGCGCCGAATGAGTGACATAATCGGCACCTGCATGAATGGCGGAGTAATGGCGCAAGCTAGGGTGAAATAGCGAGTAAGCAAACCAAGCTTCATCAATAAAGACTTTGATGCCATGCTGATGGGCGAATTCTACGACTTGTTTCAGATCGCTCAGCAAACCATCATAGGTACAGCCGGTGAGCACCAGTAGTTTTGCATCGGTATTTTGTTCAATCGCTTGCTTGATGTCAGCCAGTGAAGGCGGTGCGAATATGCCATATTTGGGATTTAAGATACTCGATAAATAGATAGGGAAACTGGCCGATTGCAAAATGCCATAGTGCACAGACTTATGACAGTTGCGGTCGATGATCACCTTATCACCTTTGCGAAGTAGGGTTTGCAAAATAATTTTATTCGAGGTGGACGAACCGTTGGTCACGAAGTAGGTGCGTTTAACCTCAAACGTTGCTGCTGCGGATTCCTGAGCGCGGCCAATGGTATTGGTGCTGTCTGACAGTGAACCTAACGAATCAACCGATACAGACAAGTCTCCGACAAATACATTACGGCCATAGAATTGATAAAAATCTTTGATATAAGGAGAGTTTCTAAAGCTTGAACCGCCGCTGTGACCTGGAGTATGCCAAGAGTCGTTCGCTTCGCCGACATAACTGCGATACGCCGTCCAAAATGGCGTCTCGGCTCTGTCATCAAAGTCGTTGATCATATAACCTAAAATGGCTTCAGGATCTGAGATAACTTCATCTTTAAAGAAGAAAGACTCGATTTCCTCGGATTCGTTGACTATCTCAAGCCCTTTAGTGTCATCACCAATAACATAAACCGGTAATTCTAGACGAATACTTTTTAATTGCTCGATAAAGCGACTATAGGTTTGTTCGCCACTTTTCTGTTGCACATCCCAACTCAGCACGACAGCTTGAATATCACCATCTTCAGTGACATGCTCCAAGGCTTTTGAAAGTTCGAGACATTCAATAATATCGATTTGAACATCCTCTCGCTCAAAATTAGGGATCGTTTTTGACAGATTGCTTGAGAGCGCTTGCAATACGGCTGGCTCTTGTTCTATTAACAAGATACGAAGGACAGGTAGCATAATGATATTCGCATTAAAATTTAAAGACTTTCATTAGCATAAAGAAAGCGTAGTGATTTGTGAAATCAATACTTTGAAAATGCTCTAGAAATTGTAAAACGGATGTAGGCGAGGGAGTTGTTGCGAGTGATGGAAAGTGTGCTATTCAACATAGGAAACAGGAAGGTTTCGAGTATCAGGCGTGTCTGAGTTAAATTTGGGATAGGGTGTTTTTGACGGCTGTATTACGATTGCTTTTCAATGATAAATACAGTAGTGATAAAAACAACAGTACTAGCTAACAGATCAATAGGAGTCAAAATGAGATTGGTTAATTATGTTGTGTATGTGTTCTTATTTGGGTGTTTAATCAGCTTCCCTTCATGGGCTGATACAAATAACTTGTCGGGAACATTGGTTGTTGTAAATAAAAAGGGGGACTCGGTTGATTTCATCGATCTTAGTAGCCGAAAAATTAAGCTGACGCTCGCAACCGGCAGAGGACCACATGAATTAGCAATGAGTGCCGACGGGCATACGGCTGTTGTCACTAATTATGCACGTGGCAATAGTCTAAGTGTTTTTGACGTTCGGCAAGCAAAAAAAGTTAAAACCATTGATTTTTCTCGTTATCCAAGGCCACATGGCGTGTTGTTTTTAAAAGACCAAAAACGCGTTGCAGTATCGTCTGAAGGCTCCGACAGTGTGGTAATCGTTGATATAGAGTCGGGGAAAATTGATAAAGTAATAGCAACAGAGCAAAGAGGCTCTCATATGGTGGCGCTGCCGGCGTCTAGCGAGCGTGTTTACACCACAAATATGCGCGCAGATTCAGTGTCTGAATTAGATGTAAAGTCAGGTGCCTTACTTCGCAAAATTTCAATGCCAAAAGTACCAGAGGCTATCACCATAAATAAAAGTGGCTCAGAGCTCTGGGTTGGTAGCAACGATGATGGCTTAGTTACCGTGTTTGATGTAGCAAATGAGCGTATAATTAAGCAATGGAAAGGCTATAACTTTCCATACCGTGTGTTACTTACCCGCGATGAGCAGTTTGCTGTGATCTCAGACTATTGGAATCACACCCTTGATGTGATCGATGCAATGCACAAAGAAAAGCTGCGTCAAATAAAGTTTGAGCCGGGAACAGGACCAAAAGGCGTGATCCTCCATCCAGACGATCGCACTTTATTTTTATCCGCTTACCAAAAAAATAAGGTCCTTGTTATAGATATTGTATCTGGCAAAACCTTATTTGAACTCCCTACTGGTAACGGACCAGATGGAATAGGGTATTCAGCAGTGGTATTGCCTTAGGCTAACCATCACGTCGATACGAATGTGGCGTGAAGTAGGAGCTGCTACAAATAAAAGTTGTGCTTATGCTAAAACAAAGATTAGCTATCAGTCTTCTCTTTAAACTCACACAAATCTTCAATCAAACAGCTGCCACATTTAGGTTTACGCGCGGTGCACACATAGCGGCCATGGAGAATAAGCCAGTGGTGGACGTCCACTTTAAACTCTTTTGGTACAACCTTTTCCAGCTTTTGCTCGACTGCTACTACATCTTTACCCATGGCAAATTTGGTGCGATTGGAGACGCGGAATATATGGGTGTCTACGGCAATTGTCGGCCAGCCAAAAGCGCAGTTTAGTACCACGTTGGCGGTTTTGCGACCAACACCCGGCAGTGCTTCTAATGCTTCACGGTTTTCAGGAACTTCGGAGCCGTGTTTGTCAACGAGGATCTGACACATTTTATAGACGTTATTGGCTTTTGAATTAAATAAACCAATGGTTTTGATATAGTCTCTTAAGCCCTCAAGGCCAAGCTCCAGAATTTTCTCAGGTGTGTTGGCAACAGGGAAGAGTTTGCGTGTCGCTTTGTTTACCCCAACATCAGTGGCTTGTGCTGAGAGGGTAACGGCAACTAAAAGCTCGAATGGTGACGAGTATTCTAGCTCAGTTTCAGGGTGCGGATTTTCGTCCCTGAGTCGCGTGAGTATTTCTATACGTTTTTGTTTATTCATAAGATTTACTTGCTAAATTCAATGACGGTAGCATGCGGTTATTTTCATTAAGCAGCGATAGTGACGGTATCGCTGCAAACTGGCTTTATTATTACCACATTAGTTTAAGTTAGTGACCCGTGCTCTTGGGCCTTTTACTTCTTCGGCTGTTGGCGCTGCTTTGGCTTTGAGCTGAGCGTCGATAATGTTTTTAGCGGCAATCAAAAAACCAAGGCCTAAAAAGGCGCCCGGTGGCAGGATTGCGACTAAAAATTGATGATCGAATGAGAAGATCTCAATACGCAAAACACTTGCCCAGTTGCCAAGGAGTAGCTCGGCACCATCAAATAGTGTTCCTTGACCAATGAGTTCGCGCATTGCACCCAGTACAAATAGCACCAGTGCAAAACCCAGTCCCATCATTAAACCATCCCAAACCGATAACAGCGGACTATTCTTCGAAGCGAATGCCTCGGCACGACCAATAATGGCGCAGTTGGTCACGATCAACGGAATAAATATACCAAGGGATTGATACAGACCAAAGGTATAAGCGTTCATGAGTAGTTGAATAACCGTAACAAAGGCGGCGATGATCATCACAAACACGGGAATACGAATGTCTTTTGGCACCCAGTTTCTCACTACGGATACGGTAAAGTTAGAACCAACCAGTACCAGTAGTGTGGCGATACCAAGCCCTAATGCATTGGTTACCGTTGAAGTCACCGCAAGGAGCGGACACAGCCCTAAAAGCTGTACCAGTGCAGGGTTATTTTGCCATGTACCTTCTTGAAAGAGCGATTTAAACTGACTCATTGCGACACCTCGCAAGTATTAGGCGCGTTAAATAGCGCATCAAAATGCGTTTTGGCAAACCATGCGGCCTGATTTACCGAGGTTACCACGGCACGTGGGGTAATGGTTGCGCCAGTAAATGAATCAAATTGACCGCCGTCTTTTTTCACATTCATTTTAGGATCTGCTTCACCTTCAACTTGAACACCGTTGAAAGTCGTTACCCAAGCCGATTTTGCCAGCTCGACCTTATCACCAAGGCCTGGGGTTTCTTCATGGCGCGTTACACGCACACCTGAGATCAGACCTTGTCTATCGATAGCGGTTAAGACATCAATATTGCCACTGTAGCCTTTGGGGGTGATGTGTCTCACTAACAGGGCTGAGGGTTCGCCATTGAGTCTGGCTCTGTAAATGGTGTGCGGGCCGCCAGGGCCGAGTTCTAGTGCGTTGCTGGTGGTGCAATCCAAATACAGTGTATTGTCGTACTTACCTGCTGCAATCACCTGAGAAAGCAGTTGCATCAGGTGCTGCTGCTCTTGGCTGGCAATTTTATCTTTGGTGAGGTCATTAATCAGTGCGACCGCCCCTGTTGTTGCCAGTGCAAATGCCGCGAGGATGAGGCCATTTTTCTGCATCGATTGAATTATCATGATTTTGCTCCATGACCATAAGTACGAGGCTGAGTGTAATGATCGATAAGTGGTACGGCCATATTCATGATCACAACTGCAAATGCAACGGCGTCTGGATAGCCACCAAATTGACGAATAACATAGACTGTTAAGCCGATTGCCGCGCCGTAAATCAGGCGACCTAAGTTAGTGGTAGAGGCCGACACCGGATCGGTGGCTATAAAAAAGGCACCAAGCATAGCGCCGCCACTTAACAAATGGAATAGGGTGCCCGGCTCTGATTCAGGGGCAATGATATAGCCAATTGCGCTAGCAAGGCCAAGACTGGCAATAAAGGCTACAGGAATATGCCAGTTGATCACTTTGGCTTTTAGCAGATAAAGACCACCTAGCAAAAAGGCCAGGTTAACATATTGCCAACCAAGTCCCGCAAGTGCTCCAAAACCCTGCTTATTCATCGCCTCATTCACGGTTAAGCCTTGCGAGACTGCGGTTTTTACCGAGTCTAATGGCGTGGCACCAGTCGCACCGTCAATCACCCCTGCACGCCATACGTCAAGTGAGACACCTTGGCTGGTGGACTCGGTAAAGATCATCGCGAGTTGGTCGACAAAGCTTAGCGACTCTAGCGTGAGCGCTTGAATAGGTGACCATGAAGTCATTTGTACAGGGAAGGAGATCAGCAATAATACATAGGCCGCCATGGCCGGGTTGAAAAGGTTAAAGCCTAGGCCACCGTATAGCTGTTTTACAATTGCGATGGCAAAAAATGCGCCAATGACAGTTATCCACCAAGGGGCTAGTGGCGGAATACTGATGGCCAGTAGCACAGCAGTGAGCCAAGCACTACCGTCGCTGAGGCTGTGCCATATCGCTCGACCTCTTAGCTTTAGCACTAGCGCTTCAGCAAGGCTTGCGGTAATAAGCGCCAAAGCCAACTGGATCAATACACCAAAACCAAAATAGTAGGTTTGGACTAAGATCCCGGGAATACAGGCTGCCATGACGGTCATCATGATTTTGTTGACCGACTTATGGCTATGATTGTGCGGGGATGAGGCCATGGTTAGTTTCATGACGGTTCATTTCCTTCTTGTTCTTTCGCTTGCTTCTTCGCTTTTGCTCTTGCAATTGCGGCTTTAACGGCGGCTTTTTTACGTGCTTCAGGGCTGGCTTGTTGCTGCTCAGATGTGCCCTCAGCACCTTGCTCTGTACCGCTGGAGTCTGTTTCTGATCCCGCCGTTGGCTCATTTGTTTCTTCGCCTTGCTCACTCACGCTTTCGCCAGCTTCTTGTGCCTCTTTAGCGGCTTTTTTGGCCTTAGCTCTGGCAATTGCGGCGGCAACGGCAGCTTTGCGTGGATCTTCCTCGGCGCTTGCCGTTGGAGCGGCTTCTGCTTGTTCGCTCACGCTTGCGCCAGCTTCTTCCGCCTCTTTAGCAGCTTTCTTGGCCTTAGCTCTGGCAATTGCGGCGGCAACGGCAGCTTTACGTGGATCTTCGTCAGCACTTTCCGTTGAGGCGGCTTCTGCTTGTTCGCTCACGCTTGCGCCAGCTTCTTCTGCCTCTTTAGCAGCTTTCTTGGCCTTAGCTCTGGCAATTGCGGCAGCAACGGCGGCTTTGCGTGGATCTTCCTCGGCGCTTGCCGTTGGAGCGGCTTCTGCTTGTTCGCTCACGCTTGCGCCTGCTTCTTTAGCCTCTTTAGCAGCTTTCTTGGCCTTAGCTCTAGCGATTGCGGCGGCAACGGCAGCTTTACGTGGATCTTCCTCGGTGCTTGCCGTTGAGGCGGCTTCTGCTTGTTCGCTCACGCTTGCGCCAGCTTCTTCCGCCTCTTTAGCTGCTTTCTTGGCTTTAGCTCTGGCAATTGCGGCAGCAACGGCGGCTTTACGTGGATCTTCCTCGGCGCTTTCCGTTGGAGCGGCTTCTTCTTGTTCGACTGTGCTCTCGCCAGCTTCTTCCGCCTCTTTAGCAGCTTTCTTGGCCTTAGCCCTGGCAATTGCGGCAGCAACAGCTGCCTTTTTACCGCTTGGCGCTGCATTGACTTCAGGTTCTGCCGTGTCTTCTGCGGCTGCTTTTTTGGCTTTAGCCCGGGCGATTGCAGCAGCTACGGCTGCCTTTTTATCATCTGTTGCTGCTGGCTCAGACTCAGATGATGTTTGGGCTGCGGCCTTTTTCGCCTTTGCACGGGCAATGGCGGCGGCTACTGCATCTTTTTTATCTGTGCTTTCAGGCTGATCAGTTTTTTCTTCTTTATATTTACGCGCCTGCGCTTTGCGTTTTGCACGCTCTTCAGCAATGGCGCTGTTATCCGGCTCTAATTCGCCGTTCTCACCTCGTTTGGCTTTGGCGCGTGCAATCGCAGCTTGGACCGCGGATTTATCTGACTGCTTATCTTTAACGCGTGAGAGTGCTTCTTGCACTTTTTCTTTATCTGCGGCTTTTGGTGCAGCGCCCGCCGAACGGCGTTTATGTTTATTTTGGCGTTCTTCTTGTTCGCGCTCTAAGCGCTCTTTTCTCGCTTCAAAACGCTCTTTAGCACGCTCTGCTTTGACTTGTTCAAGCTTTTGTTCGCGAATGTCGGCTTTGGCTACACGATAGTATTGCACTAAGGGGATTTCGCTTGGACAAACATAAGAGCACGCACCACATTCGATACAGTCAAAGAGGTTGTATTCCTCTAACTTTTGGTACTCTTTGCCTTTAGCAAACCATTGTAACTGCTGTGGTAATAAGCTTTGAGGGCAGGCATCTGCACAGGCACTACAGCGAATGCATGCCTTTTCGTCCCCCGGGATCGCAAGTTCTTGGTTGTCTGGCGCGAGTATACAGTTGGTGGTTTTGACCACTGGGATCCTAACCGATGGCAAGGTAAAGCCCATCATTGGACCGCCCATGACTACGCGCTGCGCCTCTACTGGTGAAAAGCCTTGTGAGTCTAGCAGGTGCTTTATTTCAGTGCCGAGTAAAGCCCACACGTTGCTTGGCTGAGTAATGGTATTACCGGTCACGGTAACTACACGCTCAATAAGTGGTTTACCCTCAAAAATGGCTTGCCAAATTGCGAACAGTGTTCCAACGTTCTGCACTAGAACGCCGATATCCGCTGGTATTCCAGCACTTGGTACTTCTTTGGAAGTTAATAGCTTGACCAGTTGCTTTTCACCACCAGAAGGGTATTTGGTTGGCACACTACGGACTAAGATATCCTGATTATGCTGAGCCGCTGCGGTGATCGCCGCAATGGCTTCAGGTTTATTATCTTCAATGCCAAATAACACTTTTTGTGGCTTCAATATGCCTTGTAGCACTTCGACGCCTGCGATGATTTCTTTGGCGTGCTCACGCATCAAACGATCATCGGCTGTAATATATGGTTCGCACTCAATGCCATTGACGACTAAAAACTCAATGGGCTTTGGGCTGTCTGCTTTGACATAGGTTGGGAATCCCGCACCGCCCATACCGGCAATACCAGCTTGGTGGATAATATCGATAAGCTGTTTGTTATCAAGCGTGCTAATGTCGCTAATAGGATTCAGTGGTGTCCACTTATCTTCACCGTCTGGGCGCAAAATAATACTGAGCTCAGGTAGCGCGGATGGATGCGCCGACGGCATCGGTTTTATCGCTTCAATGGTGCCAGATGTGGGGGCGTGAATGGGCAGCGACCAGTTCGTGCCTGGAGCCGTCAATGCTTGACCCTTAAGGACGTGATCGCCAGAGTTAACTAACAGGCTACCATTGGCACCAATGTGCTGCTTTAGTGGCAGGATTAGTTTATCAGGCAAAGGTAAACGAGCAATCGGTTGTTGGTTGGATAATGTCTTTTGCTCTGGTGGATGGATGCCACCTGGGAACTGCCACAGTTTTCCGCTTTCTATTTGTTCAAGTAATGTTTCCACTTAAACCTCTTAATCAATCTGTGTCACAGGAATGGCGTCTAGCTGCCACTTCCACGTTTGCTTGGTCTGTGCAACCGGGATCATATCAATACAATCGACCGGGCAGGGCTCGACACACAGATCGCAGCCTGTGCACTCGTCGATGAGCACGGTGTGCATTTGTCTGGTTGCACCAACGATAGCATCCACGGGGCAAGCTTGAATGCATTTGGTACAGCCAATACATTCGTCTTCACGAATGTAAGCCACTTTCTTGACCGGCTCTGCGTCTTCTCCGCCAGCCAGTGGCTTTGCTTCTACGCCCATTAAGTCCGCCAGTTTTTTCACTGTAGCTTCACCGCCGGGAGGGCATTTATTTACGTCATCGCCATTCGCAATCGCTTCAGCGTAAGGTCGACAGCCGGGATAGCCACACTGGCCGCATTGAGTTTGTGGCAGAATAGCGTCTATTTGTTCAACAATTGGGTTGCTTTCAACTCGGTATTTCACTGCTGCATAGCCAAGCACAATACCAAAAATAAGCGCCAGCGCACCCAGTGCAAGTAATGCGTAAAGTAATGTCATATCTAAAACTTAACCAATCCAGAAAAGCCCATAAACGCAAGCGACATAAGTCCTGCGGTGATCATCGCTATCGATGCGCCTTTAAAGGGTGTCGGCACGTCAGCGACAGCCAAACGCTCACGCAAAGCGGCAAATAGCACCAAAACCATAGAAAAGCCAACCGCAGCGCCAAAACCATAGACTGCAGACTCTAAAAAGGTGTGGTCTTTTTTGATATTAAGTAGTGCGACGCCTAGTACAGCGCAGTTGGTGGTGATCAAAGGTAAGAAAATTCCCAGTAACCGATACAAGGTTGGACTGGTTTTACGTACCACCATCTCTGTAAATTGCACAACCACAGCGATAACCAAAATAAAGCTCATCGTTCTTAAAAAAGTGAGATCGAGCGGCAATAAAATATACTGATTGACCAAATAGCTGGTGACTGAGGCTAGCGTAAGAACAAAGGTGGTCGCTAACGACATTCCCACTGCGGTATCCAATTTTCCAGATACCCCCATAAATGGACATAAGCCCAAAAATTGGACTAAAACGAAGTTATTCACCAGCACGGTGCCAATGAGCAACAAAATGTATTCGGTCATTCCTGCCTCTATAACTTATTCACTTTATGCGGGTTTTCCCGTCAAATCGAGGTGATAGTTAACTGTATTAAAGAACTTACTAGGTGCAAGTTTTGACTGGGTTTAACTCTGCTAAAAATACTTTTTAGTAGAATTAAACCGATAGCACCGTTCCGCTTTGAATTTTTTAAGTGAAAACATGTGCTTTGCTATCATTTAAGCTAGCCTCTCAAATAGTGTGAGGCTGTAGCTTGTCATGTAATGCTGACAGTTTTCATTCAGTTATTAGCAAGTAATCCTAATTCAGAGTTTGCTTATCAGGCTAAATATATGATTTTTTAGCAATAAAATCATGGTGATAGAGTGATTTTATTGCTAGATATTGGATTACCGCTAGCGCCGAAATAATCTTCAAGCTTATCTTTGTGAACTTCTTAAGATCCCATGGACAAACTTGAATGATAATTCCTGCCAATAGTAACACAGATTGTAACTGGTGTGGCAAATGATAGTGTGTGAAAGTCAGCGCAATGGCAGCGGGAAAGGGAAGGGCAAATACGTTGCCCTTGGAACTTTCGTTAAACTTGGATAAGGGGAGAATTATCCAAGCTCAGGTTACTTAGATTTCTTTCGGCTTTTCGATGTAATAGCCTTGTACACCGTCCAAACAAAGCGTTTCGACTATGTGTTTCTCTTCTTGGCTCTCGATACCTTCGGCAAATACGTTGACACCGATACGGTGCGCAAGGTCAACCATTAAGCGCATAAAATATTGATTATTCTTGTCTTCTTCAAGACCACGAGTATAGCTTGCATCCATTTTGATATAGTCAGGCTTTAAGTCTCTAAAAAACTTAAACGACGTTAAACCCACACCAAAACGCTCAACGGTGATACGAGCGCCGGCACGATGCACCATATCAATAAAGCGCTTACTGGCTTTAATATTTTGCTGTAAGCCAAACTCGCTAACTTCAAATACCAGTTTAGAGGCGAGATTGGTTTCTTTTAACAAACGACGCTCTAACCAGATCACAAATTGATCGTTATGAGCGCTCGATGCGGTGACATTGATCCCAAAATACTTTTCATTAAAGTTACGCGTTTTGATAAGTTCTAGCGAGGTGTCGATGATCAGCTGATCAATCTCGATGGCCATTTCCAGCTTTTCCGCCATGGCAAGGAAAGAAGCCGTTGGTAGCATCTGTCCTTCTTCAGTTTTGAAGCGAGACTGGATCTCAGCATAGGCCTTAGAATTTTTACCAATTGGCATGATATTTTGCATCATCAAGCTAACACGTTTGCTGTTGATCACATCGCGGATCACGCGACGCCAGTTTTGGTTGCCAAATCCAGCACTAACATTATTCACTAGGTCAGATTCACGCTGAATATGCCAAGCATTGGCTTGCTTGCTTTGTGCCATACTCATGGCATTATCAACAACCGAGAGTAGCTCTCCAAGTGGTTTACCGTTCTCGTAAGGTACAATCCCAGTGTTTGCAACCGATGATAGTTCTTGGTTTTGCTGGAACTGAGTAAAACGCGCTTGCAGTGTTTCACCAAACTCTTCCGCTTCTTTACTTGGCACATTGGGTAAGATCACTGCAAAATCGGAACTATTTAAACGGAACACCTGGCTGCCGGCATAAGTACCTGTAACGTGTTTGATGATATCCGATACCGACTTAATGTATTCATCACCTTTTTGATAACCACGAGTTTGGTTAATGACCTGCAATTCAGAACAGCGGATCATCGCCAACGAGCCAAATGCCTTTTTAGCTGATGACTCGATATACTGCTCGTAATGTTCAACGAACATATTGCGGTTGCCAAGATCGGTGACTACATCTTTATACGCTTCTTGCTTGATAGTGTGAGCGGCATTTTTAATGTCTTCTTGCTTTGACTTTAAAAAGCTAGCTAATCGTTTAAAAGAGGGGACTAAATCATGCCCGAGTTCTGCGACCTTACCATCGTTAAAATCGAACTCAATATTGTCGGTAACTTGGTTTTGTGTGATGTATGAATCTACCGCATTGGCCACTGTCATACTGACGTTGCGATTGAGCTTCTTATAGACGCCTTGCATAAAGAAAACAGGAATAAAGGCAACTAACGCTGAAATAACGATAAGTAGCAGTAGGGCTTGTTGTAGTAATTGCGCCTGACTTTGTGCATTGATCAAGAATTCAATTTTGATGTCTTTGGTATCGTTAACAGCAAATTGGGGGCGAATAGCATTGATATTTGATTCTATGAGTTCGGCGATAAAGGGGAGGTTGCTTGGTGTGTTGACTTGCAAAACAGTTTGGCCGTCAAAGTCTCGTACGATAAAAGTTGAGAAAACATCCCCGCTATTTAAGGCCTGACGGATATGTTCAGGAGTAACTTCAGTGAGTTTCTTATCCTTTATATACTCTGTCACCATGGTATGGGCACTTTGTTGTGCTTTGTTGATTGCAGAGTCAAAACTTGTTGCGAAAAAAAAGCTACCAATCAAGGAGAATAATAGCCAAGAGGTGACTTGGAGTACGATAAGTTTTTTAAAACCAGCCATAGTACGCTTCTTAAAGAGAGTTATTCCATAGTATCGGGTGCATTGCCAATTTCTTTATCAAATTCATCGGTTTGATTTTTGTCTGGTCGATAAATTGCAGAGAAGGATGTTATTCGGGCAAATGCAGTGAGAATATTGCTTGTAGAGTAGTGTAAATGCTGGAAAAAGTCTAATGCTTTCGTGGAATTGGCTCCCCCTCCCCGACTCGAACGGGGGACCTGCGGATTAACAGTCCGTCGCTCTAACCAACTGAGCTAAGGGGGAACAATTTGGAACTTTAGGAATGCTCTTTTGAGCACTATCTTATTGATTGGCTCCCCCTCCCCGACTCGAACGGGGGACCTGCGGATTAACAGTCCGTCGCTCTAACCAACTGAGCTAAGGGGGAACTACAATAAAATGTTGACTTTCCGGTGAAGGAGTGGCTCCCCCTCCCCGACTCGAACGGGGGACCTGCGGATTAACAGTCCGTCGCTCTAACCAACTGAGCTAAGGGGGAATAGTCAAGTGTGAGAATTTGGCTCCCCCTCCCCGACTCGAACGGGGGACCTGCGGATTAACAGTCCGTCGCTCTAACCAACTGAGCTAAGGGGGAAGCGTATCTCTCAACGGGGCGAAATATTAATGACGACATTGCAAGGTGTCAACCACTAAAATCACAGAAACGTAAAAAACTCTACTAAGCGATGAATTAATGCGCTATTTGTTGGCTTTTTAGCTTGTTTAGAATTCTTGATATAGGTCCTGTTGACCTTTGCTGTTTGATTTTTGTTCCCCTGAGTGGGTTTTGATCGCAGCGCTCGACTTGCCGCCTAGTAATCTAAGCAAAAGTTGAGTGATAGGTAATTTATCATCGTTAATATAATGACTCTTAGTGAGTTTCGGTTTCAAAAGCCTCATATCATGAAGAGCTGCAAAATATGAAATAGAAGCTGTTGTATAAAATTCCTAAATCATCATGTAGGGGGATGTCGAATAAAATTAACATATACAGTTTTTACTGTTTATCGATACAGTGATACATTCTGTTTAATGTATTTTTTGAACGTTTTGTTTGAATTATATCCCTAACTGCTCATTTTATGATGTTTTCTTGAGATCTTTAAATCATTGCAATTGTCACGTGAAGGAGATCAATGAGCATGAATAGTGTGATATTGATAATCTCTATTTAAACGCGGTGTAGCAAACAGTAAGTAGTTACTATCGTCAAAGTGAGAATCAATAAATTAATAAAAAGTTCAATTAAAACAGTTGTATATGTGATCCTCGTTATTTTTAGTAGCTAGATGCTTTTTACTTCCAGAAGCAAGGTTAGTCTAGAGATCTAAATTGATCCAGTTGTTGTTTTAAGAATGATCACACTAAACTCGCCGTTGATCAAAATTACTCCAAGCTGAAAACCTTTATTCTATTGGCTTGGAGCGACTTATCCACGGAATCTGTGGATAACATTGTTTATTATTATTTGAGAAGTATTGCAAGACTATGAAATTAGGGCGCTGCAGCCGTTTCAAGTAAAATTCGATAAATATTTAATTTCAACAATATCAATAGGTTATATTTGCTTGGTTATTTTTGTTTATTTGTTGTTCAGTGTGAAGCTTTTATGAACTTTTTATCTTTTTGGTTGTGCAAAAAACATGCTACTTTGCAAGCGAGGTTGTAACTTTTTTGTCAAAACTTACTGAATCGTTATTTTCAACACTAAACCTTAATCCTGTGACGTAACACAAGCTTTTTATAGGTAACTGTTGCTAATTTAGACTTTATAACGACTCTTAACGTTTCTCGCATAGCGTCAACATCTTGAATAGCATACAATGAGCCGCTTAAAGTATCAGAAATAGGTTGTTATGACTCAAGCTAAGTCAAATTCCAATGGCAACGATATCCTTTTTGGTGATATTGGGGCGACTTTAAAGCGAATGACGATCCCCATGATATTCGGGATGATCACGCTGATGATGTTTAATCTCGTTGATACTTTCTTTATTAGTATGCTTGGCACCGAGCCGCTCGCAGCAATCAGCTTCACCTTTCCAGTTACCTTTACTGTAATTAGCTTAGCCATCGGGCTAGGTATTGGCACATCCGCCGTTATCGCGAAGGCTTTGGGTAGCAATTTGCTCGACGAAGCTAAGTTTGATGCCGCAGTGGCTATTATTATCTCTGCCATTTTTGTTTCGCTGCTTTCTATTCTTGGTTTTATTTTTGTCGATGAGATCTTTATTCTCCTCGGGGCAGGTGAAGCGGTTATGCCATTTATACACGACTATATGTCCGTGTGGTTCATTGGCTCGATTTTATTGATAACGCCGATGATTGGTAATTCAGTGCTGCGTGCCAGTGGTGATACCAAAACGCCAAGTTTAGTCATGGGACTCGGGGGATTAGTAAATGCGGTGCTGGACCCGATATTAATCTTCGGATTTGGGCCAATTGATGCAATGGGTGTAAAAGGGGCTGCAGTGGCCAGTGTGTTATCTTGGAGTCTTGGGGTAACTATTATTTTATATTTGCTGATAGTTAAAAAACGTCTTATCTCACTGTCTGCAAAATACACCAGCTTCACAAATGCGGCAAAAAAAATTCTCACCATCGGCCTGCCTGCAGCTGGCGCAAATATGCTGACGCCGTTGGCAATGGCGGTAATGACCGCACTTATTGCCAGTTATGGACCAGAAGCTGTGGCCGCATTTGGCGTTGGGAGTCGTATCGAGTCTATCGCAAGTCTCGTGGTTTTGGCGCTTTCTATGACTTTGCCTCCTTTTGTAAGTCAGAACTTTGGTGCAAAACAATACCAGCGTGTGTCTGATGCCTATACCCAAACACTTAAATTTGTGCTTGCTTTTCAATTTGCGGTCTATCTATTACTGGTATTGAGCGCTTACTACATCAGTCATACTTTTGGTAATGAACCTGCTGTCGTTGAAACCATACAGTTATTTATTTATATCATGCCGCTAGGATACGGCCTTCAAGGCGTGATCATATTAACCAATTCGTCATTTAATGCGTTGCATAAACCGATGAATGCGCTCATTCTAAGTGTGATCCGGTTGTTCATATTTTATGTACCTATTGCTTATATAGGCTCACAGTTGGCAGGATTACCAGGGCTATTTGCAGGCGCTGCTTTGGGGAATTTATTTACCGCAGCCATAGCCTACAATTGGTTTAAGAAAGTAATTAATGAAATTGCAGCAAGCGAGGTTCAAAAGGAGGCGTAATGGAAGATAAGTTTCAGCTAGTTTCTGAGTTTCAGCCAAACGGAGATCAACCAACTGCGATTGCTCAGCTGTGTGATGGTTTAGAATCGGGCCTTGCACATCAAACCTTGCTGGGGGCTACGGGGACAGGTAAAACCTTTACCATGGCCAACATCATTAATAATCTTAACCGTCCTACAATCATTATGGCGCATAACAAAACACTAGCGGCGCAATTGTACGGCGAAATGAAAGAGTTTTTCCCTCATAATGCGGTTGAGTATTTTGTCTCTTATTATGACTATTATCAACCCGAAGCCTATGTCGTTGCCAGCGACACTTTCATTGAGAAAGACGCGTCTATCAATGATCACATTGAGCAAATGCGTTTATCTGCGACCAAAGCTTTGCTTGAGCGCAGAGACACTATCATCGTCGCCTCCGTTTCAGCGATTTACGGCCTTGGCGATCCCGACTCTTATATGAAGATGATGCTGTTGCTGAAAGTCGGTGAAACTATCGATCAGCGCGACATGTTAAGGCGTTTGGCAGAACTACAATACACGCGTAATGACATGGATTTTAGCCGTGGTACCTATCGAGTTCGCGGTGAAGTTATTGATATTTTTCCTGCCGAATCGGAAACCATTGCGGTACGGGTTGAGATGTTTGACGATGAGATAGAGCGGATCAGTTTGTTTGATCCCTTGACTGGTGCCGTTGAGAAACACTTAGTTCGCGCAACTATCTATCCAAAAACCCACTATGTGACGCCAAGAGAAAAGATCCTTGATGCCATTGAGCGTATCAAGGTGGAATTAAAAGACCGCCGTACTCAATTATTGGATAAAAATCGCCTAGTCGAAGAGCAGCGCATTGCTCAACGTACACAGTACGACATTGAAATGATGACCGAGCTTGGCTATTGCTCTGGTATTGAGAATTACAGCCGATATTTATCGGGACGTGCACCAGGCGAGCCACCACCAACTTTGTTAGATTATTTGCCGGATGATGCGCTTATGATCATCGACGAGTCTCACGTTACTGTTTCGCAGGTTGGTGCGATGTACAAAGGCGATCGCAGTCGTAAAGAAAACTTGGTTGAATATGGTTTTAGATTACCGTCTGCGCTAGATAATAGGCCACTAAAGTTTGAAGAGTTCGAAGCGATTTCGCCGCAAACTATTTATGTTTCGGCGACTCCTGGTGATTATGAATTGAACAAATCTGCGGGTGATGTTGCCGAGCAAGTGATCCGTCCAACAGGGCTATTAGATCCAGAAGTAGAAGTGCGTCCAGTTGCAACTCAAGTTGACGATTTGCTCTCTGAGATCTACAAACGGGTGGAAGTGAATGAGCGTGTACTGGTTACTACGCTAACAAAACGCATGTCAGAAGATCTGACCGATTATCTTAACGATCATAATGTTAAGGTACGTTACTTACATTCTGACATCGATACCGTTGAACGTATGGAGATCATTAGAGACCTGCGCAAAGGTGTCTTTGATGTACTCGTTGGCATCAACTTATTACGAGAGGGCTTGGATATGCCCGAGGTTTCTTTGGTTGCCATTCTTGATGCTGATAAAGAAGGCTTCTTACGCTCGACACGCTCTCTTATTCAGACAATTGGCCGCGCGGCACGTCACTTACATGGTAAAGCGATTTTATATGGTGATAGGGTGACGAACTCAATGCGCCAAGCTATAGATGAAACGCAAAGACGTAGAGAAAAGCAAGAGGCGTACAATGAGACCAATGGCATTACCCCAACGGCACTCAATAAGAAGATCACGGATGTGATGGATCTCGGTGAGGAAGTGGCTGATGACAAAGTGGTTGATATCGATGCCAAATTTAAACCAGGTATGCCTGCAATGGATGCGAAAGAGATCGCTAAAGAAATAGACCGACTCGAAGCACAAATGATGAAGTTTGCTAAAGAGCTTGAGTTTGAAAAAGCAGCTCAAGCGCGCGATCAAGTTCAAATCTTACAAAAGCGTTTGATTAAAGCCTAGGTTTTAAAGAATAAAAAAGCATGTGAGACTCACATGCTTTTTTATTGGTTGGGTATTAGAAGCGGTAGCTGACACCCAGAGATAGGCTCGATGTATCCAAGTCACCCATATCAAGGTACTTATAGCCAAGGTTAACTGCCATGCCGTTATCCCAGTCATATTGCCAACCCGCTTCAGCGACAAAACCGATGCCATCGTCGGTAACTAATTTAGTGCGGCCACGAGTGATTTCGTAATCGTAGTAGTTCGCACCTAATTTGCCGTAAAAATAGCTGTTGTCAGAAATTTGATAGTAGCCTTTTGCGGCAACAACAAAGTTATCAAATTCTAAATTGTTAGCGCCAAGGCCAAACAAAGTTTTGTTGTTTTGCGTACAGGTAAACTTGCGATCATTTTCGTCCTCACACTTCCAATCATCTAAGTCTTCACCGCTGTTATAACCTAATTCAAGCGCCAAAATTGGCGTAAAGTGATAGTTGTAATACAGGTATGCTTGGCCTACACCATCACCATCTTTGCTTGAGCTTTTATAAGAAGCGCCGCCGCCAGAGATGTCTAAACCAACGCGATGCGTCTCGTTATTTTGTTCTGCAAAAGACGATAAACTTGTTGTGAGTAATGCAAGAGATAAAAGCGCTTTAATTTTCATAATCAATGTCCGTTGTGGTTAACTTGAGGACAGTATAAATAGGGTAGGTGTCAAGGTCTGTTGGGGGGCTGTCATAAAGTGTAAGAAGGCGTCTAGTTTGGTTCTCTTTATTTTACAAATATAAATAGTTGCACTTGTTAAGTGCTTTTAGTTGCCTTAGATTTTGCAATGAGCGTTTGGTATTTTAGTATGGTTGTCAATGTCAAAATCGCAGCAATAAGCCCACTCCATATGTGATGCATGATCAAGTGACTTGCAATGAACATAGGTACGTCTTGCCAGCCATCAATAAACAAAAGTTTACCCAATAACAACAAGTAACCGAGCAGGTGCGAGAAGGTCACAAACTTAAAGGATTTAATAAATTCGCTTTTTGCATTGGTTGAGAGGGTGGGTATATTGAGATGTAGCGCGAGAATAAAGACTGTTGAGAGCACAATACTGACAAGTCCCAGCCCGAGTAATGAGGTTTTTATCAACACGATGGAGTAGATAAAAGCAAGTAACATGAGCCAGCCTAACAATTACAGAAAATGTAGTTTATATATGCTTAGGTTTTGAGTCTATTCGAATTATTCTAAGGATTAGGTAGTGATTTTCTGAGTGATCGCTCTATACTAAAGCCGATTTTATCAATAGTTTGTAAACCGATGTAACATTGCCCTATATTTTCGCGGCATGTTTCGTTATAAATGCAATGTTAAGTTGTAGTAAATTCGAATAAAACAATAACTATTACAGTAATTAAGACCAAGTTGGGAACTAGGGAAATGAAATTCGCTTTTAAGGATTTTTTGTTTGATAGCAAAGAACTGAAGCTTTATAAAGACGACAGAAAGCTCAATTTAAAACAAAAACCTGCTCAGATATTGGAGCTATTTTTATCTGCTCCTCAAACCATCCACAGTAAAGAAGACATCTTAGAGAAGGTATGGCCAGATAGAAAAGTAACCGATCAGGTCGTATTTCAAAATATTGGCCATTTACGTGCTTTGTTTGGTGATGATGCCATCAAAACCTTTTCACGAAAAGGGTATCAATGGCAGATCCCTTGTACGGCCTTTGAAGGGACTGCGGAAGCTCAGGCTTCACCTCAGACTACTCCCCATGAGTCGACTAAACCGGATGTAAAAACGGTGGAAGAAGAAACAGTAGTGACTGAATCACCTTCTGAAGTGTTCGAAAGACCAGAATCTATTGGTAGCAAACTGCCTATGTTTGGGCTTGCGGGTGCACTTGTGTTGCTAGCCTTGGGTATCTACTTTACGTTATCGTGAGTCAAATTTACTTGAGTTGAGGTTGTGTCATGTTGCAAACGTTGTATATCACAGGTGCTGGGGTGAGTGCCGAAAGTGGTATTCCGACTTTTCGAGGAGATGATGGTTTTTGGACGATAGGTTCGGCTAATTACACTCCTCAAGAAATGGCAACGCGCGCAATGTATAAATCGCAACCGGCGGAATTCTTAAAATGGTACTACCATCGTTTTGTGGCTTACCGTAATCACGGCCCCAATCAGGTTCATCAATGGCTTAGTGATAAAAATGTGATCACGCAAAATATCGACGGTTTAGATGGTAAAGCGGGAAATAATCATTTTATTGCGATCCATGGACGCGTTGATCAGGTGACTCCCTTTCATACCCAAGGTGAGCCCACAGCGTGTTTTACTGCCCCTTGGGATGAGGTAGACGAAAGTCGATTGGCCGAGTCGTTGTTAGCACTTTTCAAGATCGCGCGACAAGGCCCAGAAAAAGGCGTGTCACTTAAACCCTATGTATTGTTATTCGACGAATACTACACCGATCTGTATCGTATTAGCGAAGCACAGTCACGAATGTATGCTGCGGATAGAATCATTTTTATGGGCACTTCCTTTAGTGTCAATATCACTCAAATGGCCTTGGAAATAGCAAGGCACAAAGCAATTCCAATTGAAGTGGTTGACCCAAACCCTGCGCACTTACTTTACAAACAAGTCACCTATCACCGCATGACAGCAAGTGAATACATCGCCAGTTTGCCTGCCTCTTAATTTAAAGCCTGAGGAAAGTTAGCCTGCATTGCTTTGATAGTAAGTGGCTAGCAGAAATTGTTTATATTCACTGAGCCGGTGTTGTTGTTGGAGGTGTGATTCAATCACTTTAGCGTTGTGGGGTTCCACTGCGCTTATATGTCGCCTTTCGATTTCCATCAAGCCAAGTAACGCACTTAATTCTTGAATGCTCAGTGGCGCAGTATGGCTATTAAAAGCTAAGTAGCATTCTAGAGGTGTTAACTTTTTTGCATTTCTTTGACTCAGCGCATTTTGAAGTAGCTCTTTGCTTTCAAAGTGCAATAAGGTTCTAAGGTAATTTAGACCGTTATCTTTCGCGGACATTTGCGATAAAAGGATATGTAGTATGTTATTTCCTTGCGGGTTAAGGTTATTGATTTGCTCAGCTTGGATCAATGGTGTTGAAAAAAAGGCAAACTTCTCCAAGGAGTTAATCGCAGCTATCATCGCCTCTGGAAAGCGTGCTGCTTGTAAGCAAACACTCGCTATATCTTGATAGTGGCCATAGAGTACAGTGTTACTCTGCGCACTTTGAAAAAGAAACTTGAGGACCTCAATCTGCTCGTCTCTGGTCACCTGTGCATACACGGCTTTTATTTTTTCTATATCCGCGCTTTTTAACGCTAACAAAAACTGAGTTAGACAATTATTCGACATACATAGAACCACAATTTATTATTTAATGCTCACGCAATATGATAGCCTATTCGCCTGCTGTTTTGCTCAATTTATAATGATAATAAAAAAGAGACGATAACGTGTTGCACTTTAAGATAATCCTGCTTACTTGTTGCCTACTACTAAGCCCACTAGTTCACGCTAGTGAGCGTTTATATGATGCTTTTATAAAAGAAATTCAGCAACAAGAAACACGTGATAGCGCGCTTCAAAAAGTCGACCAAGTATTAGAGTCAGGCTTAACGCCGGAAGAAATTGCAGACGTTCACCATAAGACCACGGTTGCATTAAAAAACGGTTTCCAGCTCGAAGAAGCATATAAATGGGCGGAGCGCTTTAAACAGGTATTACTCTCACATCACTTACCCGAATATGAAGCTAAATACTCTTTAACGTATGGTGACCTCATGCTCAAAGAGGGGAGATTTAGCGATGCGATTAGTTATTTAAACCTAGCCGTATCTCAGCTATCTGCGCTTGATATGCATCGATTGTTAAGCCACGCTTACCGCTTTCGGGCTGCTGCTTACAAAAGCAATGGCAGTTATAAAGACTCGATAGAGAGTTATGAACTCTCAATTGAAGTGGCAAAGAAGTATGAACTCCCAGATTTGCAAGTGTCTGCGATTACTCAGTTAGCAGATGTTTACTCGGATCTTTCATTACCGGACAAGGCACTTGAATTACTGCAGCAATCGATAGCGGTACTAAAAAGCCAAAAACAGGAAAATACGGTTTTACTTGGACAAGTTTACTATAACCTAGGTGGTGCACATCAAGTGATTGGCGACCATGAAAAGTCGCTTGAAGCCTATCAAACCGCATATGACTATGACATTAAAGCGGGCAATGTCGTTTATTCAGCTTACACGTTGATCCGCATTGGTCGTGAACAAATGAAACTCAGCCAATATGACAATGCACAAGCGTCATTTGAAAAAGCATTTACGATTTTCGAGGAGAATGACCACACCAGAAATCAGGGCTGGGCCCTGAGCAATTTGGCTGAAGTTAAATTAAAAGCAAATGAAAAAGCTAAGGCTCAAGAGTATGTTGAACAGGCGCTAGAGTTAATTGATCCGGTACAAAGTAAAGTGCTTTATCAAGAGACGATGACTACCTATGCGCAAATTGTTTTACCTGAACGAGCTGATTTTTTTATTCAAAGTATGGAGCAAATTATTGCTCAAGATGAGGTTTATCTTGGCCTCAAGGAAACCGCATTACGAGTGTTAAAGGACGCCTACAGCGCGAAAGGTGATTTTGAGTCTGCGCTTAATTATCACTTACAATATGCGGAATCTAAGGTTTCTCAGCTTGAAAAAGAAGCCAGTCAAAAAGCCTTGGCCTATCAGATGGATACCGAGTACCAGAAAAATCAATATGAGCTACAAAGTCTAAAAACACAGCGTGATGTAGAGCTGGCCGAACAGCGCGTAGAACAAATAGTAACGGCAGCAGTGGTGGGAGTTTTGGTCGTTCTACTGAGCGCATTTTTACTACTTGCGAGAAACAAACGTCGCTCACTGGAACTCGAGAAGCAGCTTCTCAACAAAACCTTGGACTTAAAGCAGCAACTACTTGCAGATATTTCTCATGAATTAAGAACACCACTTACCGTACTTAAGCTACATATTGAATCTCTTGAACATAATTTGGTGGAAAATCCCCAGCAGAGCTACAAAGTGCTTAACCGCCGTCTTGATACTCTTAACACATTAATTAAAGATATCTACGAACTCGCGCAGGCAGATACCGGCAGCCTTAACTTGGCGTTAGAGCGCGTCAATGCCAAACAAGCCTTTATTGGTCTTGTTGAAGATATTGATGACTTTGTGACGGATGAAGGGCTTGAGTTTAATGCCCATATTGAACTACCTGATGAGCTGGAAATCGATATTGACGTAACTAGGTTCGCTCAGGTATTTAATAACTTGGCTCGTAATAGTGTGAATTATACTGACAAGCCGGGAGAAGTCTGTGTGGATATTAGCTATCAAAGCCAGCAAATCCAATGTGTTATTGAAGATTCAAGCCCAGGTGTGGGTGATGAAGCTTTAGGGAGATTGTTTGAACGTTTGTTCCGCTGTGATAAATCACGTAGCCGAGATCTTGGTGGCTCCGGCTTAGGTTTATCTATTTGTCAAAAACTGGTTGAATTGCATGGTGGCAGCATTGCCGTCGCGCATAGCGAATTAGGTGGGTTGAAAGTGAGTGTTATTATACCTTGTGAGTAATAACACAAACCTGCTTTTAGCTGAGGTAATATATTCAGTGCGATTTCACATTGTGATATAGCAAAAGCTCGCCGCGTAAAGCGGCTCTGGCCAGAGTTATATATTGCATGTAGGAGCGATTTTACATCGCGATATGGCATTAGATATCGCCGCGTAAAGCGGCTCCTACGAGACGTTATATATTTTGTGTAGGAGTGATTTCACATCGCGATGTGGCACAAAAGCTCGCCGCGTAAAGCGGCTCCTACCAAAGGTTATTTATTGTATGTAGGTACGATTTTACATCGCGACAGGTACAACACCGCAACTACAAAAAGTTGCGTTCAAATCGCTTAAGCACTATGGACTTTGCCTTTGCGGCGGTGAGTATCAGCAAAATAAAAGCGACAATAAACCAGATGGGGCGATTACCATGCTCTGCATACCAGCTCACTCCACTAATGAGTTTTACATCACTTTTCAGTATATTGGCTTCGAATTGTGGAATGGCATGCTGAACTTTGCTAAGTGGATCGTAAACACCAGTGATACCATTATTCGTTACTCGAATTAATGGGCGCTGTAATTCTAAGGCACGCATGCGAGCGATCTGCATATGCTGATGCGGGCCGTGGGAATCTCCAAACCAAGCGTCGTTGCTCACAGTAAAAAGAATATCTGACTCAGAGGTAAAGTTACCTCTGACAAGCTCGCTAAACGCGATTTCGTAGCAAATAGCGGGTAACACATGCAAACCGTTCGCAAGTAGGTTTGGTTGTACCGCATCACCTCGAGTAAATGACGACATCGCTAAGTTAAAAAGAGGGGCTATAGGACGCAATAGGTCTTCGAACGGTACAAACTCACCAATAGGTAACAATTGGTGCTTCTGGTAGCGGTTTTTGTGCAGATAGTGATATTGCCCTTCGCTATCTTCTTTTTCTTTTTTACCAAGGGTGATCAGCGTGTTGTACGCGGTTCTGGTATCAAACTGATAATCGGGAATACCCGTTATTAGCGCCGTGCCATTAAACGCGGCGGCTTTGTCCAGCCCTTCTAAAAATGGGTAGGCGATATCTTCAAATTCTGGAATAGCCGCTTCTGGCCACACCACTAAATCAACGCCTTGCCAGTTAGGTCTGGTCATATCTCGATATTTAGACATGGTAGGCCAAAACTGTTCAGGCTCCCAGCGCAGACTCTGTTTGATATTACCTTGTACAAGTAAGGTGGTAATTTCATCACCCGAGTATTTCAGTGGGCCTTGAATGATTGGCACACTGTATAGACCGGCAATGCCAGCAAAGCTGACTATGGTGAGATAAATCGCACGTTGTTTAAGTAGATAGTAAAGGCTTGTTGTCGCTAAAATAACTAACAATGTTAAGCCAAATTCACCGATCCAAGGGGCTAAACTGCCCAATGGCGAGTCAGTTAATGTGTAACCGAAGCTAAGCCAAGGGAAGCCCGTGAGCATATGGCCTCGCAGCCACTCGGTAATGGCAAAACCCGCAACAAGTGCCAGCACCCGTTGCCAAGGTGTGCGAGTAAAGTAGCTGGCAAAAGCAAATGCCAATGTCGGGTAGATGGCAAGATAAGCACATAGTAATGCCATCAACAGCACTGAGACAGGTAAGGGTAAACCACCAAATTCAGCGATAGAGACATGCACCCAGCTTATGCCAAGGGCAAACCAGCCAAAGCCAAATAAAAAGCCATATTTAGCCGCGAGCTTTGGACTGGGTTTATCGGTAAGCCAAGTAGCTATAATCAAGCTGACAAACGCGATAGGCCAAAAACCAAAAGGGGAATAAGCAAAAGTAAGCGCACAGCCAGAAGTGAGTGCCAGCCATGCAAACTTATCTTTTGCGAGGTTACTCAGGTTAGATACTAGAGTCTTCAACATGTTCAGATTTAGGTACGCTTACTTGAATTTGTAAGATCCTCCGGTTATCGGAGTTAGTTACCTTAAACTGAAGGGGATCTATGTCTATAGTTTCACCACGGCTTGGCATATGGCCAAATGCATGAAGAATAATACCGCCAATGGTATCTGCTTCTTGGGTGTCGTAGTTGGTTTTGAAGAATTCGTTGAATTCATCCAAGGGCGTGAGTGCTTGTACGGTATAAACATGTTTAGACAGCTGACGAATATCTTGTTGCTCTTCGTCGTCATCATGTTCATCTTCGATTTCACCAACAATGGTTTCGAGAATATCTTCGATAGTAACCAGTCCAGATACACCGCCGTATTCATCAATCACGATAGCCATATGGTAACGTTTTTGACGGAATTCGTTGAGCAGGGTATCGACACGCTTACTTTCAGGCACGACCACAGCGGGGCGAAGATATTCGCGGATATTTGGCAAATCGCGCTCTTCGCGCAAAATCAAAGGTAAGAGATCTTTGGCAAGTAAGATGCCTTCTACGTGGTCTTTGTCTTCACAAATCACAGGAAAACGCGAGTGTGAAGATTCTACCATCATAGGGAGTTGAGCACTGAGCGGCTCATCTACATCAAGTGTAATCATTTGCGAACGTGGGATCATGATGTCACGTACTTTCAGCTCTGAAACGCTGAGTACACCTTCCATCATATCTTTGGTTTCTGGGTCAATCAGCTGGCGCTCTTGCGCATCAGCGATGACTTCAGCCAGTTCTTCTTTATTTTGGGGTTCCCCTTGCAGCATCTGTGTGATGCGTCCCAGCCAGGTCTTGCTAGAAGAACCCTGACTACTTTGCGAGTTATCGTCGCTCATTAGTTGTGTCTGCTCCGTTAATTTAACAATCGTCTCTGTAAGGATCTGCGATATTCAAAGAAGCGAGAATTTGCTTCTCTATTGTTTCCATTTCTACCGCGTCTTGTTCATTTATATGGTCAAATCCAAGTAAATGCAAGCAACCATGGATAACCATATGGGCGAAGTGGTCATGAAAGGTCTTTTCTTGCTCTATGGATTCTTGGTATACCACTTGGGGACAAATAATTAAATCACCAATAAGTGGCAACTCAATCCCCGGTGGCGCATCAAATGGGAAAGACAACACGTTGGTTGGCTTGTCTTTGCCCCTATACTGGCTATTGAGCTCTTGGCTTTCGTGCTCGTCAGCGATGCGAATCGTTAATTCCGCTTCTTCGCGAAATTGCGTTAATGCATGTTCTGCCCATAATTGCAATTGTGCTTCGGATGGCAAGTTTTCAAACTCACAAGCCAATTGCAAATCTAGCATTAAGTCCATGGTTTATTCCTCAGAAGGTTGCTGTTTCGCCTGATGCTTTCCAGCTTTAGCGAGACGCTCTTGTTCTTCTTTCTTCTCGTATGCTTCGACGATACGAGCAACCACAGGGTGTCTAACTACATCGTGAGATTTAAAGAAGTTAAATGAAATTTCTTCTACATCATTGAGCACTTCTATCGCATGACGAAGTCCAGAGCGCGCACCACGAGGTAAATCGATTTGCGTGATATCGCCGGTGATCACCGCTTTTGAATTAAAGCCAATCCGCGTAAGGAACATCTTCATTTGTTCAGTCGTGGTATTTTGGCTTTCGTCCAAGATAATAAACGCGTCATTGAGTGTTCGACCGCGCATATACGCCAAAGGTGCAACTTCGATGACATTTTTTTCGATTAAGCGCTCAACTTTTTCAAAACCAAGCATCTCGAATAGGGCGTCATAAAGTGGACGAAGGTAAGGGTCGATTTTTTGTGTTAAATCACCCGGTAAGAAACCCAGCTTTTCACCAGCTTCAACCGCTGGACGAGTGAGGAGGATGCGACGTATTTCTTGACGTTCTAGCGCATCAACCGCTGCTGCAACAGCAAGATAGGTTTTACCTGTACCCGCAGGACCAACACCAAAGGTAATATCGTGAGTTAAGATATTAGCGACATATTGGCTCTGATTTGGGTTACGAGGCTTAACCACACCGCGACGAGTCTTAATATAGACTTCTTTGTCCCATACGGTTGGGGCGTCTTGTTCGAGTACGTTCGCTTCTGTGATGGCCAGATGAACCTGATCCGGTTCAATTTCTGTCATTTTTCCTTTCACAGGCTGAGTATCAACATATAGAGACTTTAGAATATCCACAGCTGCTTTTGCCGTTACCGCTTGTCCGGTCACTTTAAACCAATTGTCACGGTGTGCGATTTCAACTCCAAGGCGACGTTCTATTTGTTTTAGATTTTCGTCGAACGGACCACAAAGTGAAGAAAGGCGGTGATTATCTGCGGGTTCTAAGTAAATTTCTATATTCTTTATCTGATTACTCAAAATGTCTTCCTATAAAAATGACGCTAGCCGAAGCTAGCGCACAATTTAAAAATGCTAGGGGGTAAAAGTACCAACACCTAATTCATTAATTTCAGGTTCTTGTGGTGCTTTATTTAAGATATCCGACGGTTTTACGTCACGACGTAAATCCATTTCTGCTTCAGTACGGATAAGTTCACCACGTAACGAGTTTGGTAATGCCTCAGTAATACGTACATCGACGAATTGGCCGATCACTGAGTGTGGACCTTCAAAGTTTACAACGCGGTTATTTTCGGTTCTACCACGCAGTTCCATTGGGTTTTTCTTCGATGGGCCCTCAACCAAAATACGCTGCTCGGTATCGTGCATCTTGCGGCTGATATCCTGCGCCATTTGGTTGATACGGTTCTGTAGAAGATACAGACGTTCTTTCTTTTCTGATTCTGCAACATCGTCAGGTAAGTCGGCTGCTGGTGTGCCAGGTCGCGCCGAGTAGATGAAACTAAAGCTCATATCAAAGCCGATATCATTAATCAGGTTCATCGTTGCTTCAAAGTCTGCGTTTGATTCACCTGGGAAACCAATGATGAAATCTGAAGACATGCTTAGGTTCGGGCGGATCTTACGTAGCTTGCGGATCGTTGACTTGTACTCAAGCGCAGTATGACCGCGTTTCATCAGGTTTAGAATACGGTCTGAACCACTTTGTACCGGTAGGTGTAAATGGTCAACAAGCTCTGGCACATCCGCATAGGCTTCAATAATATCTGGTGTAAATTCAACAGGGTGAGATGTTGTATAACGAATACGGTCAATACCGTCAATTGCCGCAACGTAGCGAATTAAATCAGAGAAGTAACAAATTTCACCATCGTGCATTTCACCACGGTAAGCATTTACGTTTTGACCGAGTAAGTTCACTTCACGTACACCTTGCTCCGCAAGCTGAGCAACTTCAAGGATCACATCATCTAAAGGACGGCTTACTTCTTCGCCACGCGTGTACGGTACAACACAGAAAGTACAGTACTTAGAGCAACCTTCCATAATTGAAACAAATGCACTCGGGCCTTCAGCCTTTGGCTCAGGGAGACGGTCAAATTTTTCAATTTCAGGGAATGAAATATCAACGACAGCACCTTCTTTGCTTTGCACCTGTTTGATCATCTCTGGTAGGCGGTGCAATGTTTGTGGGCCAAACACGATATCAACAAATGGCGCGCGCTGACGAATGGTGTCACCTTCTTGTGACGCTACGCAGCCACCAACACCGATAACAAGATCAGGGTTTGTGTCTTTTAGTAGTTTCCAACGACCAAGTTGGTGGAATACTTTTTCCTGTGCCTTCTCACGAATCGAGCAAGTATTGAGTAGGATCACATCAGCTTGCTCAGCTTCTTCTGTAAGCTGATAGCCATTTGTTGAATCCAAAAGATCCGCCATTTTCTGGGAGTCATACTCGTTCATCTGACAACCCCAGGTTTTAATATGCAGTTTTTTACTCATTTAAATATTGCCTCGTTTACAACTCGGTGTTTAGCACTACGCGTTTCTCGTGCAGGCGATGCTGAATTGATATCATTATGCCTAAAGGACGCGTATTTTATATGACCTATCTTGTCTAGCCAAGTATAGATTTTAACTTTCAAAATGTGGATCAATACAGAGTGTTTTAAGCAAACATCTGTTTTTATATGCGTTACAATGCGCAAAGACTCAATTAAGTGGAATATGGCATGAAAAACAAGGCTCTGATAGTCGGTGGTGGCATGGTTGGTGCAGCGTGTGCTGTTAAGCTAGCGAAGCAAGGTGTTGACGTAACCATTATTGAACATTCTCCCATCTCACCTGATGCAATACTCGCAAGTGATAAGGTAGATATTCGCGTTTCTGCTATCAATCGCTTTTCCGAGCAGTTACTAGATGAGCTTGGTGCTATGCCTGTGTTAAGAAGCACCAGAGCCGCGGTTTACAAGCAGCTAGAAGCCTATGAGGATAAGCCAGGGCAATTGATATTTGATTGTGAAGCGCTAAACGCCTCGCACTTAGGACACTTAATTGAGAATAACCTCATTCAAGCAGCATTGTGGGAACAGTTTGAGGAATTTGATATCAAAGTGGTTTCACCAGAGGGGATCCCAAAGCGCATTGTTCATAATGAGGATTCCGTGACGGTTGAGTATCAAGCAGCATCCTTTACCACCGATTTGTTAATTGCAGCTGATGGTGGCCGTTCTATCGTCAGACAAATGAGTGGCATAGGCGTGACGGGGTGGCAATATGAGCAACATTGTATGGGGCTGCTGATTAAACTCGACGCGCCGCAGCAAGAAAAAACATGGCAGCAATTTAAGCCATCAGGTCCCATTGCCTTTTTACCTATGCAGTATCCGTATGCCAATCTGATTTGGTATGACAACGGCAATAAACTCAATTTACTTAAGCAACTAGATAAGCAGGCGCTAAAACAAGAAGTAAAAGCTGCATTTTTTGAGCTACCCGGTGACTTTGAGATTGAAGAAGTGGCGGTTTTTCCTTTAGCAAGGCAACATGCTAACCAATACGTGAGCGAACGAGTGGTATTAGTAGGAGATGCAGCTCATACCATTAATCCGTTAGCAGGGCAGGGAGTAAATCTTGGCTTTAAAGACGTAGCGGCACTTGCCGAAGCGATTGAGGCAAAAGAAGATATTGGTGACAGCAGTGCACTACATCATTACGAGTCAAAGCGTAGGAAAGACAACCTCTTGATGATGAGTATGATGGATGCGTGTTATTTTGGCTTTTCGAATCAAGTAACACCGTTAAAGCATTTGAGAAATCTGGCGCTGAATGTGGCGAATAAAGCTGGGCCGATAAAAACAGAAGTGCTTAAGCACGCCATGGGAGGAGTTGGTTTTTAATCTTTGTTCTCTACACTGAGCGTGTTATACCAATTTACTTAATTAAGTGATCTTTTTGAAGGAGCAAGTATTAAGATAAATTGGTATTACTGCACGCTTCATTATTTAGTGCCGAGATTATCTCATCAGTGTTAGCTTATCGACGACATACATCAAGGTATTAATATCAAATTTGCCATCTAGCCTTAATAACCAATCACTGTTGGGCTGCAAAATGTAAGCAGTTTGAACCCCTGAAGGTCTGATAGAAGAAAAAATATGTTTTGCTCCGTGAGTAGCGGTAAATACATTTGCTTCGTCTATAACGCCAAGCTCAGCACTGACTTTCTGCATGTCTTCACTCTGTATATCAAACGTACCATTGAAAGCTCGTGTCATAAACTCAAGAGGTGTTAAATCGTACTTGTTAGGTAGACCAGCAAGCGCGGTAGCGCCAGTTATCCAGCTTAACGTTAGTTCAGAAGAGTTGTCGCGAATCACAACTGAGTAGGTATCGTTAGTAAAAGTTTGGAATGAAACTTTATTTGCCTGCTCCGAGGGCTGACAGTAGCTAAAATGCTTGAGTGCTATTTCTATGTGTGATGGAGAGCAAATTGAGCTAGCCCTCGCTTCTACAAAGCTAGGTATACTGAAAATGATTAATGAAAATAAAAGAAATAAAGACTTTAGCACTTTCTTTCCTAACACGGAGAAAGTATAAAAGTAACATTAGGAAAATGAGCTAGGAATGAATAAAGAGGAAATAAATTGTTACTAAATGGTGCGGAAAGAGAGACTTGAACTCTCACATCCGAAGATACTGGAACCTAAATCCAGCGCGTCTACCAATTCCGCCACTTCCGCACAGTAGATATTTTATTTGTAGCTAACATCTCAAAAAGAGATGGCTGGAGTACCAGGATTTGAACCTGGGAATGGCGGGATCAAAACCCGCTGCCTTACCGCTTGGCGATACTCCAGCAATAGAGGTAAGTTCAAATCTTATTTAGCCCAGATTTGAGTTAGGCTACCTTACCGCTTCCAATTCGTGTCGAGACGATACCCAGCAATAGAGGTAAGTTCAAGCGTTTGAGTTCTACTTGAAAGAACATGGTGCGGAAAGAGAGACTTGAACTCTCACATCCGAAGATACTGGAACCTAAATCCAGCGCGTCTACCAATTCCGCCACTTCCGCATTTGTAAATGGTGGCTATGCCCTGATTTGAACAGGGGACCCCATCATTATGAGTGATGTGCTCTAACCAGCTGAGCTACATAGCCATTGGCTGGAGTACCAGGATTTGAACCTGGGAATGGCGGGATCAAAACCCGCTGCCTTACCGCTTGGCGATACTCCAACGAAAATTTGATTGTTTTAGTTCCAATCGAGAACATGGTGCGGAAAGAGAGACTTGAACTCTCACATCCGAAGATACTGGAACCTAAATCCAGCGCGTCTACCAATTCCGCCACTTCCGCATTTATTATCTAGAGTATATTGGAACCTAAATCCAGCGTCTATTTCAAGACATCTGCCAATTCCAAAACTTTAGAAATGTGGCTGGAGTACCAGGATTTGAACCTGGGAATGGCGGGATCAAAACCCGCTGCCTTACCGCTTGGCGATACTCCAACGAAAACTCAAATCTAACTTAAATTGTTGAACCCAGGATTTGAATCTGGGGGTGGATGAGTGAGGGATCAAAACCTCTCTCTTCTCTGCCTTACCGCTTGGCGATACTCCAACGAAAATTTGATTGTTTTAGTTCCAATCGAGAACATGGTGCGGAAAGAGAGACTTGAACTCTCACATCCGAAGATACTGGAACCTAAATCCAGCGCGTCTACCAATTCCGCCACTTCCGCACAGTAGATATTTTATTTGTAGCTAACATCTCAAAAAGAGATGGCTGGAGTACCAGGATTTGAACCTGGGAATGGCGGGATCAAAACCCGCTGCCTTACCGCTTGGCGATACTCCAACGAAAATTTGATTGTTTTAGTTCCAATCGAGAACATGGTGCGGAAAGAGAGACTTGAACTCTCACATCCGAAGATACTGGAACCTAAATCCAGCGCGTCTACCAATTCCGCCACTTCCGCACATCTTTTAGCATTAGTTATTGGAACCTAAATCCAGCGTCTATATTAAGACAACTGCCAATTCCATTACTTACGCATATTTTTTGCGTCAACAAATCGATGAGTTTTGGTAGTAGTTAAAGCATGGTGGCTATGCCCTGATTTGAACAGGGGACCCCATCATTATGAGTGATGTGCTCTAACCAGCTGAGCTACATAGCCATCTCTTTAACTTCTCATCATCGCTGATGCGGGGCGTATTATGCGTATATGCCCCCAAGCCGTCAACACCTTTTTTGCAAAAAATCTGCTAACACAGTTTGTTTGCAGATAAATTAAGCGAAACGGCTTGTTTTTATATCAAATCATGCGGGGCAATTGCAAATTTTTAACAAAACCTGTGAATTTTTATTCCTTTGAAGTCTATAACTTACTCTGAAGAGCAAGGTACTTATTTGATTAAAAAGCAGAGTTGATAAAACTAAAAAGGAGCCGAAGCTCCTTTTATTGAAATAGCGTGTAGTAACTATAGTTACACATTAAATAAGAAGTTCATCACATCGCCATCTTTTACGATGTATTCTTTACCTTCTTGACGCATTTTACCTGCGTCTTTCGCACCAGATTCACCACGGAACTCGATATAATCATCAAAGCCGATAGTCTGCGCACGAATAAAACCACGTTCAAAGTCTGTGTGGATTTTACCAGCAGCTTGAGGTGCTGTCGCGCCAACAGGGATAGTCCATGCACGCACTTCTTTTACGCCAGCTGTAAAGTAAGTTTGCAGTTTCAACAACTCATAACCACCACGGATCACGCGGTTTAGGCCTGGCTCTTCTAAGCCTAAGTCATCCATAAACTCTTTCTTATCTTCTTCTTCAAGTTCAGAAAGTTCAGCCTCAATTGCTGCACATACAGGGATCACAACCGCGTCTTCTGCTGCTGCAATTTCACGTACTTTGTCTAGGAATGGGTTGTTTTCAAAGCCATCTTCGTTAACATTGGCGATGTACATAGTTGGCTTGATCGTTAAAAAGTTTAGGTAGCTTATTGCTGCCGCTTCTTCTTTATTTAGCTCAAGTGAGCGAAGCGTTAAGCCTTCGTCCAAGTGCGCTTTTACTTTTTCAAGTACAACAAGTTCAAATTTCGCGCCTTTATCGCCGCCTTTCGCTTTCTTCGCGTTACGTAAAACCGCGCGATCAGCAGTATCCATGTCTGCAAGTACCAGCTCAGTGTTGATAACATCAATGTCTTCAGCAGGATCGATTTGACCAGCAACGTGAACGATATTTTCATTTTCAAAACAGCGAACTACGTGACCGATAGCATCCGTTTCACGGATGTTTGCCAAAAATTGGTTACCTAAACCTTCGCCTTTTGAAGCGCCTTTTACCAAACCGGCAATATCCACAAACTCCATTGAAGTTGGGATAGTACGCTGAGGATTTACAATTTCAGCTAGCTGGTCAAGACGAGCATCTGGTACTGGTACTACACCGGTATTCGGTTCGATAGTACAGAAAGGAAAGTTTGCGGCCTCAATGCCCGCTTTAGTCAACGCATTAAATAAAGTAGATTTACCTACGTTAGGTAAACCAACAATGCCACATTTAAAACCCATAGTGTTTATTCCTAAATTTCTACCGTATTATCTCAAGCACGCATCATGGCGAACGAGAAGCTTAGGTATTACTCAATCAATCGCAGCAGTGAACTGTTACGGTTTAAATGAATGTAGTCGATTTTGCGCTTTTAACACACCGTCTTTTGCGAGTATTTCCATACATCGGACTGCTTCATCCACAGCGGCATCAATTTTCTCTTGATCAGCTTGTGGTGCTTTGCCTAAAACCCACCCCGTGACTTTGTCTCTGTGTCCTGGGTGACCAATACCAACGCGCAATCGCATAAATTCTTTGTTATTTGCCATTTTAGCGATTATGTCTTTTAAGCCATTGTGACCGCCGTGACCACCACCTTTTTTGAGTTTGGCGATACCGGGTTCTAAATCCATTTCATCGTGAGCAACAAGAATGCTCTCGACGGGGATCTTATAAAAATTGGCAAGACTCGCGACCGCTTTACCACTTAAGTTCATATAAGTCGTAGGGATCAGCAATTTAAACTCTTGATTATTGATGAGCACTTTGCCGGTGAGGCCGTGATGTTTAGCGTCTGGTTTTAGGAGGCAGTTGTATCTTCTGGCTAGTTCTTCGATAAACCAAGCGCCAGCGTTATGACGGGTGTTTGCGTATTCGGGGCCTGGATTTGCCAGGCCCACAAGCATTTGAATATTATTCAAGGTGTTAACACCTGAACAATTACTCAGCTGCGTCTTCAGCAGACTCTTCAGCAGGAGCTGCTTTAGGAGCGTTTACTGAAACAACCGCTTGGTCGTGATCTGCACCTTTAGCAAGTTCAACTGAAACAACGCCAGCTGGAAGCTTGATATCAGATAGGTGTAGAGTTTCGCCAACAGCTAGAGTCGCTACGTCAACTTCGATGAACTCAGGAAGTCTTGCTGGAAGACAAGTGATTTCAATTTCAGTTAGTTGGTGAACGATAGTGTTGCCACCTTTAGTTGCTTTCTCTTCGTTGATGAAGTGAACAGGAACTTTAGTGTGAAGCTTTTGAGAAGCATCAACGCGTTGGAAGTCTAAGTGAGTGATCTTAGGCTTGTACGGGTGACGTTGCATATCTTTAAGAATTGCTTCAACAGACTCACCGCCAATGTTTAGCGTTAGGATGTGAGTGTAGAAACCTTCGTCTTCTTGCGCTTTCAATACTTTGTTGTGATCAAGAGTTAGTGAAACTGCATCTTTACCAGCACCGTATAGGATTGCAGGAACTTTGTCAGCGCGACGTAGGCGGCGGCTCGCACCAGTACCTAGGTCAGAACGTACTTCAGCGTCTAATTTGTATACAGACATGGATGTCTCCAAAATAATTTAAGTTAATGTGTCAGAGAGCTCGCGACCAAGCTCCCTGCCTAAAAAAGGCGCGCCAATATACCACTAACGCACCTGCAATGAAACCTATAAAACAAAAAAAGCACCAGAGGTGCTTTTTGGCTAATCAGTTTTGGTGCCGATTAGTGTTGAAACATCGCAGAGATTGACTCTTCGTTGCTGATACGGCGGATAGTTTCGGCCATCATATCTGCAAGTGTTAGTACTTTGATGTTATCAAGCGCTTTCAATTCATCAGAAAGTGGAATTGAATCAGTCACGATAACTTCATCGATAACTGAGTTGCGTAGATTTTCCGCAGCATTGCCCGAAAGTACTGGGTGGGTTGCGTAAGCGAATACGCGTTTTGCACCATGCTCTTTAAGTGCTGCTGCTGCTTTACATAAAGTACCGCCTGTATCTATCATGTCATCGACAATGATACAGTCACGACCAGCAACATCACCAATGATGTGCATAACTTGAGAAACGTTAGCCTGTGGACGACGCTTATCAATGATCGCTAGGTCTTTATCATCTAACAGTTTTGCAATCGCACGAGCACGAACCACACCACCGATATCAGGTGAAACTACTACTACATCTTCGAACTTACGCTCTTTCATGTCTTCGATTAGCACTGGGCTACCGAACACATTGTCAACAGGTACGTCGAAGAAGCCTTGGATTTGTTCTGCGTGTAGGTCAACGGTAAGAACACGGTCAACACCTACGCTTGAAAGGAAGTCTGCAACAACTTTAGCAGTAATTGGAACACGAGCAGAGCGCACACGGCGGTCTTGACGTGCGTAACCGAAATAAGGAATAACGGCTGTGATACGACCAGCAGATGCACGACGTAGCGCATCAACCATGACGATTAACTCCATTAAATTATCATTTGTAGGAGCACATGTTGATTGGATGATGAATACATCTGAACCACGAACGTTTTCGTTGATTTGAACGCTAATTTCACCGTCGCTAAAACGGCCAACAACGGCATCACCTAACTCAATAAACAAACGTTTTGCAACTTTTTGAGCTAGCTCAGGTGTTGCGTTACCAGCGAAGAGCTTCATGTCGGGCACGGTAGGGTTCCTCAGGCACTGAATTTTTTGGACTAACATGCAATGACCATGAAATAAAAAAGTCAAAACAAGCTAACTTAAACAATTTACTTCTAGTTTTGCCAAGCGCGCAATTGTCGATGACAAATTGACTCACTTGTATTTTGGGCAATAAAGCCCTGCCAAGATGAAGGTAGAGTTTCGAGCACACGCAGCGCTGCCTCACGATTTTCAAACTCCGCGAAACAACAAGCTCCAGTACCAGTCATTTTGGTTGGTGCATATTTTAGCAACCACGCGAGGGTCTTTTCAACCTCGGGGTAAAGCTTTTTGACAAGAGTTTGACAGTCGTTGCCCGTATCCGAGAGTTTCCAACCGCTTTTTAGCTTAGGCGTATTGCGTGGTAAATCTGGGTGAGTAAAGACTAACGCGGTGCTGACATGAACAGGTGGGGCAACCACCAAATACCATTTTTGAGTGATGTCAATTGGCTCAAGTTGCTCGCCAACGCCGTGGGCTACAGCTGTTTTACCTTCAACAAAAACAGGCACATCGGCGCCTAGATGGAGACCGAGTTTTGCAAGTTCTGGGATAGTAAGCTGACATTGCCACAGCGTATTGAGTGCCAATAAAGTTGTCGCGGCATCGGACGAGCCACCACCAACACCTCCACCCATGGGAAGCCGTTTATTTAACTGAATATCGACACCAGCAGTTATTTTTTTATAGGGCTCAAGAATTTTGGCGGCTTTATAAATGAGGTTATCTTCAAGTGGAATACCTGCGGTGTCACCACAAATGACGATTTCCTGCTGGTTACTGGTTAGCGTAAATGCTAATTCATCACCAAAATCTAAGAAAGTAAATAAAGTTTCTAGTTCATGGTAGCCGTCTTCTCGACGGCCATTGATATGCAAAAAAAGATTTAATTTTGCCGGAGCGCTTAGCGTCAATGTCTTCATTTAAACTGCCATGAAGTGATTAATACTTTGACCTCAATATTGGTCGACAAGAGTTTCATGCGGCTAGGCAGCCACATTCCGTCTTGCATTTTATATTGTTGATAGGTGATTTGCCACACTCGGCCAGATGGGCTTTGCCACTGTGCATTGCTTATTCTGCCAAGATCATCAAGTTCACTGGCTGGTGCTTCAACTAAGCCCGTTAGCCATTGAGGGGCTTGATTGACCGGAAGAGAGAGACCACTTAAACGCTTAACCAAATCGCTACTGTCCATGCCTTTATGGACATTGTCTTCAAAGGTCAGCTCCGAATGTGTGTCTAATTCTTCTAGCTCGAATATGCGGGTGCCCACAAAACTGGTTAAAATCAGATTTTGTTTCTCTTCTTTTAAATACCAATTAAAGTTAGCTGATTGACGATTGTCTGGGGCAATAAATGCAAGTTTACCTCTCGCTTGCCAATTTTTTTGTTGTGTTAGCCTAGATTGCCAGTCTTGTGCTACGTTTTGCTGAGGTAATTGTTGCGCACAACCGGTTAAAATTAATAAAAATATGAGTAAAATCAAATGAAGTTGTCTCAAAGGCCTTTCCTTACTTTCCATATTCGATTGATTTTTGGTAAAATTGCCGGCTTTAAAGCAGGGCTCGAGCAATACTGGCATCTATGACCATCATCGCACTTGGTATCAATCACAAAACCGCGTCTGTAGAATTACGTGAAAAAGTGGCGTTTTCTCCAGAACAGCTTACAGAAGCATTGCACCAACTCCAACATTCTTCGCAGTTTAAAGAATCTGTGATTGTGTCGACCTGCAATCGAACCGAGATCTATTGTAGCCTTGAGTCTGCTGATCCCCAAGCACTACTCGGTTGGTTGTCAGATTTTCATAACATAGAGCAACGAGACTTAACAGAAAATGTCTATGTGCATATGAATCAGGATGCGGTGAACCATTTAATGCGAGTTGCCTGCGGTCTTGATTCATTGGTGTTAGGTGAGCCACAAATTCTTGGCCAAATTAAACAAGCTTTTAGTACGGCCAAACAACACCATGCAATTCAGCCAACATTTGAGCGTTTATTCCAAAAAACTTTTTCGGTGGCGAAGCAAGTGCGCACCGAAACCGATATTGGTGCAAGTGCTGTCTCAGTGGCGTATGCCGCTGTTAATTTAGCAAAGCATATTTATGGTCAATTGGATAAAACTCAGGTCTTGTTAATTGGTGCCGGTGAAACAATAGAGTTAGTTGCTAAACACTTATCGCAGCATAATCCAAAGTCAATCACAGTCGCGAACCGCACAATTGAGCGCGCACAAAACCTAGCAAAAGAAGTTGGCGGCAGTGTTATTTCACTGGCACAGTTACCAGATGCGCTACCAAGTGCAGACATTGTTATTAGTTCAACTGCGAGCACCTTACCAATTATCGGTAAAGGAGTGGTCGAGCAAGCGCTTAAAAAACGTCGCCATAAACCAATGTTATTTATTGATATCGCGGTGCCTCGCGATATCGAAAGCCAAGTGTCAGAGTTGGATGCTGCATATCTTTATTCAGTTGATGACCTGCAGGCGATAGTCAATGAAAACTTGGCCAGTCGAGAACAAGCGGCCATTGAAGCGCAGCAGATCATCGATGTACGCACGCAAGAGTTTTCCGAGTGGCAACGTTCGCTGCATTCAGTGGATGTGATTAGGCAGTATCGCCAAAGCGCGCAAGAAATTAAAAATGAGCTCGTGGACAAAGCACTAAATCAGCTACAATCGGGCAAAGAAGCAGATAAAATTATTATTGAATTAGCAAATAAGCTGAGTAATCGACTAACACACGCACCAACACGCGCCATTCAAGAGGCTGCGAAAGAAGGCGATATAGATAAGTTAGCGCAACTCAAGCAAACATTAGGTATTGAGCAGGAATAACGTGTAAATGAAAGAGTCTGTATATCGTAAGTTAGAAACCTTAGTAGAGCGCTATGAAGAAGTTCAAGCGATGCTAAGCTCGCCTGAGGTGATTAGCGATCAGAACCGCTTTCGCGCCTTGTCAAAAGAGTTTTCAGAATTGGAAGACGTAGTTAAAGCGTTTACAGCCTACCAGCAGGCTCAGGAAGACGTCGCAACTGCTGAAGAAATGCTAAAAGACTCAGATCCAGACATGCGTGAAATGGCACAGGAAGAGTATAAAGAAGCAAAAGCTGCCATTGCTGCGCTTGAAGATGACCTTCAAGTATTGATGTTACCCAAAGATCCAAAAGACAATAACAACGTATTCTTGGAAGTGCGTGCGGGAACTGGTGGTGATGAAGCCGCGATTTTCGCTGGTGATTTATTCCGTATGTATAGCCGCTATGCAGAAACGCAAAAGTGGCGTGTTGAAATCGTGAGCGCTAACGAAGGCGAGCACGGTGGCTATAAAGAAGTTATCGCTAACATTAGTGGCGACGGTGTCTATGGCAAGCTTAAGTTTGAATCTGGCGCTCACCGTGTACAGCGTGTGCCTGAAACGGAATCTCAAGGCCGTGTTCACACCTCTGCATGTACGGTTGCCGTGATGGCAGAGATCCCAGAGGCAGAAGCAATTGAAATTAATCCATCTGACCTAAAGGTGGATACTTTCCGTGCTTCGGGCGCAGGTGGTCAGCACGTAAACAAAACCGATTCTGCTATTCGTATCACTCACTTGCCGACAGGCGTTGTGGTTGAATGTCAGGACGAACGTTCACAACATAAAAATAGAGCGAAAGCGCTGTCTGTACTAAGTGCGCGCTTACAGCAAGCAGAAGATGAAAAACGTGCAGCAGCAGAAGCTTCTGAACGTCGTAATCTAGTAGGTAGCGGTGACCGCTCTGAGCGTATTCGTACTTACAACTTCCCGCAGGGCCGTATTACCGATCACCGTATCAACTTGACGCTATATCGCCTTAATGAAGTGATCTCCGGTGAGTTGGGTGCTGTTATCGATCCGCTGGTTATTGAATATCAGGCTGATCTATTAGCAGCAATGAGCGAAAGCGATTAATGCCAACACTTAACATTGCCCAAGCCGTTGCTTGGGCAACCTCTGAGTTGTTACCACACTCCGAGTCAGCAAAGCTCGATAGCGAAGTGTTATTACTCCATGTTATCGATAAAAACCGCACTTATCTCTTTACTTGGCCCGAAGCTGAGCTTTCTACACTAGAGCAGCAGCAATTCGAAGAATGTATTGCACGCCGTGTTACGGGAGAGCCTGTCGCACACATCACAGGTCAAAGAGAATTCTGGAGCTTGCCTTTAAAAGTGAACAACAGCACGCTTATTCCAAGGCCTGATACTGAGACTCTGGTTGAGCATGTTTTAACTCTCAGCATGCCAAATGACGCTCAGGTGCTAGACTTAGGCACAGGTACTGGCGCGATTGCACTGGCGTTGGCGAGTGAATATCCAGCTTGGCAAATCACCGCAGTAGATGCTTCAGCAGACGCCGTGGCGCTTGCAAAGTCGAATCAATCTCAGTTGGGCTTTAAAAACGTGTCGATTTTGCAAAGTGATTGGTTTAGCGCAGTTGCAGAGCAACAGTTTGATTTGATTGTGAGTAATCCACCTTATATTGATGAAGCCGATCACCACTTATCACAAGGAGATGTGAGATTTGAGCCGCTTAGCGCGCTGGTCGCGGATGACCATGGCTATGCGGATATTTTTCATATCATCAGGACGGCTAAGCTATATCTGAACTCGGGGGGATATTTGCTACTTGAACATGGCTTTGAGCAAGCAGATAAGATCCAACAGTTTTTTGCAGAAATGGCGTATATTAATATACTTACAATAAAAGATATGGCAGGGTGTGATAGAGTGACGTTGGCAATGTTGCCGTAAAGTCACGAACTCACACGAAAGTTAGGCGCTTCAATAGGATCCGCAATATGGATGATTTTTTGTTTTCAGACGAACCCGCTGACGTAGTTGAACCTGAAAAAGTAGGCACTTGGAAGGTTATTATTGTCGATGATGAGCCCGAAGTGCATGCAGTGACAAAATTAGCACTGAGTGACTTTGAGTTTCAAAAAAAGCGTCTGGAATTTATTAGCGCTTATTCGGGTGAAGAAGCAAAGAAAATCGTCGATGCCAATCCCGATGCTGCGGTGGTATTGCTGGATGTTGTCATGGAAACCGACGATGCTGGCTTGCAGGTCGCAAAATACATTCGTGAAACCGCCAAAAACAATCATATCCGTATCATTTTAAGAACTGGTCAGCCGGGCCAAGCGCCTGAGCGCCAAGTTATCGTGAACTACGATATCAACGACTATAAGTCAAAAACAGAACTCACCGCGCAAAAGCTCTTTACTGTCGTCATGTCGAGTTTACGTTCATATCGTGACATTCTCGCCATCGATCAATCAAGACAAGGGCTTGAGAAAATCATTAAAGCCTCCCGTGATATTTTTGCTACTCATTCAATTGAGAGTTTTATTGAGGGGGTGTTACAGCAACTTACGTCGCTGATAGGTACGGTCGACCAAGCTATGTATGCAACGTCACTTGCGGCCGGTAAAGAAGCTGGCCAAACGAACGATCAACTGGTTGTATTTGCAGGGCGTGGAGAGTTTGAAAGTAGCGAAGGTAAGCCGATTTCTGAAGTGCTTAGCAGCGATCAAATGGATGCCTGCTTAAAAGCACTACAAGATAAAGACATTGTATATAAAGACAATTATCTATTTGCCTATTGCTCCAGTGACTATAACCACGCCTCAATGCTATTTGTGTCTGGTATTCCTGAATTCTTAACCGAAACTCAGCGTCATTTAATCGATATTTTTGCCCAGAATATGCAATTGGCGTACGAAAATGTACAGCTACAAGCCGAGATTGAAGATACCCAGCAAGAACTGGTGATCCGTTTAAGTGAAGCGCTTGAGCTTCATTCCACAAATACCGGCAATCATGTTAAGCGCGTTGCATATCTTTGTCATACGCTTGCCAAAGAAATGGGTCTTTCTGATAAAGAAGCTGAGCTGGTGAAAATGGCGTCACCACTGCACGACGTGGGTAAAGTTGGTATTCCTGACGCGATTTTAAATAAGCCTAGCAAGCTGGATGACGAAGAGTGGAAAGTCATGCAAACCCATACAGACAAAGGCTTTGACTTGTTAAAAGACTCTCGCCGTGAGATTGTCAGTGCGGGCGCACTAATCGCTCGTGACCACCATGAAAAATGGGATGGCAGCGGTTATCCGAAAGGTAAAAAAGGCGATGAAATACACCTTTATGGTCGCATCGTAGCACTAGCTGATGTGTATGATGCGTTACGCCATAAACGTTGCTACAAAGAGGCATGGAGCCAAGAAGATGCACAAAAAGAGATTACTGCGCAAAAGGGAAAACACTTTGACCCCAAACTCGTGGATGTATTCAACCGTTGTATTAATGAGTTAGAATTGATCCTACAACGTTTCCCTGATTAGAGAATAATATGGATTACATGGCGTTAAAACATACGCACTTACTATTTGTGGTATTGAGCATAGTGCTATTTTACACTCGGGCGTTTTCGCGTTTGGGCTCTGGTAAATTAGCAACAAACAAAGGCGTGTTTATTACCAGCCACAGTGTAGACACTTTGTTGTTAGTTACAGCAGTTATTTTGGCGGTAACGGCGGGGCTCAATCCTGCACAACAACCTTGGCTACTACAAAAAATCGTATTGGTGTTTGGTTATATCGCATTGGGCTTTGTAATTGCAAAAGCAAGTGTTAAAAAGACCAAATATTTGGCGCTAGGCGCTGCAACATTGGTACTAATGGCCATCGCGCACCTCGCCGTGAGCAAACAAGGCTTCTTTGCTTAACCATTTCAATTGGCGCTTGGTTTATCACCGAGCGCTCCTATATCTCCATAATAAGTAAACATTTTTACTATTTCAGCGAACGATAGATTGGTATTACTAAATTTCCCCCCTTGGGAATATGACAAAAAGTGGTAAACTAGTCGTTCTAAATGAAAGCAATTCAAGAGAAACCGAATTCTATGAAGAATGATATCTGGTTAGATGAGAATGACTTATCTCTCGATGACAATTCAGATGCATTTTCCTATCCGCCATTGATCCGTTGTATCAAGGCTGAGCAAAGTTGGGATGCACAAGCTGACACCAATGAAACTTTGTGTCAGTTAGCAGAGCTTGAATTTGCCGTGGATGAAATTCGCCATAAGCATACAAACAATCATAAATGTTTGGATGAAATCTTAGACGCTTTTTATACCTTGTGGCTATTCAGTGGTAGCAGTCAAAAGGTGCCTGAATATAAGCTCAATAGCGTTTGTTACGCACTTTCTATGCGCAGTGGTACCAATACCGCACTGGGTCTTGTTTTAGTGCATCTGCTTGAACGAGCGAAATTAGAGGCCAGTCTTGCCCTAAGCCAAGGAGAGATTGTCGTACACGTCGCTTTTAGCGAGGAAGAAGGTTATGTCATTGAGCCAAGCTCAGGCCACCAGAGCTGGTACATAATTCCAGAAAACGAAAACAACCAAGACAAAGAGCAAGAAAAAGACCAAGAGCCGATGGAGCTTATTTTTAACGAAGAGTCGTTAAAGCTTTATTTGTCTCAGCAAAAATGGGCGTTTATTGCGGCAGAAAAGTTTGGTCACGCGCTAAGTTGCGTCGAGCAGTTGATGGATATCTTAGGCGATGATCCTTACGAACGTCGTGATAGAGGCTATCTACTCAACCAATTAAATTGTCCGAAGATGGCAAAAGACGACTTACAATTTTTTGTTGATGAATGTCCGGACGACCCAACCATTGAAGTGATCCAGCATCAGATCAAAGAGTTGGCCGATCATAATAATATTTTGCATTAAAAATAGTTATATAAAAAATAATAACAGCGAGGATTTATGGAGCAAAGCGCTGCGCTCGTTACCAATAACGCGGTAATTATGGGCCTATTGGCCGTTATTCTGGGATTTGTTTTTTACACATCGAGTCAAAAAAGCGGAGTTTGGGCAAAGTTTTACAAGTACGTGCCAGCGCTGTTGATGTGTTATTTCTTACCATCTCTGTTAAATACCTTTGGTATCGTTGATGGCAACAATAACGATGTTTACACGGTAGCAAAGTATTATCTGTTACCCGCTTGTTTGGTGCTATTGACACTGAGTATTGACCTAAAATCGATAGCGGCTTTGGGTAAAAAGGCGATTATCATGTTCCTAACGGGAACGGTGGGTGTGGTGATTGGTGGCCCAATTGCGCTTTTACTTACTGCTACCTTTATGCCTGAGCTACTAGGTGTAACTGGCCCAGAAGCTGTATGGCGTGGTATGGCCGCGCTGGCAGGAAGCTGGATTGGTGGCGGTGCCAATATGGTGGCGATGAAAGAGATTTACGGCGCAGGCGGAGAAATCTTCACCATCATGGTAACGGTTGATATTGTTGTCGCAAACTTGTGGATGGCGTGCTTGCTCTATATGGCGGCGCGCAATAAAGAAATTGATGCGCGAACCGGGGCGGATACTTCTTCAATCAATCGCCTAATTGACAAAGTACAAGCATTTGAAGCCGAGCACGCAAGAAAACCCGAGCTAAAAGATTTGATGATCCTAGTTGGTTTTGCTTTTGGTGCTACGGGGCTTGCGCATTTTGCTGCGGACTTATTGGTGCCATTTTTTAGTAGCAATTACCCAGAGCTGAAGAAGTTTTCTCTTCATAGCAAACTGTTTTGGATCATTGTTCTCGTTACGACCATAGGTCTGGCACTTTCGTTTACCAAAGCACGTCAATATGAAGCGGTTGGCGCGTCAAAAATTGGCTCAAGCTTTTTATATATTTTAGTAGCAACCATTGGCCTACACATGGATATCACCAAAATTGTTGAGGCGCCTAAATACGTCGTTATTGGTGTTATTTGGATGGCCGTGCATGTTGGTTTGTTATTTATCGTTGCTAAATTAATTAAAGCACCTGTGTTTTATGTTGCCGTTGGCAGTAAAGCAAACATTGGTGGTGCGGCATCTGCGCCGGTGGTGGCTTCGGCGTTCCACCCAGCGCTTGCTCCGGTCGGTGTGTTACTGGCGGTGCTTGGTTATGCCCTTGGTACTTATATGGCTTGGTTATGCGGACAATTGCTTCGTGTAATAGGCAGCTAAAGGATAAAAAATGAATACAGATATTATTAACGTTGCGGGACGAGAAGTTGCAAACGATAAGCCGTTTGTACTGTTCGGTGGAATGAATGTGCTTGAGTCTCGTGATTTAGCAATGCAAATCGCAGAGCATTACGTCGAAGTCACAAGTAAGCTTGGGATCCCATACGTATTTAAAGCGTCATTTGATAAGGCTAATCGTTCGTCAATTAACTCTTACCGTGGCCCTGGCATGGAAGAAGGCTTAAAGATTTTTGAAGAAATCAAAAAGACCTTTAATGTACCGGTGATCACCGATGTACATGAGCCATTCCAAGCAAAACCTGTTGCAGAAGTTGCTGATGTGATCCAGTTACCGGCGTTTCTTGCCCGTCAAACTGACTTAGTTGTAGCGATGGCAGAAACTGGCGCGGTGATCAACGTGAAAAAACCACAGTTTTTAGCGCCACATGAAATGCGTCATATCATTAAGAAAATCAATGAAGCGGGTAATGACAAAGTTATCCTCTGTGAACGCGGCAGTAGCTTTGGTTATAACAACTTGATCGTAGATATGCTGGGCATGGATGACATGAAGCGTATGGCTCCTGTTATTTTTGATGCGACACATGCGCTACAGCGTCCTGGTGGTCGTAGCGACTCTGCTGATGGCCGTCGTGCTCAGGCTGCAGAACTTGCTCGTAGCGGTATGGCACTTGGGTTAGCTGGACTCTTTATTGAAGCGCATCCGAATCCAAATGAAGCTAAGTGTGATGGTCCTTGTGCATTGCCACTGGCTAAACTTGAAGGCTACCTACAACAGATGAAAGCGGTAGATGAGCTAGTTAAGAGTTTTGCGCCACTGGACACCAGCGCAGCTGATTTATAATCTATACCCAAGCGACCTCATAATTAGATGTTGTTTGGGGATTTTACTTGCCCGCGGTTAGCGGGTTTTTTATAGGCATGAATGAATGTCACGACGAGTTCCACCATTAAATGCATTAAAAGCCTTTGAGGCGGCAGCACGACACCTGAGCTTTACCAAAGCAGCAGAGGAGTTATACGTCACTCAAGCTGCGGTTAGTCATCAAATTAAAATCTTAGAAGAACATCTAGGTTTAAAGCTGTTTTTGCGCAAAAATCGCTCCTTACTATTAACTGAGGAAGGGCAGGGCTATTACCTCGATATTAAAGATATTTTTTCACAATTAATCGATGCGACTGAAAAGCTCCTAGCGCGAGGCGCAAAAGGGTCGTTAACGGTGAGTTTGACGCCGAGTTTTGCAATTCAATGGTTGGTACCAAGGCTGAGTAACTTTAACGAGTTGCACCCTGAAATCGACGTACGGATCAAAGCCCAAGATCACGACGACAACTCGTTAACGGATGACGTTGATGTCGCGATTTACTACGGTCGTGGTAACTGGAATGGGGTGCAAACCCATAAGCTACATACCGAGTACTTCGTGCCATTGTGTAGCCCATTTTTATTAACGGGCCCCAAACCGCTCAATCAGCCAAGCGATTTGGCCCAGCATACTTTGCTTCATGACACCACGCGTCGTGCTTGGAAGGCATGGATGAAAACCGCTGGGGTCAGAAATGTGGCAGTAAATACTGGGCCTATCTTCAGTCACTCCTCTATGGTGTTACAGGCAGCAATTCACGGCCAAGGTGTGGCGCTGGGCAATAGCGTACTGGCAAGACCGGATATAGATGCAGGGCGACTGGTTATTCCATTTAGCCACCACCTTGAAAGTAAAAATGCCTATTACTTGGTATTTAGAGAGTCGCAGTCAGAGCTGGGTAAAATAGTTTCATTCAAGGAATGGATGCTTGATATGGTAGAACACGAACAAGAGTTAAATAGTTTATGAGCGCAGTAAATATCGAATGGCACTATGCTGAAAACCCAGTTGCACAGTTTATTTTTGCCCATGGTGCAGGTGCAGGAAGCGATAGTGATTTTATGCAACAAATGGCTAAATTGCTTGCCTCTAAGGGCGTTCAAGTTGGACTCTTTGATTTTGAATATATGCAGCAAGCCAAACAAGAAGGGAAAAAACGCCCACCAGAGCGTGCCCCTAAGCTACTCGCGTATTTTCAGCAAGTATTGGCAGCAGCAGAGCTAAGTTTACCGCTCTTTATTGGTGGTAAGTCTATGGGCGGGCGTATGGCATCTATGCTGGCCTGTGAAACCAACGTAAAAGTGGAAGGGGTACTTGCGTTTGGTTACCCATTCCACCCGCCAGGTAAGCCGGAAAAGCTCAGAGTGGACCATTTTCCTGAGTTGAAATGCCCGCTGCTCATTTTACAAGGCGAACGTGATACCTTTGGCAACCGCACAGAGGTTGATGCCATGTGCTTTCCAGAGCAAGTCATGGTGAAATGGCTCAAAGATGGCGACCATTCACTAAAGCCACGTAAGGTGAGTGGTGTAAGCGAGTCAGAGAGCCGTGCGAATGCTGCCGTGATTGCGGCGAATTTTATCAAGGAGCGCTGTCATGGCTAAGTTCTACTTGATTATTGGCAGCGTGTTTTGTTTATTGTCTGTGGCTCTAGGCGCGTTTGCCGCTCACGGTCTCAAAGGACGTTTGAGCGACTATGCCATTGGTATTTTTAACACGGCGGCACAGTACCAAATGACTCACGGCCTTGCCATTATTGCCACCGCATTTTTAATCAAATGGGGCCTCAAGGTACAAGTTGCTGGTGGCTTTTTTATTGCGGGTGTATTGCTATTTAGTGGTAGTTTGTACTTACTTGCCTTAACGGGTATGAAATGGCTAGGGCCAATCACCCCAATCGGTGGTACCTGTTTTTTAATTGCTTGGATTTTATTGATAGTTCAAGCTGCTAAATCTTCCTTTTAATCTAGAGAATCTAATGTCGAGTATCGTTATCTATTGTCGCGGTGGTTTTGAAAGTGACGCCGCAGCCGAAATTAATCATTATGCTGCAAAGCATGGAATTGCTGGCTACGTAAAAGCTAAGCCGAATACTGCTTTTGTAACATTTGAGTGCTTTTCGCCAAATGATGCTGAGACCTTAGCGAAGAAAATCGACTTTAAGAAACTGGTGTTTGCAAGGCAGTGGTTTGTTGGCACTTTACATACCCATATGCCGATTGAAGACAGAGTGAGCGTGATAAAAGCGGCTGTGGAAGGTTTTCCTTTGTGTGGTGAGCTGCGCGTTGAAACGCCAGATACTAACGAAGGAAAAGAGCTTTCTAAATTCTGTAAAAAGTTTTCAACGCCTTTGTCTAAGGCGCTCGAGAAACAAAACAAGCTGACTCGTGAGCTAAAACCTACCAAGCCTGTATTACATGTACTGTTCCTTGCCAATAACACCGCTTATGTTGGTTATTCGTTTAGTGATAACAATTCGCCATTCTTTATGGGGATCCCACGTCTGAGAATGCCATCGGACGCACCAAGCCGCTCGACGCTAAAATTAGACGAGGCATTCCATGTCTTTGTGCCTAAAGATCAGCAAGAGACACGTGTGCGTGCGGGGATGCGAGCCGTTGATTTAGGTGCTTGTCCTGGTGGTTGGACATACCAACTCGTACGTCGTGGCATGTTCGTAGCCTCAATTGATAATGGCCCGATGAATGATGACCTGATGGAAACGGGACAAGTGAAGCACTACCGTGAAGATGGATTCAAATATCGCCCAGAAAAGCGCAATATTGATTGGCTGGTGTGTGATATGGTCGAAAAGCCAACGCGTGTTGCTGATTTGATGGTGGACTGGGTGGTGAATGCGTTTGCTCGAGAGCTGATCTTTAACTTAAAGCTACCGATGAAAAAACGCTTCGATAGCGTGTATGAATGTCTTACGCTTATCCATGAAGAGCTGCAAAAGTACAATGTGGATTATGAGATCCAAGCAAAGCACCTATATCATGACCGTGAGGAAGTCACGGTACATATTAATGTGCTTAAAGTACCGCAAAATTTGTATAGCTGATTTGTAGGAGCGAGTTTACATCGCGATATTTTTCATCAAGCTCGCCGCATAAAGCGGCTCCCACACGGGTGTTAGCTTAGTTGTAGGTGCGATTTCACATCGCGATCTTTTTGTCTTAATCAATCAGTCTTAATAGCTTGTTACGCGGTTGATTTCTGTAAGCGATGTCACCCCTGCGGCGGCTTTTTTCAGGCCAGACTTACGTAAGTTATCAAAACCTAACTGCTCTGCTTTTTCGGCAATCTCAAGAGAATTGCCGCCTTCCATGATCAGGTGTGAAAGCTCTGGCGTGATTTTTACCACTTCATATATACCCACACGGCCTTTGTAACCATCGGTGCAGTTTTCACAGCCTTTAGGCGCAAAAAGGGTAATCTCTTTAATTTGCTCGGCAGTAAAGCCTTGCCCTAGCAAGGCTTCTTCTGGCAGCGTTTCAGGTGTTTTACACTTAGGGCAAAGACGTCTTGCGAGACGCTGGGCAATAATCAAACTCACCGAGCTTGCTACGTTGTACGCCGGCACGCCCATGTTTAATAGACGGGTGAGCGTTTCAGGCGCAGAGTTGGTGTGCAGTGTACTCAATACTAAGTGACCGGTTTGGGCGGCTTTTATTGATATTTCAGCGGTTTCAAGGTCACGGATCTCACCAACCATCACCACATCCGGATCCTGACGTAAGAATGCTCTCAAGGCATTGGCGAAAGTCATATCCGCTTTGGTATTGATTTGTACTTGGTTAATACCCTCAAGGTTTATTTCGACAGGGTCTTCCGCTGTGCTGATATTGCGCTCTGGCTGATTAAGAATATTCAAGCCAGTGTAAAGTGAAACGGTTTTACCGGAACCCGTTGGACCGGTTACCAAAATCATGCCCTGAGGCTGTTCTAGTGCGTCGAGGTAAAGTTGTTTTTGCTCAGGCTCATAACCTAGCACGTCAATGCCGAGCATGGCGCTGGACGAATCTAGAATCCGCATTACGATTTTCTCGCCCCACATGGTAGGCAGTGTACTCACACGAAAATCGATACTTTTGCGCTCGGAGATCTTTAATTTAATGCGGCCATCTTGCGGTTTGCGTTTTTCTGCTATGTCTAAGTGTGCCATCACTTTGATACGGGCGGCGAGGCGAGTCGCTAGTGTGTTTGGTGGACTTGCCATCTCATGCAGCAGGCCATCGATACGAAAACGCACGCGGTATTTTTTTTCGTAGGGCTCAAAGTGCAGATCCGACGCGCCTTTTTTTATCGCGTCCATTAAGATTTTATTGATATAAACGATGATTGGCGCATCGTCTTTATCTTCGTTGGTGTTTTGCTGTTTAGGCTCGTCATCAACTTCTAAGTCGGCAAATTCTTTAAATTCTTCTTCAGAGATCGAGAGACCGCCCGTTGCATCAAACAGCTGATCAATCTTTGCTTCGAGCTTTTTGTAGTCGGCGACTAAGACTTCACACTGTAATCCAGTACTAAACTCAAAGTTCTCAAATGCGCCAAAATCAGTAGGGTCGGAGGCCGCAACGTAGAGTTTTCTACCTTTTTGTACCAGCGGTAAAATATGGTGCTTACGGATCAGCTTTTCTTTGACTAGCGCTGGTGGAATTTCACTAACGTTAAAGTGATCAAGATTAAAAAAGGGCACCTTGAATAAGTCTAGGCATTCTTCAGCTAGCTCTTTGGAGCTCATTCCTGAACTTAGGCAAATCAACTCGGCGGTGGTGTTTGCTTCTGACTGGCGAGACTTTATTTGCTCAGCAGTAACTCGCCCTAAGGTAATAAATTTACGCAGTAGCGGGGAATGATGTTCCATAGTACCTCTTTGCCTTCACATTGAATGCATATTCAATATTTATCATTAAGTTGGAAAAATGCCAAGCTATCACTGTGAGTGTAGATTAAGTTTTACAGCCAAGTCTAGCCTAATTATTTAGTCTTACTTTCACTTTTGCTAGATTGACAAACTCACTGTGTAATCTATCTGCCTCTTGCAGGCTTTCAACTAGCGGTTGGTCGTTGTCTAATATGTAGTCCGCTTTTGCTTGTTTATCTGAGCGCGGTAACTGCGACTCGATAATACGGTTTACTTGCGCTGCATCTACCGAATCACGGCTGATTGTTCTCGCGATTTGCGTATCAACGGCGACATCAACAAGTAAAATGGCGTCGCAGTAGCGCTCTAAACCATTTTCGAACAGCAGAGGCGCCGCTAAAACCACGTAATCACTTTGCGCTGCGTTTAACTGCGTGAGTATTTCATTACGGATAAGCGGGTGAAGTAGCTCATTAAGCCACTGTTTTTTATCGGCATCAGCAAAAATAATGGCTCTTAACTTAGCCCTGTCTAAGTTGCCGTCAGGCTGTAAAATGGTACTGCCAAACTTATCAGCAATTGCTTGTAGTCCTGTACTGCCTAGCGCGACTACTTCTCGTGCAACGATATCGGCGTCAACAACCACTATCCCTTTTTGCTGCAAGTGATTAGTGATGGCCGTTTTACCCGCACCAATACCGCCCGTCACCCCTAAAATCCAATTATTCGTTTTTAGCATTGTCTTACTTTACATTATTAAGTTTACGTACCACAGCTGTAGCTGCTCGCCGTACATTAGGGTGATCCAGCCTGCGATGGCTAAGTAAGGGCCAAATGGGATTGGGGTGGCTTTATCTCTGCCTTGAACACTTAACTGGATGCTACCAATGATTGCGCCGACCAGGCTTGAAAGTAGCACTATGGTTAAGATTGCTTGCCAGCCCATCAATGCCCCAAAGATGGCTAGCAGTTTAAAGTCGCCATAGCCCATGCCTTCTTTACCTGTGAGTAATTTAAAGAGCCAATACACGCTCCATAAACTCAAATAACCAACCGCTGCACCGATAATGGCACTATTAGGTTCGATGCCAACACCAAAACAACTGGCAACCAGTACTAACCATAAGGTTGGTAGCGTTAACTGATCAGGCAGTAACATTTCGTCGATATCGATAACCGTAAGTGCGACTAATACCCAAGTAATCAAAATATATAGAGTGGCTTCTAAAGTGGCACCAAAATACCACGCAACCCATATGGAGAGTAGGGCGGTTGTTAGCTCTACCAAAGGATAGCGTACAGAGATTGACGCGTCGCAGTGGTTGCATTTGCCTTTTAATAATAGCCAGCTGATCAGTGGAATGTTTTGCCACGCTTTAATCGGCGTTTTGCAGCTGGGGCAATGAGAATTTGGTTTAATTAAATTAAATACGGGTGCTTCAGTGGTTTGTTTGGGTAGCTCATCGGCGAGCAACACGCGACATTCTGATTGCCAGCTCTGCTTCATCATTTTAGGTAAGCGAAGAATAACCACATTGAGAAAGCTACCGATGCAAAGACTGACGAGTCCGACGGTGAGTAACCAATACCATAACTGTGTTTGCATCAAGTTGATAATATCTTGCATAAGTTGGGCGCTTGCTTATATTTTTTGTTTAAATTACCGAGGCATGCTCGGTATAGGTTTTTGCAGTTTACCACACAGCACTATTGAGAGGCACAGCACTGCACCTCTTAATAGTGTAATTTTGTGAACAAAATTAAATAACAGAACCCAGTTGGAATATCGGTAAGTACATGGCAATAATAAGGCCACCTATCAGTACGCCGAGTACCACCATAATTAATGGTTCTAATAGGCTAGATAGGCCATCCACCGCATCATCGACTTCTTGCTCATAAATGTTGGCAACCTTTGCCAGCATGCCATCTAGAGAACCAGATTCTTCACCAATAGACACCATTTGCACTACCATATCAGGGAAGACTTTGGTGTTATGCATAGCCCAGTGCATTTGGTTACCCGAGTTAACCTCTGCTTTAATCTCTTTAATTGCATTTTTGTAGATAATATTGCCTGATGCACCTGCAGCAGAATCGAGTGCATCACCAAGTGGAACACCTGCGGCAAAGGTGGTCGAAAGGGTACGAGCATAACGTGCTACTGCGGCTTTTTTAAGGATCTCGCCAATCACTGGAATACGTAAAACCATACGATCGTTAAAATGCTTTACCGCAGCACTGCGAATAAGCATTTCTTTATAGGTATAACCAAAAAGGCCAATACCAAGCACAAATACCCACCAGTATTCCTGCATAAATTCGGAAATCGCGATAACCATCAACGTAAAAGCGGGAAGCTCAGCGCCAAAACCGTTAAATATATCCTGAAACTGAGGTACGACAAAAATTAATAAAATTGAAGTAACAATTAACGCGACAACAATCACAGCAACTGGATAAAAAAGCGCTTTTTTGATTTTAGACTTTAACGCTTCCGTTTTTTCTTTATAGAGTGCTATGCGGTCAAATATGGTATCAAGTGCACCAGACTGTTCCCCCGAATGGACAAGGTCACAATAGAGTTCATCAAAATATCGAGGATAAGCGCGAAGTGTTTTAGCTAAGGGTTGCCCTGCTTTTACTTCATCAGCTATATGTCTGATTAGTTTCGCGAGACTTTTATTTTTGATACCGTGAGCTAACATTTCTAGTGTTTGCACTAGAGAAACACCAGCCATTAACATGGTAGCAATTTGCCGGGTTGTTGTTGCTATATCAACGGATTTTATTTTTTGCGTTCCAGAAAAGCCAAACAGAGGTTTCGGCTTACGCTTCACTTTGGATGGTGTTATACCTTGCTTACGCAATTGTGCTTTGACTAAAGCTACACTCTGGCCGGTCATTTCGCCATTGAGCTTTTTGCCTCGACTATTAAAGCCAGCCCAAATAAAGGTATCAAGGTTTGATTCGTTTTTTTTTGATTTCATTTCATTAGAATTAAAGAAGGTATAGCTTTAAAAGTCTAGCTATACCTCGCTATAACAGATATTAAGAAACTGTTCCAGTACAAGTACCTGGTAACCAATTTAGTTTGTTTGCGGCATCAACAGTAGCTGTACAGCGCCACCCAAATACACTAAAAGATGTAGCAAATGAATCTGAGTCAGCTGGGGTATCTGCAGCGGTCAATGGTGTTAGGACTAGAGAAATACCTGACATATCACCTTGACCCGTAACTGTAATCGCTCCTCCTGAATCTACCGCCGTTGCGGAGACATATTGAGATGCAGCATCTCCTGTAGAGCATGAAGTTGGTGCTGTGCCTAACTGTGCCCTTTCTTCAATACATGCTTTCGGCATACTAGTTGCAGCCAGTAATTCTGAAGCTTTCGCACGGTTCACATAATCAGTGTAAGCAGGTAAAGCAATAGCTGCAAGAATACCGATGATTGCGATAACAATCATTAGTTCGATTAGGGTAAAACCACCCTGTTGTTTTTGAGTCATGATGTGTCTCCTAAATTTTAAGTGACTTAACCATAATAGGTTTAAGTTAAGCGTTTATTAAAACCTTTGCAATAATTACCAATCCATCGAATCAACAAACTGGTGTGCTCAAATTTACTTAACGGCGACCAAGAGGATGAAACAAACACATCGTTCCAAGTCTCTATAAGCTAGACCCGTTAAATTTGTGACCGGTCCCTAATCAACTAAGAGTGTAGCACCGATTTAGTTTCAGCGATCACAATTAACATTTACTTTAATAGTAAACACTGATGCCTACAATCAAATTTTAATAATAAATTATTGATTCTCTTGCGATAGCGCAAGCTTTCCTAATATCGGTTCAAAAAACGAACGGAATTAATCGTTACTGAACATTAAGATCTTGTTACACTCTAGTTCTTTTGTCGTATTTAACGGGTTTTAAGTAGGTTTGTCAACGAAATAGAAAACTTTCTCTATTACGGAGGGTTACAGAGTGAGTGCAACACTATTTGCTGGTACAAAGTGGTATTCTTTTTAAAAATGAAAATCTGATATCTTAAGGAGCGGAAAAATCAGCTGAGGTGAGTGATTTACTGGTTACTTGATAGCACTATAAAAAAGAAAGGGCCCGGCAATGAGCCCTATCAGAGCGCTTTTTTAAATTTAGCGAAAGTTATTCAAAGCGCATCGACAGGTCGATGCTTTGTACATGTTTGGTCAGTGCGCCACTTGAAATAAAATCAACACCGGCTTGTGCGTAAGTCGTCAAAATTTCAATGGTCATATTACCAGAGACTTCCAGCTTGGCTTTGCCTTGTGTGATTTCAACTGCTTGTTGAATCTCACTTACGCTGAAATTATCCAGCATAATAATATCGCTGCCCGCATCTAAGGCTTGTTGTAATTCGCCTAGGTTTTCTACTTCAACTTCTACCGGCTTGTCTGGGTGGTTATTACGCGCAGTCGCAACGGCTTTGGCGATACTGCCACAGGCGGCAATGTGGTTTTCTTTAATAAGATACGCGTCGAAGAGGCCAATTCTGTGATTTTTACCACCGCCACATTTAACGGCGTATTTTTGTAGCGCTCTTAATCCTGGGATGGTTTTACGTGTATCTAGCAGTTTAGTTTGCGTACCACTTAAAACCTCAACATATTTTGCTGTGGTGGTTGCCGTGCCAGATAGCGTTTGTACAAAGTTAAGCGCCGTGCGCTCTGCGGTTAGAATCGCTCTTGCTGAGCCGCTTGCGGTAAATAAGCGAGTGTTGGCGGCAACAAAATCGCCGTCGTTCACAAGTACGTTGACGCTAACACTTGGGTCGACCTGCTGAAAAACTTCTTCGATTAACGCTTTGCCAACGAACACACAATCTTCCCTTGTGATCACATAGGCACTTGCTTGCTGCGTTTCTGGGATAAGGGCTGCGGTAATATCACCTTCGTTTGGTGTTTGATAATTAAGGTCTTCGTCTAGCGCCTGCTTTACCAATTGGCTGATAAGGTTTTGGTCAATCATAGGTTGTCTTTTCATTTTTTCTGCAATGGCCGAATTTTACGCGCGTTTGCCTAGGAGTACAATTGATGGAGAAAAATTCACGATATTTGGCGGGGTGGCTTTTATTTCGCGGGGTAAACCCGCTGCTACGGTTATGTGTTGCTTGCTGTGACTTTATGTCGAAACCCTTGTGTGTTTTCGTAGCAGCGACTTTATGTCGCGACAGAGTATTTGAAATACAAAGCTTTGTTTGTAGAGAATGAGTTGACGGCTAAAACGGAGGTCGCGGGGTAAACCCGCTGCTACGTGTATGTGTTGCTTGCTGTGACTTTATGTCGAAACCAATGTGTATTTTTGTAGCAGCGACTTTATGTCGCGACAGCGTGTTTGAAATGCAAATCCTTGTTTGTAAAGAATGAGTTGACGGCTAAAACGGAGGTCGCGGGGTAAACCCGCTGCTACGGTTATGTGTTGCTTGCTGTGACTTTATGTCGAAACCAATGTGTATTTTTGTAGCAGCGACTTTATGTCGCGACAGCGTGTTTGAAATGCAAATCCTTGTTTGTAAAGAATGAGTTGATGGCTAAAACGATGGTCGCGGGGTAAACCCGCTGCTACGATTATGTGTTGCTTGCTGTGACTTTATGCCGAAACCAATGTGTATTTTTGTAGCAGCGACTTTATGTCGCGACAGAGTATTTGAAATACAAAGCCTTGTTTGTAGAGAGTGAGGTGACGGCTAAAACGATGGTCGCGGGGTAAACCCGCTGCTACGGTTATGTGTTGTTTACTGTTGAGCCCTTGTGTGTTTTGTAGCAGCGACTTTATGTCGCGATGGTGTGTTTGAAATGCAAAGCCGTGTTTGTAAAGAATGAGTTGATGGCCAAAACGGAGGTCGCGGGGTAAACCCGCTGCTACGGTTAGGTGTTGTTTGTTGTGATTTGATGTCGCGACACTATTGTTATACTAAACCCATCCCTACCTTTTGTCTTATTTTGTCTTTATAATCGAATGCAAACCAAGGCTTGGAACTAATACTTTGAATTGGCTACCTTTTGCTAAACACAAGCAATCCCCGCATTACGATGAAAGACCACAAGCGTGTGAGATAGATTTACTGGTGATCCACAATATCTCGCTGCCTGCAGAGTGCTTTGGCACGCCGTACGTGGAAGACTTATTTATGGGCACGCTGGACTGCGGCGCACATCCAACTTTTTCTGACTTAGAGGGAGTAAGGGTGTCGGCGCACTGCGTTATACGTCGTGACGGTAGCATCACCCAATACGTTCCCTTCATTGAACGGGCTTGGCATGCTGGAGTGTCGCAGTGGCAAGGTCGAACGCGTTGTAATGACTTTGCAATTGGTATTGAAATGGAGGGCACAGACACCACGCCATATACCGAAGCACAATATGCGAGTTTAGTAAAAACAACGCGTTGGCTGCAGCAGCACTATCCAAAGCTGACGAATGATCGTATTGTAGGGCACAATGATATTGCTCCTGGAAGAAAGACAGATCCGGGGGCTGCATTTGATTGGCAGCATTATTTTACCTTGTTAAATAACCAAGAGAGCTAGGCAAGCATGATCTTAATTTCTATCATCATCGCGCTTATTATTGAACGACTTGGCGCGCGGGCGAATTACTGGCAAGTCGACTATTACCTGCAAAGTTACTATGCGAAAACCAAATCTTGGACCCAGCCAAATGCCATGTTGGGCTCGCATTTCGGTGTGATGCTTTGGTTAGTTATTCCTGCATTGGTCGTTGCTTTTATTTACAGTCTAAGTGACTTTGTATTTTGGCAGTTTGCAATCAATATCTGTGTGCTCTTAGTCTGTTTTGGTTGTGCAAAATATCGCAAGCTTTATAAAGGCTATTTAAATGCGCTGACCAGAGGTGATAACGAAGCGGCTACGCTTTATGCGTTACAAATGGGGCAAGACAAATTAGAAGATGAGCCGGGCGGTGAGACGTTTGGTCAGACGCTTTCGTGGATCAACTTTCAACATTACTGCGGAGTTATTTTTTGGTTTGTGGCGTTGGGCGCACCGGGTGCTGTGCTATATGCGATGGTAAGGCAAATTGTGCATTGGCATCATGAGCAAGAAAATCCGCCGCTACAGCATGTGTTTGAGCAGTTTTGTCGGTTATTTTATTGGCTAAATTGGCTTCCAGCACGGATCGCAAGTTTTGGTTTTTTGATCATTGGTAACTTTAGTAAAGGTACATCAAGTTGGTTGAAGTATGTGCTAGATTTTAAAACCACAAATCGTCAAATCGTCACAAGCACTGCGCTTGCGGCTGAGCAAATTGAACAGCAGTTTTTAGGTTGTACTTTTGAAGCAAGCTGTATGATGCGTCTTGTGAAGCGTAATATTTTGTTTTATCTCGTGATTATCGCAGTATTAACCCTATTTGGTTGGGTGGAGTAGCCCTAGCTGCAAATTACACACCTTTTATAACAAATGCTCCATATACTGTAAGCGCATATGGAGCAGTTGAAATCAGTGTTTAAAATTGGTCTCTAACCAGCGTTTTTTCTGCTCTTCCATTTTGGTAACAAGCGGCGCATCAAAGCCCATATTTTGAATCACATAATCCGTAACGTCTATCAAATCACACACCCCAGTTACTGACCAAAGCGCTTCTTCCAGGTCTTTTGCTTTGTGGATTGCATAGTGGCTTACATAGCGCAGCTCATTCGCAAGATAATCCATATCTGGGCGGCCGGTTTTTGATACATAGAGCTGATAGACGAAGAGTAGGTCATTGCGCAGTGCTTTTTTAGCATACAAGTACAAACTGTCAATAGACTCATCATGAGCGATAACTTGCGCACCAACCGCCTCATGTTGATTGGTTTGGTTTGGATTGAACTTAATAAACACCAAGTATTTAAGCGGTTTATCTTGTCGCGATTTCGCCTTTAGAATTTCTGTTAGCTTTTCTTCGACGAAGCGCTCGGGGAAAATCGCTTTGGCGTCCAAAGTGTTATCGTCATTATCACTAAACGAATGCAATAAGTGGTGAAGGGATGTCGGGTAAAGCCCCTGTCCAATTGCTCCCACCGCATTATGTGAGGTCTCTTTGTGTAAATAAAGTGGAAACTGACAAACGGATTTAGTCACCATGTTACGCAGTGCAAGTGATAGTCCCGGTACCTTTGGTGCTTCATCACAAGCAACTAGCTTGTCTTTATTACTCTCAATAAGGGCTTTAAAGAACCCCATGGCAGAATGGTCGAGTTGACCTATTTTCTGCACTTTCAAGTTAATGATAGTTTTAGTTTTATTGACCATCATCACTTCATAGCGCAAATTCGTTAAATTATGCTGCTTCGTCAATTTTTGTAAATCAACTAAGTCCAAGTGTATCGAGTCACCTTTATTAAGCGGCATTTCTTGGCCGCACTCTATTTGTAAACCCATGACAGAAAAATCACGGGTAACGCAGTTGAAAGTGCCTTGACCATCAATATGAACGACGACATTGGTTTTATAAAGATAGCGCCTGTGTGCACGCAAGTTAACGTATTCTAACGCAACCACCTCAAGTGGCGGGGGGGTGGCTGATTTGCCGTGACCGAACTTCTTTAATTGATTAACTAAGCTTTGTTCATAACTCAGACGTTGGAATCGCTCAGTGATAGACGGGTTTCCGATATCTGTCAGTAACATGAGATATTTTACGTCTTGGATAAAGCCTTGCACCCTTGGCGTGGGGCGTTTATTTAGCTTTTCGACATTTTTACCTGCACTTGCAGGAAGCGAAAGTGGGATAAAGGCGTCTTCATGGTGACTTGGCATCAACTGAACTTTAAACGTGCGCCAGCTGTCTTTTTGGCTGCCAAAGGCAAAAAACAGATCGTTTAGCTGCTGCATTTCTTCCAGCTCAAAGTCAAAGGCTGAGTAAAAGTACATTTTACCTTGACTAGAGTGAGTAAACACATGGCATACCGCTTCTTTTACCGCGCCACAAAGCGTTAGCAGTCGCTGCATTCGTTTTTGGTTGAAGACGGAATATAGGCTTGATTGCTTTCTTTCGTCTTCAAAGTAGTAATTGATGTAAGCGTTATTTTCGTTGGTAAGCACCATGCTTGGATAAAGTTGTTTTTGTTTCTCACTGATGAAAACAAACAAAGAGCAGACCCGTGGTAGATAGTATTGCTCATAGCCCTTACAAACAACGGCGTCCAGAGTGTTGTCGAGATTTATTTTATAACGGCGCTTATTACCGTGAATAAAGCTATTTAAAAAGTCATCAAACCCTTGGTTTTTCTCGATAAATGTACGTTTTAAGCGAACTTGATTATATTCAATCGTACCCGGTTCTACGGCGACGACTTCATACTGAATACCTTCTTTCAAGCCAAGTTCAAAGTCTTGCTCGAGACCCACCAAGCGGATCGAAATGATTTGTCCGGGATCTACTTGCTGATTGGTTGGTAATTTTATTTTAGCGCCGCTGAGGGAAATATCGGAGGTAGTAGCGGAAACCTTAGGACGATTTTTTGCCAGTTCCACTGTGATCTTAATGGAGTAATTCATGCGCTCTTCAGAGCGACTTTCGTATGACGCGAAACGAACGAGTTTAGTGTAGTTATGATTGACCGCGTCCTTTTCTACCTCTTCTTCGCGTGCTTGGGCCTGCTTTTGCATGACCTTATAATTATTGTCGGTACTCATTACGGATTCGTAAACTGCAAGGGTATAACCCCCATGTTTAGCGACTTCTCGCTCGAATACCTCAATGGCCAAGTCATCCATAAAATGCTGTTTGCCTTCATATTCATAAGGCTTAACTTGACCTGCGACTTGTCCTCTGAGGTCAATAAATCGTGCCACGGGCTGAGATAGCCGCGACATTTCCATTTTTAATAGAAATTGGTCCGGCTTGGACAGGTCCGCAGTACGTTGCTTAAATATGCGATCAAAAGCCGGATCGCCAAGATCCAGTTTTAAATCCTCAATTAAGCTTTGATATTTTTGTAATCTATCTTCAGGCATAAACAGTTTTACACGCGCTCATTTTATGTGACCAGTTGGGTCACCGCCAATATTATGTCAACATTGGCGCTTTATTAGTTTATTCTTAACCTATTATTGTGTTTAAGCAAGATATATACCTGTAATTTATGGCAAAAAAGAAAACAGCATTTGTATGTAGCGATTGTGGTGCCGAATTCGCGCGTTGGCAAGGCCAATGCTCGGAGTGTAAGGCATGGAATACCGTAACGGAGTTTCGCGTTCCGTCAGCAAAATCGGTCCCTCAAGGCGGTTCAACGTCAGGCTATGCCGGCCTTGTTGAAGCTAAAGTACAAACCTTAGATGAAGTTAACCTAGAGCAGTTACCGCGATTTTCAACTGGCTTTAAAGAGTTTGACCGTGTCCTTGGTGGTGGAGTTGTACCGGGAAGTGCAATATTAATCGGTGGTAGCCCCGGCGCTGGTAAGAGTACGGTGCTGCTGCAAACCATGTGTCGCCTTGCCGAAACCATGAACACTTTGTATGTCACCGGTGAAGAGTCGCTGCAACAAGTTGCCATGCGTGCGACACGATTGGGGCTGCCTACAAATAAGTTAAAAACACTCGCAGAAACCAATGTTGAGACGATTTGCCAGCTCGCACTTCGTGAAAAACCAAGCATTATGGTCATCGATTCGATTCAAGTAATGCATATGAGTGATATTCAATCTGCACCGGGGTCGGTTTCTCAAGTACGTGAAAGCGCGGCCTATTTGACGCGTTTTGCCAAAACCAATCAGGTCGCCATTATCATGGTGGGACACGTAACTAAAGACGGCACACTTGCCGGCCCTAAGGTGCTGGAGCATTGTATTGACTGCTCTATTTTACTGGAAGGCAGTGCCGACAGCCGCTTTAGAACATTGCGTGGCAATAAAAACCGTTTTGGTGCTGTAAACGAGTTGGGTGTGTTTGCGATGACAAGCCAAGGTCTAAAGGAAGTAAACAATCCTTCGGCCATTTTCTTAAATCGTGGTGAAGCGCAAACACCAGGCTCATTAGTTATGGTTATTTGGGAAGGCACGCGGCCACTCCTTGTGGAAGTTCAAGCGCTAGTCGACTATTCACAGCTCGCCAACCCGCGTCGCGTCACTGTTGGTTTGGAACAAAATCGCCTAGCCATGCTACTTGCGGTACTGCATCGTCACGGTGGTTTGCAGGTGTCGGATCAAGATGTGTTTGTAAACGTCGTAGGCGGTGTCAAAGTGACCGAAACCAGTGCTGATTTAGCCTTGATAGCCGCACTGGTTTCAAGCTTTAAAAACCAAACCTTAGACAGGCAGCTGGTGGTATTTGGTGAGGTGGGGTTAGGAGGTGAGATCCGCCCGGTGCCAAGTGGGCAAGAGCGATTGCGTGAAGCATCTAAGCATGGATTTACAAGAGCAATTGTACCAAAAGCAAATAAACCAAAAGAAAATATTGAAGGGATGGAAATTGTTGCCGTCTCTAGCCTCAGCGAAGCGCTTGAGGCACTTTTTTAAATAATGGAGTGAAATATGAATAAGTCCACATTAGCAGTTGCCGTTGTGGTACTAGCGGGCGCAGGGTATGTTGGCGCCAACTATTATGTAAATGAGCAAGTGAAGCAAGAAATCACCAAGCAAATAGAAAACTTCGAACAAGACAGTGGCCTTACGGTGAGTTTTGCAAACAGCTCTGTTGATTTGTTTACCCGTGGTGTAGAAATTACCGACCTAACAATTTCACAAGTCGATGAAAATATTCCCATATTTACCATTGAGAAGTTAAATGTTGTGGGTTACGAGCAAGACAAAATCAGCCCCTATACCGAGCTTGACCTAGTCGGTTTAAAATTAGCAAAAGAAGCTGAAGAGTTTACCCAAGGGATGTCGCCGGAGCTGGTGAATGCAACGTACCATTTGAATACAAGTCTCGCTTATGATGAAGCATCTGGCGCCAGCGAGTTTACATTCGCATCTTCTGCAGAAGGCATTGCAAAGAGCTCTTTTAATGCTGCGTTTGGAAACAGTAAGGCCCTTATGGATGCTTCATTAGCGGCATCAAAAATTCAAAGTGATACACCAAACCTTGAACAAGAGCTTCAAGTGCAGTCGCAAATGATGGCGGCAATGCAATCGCTCGAATTAAAATCGCTGGCTGTTAATATCGACAATGCAGGCAGCTTACCTCAGCTACTTGAGTCTGAAATTGCTCAGCAGGGTATGAGCAAGGCTGACTTTCAGGCGATTGTTGCCCAGCAACTACAAATGATGATGCTACCTGCTGAAATTCAAACGGCTGTGAATGACTTTGCCAATGGAATGGAGTCACTTGCTATATCTGTTTCGATACCACAAAGTCAAAGTATGATGGCTCTGGGGCAGCAATTATCTATGGCTATGGCGCAAAGTCCAGAAACACTGTCGGAACTTATCGAGATCAACGCGAGCGGTAAGTAAAGCTAATCCAGCATGGTTAAAGGGATTTTGGGCTTGCTCCTAAATCCCTTCATCTCTCATAAGCCCACTCATTCGCAATATTAGTTTTACCAAATTGGTGAAATCTAAAGCAGCCTTGAGGTTGATCATACAATTCGTTGGAGTTGCAAAGGCTGCGGTGGTAGCATTGGAGTATCAATTGCTTGGGAATGTATTTATGAGCGAATTCAAAGACTACCAGCAAGCTCAATTGCTATTAGAAAAACACGAATTATTTATTGCCCCCGCCGAAGTTCACGGCACCATTTCTGGGTTATTGGCCTGTGGTCTGAATATCGAAGATTCAGAGTATTTAGGGCTATTGAGTGACGTATTTAACGACGGTCAAAAATTTTCAGCGCCAATTAGAGAGTTTTGCATCGATTTATATAAGCAAGTTGCCGAGCACTTCAATGACGGCGAGTTTCAGTTTGAACTGTATTTGCCGCTAGAAGATGAGTCATTACATGACCAAGCTAACGCACTGATTGCTTGGGTATCAGGCTTTTTACTTGGCTTTGGTTTAAAGCAAAAAGATTACGGTAAGTTATCTGCTGATGTTAAAGAAGTGATTAACGATTTTAGCGAAATAACTAAGCTTGATACTGGTTTTGAAGACAGCAATGACGATAAAGAAGCACTGCTCGAAGTGGTAGAATATGTGCGTGTTTCTACACTGCTATGCTTTGCCGAGATGGGTAAAGAACCCCAGTCCGTTAGCACATCAAAGACGATACATTAATATGATAAAAAACAGCGAGTTTGTAGCACGCCGTGCGCGTCTTATTGCGGCATTAGATAACAACGCCGTAGCGATTATTCCTGCGGCCGTAGAGTTAACCCGTAGCCGCGACACTGAATTTCCATTTCGCCAAGATAGCGACTTTTTTTACCTGACTGGATTTAAAGAGCCGGATGCGGTTTTGGTGCTTACGAAAGACAGAGACGGCAATGCGCAGTCTACGCTGTTTTGTCGTAATAAAGATAAGGTTGCTGAGATTTGGCATGGTCGCCGTATGGGCTATGAGCAAGCTAAATCGCAACTTGAACTTGACCAAACCTTTGCGCTGAGTGACTTAGACGACGAGCTATTAAATCTTGTGAATGGTCGCAAGGTATTATTCTACGGACAAGGCACATATAGCGCCTTTGATGATAAGGTTTGGCAGCTACTAAGCACATTGCGTGGTGCACCGAAAAAGGGCTATCGCGCACCTGAGATCATCAAAGATATTCGTCCACTCGTCCATGAAATGCGCTTATTTAAGTCGGATGCTGAAATCGCCATCATGCGCGAAGCGGGCAGGATCAGTGCTGAGGCGCACAAACGCGCCATGCAGTTTGCCAAGCCGGGCGCAACGGAATACCAGCTTGAAGCCGAAATTCATCATCATTACGCAATGAATGGGGCGCGTCACCCAGCCTATGGCACCATTGTTGGCAGCGGCATCAATGCGACGATTTTACACTACACCGACAACTGTGATGCGCTACTGGACGGCGACTTAGTACTGATTGATTCGGGTTGTGAACTTGAAGGCTATGCGGCTGATATAACTCGCACTTTCCCTGTAAACGGCCAGTTTACTGATGCGCAGCGTAAGATTTATGAGTTGGTATTGGCGGCGCAAAAAGCGGCCTTTGGTGAAGTAAAACCGGGTGGTACATTAGTCAAAGCCAATCAAGTGGCGATGACTGTATTGACTCAAGGACTAGTAGATTTAGGTATTCTTGCGGGCGACGTTAATGAACTCGTAGAAGCGCAGGCATGCAAAGCATTCTACATGCATGGTTTAGGTCATTGGCTAGGTCTTGATGTTCACGATGTCGGTGAATACAAGTTAGATGAAGCGGATCGTCCATTCGAACCTGGCATGGTACTTACCATTGAGCCGGGTCTGTATTTTGACGAAGATGCGCAAGTTCCTGATGAGTATAAAGGAATTGGCATTCGTATCGAAGATGATTTGTTGGTCACTGAGTCAGGCTATGAAAACTTAACCGTACTGGTGCCAAAAACCATCGCAGAAATAGAAGCATTAATGAATAACTAGTGGACACTTTGCGTGCAACAGTTTGATGTCGTCGTGGTTGGTGGTGGTATGGCAGGAGCCAGCGCCGCCATCGCCATAAAAAAAGTCTCTCCGCAGGCAAAGATTGCGGTTATTGAAGCCTTTGCGCCCAAAGGTAAGCAGCATCCAAGTTTTGACGACCGTAGTATTGCGCTTGCTGCGCAATCGGTCGCATTTTTGGGCGAGCTAAATCTATTTAATCCCGAGTGGCAGTACGTTGAGCCAATCACACAAGTGAATGTTTCAGACAGAGGTCACTTCGGTAAAGCGTGGATAAACCCTGAAGACTACAACCAAAAAGCGTTGGGCTATGTAGTTGAAGTCAATCCCTATGGCAGATTTTTACACGAGCAGCTGAGCAATCTTGATATTGCACTGTTTTGCCCAAACCAAGTGGCGCATATACATCAACAACCTGAACAGGTTGAACTGGTCCTCGATAATGGTGAGCAATTACAAAGTCGATTATTGGTTGTTGCTGACGGCGCGAATTCTCCTACGCGAACTAAACTCAATATCGGCTTTGATAGCATAGGCTATGAGCAAGGCGCGTTGATTGCCAATGTGCAGATTGACTCAACTCATGGTGGTCAGGCATTTGAACGCTTTACTGAGCATGGACCAATGGCACTTCTGCCAATGAGTGATAATCGTTATTCGCTGGTGTGGTGTATGCCAAATGAACACCTTAGCGAGTTTGAAGCGATGACAGCACACGAGTTTTTAGCTGCATTGCAGCAAGCCTTTGGTTATCGCGCTGGGCGCTTTGTGCAAGTGGGTATGAGAGCAAGCTACCCGCTAGTGCTTGGGCGAGTAGAGCAACTCACTCATCATCGGGTGGTGGTGATTGGCAATGCGGCGCATGCCATTCATCCCATTGCAGGACAGGGCTTTAATTTAGGTCTACGAGATATTCAAGTCCTAACCTCACAATGTCAGGCGAACGTGCTTGATGAGTGGGGAAGTTTTCAATTTACGCGTGCTTATCAACTGGCGCGAGCGCAAGATATTAATACGGTGATGACATTAACCGATGCGCTCGTTCGACTATTTTCAAACTCATCAAGAACCTTAGCCTTAGGCCGTAGTTTAGGTCTACTCACCATGGCGCTGTCCAAAACAGCAAGAGCGCCGCTGGCCAAGCAATTGATGGGATATAAAGGATAAAGGAGTTGGCATGCAACAAGTTCAAGTTTGTATTGTTGGTGGTGGATGTGTTGGTTTAACGCTGGCGCTGGGGCTTGCGCAGCAAAATATCTCGGTACTAGTGCTAGACAGTGGTGAAAAGCCAACACCATTGGCACAAGAATACAGCGCACGCGTGAGCGCAATAAGCGCTGCAAGTCAGGCTTTATTTGAGCGCTTGGGCGTGTGGCCTGATATTAAAGCGCAGCGCGCCGCGGCATATACTCGTATGGATGTACGCGATAAAGACAGCTTTGGTAAAATCGCCTTTGATAATGTCTCGTTAGACTTACCTGAGCTTGGTCACATCATTGAAAACGACGCCATTCGCTATGCCTTGTTAACAGCACTTGAAGCACAGCAATCGGCCAAGCTGATGTGGAACACAAAATACCAAAGCTTGCACCAAACAGACACCGATGTGCTGTTAACCTTAGCGACTGGTGAACCTGTGATGGCGAAACTAGTGGTGGCAGCTGATGGCGCACGTTCGGCTATTCGCCAGCAGTTTAATATGCCAATCACGTATTGGGATTATGATCACCATGCGCTGGTTGCAACGATAAAAACCGCAGCGCCACATGATGCAACAGCAAGACAAGTGTTCCTTCCTGATGGGCCGCTGGCCTTTTTGCCGCTTGATGATCCACATACTCATTCAATTGTATGGTCTACCGCACCGGATAAAGCAAAGCAGCTACAAGCCATGCCGGTCGAGGCGTTTAATAAAGCGTTGAGTGCTGCAATTGATATGCAGTGCGGTGTGTGTGAATTGATTAGCGAAAGACATGTTTTTCCATTGACCATGCGTTATGCAAAACAATGGGTGCAAGGGCGGATCGTTTTAATGGGCGACGCGGCACATACCATTCACCCGCTTGCAGGTCTTGGCATGAATTTAGGGCTAAAAGACGCTGCCTATTTGATCACCTTGTTATCAGCACCGCAAGAGCAATTTGCCAGCACACGGATACTGCGCCAATATGAGCGCAGCAGAAAAGCAGATGCTCAAAAGCATATTGCCATGATGCAAGGACTTAAAGAGCTGTTTGAAGGCAATCACCCGTTGAAAAAGCTAGTGCGCGGTGTGGGCCTAAGCTTGGTCGACAACCTCGGGCCAATCAAACATCTGTTCGCCAAAGAAGCGATAGGCGGTAAATAAAAAGATCGCCGCGTAAAGCGGATCCCACAGAGGTTTTATGCTGCTGGTGGGAGCGATTTTACATCGCGATCATTTCAACAATCTCGCCGCGTAAAGCGTCTCCCACAGAGGTTTTATGTTGTTGGTCGGAGCGATTTTACATCGCGATCATTTCAACAATCTCGCCGCGTAAAGCGTCTCCCACAGAGGTTTTATGTTGCTGGTAGGAGCGGGTTCACCCCGCGATCATTGCAACAATCTCGCCGCGTAAAGCGGCTCCAACAGAGATTTTGTGTTGCTGGTAGGAGCGGGTTCACCCCGCGATCTTTTCCTAAAACAGGTATCACCAACTTTATAAATCCCCAATCCCATTGCTTAAATAAATACAATTCCAATAAGGATAATCACCAATCTGTTTTACCAACCCTGCCCGAAGCGGGTTTGCAACTATGTATCTTGCTTGGTTTTTTAACATAGTGTTATGCAAAATACAGGTGTCATAAAAATCCTTTTGCCATAGCTGTCGAATGTTCATTGTTCTTAGCTTAGTTGCCGTTCTTCCTTTTAAAGACCGAATGGCATCAGACAAAGAACACACATCCATTAGTTGAAACAGGAGATGTAAATGATCTGGCATCAGTGTGTAGGCAATTAATTTGATAAAGTTATCCTGCTCAAGGTGATAAATTTCATGAATAACAACTTGATTGACTGCGAGGTTATTAAAAACAGCTGTTTTGTTTTTACAGCAAATAGTGATTGCATAATATTGACCGGCTGATGAAACTCGGCCTTTCCTTAAACGGCAGCTATGTGGCATGACTCTCTCCTTGAGTTCATTGATAAGTGTTCACGTAAATATAGGACAAGATCGCCGCATAAAGCGGCTCCCACAGAGGTTTTGTGTTGTTGGTAGGAGCGGGCTTACCCGCGATCATTTCAACAATCTCGCCGCGTAAAGCGGCTCCCACAGAGATTTTATATTGCTGGTAGAACGGGTTCACCCCGCGATCATTGCAACAATCTCGCCGCATAAAGCGGCTCCCACAGAGGTTTTGTGTTGCTGGTGGGAGCGGCTTCACCCCGCGATCATTGCAACAATCTCGCCGCGTAAAGCGGCTCCCACAGAGATTTTATATTGCTGGTAGGAGCGGGTTCACCCCGCGATCATTGCAACAATCTCGCCGCATAAAGCGGCTCCCACAAGGGTTTTGTGTTGTTGGTAGGAGCGGGTTCACCCCGCGATCTTTTAACCTAACCTCAATGCGATAAACTCAGCGAGTTTATCTACGGCGTGGGCGGATTCTTGGGTGTTTTTGACAAGGCTGATACCGATTTGACCGAGTTCGGGTAATATTTGGGTTTGGGTCTGATAAGGCAGCTCTGCTGGCACGGTGCTTTTGGCTAGCACAGTGATCCCGAGTCCCTCTTTTAAAGCGGCGGTAAGGCCAGTTAAGTCGGCGTTGCTATATACGATACGGTATTGTAATCCAGCTTGCTGCAGCGCCTCGATAGCGCGGCGGCGATAAATACAGCCCTCCGGGGCGGTGACTAAAGTGACAACCGAATGCTGCGCAAGCGATAAATCGCCAACCCAGACCAGTTGGTCTTGCATAAACACCGGGTACTTGGATGAGCTAAGCTCTTCATTGAGCGCTAGCACCAAATCAAACTGGTCTTGCCTTACCACAGAAAGTAAGTGTTTACTCAATCTTGATTTAACTTCCAGCGCCACATCAGGATATAAAGAAACGAAATCGCCAATAATAGAAGGTAAGATCCGTGCTGCAAACTCACTTGGAATGCCTAAACGCACTCGGCCCGTCACACTCTCAGAGGTAAATTGCTGAATAATTGCATCGTTCTGCTGCAGCATTTGTTTGGCTAGGGGCAAAAGTAGCTCACCATATTGATTCAATACCTGTCTTTGGCCCTGCTTTTTAAACAGCTTGCAACCTAGCATGTCTTCTAAGCGTTTGATTTGCAAGCTAACAGCAGGCTGAGATAAGCCAAGCAACTCACCCGCCTTGGCAAAGCCACCGACATCAACCACAGTGACCAGCGTTCTTAATCCATCAATTGATAAGTTTTTCATATAAGGAAATGCAATTTATAAAACCCAAGTACATTAATATTATTTATCAATTGATAAGTAAATACAATTTGTTGTTGAGTTTGCGCATCCTTATACTTTTGCTCATCGAAATTTCACTAAGGTAGTGCCATGAGCGTCACGCCAATTATCTTTGCAAAGCACCGTCAGGGCAGTGTTCCGGCGCAAAACCATTACATGCCAACTGATGCTGTTGTTGTACTCGATTTCAGCGGCTTTGAGACCACGCCTTTCTTAAGCCAAATTCTTGCACTTAACTTGAATAAGTTAATGGCACCTGGCTTAGGTTTTCAAGGCAAACTAGACAGTGGCGAAAATTTCGCTGTGTACTATTTTAGTGAAACGGCTTACCGTTTTGTTGCAAGTGAAAGTGCAGCCGCTGAGCTGGCAACACTGATTGATAGCCATGCCGACGAGTTTGATATTGAACTGGTTCGCCGTCATGATTTAGTTGCCGCCACCATAAGCGGTGAGCTTGCGTTTGAGCGTTTAGTCAGTGACTTTACGTTAACGCCAGGCCTTAGGATCTCAGATAAAAATGCCTGCTATGGCAAGCAAAGCGGTGAAGTATTTATTACGACCTTGCTGGTGGACGAACAGCAACAGTATCAGTTGATTGCGCAAGCTGCTGTGTTAGATAAGTGGCAAACGACGCTCACTGACGCTGGTTTTAAACTCGTTTCATAAATTCCGTGCAGTTATCGTAAGCGCGATAACAATAACCCCCTCAGCGCCAATCGATGGCGGCTGAGTAAAAAAGTGAAGGATAAGTATGACTTCTAAAACAGTACTACACGCGAAGCACCTAGAAGCTGGCGCGAAAATGGTAGACTTCCACGGTTGGGAAATGCCAATCAATTATGGCTCACAAATTGAGGAGCACCACGCGGTGCGTACTGACGCGGGCATGTTTGACGTTTCACACATGACGATTGTTGATATCGAAGGTGTAGACGCAAAGGCATTTTTACAAAAGCTTGTTGCAAACGATGTAGCTAAGCTTACTGTGGCTGGTAAGGCGCTATACACAGGCATGCTAAACGAGCAGGGCGGTGTAATTGATGACCTTATCATTTACTTCTTCACTGAAACGCAATATCGCCTAGTAGTTAACTCTGCAACACGCGAAAAAGACCTTGCACATATCGGTGCGGTAGCAGCAGATTTTGAAGTGACAGTTACTGAGCGTCCTGAGTACGCGATGATTGCGGTACAAGGTCCAAACGCAAAAGCAAAAACAGCAACTATCCTAGACGAACAACAACAAGCGGCTGTTGAAGGCATGAAGCCATTCTTTGGTGTGCAAGCTGGCGACCTATTTATCGCAACAACGGGCTACACTGGTGAAGAGGGTTATGAGATCGTAGTACACAACGATGGTGCGGCGGACTTATGGCAAAAATTATTAGACGCAGGTGTGCGTCCAGCTGGCCTAGGTGCACGTGATACGCTACGTTTAGAAGCGGGCATGAACCTTTACGGCTCAGACATGGACGAGACGGTGTCTCCACTTGCAGCGAACATGGCATGGACAATTGCATGGGAGCCAGAGGAGCGTGACTTTATCGGTCGTGCAGCTATCACTAAACAACGTGCTGAGCAAAGCACTGATAAGCTGGTAGGTTTAGTCCTAGAAAGCAAAGGCGTATTACGTGGTGGTTCTAAAGTTATCGTAGAAGGTGGCGAAGGTGTTATTACTTCTGGTACATTCTCACCAACTTTAGGCTTCAGTGTAGCGCTTGCGCGTGTACCTCGTTCAATTGGCGAGACTGCACAAGTTGAAATGCGTAAGAAGCTAGTTGATGTTAAAGTAGTTAAGCCAAGCTTCGTTCGTAACGGCAAGTCAATTATCTAGTTTTTATAGGTAATAAATAGAATAACATTGATGTCGCTCACGGGGTGACATCGCAACCGACCAAAGGAACAAAAAAATGAGCAACATTCCTAGCGAGTTAAAGTACGCTACTTCACACGAGTGGGTTCGCGCTGAAGGCAATGGCGAGTACACAGTAGGTATCACTGAGCACGCACAAGAACTTCTAGGCGACATGGTATTCGTTGAATTACCAGAAGTAGACGATGAAGTTGACGCGGGTGAAGATTGCGCAGTTGCTGAGTCTGTAAAAGCAGCATCAGACATCTACGCACCAATCGGCGGTACTATCATTGCGGTAAACGAAGACCTAGAAGATGCGCCTGAAACTGTAAACAACGATGCTTACGGCGACGGTTGGTTGTTCCGTATTAAAGCGTCTGATGAGTCTGAGCTAGATAACCTACTAGACGCTGAAGGCTACGCAAATTCAATCGACGAAGACTAATTTGTTGATAGTAATAAAAGCCCCTTTTTAGGGGCTTTTATTGTTGCTTTTTGGGCAAGGGTACTTGCTCAAGGTATGACGAGATCATGCCAACGTTTTTAGAATACTGCCGTTACCAAGGTATCTCATTTAGATAAAAACAGTATTCACCTTTTTCATTTGGATCATAGGAACCTGGACTAATGTCAAACGCCAAATCTCTTGAACAGTTAGAGCAAAAGCAAGATTTTATCCGCCGCCATATCGGGCCAAGCCCAGCACAGGTGAGCGAGATGCTAAGCGCTCTTGGAGTATCTAGTGTTGAAGAGCTGATCGGTCAAACTGTACCTGCTTCAATTCGTTTAGAAGAGGGCTTACAGATCGGTGAAAGCCGCACAGAAGTGGAAACCCTAAGCTACCTGAAGTCAGTAGCAAGCAAAAACAAGGTTTTCAAATCTTACATCGGTCAAGGCTACCACCCAACTCACGTACCTAATGTTATTTTACGTAACGTACTTGAGAATCCGGGTTGGTACACGGCTTACACCCCTTATCAGCCAGAGATTGCGCAAGGTCGCTTGGAATCACTACTTAACTTCCAAACGCTGACTATGGACATTACCGGCCTAGACTTAGCCAGTGCATCACTACTTGACGAATCAACCGCAGCGGCAGAAGCAATGGCGCTTGCGAAACGTGTATCTAAAGCGAAAAAAGCAAACATCTTCTTTATTGCCGACGACGTACACGTACAAACTATCGACGTGGTATCTACACGTGCTGAGCAGTTTGGCTTTGAAGTAGTAGTAGGCCCTGCTAGCGACGCTGCTAACCACGAGATTTTTGGTGCGTTATTCCAGTATCCTTCAACATCAGGTGAAGTGGTTGACGTTACTGACCTAATCGCACAAGTACAAGACAAAAAAGCGATTGCCTGTGTTGCCGCAGACATCATGAGTTTAATGCTACTTAAAGCACCTGGTAAACTAGGCGCAGACGTAGTGCTTGGTTCTGCACAGCGTTTTGGTGTACCAATGGGTTACGGCGGTCCACACGCGGCATTCTTTGCCACGCGTGATGCTTACAAGCGTTCACTACCAGGCCGTATTATTGGTGTGTCTAAAGACCGTTTAGGTAACGACGCGCTACGTATGGCGATGCAAACACGTGAACAGCATATCCGCCGTGAAAAAGCGAACTCAAACATCTGTACTGCACAGGTGTTACTTGCGAACATGGCTGCGTTTTACGCGGTTTACCATGGTCCTCAAGGTCTTAAGATCATCGCTGAGCGTATTAATCGTCTTGCAAGCATTCTTGCAACGGGTCTTAAAGCAAAAGGCGTGGCACTTAAGCACGATACGTGGTTTGACACTATTACTGTTAAAGCGGACGACGCTGACAAGCAAGCGGTTGTGGCGCGTGCCGTAGCAAAAGGCGTGAACTTTGCCCTTAACCACAACGGCGAATACTCAATTGCAGTAAACGAAACCACAACGCGTGCGGACGTAGCTGAGCTATTTGACATCATTTTAGGCGACGACCACGGCCTAAATGTAGATGCGCTAGACGCACAAGTATCAGGCGAGAACATCACAGGTATTCCTGCAAGCCTAGTGCGCGACGACGAAATTTTAACGCACGCTAACTTCAACAGCTATCACAGCGAAACCGAGATGCTGCGTTATATCAAGCGTCTTGAAAACAAAGATTTAGCACTAAACCACTCAATGATCTCATTGGGCTCGTGTACCATGAAGCTAAACGCAACCGCAGAAATGATCCCAGTGACTTGGCCTGAGTTTGCAGAGCTACACCCGTTCTGCCCAATCGACCAAGCACAAGGTTACAAGATCATGATGACTGAGCTGCACGACTGGCTTGTGAACATCACAGGTTACGACGCAGTATCACTACAGCCTAACTCAGGTGCACAAGGTGAATACGCAGGTCTTATCGCGATCCGTAAGTACCATGAGTCTCGCGGTGAAGGTCACCGTAATATCTGTTTGATCCCAAGTTCAGCGCACGGTACAAACCCAGCGTCTGCACAAATGGCAAGCATGAAAGTGGTTGTGGTTGACTGTGATAAAAACGGTAACATCGATATGGAAGACCTACGCGCGAAAGCCGCAGACGTAGCTGAAAACCTATCGTGCATCATGGTCACTTACCCGTCTACACACGGTGTGTACGAAGAATCTATCCGTGAAGTATGCGACATCGTGCACCAGCACGGCGGCCAAGTATACATGGACGGCGCAAATATGAACGCGCAGGTTGGGGTAACTAGCCCAGGTTCAATCGGCTCTGATGTATCACACTTAAACCTACACAAAACATTCTGTATTCCACATGGTGGCGGTGGCCCAGGCGTTGGTCCTATCGGTGTTAAATCGCACCTAGCGCCATTTATGCCTAACCACAGCGTGATCAACGTAGAAGGTACAAACGTAGGTAACGGCGCGGTTTCTGCGGCACCTTACGGCTCTGCTTCTATTCTACCTATCTCGTGGGCATACATCGCGATGATGGGCAGCGAAGGCCTAAAACAAGCAACAGAAATGGCAATTGTGAACGCTAACTACCTAACGGCTAAGTTGAGCGAGCACTACCCAATTCTATACCGTGGCCGTAACGACCGCGTTGCTCACGAATGTATTGTTGACCTTCGCCCACTGAAAGAAGCCACAGGCATTACCGAAATGGACGTTGCAAAGCGTCTACAAGACTATGGCTTCCACTCACCAACGATGTCGTTCCCAGTAGCGGGCACACTAATGGTTGAGCCAACGGAATCTGAGTCTAAGGTAGAAATCGACCGCTTTATCGAAGCTATGGTTTCTATCAAAGGTGAAATCGACAAGATTGCATCAGGCGAATGGTCTATCGAAGACAACCCATTAGTATTTGCACCACACACGCAAGCAGACGTACTAAGCAACGACTGGAACCGTGCATATGATCGCCTCGCAGCTGCATTCCCAGTACCAAGCGTAGCAAAAGACAAATTCTGGCCAACGGTAACCCGTATCGACGACGTATACGGCGACCGTAACCTAATCTGTTCTTGCCCAGCGGTTGATACTTACCGCGACGCGTAAGGGATTGTAGGTCGCGCTTGAGCGCGACTTAGCAAATATTGAAAAGCCGCCCTTTGTAAAAAGGGCGGCTTTTTTATGAGTGTGAATATGGTGAAGACTCGTGTTTGGCTCTGTTCTTGGTTTGTGGGAACGGCTTCACGCCGTGATCCCTTATAACGACGCATAACTGCGACTTCACACCAAATATCTATGTAGGTCGCCATTTATGGCGACAAATAATATACCACTCTGGTTTTGCCTTGCCGGCGAAGCGACATGAGGTAAAGTTGAAAGCTGGATTCAAAAACAAGTCGCGACATAAAGTCGCTGCTACAAATTGTTCGTAGTCGCTGGCAAGCACCTGAAGATCGCGGCGTGCATTTACCGCCTTAATGGACGGTAATAGGGAGATCGTTTACTACTAACGATTGGCCATTTTGCTGAGCTCGAAGAAAACTGGATACCAAAACGTCGTTGGATAGGGTGCTGATGTCGTTAACGGTTTCGACCATGCAAAACGTAATAGACTCCCAACCTAAATCTTTAATAAAGGCCTCAAGTTTATTGATGTTATCTTCATAGTTTTCGTCTGTGGTTAGCAGGCCGATGGAGTGTTTGTTACCGGGTTTGTATTTCCCTTGCTGAGTGATGGCGCATTTAGCGTAACCGCTCAACACATAAACTGTATTTGTGCTTTTGTTCATATTGGTGACATGCTTAAGTTTAATTCTGATTTTGATTTCAGATGCATTTTTTAAACCAAGCTTATAAATATTGCTCTGCTGTTTGCTTATATATTGAAAGTATTGAGAAAAATCATTGGTGATTTATCTTAGGTGTTGATCCTATAAAAGGCGTCAATTTTTTGTGAGATGGAATGATAGGGATTGCGCTTGAATTGTGTTTGTATCTAAAGCTACGCTGAAAACGAAGGGAGCTGAGGCATTATTTTTCGCCATAAATGGCGACCTACGGGGGGCGTAAGGTTGCACTGCGAAATGCTGGCTTTACTTTCTTTGTTTTGACAAGTTGCCTTAAACTATCTCGTTAACCTTGTTGCTGGTACGATGAGTTGTTACTCTCGAGTTCAATAAACAAAATTAAAGGCAACATCATGCAGGAATTTTTAGAAAAGTTTGCAATCACTACCAAAGTGAATGTGGTGTGGGGAGAAATGGATGCGTTGGGGCATGTGAATAACGTGTCGTATTTTCGCTATTTTGAAACCGCGCGAATCGATTTTTTGACTCAAACGGGCTTACTTTCTGTATTATCAGAACCTACCCATAGTCCGGTTTTACGTGATACGTACGCGCAATATAAACGACCAGTTACGTTTCCAGATACCTTGCATATTGGTTCATATATCACTGATATCAAAGAAGATCGCTTTACCATGCGCTATGAGGCGTTTAGCGAATCGCAACAAGCAGTATGCACAACGGGGTATGCGAATGTGGTGATGTTTAATATGAAAACAGGGAAAAAATCGCCAATTCCAGAGAGCATGTTGGCCATTTTGAAGCAATACGAGATGGACGATAATCAATAGAAGCTTGGAGTTTAGGTGTTGTCGCGTTGCTGTTTTAGAGTTGTCGCGGCGTAAAGTCGCTGTTACGACAATGTGAGATGGACGATAGTCAATAGAAGCTTGGAGTTTGGGCGTTTCGTTGCGTTGCTGTTTTAAAGTTGTCGCGGCGTAAAGCCGCTGCTACGGTAGTAGGAGTTTTCGTTATGATCTTGATATCAAAAGGTGAATTAAGTTATCTATGCCAACATTAACGGCGAGGCAGAATATCAAAGCGATAGTTTCCGCGATTCAAGCTGAAGAGCGAACGCTTCGAACGCGTTATCCTATTTTAAATCAGCAAAACGGTATTGCTATGGTGATTTTGCTGTTGTCGTTAAGTGCGCTAATTGGTGTTGCCTCGCTTTACTATTTTGCCGTTATTCCTGCATGGCTGTGTATTATCTTGGCGGCTTTTATTACCTCTATTTCTCATGAACTTGAGCACGATTTGATCCACAGGCAGTATTTTAGTGACCGCCCATTTGTATATCATTTCATGATGTTGACGGTGTGGCTTATGCGGCCAAATACGGTGAACCCTTGGTATCGCAGGCAAATTCATTTACATCACCATAAAATGTCTGGTACTGAACAAGACTTAGAGGAGCGCTTGGTGGGTAATGGTATCCAATCTCCTTGGTTGCGAGCTGTGGTGGTTACAGACGGATTGCTAGGTTTATTATTGAATGCCAAGCGGTTTAGTCGAGAAATCAAGGGTTTTAAGTTTTTGCAGGTCTTTAATGCTGGTTTTCCGCTTGCCACGGCTTATTTTGCGACTTTATATGGTGTGATTACTTATTACGTACTGCAATTTATACAACCATTTGAATTACCTAGGTGGGGAGCAGAGTTACTAGCGGTTGCTGAGTTCTTAATGGTGGTGCTGATTGTGCCTAATATGATCCGCTCAGCGTCTTTGAACCTCGTCACATCTTCAATGCATTATTATGGTGGTGTGAGTAACATACTGGAGCAGACTCATGTGATCACCAGTCGCTGGTTTTTACCGTTTCAGCTGTTTTGTTTTGACTTTGGTCGCACGCACACAATTCATCACTTTGTGCCTAATCAACCGTTTTATATTCGGCAATTGATAAGTAAAAAAGTACGCCCAGTTATGGCTCAGCACGGAGTACGTTTTGATGACTTACAAAGCCTAAAAAATGCAAATCACTACCCGGACAAAGAGCGGGTTAGTCAAAAATAAAAAGATGCTTACAGCAAAAACTTATCCAACTGTTAGGCGGTTATTGATATCACGGCTGGTGAGTATCTGACTAGCATCAAATCCCGTTGAGCGTTTTGCCATACGGTCGTATAACAACACGTTGACTGTCGCGGCTAAGTTCATGCAGCCTGTGGTTGGTACATACACCACTGCATCAGCGGCATCCACGATTTCTTGTGGCAGGCTGCCATCTTCAGGACCAAAAATGTATAACGCGTTGTCGGGGTGAGCAAACTGTGGCAGTGGGATTGCGCCCTCTACCAGCTCAACGCAGACAAGTGCACGGCCTGCTACTTTTAAACTGATGAAATCATCAACTTGTTTGATGGGAATGTTGTCGGCAACGTTTTTTGTATCCGTATGATATTTTGCAGCTCTTGCGTAACGATTGCCGCTAAAGTAGATGGCTTGCGCATCATAACAACCTGCGGCCCGTAATACGCCACCCACATTGGTTGGTGATTTAGGGTTTACTAATCCGATTGCTACAAATGACTCGCTCATACTTTTTAATTCTCACTATACCGGCAGTAGCGCCACCAAAAATTCGACGAGCGATTGTATCATGCGCGTGATTTTGTGCCAGTTGGTATTGTTGGGGGAGAGCAGGTGATGTTGTCGAGCTAAAGCTCGACCTACGCTTTTTGAGGTTGAGGGATCCGTGTTTTTAGGGGGCTGGTGTTGTAGAGCTAAAGCTCGACCTACGCTTTTTGAGGTTGAGGGATCTGTGTTTTTAGGGGATGGTGTTGTCGAGCTAAAGCTCGACCTACAGAAGTTGGGCTTAGTAGTCTTCTAACTCATCGTCAGATAAATCGTTTGATTTTCTATAGCCTGGCTTTGCTAAAATCTCAACATAAAAGGAAGTGAGGTTTTCAGTTTGCGTTTTATCAATCAACTTGTTTAGTTGTGATAGGTGCACCGGCTCGGCTTCTGCTTCTGTGTTACCAAACTTACAATCAAAATCCCAATAATCAGCGCCCGCTGGCAAAGTTTTGTTGCGCTCGCGCTTTAGGTATTTTTTAAGTTCATGCTTAACCGCGTCAACGCGTCTTTCAAGTTTGATTTTAGGGTGAATTAGTTCAAATGTCTTTTTCATAGTTGCCTTCAAGCAAGAAATACTCAATCGGCAAAACAGTATGCCTGAGTAGATAATGTGTATTGATTTAAGCGTAAAGCTTACGCGCGAATAAATACAGGAATGTAATAGGATATTTTACGTTATATTTTGTGAACTGGCGAGGGACTTTGTGAATGCCGAAGAGAATAAAAGCTGAGTTGGTTGCACGAGTTCGCTACCAACTCATATTGCTAATGTACCATTGATAATGACGGATTAATTCGCTTTTGGTTGCGTTTGAGTTGTGGGGGCTGCTGCCAATTTACGCTCCAAACGCTCTAATTTTTCTGCCAGTGCGGTTTGTGTCATCTCTATTTGGGTAAGGCTTGCGCCGATCTCTATCTGTTTAGAGTCTCTGCTTTGCGCTTGAGACTTTAACTGATCAACATCGCCATTAATGGCTGCAATTTGATTTTTTAGCACACTAGCGGCTTGCTGTTGTTCTTCTAATAGCGATAGTTTTAAAGCAAGCTCTGTTTGACTCTGCGATAGTGTTTCTACTTTGGTAGTCGTACTGGTCTGGTTTTTAGCGTTATTACTTGCTTGCTCTTCGAGCTTTTTGATGTCTGATTGGTTTCTTCGCCACGCTGACGCCCATAGTTTATCCATCTGTGACCAAAGCTCGTCTGTGCGCTCGGTTAGTGTGTTCAATTTTGCTTGCATTGCACCCGCGGACAAGTCCATCTCTTCATCTGTGGCGGTGAGGGTATGTTCAAGCTCGGCAATGCGATTTGTTGACTCGAGTAATTGTGCCTGGGTTGTTAAGTTTTGTTGGTAGAGCGCAAACGCCGCAGCAGCCAACGCAATAATCGAGATTGCACCCAACCAATTCATCATCCCCATACCTTTGGCGGGCTGGCTTGTTTGTTTGGTACTTTCTTTTGGTGCTGAGGTTTTATGGCTCGCTTGGGTGGTGGAGTTTTTATAGGCTTCAACCTGATCTAAATCTGGCGTAATACTGGGAAGCTCAGGTTCAATTCTCTTATCCAACGTACTTTCCTCTTTTTTGAGATTTATAAGGAGCTTTAGCAGCTTACTTGAAAATAACGCAATATGGAATTTGCAATCGATAAGAACCTTTGGAGCAGGAGGATTGCAGTCAATAAGCTGAAAAAATCCAATCCAATCCAATCCAAATGCAAAAGCATTTTTTGCTTTAAAACAAGAACTCATTCCCAATCATCGTTTTAGCAATCAATTGTGGCGTCAACACTATGGCGAATGAGAGCTGTTAATATCGACTAGCCGAATAGCGTTCAGTTGTCCGGCTAGATTTTATCGCCAGTTTTAATCCTCGGGACCAAGCAAAGTAAAGGTTAAATGTTTACGCATATCCTTTAAAATCACCCCTTTTTTCAGCATGGCGGCGCTTAAACGCTTTTGCCATTTAAGAAGGTCTGGCTTTGCGGCTTCCAATGCTTGTTCATTCTCAAATTGGAAAAAGAGTATTAATGAGCCGGGGAACAAGTGATATTCCACATCAAACCAACATTGCACCATGCCGGGAATTTCTGCACGAGCTTGTTCCTCGAGTTTGTCTGCAATGGTCAGTACCAAGGCTTGTTGTTTTTCTTGTACTTTTGAGAGCTTTTTCATAATGCTATGGATGTAAGAGGCCAAAAGCCTGATTATACTCAAGCTTATGGGCTATCAACAACTTTGTTGATGATAGCCCGCTCTAAGTGAATTGCTTTTTCAATTCACTTAGAGTCGTTTTTTCGAATTACGGTGCTGACAGCGCAAGTTTTGGTAGCGGTAGTTGGATTGCTTCTGCACTGACGGGTTTTCCGCTTAAGAATGTTTGCATTCTGGCGAGCACCAAGGGTGAGCTTGTATAAAGGTTGTGGCCCGCATTGTTCACCATAATCTGGGTCAAATTTGTAAGTCCTCTCACAGCTTCAAGTTGTTCTTCCGGATACGTTCTACCGTCTAGACTACCTGTAAACAATAAAGTTGGGATGTTGGATAGGGGAGCGGTTCTAAAATCATCACCTAAATCTAGTTTTTTATCTATCAAGTGAAGTGTTGGCATTGGAAAGTTAAGCTTGTCGCCAAGCAAGGCTGTTGGCGATTGGTTTGTCATTTTTGCAAGGCGTTTAGCGGTGATCCCTGAAGCTACATCCATCGCCAGTGGCATCAATTTGAATGTAATGGGCTCATCGGTAAACATTCCACGCTGCAAAACATGCTTTAACAGCTCGGTATTGCCGTTATCTAAACCTAAATAAACATGAATTAGCATGGCAAGATATTGGTTAGGGTCGGCAATCATCATGCTAGCTAACGACTGAATATGATGCTTTTGAAATAACATGGGTGTTTTTGAGCCGTCTTTTTGTGTAATTTGAAGTGCAATAGGCTGTTGCTCAAGTTTACTGTGCACTCGGCGTATCAAAGCAGGTAGATCCGACACTTGTTGTTTAAGCGCTTGCTGATTGATAATTCCTTGAACTCTTTCAAAGTATTGATCGGTTTGGTGAGGTAGTTTAACGGTCTGATTGAGCCCTTCAGCACTGGCGATAATTACTTTGTCAAGATACGCTGGCATTGCTTTTATGGCACTGAGTGCCAGATGGCTGCCGTAAGAGATCCCCCAAAGTGATACTTTGTCAGCTTTTAGGTGTTTTCGTAAGTCGTTTATATCTAGCGCGTTCTGAGCGGTATTATAACCATATATATCAATATCTTGAGACTTCCATTGAGTAAAGCATTCTAATGCGGCTTTGCGGTAACGGTCTGCAATTTGCGCTTCAGTGGTAACAGCATTAAGCGCAATGTGTTCACTAGACACGCAAGGAGCAGTTTGCTCTGACTGCCCCGTACCTCTTTGGTCTAGCGCAATAACATCACCAAACTCTCTTAGTGCTTGAAATAACGGAAATCTTCGCCACTTGGCAGTCGCGGTCCCTGAACCACCGGGGCCACCAGATAAATACACGATAGGTGAACCTTTATTGCTGCCGGTTGCAGGAAAGCGCACATAGTTGATTCTAATTTTGTTGCTGTTGGGGTTATTCCTGTTTTCAGGTACCCAGAGGTGCCCAGCTATGGCATCCGTTGTTTCTCCGCTGTTGGCTTGAAACTCGATTTGTTGCTCATTGCTGTACAGCACTTGCTTATCGCTACCTTTCTCTGCGCTTACGCATAAGCAAGTGAATAAGCTTAACGCGGCTATTAATGTGTGTGTTGATCGCATAGTATTACTCCTTAATAGTTTGTTTTTATTGAATACCATGGCAACTTTATGGGGTAGTGAACTTCTATGAGAGGCCGATATTTATTGGCTTGTAGGCTCAGCGGTAGTAAAAAGCCGACGAACGGTAAAAGGAAAAGCGGTAGAGTGTGAATATTAATCTTGTACTTTATTTAGTGATGGCTGTGTGTTGCTCGGGCGCTCTAGGTAAGGCTTATGCCAGTCAACCTTTGTTGCCATTTTCTTATGAGCAAGCCGTGACGGTTTGCCCATGGTCAGTCTCGGCAAAAGAAATTCCACAGTTTACTGAGCCGCAATGTCACCGAGCTAAGTTATCTGAGGTTGATCCGCAAAATCAGGCTGTTTGGGTGTTAATCGAATTTGAGCGAGCGAAATTAGCCTCAATACCAAGGCCCGTAGGGTTGTATTTATTTGCTAAAACATCAAGCGAAGTCTTTTTAAATGGTAGTAAGGTGGGGAGCAGCGGTTTTCCTGCCGTAGATAAAACTGAGCAAATAGGCAAAATGGACAGCGTATTTTATTTGCCAGACTCACTTATAAAGAAAAGCAATCAACTGGTGTTTGGTCTGTCTGCACAGCATAGCCTTATTTCATTAGGATACCCAATTCATTTTATTGGGCTAGGGCAATTTGGCGATCCTAAGCAGTATATTCAATCATTTAGTGGTTTGGGCCTGATTCTGGTTGGTGCCTTTTTGTTGGGCGCATTGTACTTTATAAGTCTGAGCTTTGGTCGTTATGGCAATACAAGCGTTCGGATATTTGCCGTACTGTGCCTGCTCGCGGCAATGCAGCTCAGTGCTGAAATATCGCGAGGGTTAGTTGACTATGGCTATGTGTGGCATGATATTCGACTGTTGACCGTGACGGGCTTATCGTTTTTATTTGGCACTTTGTTGCTTGTATATAGCTCCATAAAAGTTGCAGAAAAGCACGCGCTTCACTGGATTTATATCGGTACACTAATCACGCTTATTGTTATTATTTTTGCGCCAGGCTTTGACTCTAAAACCACGGCCGGAGTGTTTGTGCCATTACTCGTTAGCCTAGTCCAGCTAGGCTATTGTTGGCGACGCGCGAAAAACAATAATTTGGCGGCTTGGTTTGTGGTGCAGTTGTTGGTGGCTGCAACCGTGCTATTTGTTGCATCAAGCTTCCACGAAATTATTCACTTTGTGATCATTGCAGTCTTGCTAGCTTACCTTTTCATTCGTCAAGCTAAAGAGTATCGTGCTCAGCAAGTACAGTTGAGTAGTGATCAAGCTCATATTGCCAAGCTTGAGTTTAAACTCGCGCAGAACAAACAACTTCAGTCTCCTTCTAAGCTGGAAGTCAGTATTGCAGGCAAAACTGACTATGTTGTGCTCACGGATATTGCGTTTTGTAAAGCCGCAGGGGACTACGTTGAGCTGCACATGAAGGACACCACGCAGAAGCTGTTTACAGGCTCATTAAAACAACTCGAACTTACTTTGCCCTCTATTTTTGTAAAAACACATCGTTCTTATTTAACTAATCTAAATGAAGTGGTGTCATTAGAAAGTGATAATAATCAAAGCAACTTGAAATTAACCAATGGAGCAAGTGTTCCCGTCAGTCGTCGGCTTGTCTCGTCGGTTAGAGCGACGCTTAAAGCGTCTACTAAACCTTAAACGCTGCAGGTCTTTTAAATTGGGTTTTGCAGAGCTGAAATTAAATACATCGCTCCGTTTGGCTCTATATGGCCGTCGCAGTTGCCGCTTTCTATTTGAGTGGTGCTCAATGCGGCTTGACCATCGGTTGGTAAATAAAGTGCCTTTGATACACGCCTGCAGCTCTTTGATTGGATAGTTTGCTGTTCGACGATAAGAATATGTCCACCACCTATCACGTAAGCGTTGGGAATGTTGGTTTGGGCTAGATAGGCGACTTTACAGGCTTTATCGTTATTGAAACCGTTTGCTATTATCTCTTTTGAAGCGGGGGTTGAAACGGTAATAACACATTTTTCACCAATGGATACAGCGTATTGTCCCAGTTGCCACTCTGCTGCTACTTCGCCTTGTGCAGCCGCTAAATTACTTATGCTGATCGTTGCTATAAGTGCCAAATATTTCATGAAAGCCTCCTTGCATATCCCTATTCATCATTGTGTGGTCACTTTACATTAGTATCTCATCCTGCAGCTGAGGTACTGCTCGACCAAAAGGGCTAAATATTTTATTATCGTGGCAGTATAAATCTTATGCAAGGAGCATAGTCTGTTATGACCAAGGAAAAATCGTTATCACTCTCTACAAAGCTGAAGTTTTTGTTTGCTGCAATTGGTAAGCATTTGGGTTTTATCTCCGTTGGCATTCCGTTTTATATTGTTGGTGGATTCATTATTTACATTGGGGTAACTGAGCAATACGGTGCAGGTATTGGGGCTGTTATTTTTGGCGCTATATTTATCTTGATACCTCTTGGAATGTACGCTTTTTCCCTGCCATCAAGTATTCGCTACTACTACGAAAAAGAATTGACGAAAGAGTTTGGTAAACACCTTTTCGGCACCATTACTAACAAAAGAATTGAATCTAATACGTATGTTCACCGGGACGAGTATGACCGAGAAGTGGAGCATCAGGAGACTTTCTATTTCGTTGAGTACAGCTATCAATTTCAGGGCAGTCGTGAAGGTGAGTTTATTCTGGATAACAAAGATTTTTATGACAAGTTGCAGGTTGGAGATGATTTACCTATCCAAGTATTGACGGTAAAACCAAGCGTAGCAGAGCCCAGACTTATCAAATTGGGAAAGCGCTACGGACTTAAACCCGCTGAAAGTTACTAGGCTAAATATGCAATTGTTTGAGGCTTACGCTTCAACCAATTGGCGCTGAAAATACCCTTTTAGAAAATCGATCAGTAGTCGCACTTTTTTAGAGTTGGCATTGCCTTCTGGAAAAACGCCATAAACATGTATGTCTGGCAGCGTGTAATCTTCTAATACAGGCACTAAAGTACCGGCCTGTATTTTTGGTAATGCATCGTAAGTTGGAATTCGTCCAAGACCGTGACCTCCCTCAACAAAAGCGGTGCGTGCCGCCGCATTGTTGGTGCTTATATCGCCTTTCATCGTGATGCTATAAGCTCGAGCCCCTTTACTCAATGTGAGTGCCCCCGATGTCAGCTTGTAAATCACCCATTGATGCTGGTAGAGATCGGTAGGGTGTTTGGGGACGCCGTACTTTTGCAAATAGTCGGGCGATGCGCACAGGCAGGTTTTTAGCACTGAAAGTTTACTGGCTTGCAAACCTGAATCGGGAAGTGGGGCGCCTCGAATGGCCAGATCAATCCCTTCTTTGATGATATTGACGACTTCATCTGTAAGCATGATATCGAGCTGAATTTTTGGATACATAGCTCTAAATTCATTGAGTGCAGGCACTATGGTTTGCAGGCCAACATTCACAGGGCAGGTAAGCTTTATTAGACCGATTGGTTCTTTCTTTAAATTCTCAATTTGCTGGTTTGCAGCAAAGGCTTGCTCTGCAATCACACGGCAGCGCTGATAATATTCGCGGCCTGCCTCTGTAAGTGAAATGGTGCGGGTCGAGCGATTGAGCAATTTTATGCCTAACTGTGACTCCAGTTTTTTGACATGATAACTCACCACTGCACGAGACAAGTTTAAATGCCTGGCGGCGCCGCTTAAGGTGCCTTGCTCAATAACTTGGGCAAAAACGACCATGCTTTTGAGTTGCTCAAACGAAATGTCCACACATTACTCCACTGGCTGAGATAAATTGATTGTATCAATTGTTTGAACAAAGAGTTAGCTTTTGTTTGCATTGTCTAACTTGTCTTAAGCTCATACTTTTATATTTATCCGCAGGCCAAATAGCCTGAAGTTTTAAGAAAGAATGAGAGGTAACTTTGATGACAGCAAAGAAAATTTTAATGGTGCTAACGTCACATGCAGAACTTGGCAAGACAGGTGAGAAAACAGGATTTTGGATTGAAGAGTTTGCCGCACCTTACTATGCCTTTGTGGATGCTGGGGTAGAAGTAACGCTTGCTTCACCAAAAGGTGGTCAGCCGCCAATTGACCCAAAAAGTGAACAGCCTGATTTCCAAACTGACAGCACTAAACGCTATTTTGATGATCAAAAAACGCAGGAACTGGTGGCAAATACGCTGCCACTAGCAGAGGTGAATGCGGCAGATTTTGACGCTGTGTTCTATCCTGGCGGTCACGGACCATTATGGGATTTAGCAACAGATGCCAATTCAATCCAATTGATAAGCGCCTTTTTAGCAGCAGATAAACCAGTTGGTACGGTATGCCATGCAACCGCTGTGCTGATGGATGTAAAAGCCACATCGGGTGAGTATCTGGTAAAAGGTAAAGTGGTGTCTGGTTTTACGAATAGCGAAGAGGCGGCAGTAGGGCTGACTGATGTTGTACCGTTTTTATTAGAAGATGAGCTAGTTAAACGAGGCGCTGATTTCCAGAAAGTCGATGATTGGAATGTGTTTGCTGTTAGAGATGGCTTACTGTTTACAGGACAAAACCCAGCAAGCTCTGAACTTGTCGCTGAGAAAATGCTGACGTACCTAAACCAGCTGTAACCTGCTTATTAAAAGGAATAAATCATGAGTAACGCAATAAACCAAGTTCAAAACGCACAAACGAATCGTCGCATTACCTTAGCGTCACGCCCACATGGTGCGCCAAGCCAAGAAAACTTCAATTATGAAGAGGCACAGATCCCAACGCCAAAAGAAGGCGAGGTGCTCCTTCGTACTGTCTTTTTGTCGTTAGATCCATACATGCGTGGCCGTATGAGCGATGCAAAATCTTATGCTGAGCCGGTCGCTATTGGTGAAGCGATGGTGGGTGGCACAGTATGCCGAGTTGAAGCGTCAAATAACCCTAAATTTGCCAAAGGTGACTGGGTACTCGCGATGAGCGGCTGGCAAGATTATAGCGTCTCGGATGGTACAGGCTTACTTAAGTTAGACAACAATCTACCTAACCCATCATATAGCTTGGGCGTGTTAGGGATGCCAGGCCTTACCGCTTACATGGGACTGATGGATATCGGTCAGCCAAAAGCTGGAGAAACTGTAGTCGTTGCCGCAGCAACCGGTGCTGTAGGCAGCCTTGTTGGACAAATAGCAAAACTGCAAGGCTGTAGAGTAATAGGCATTGCTGGTGGCGCCGAAAAATGCAGTTACGCTACCGAGGCGCTTGGCTTTGATGCCTGTCTTGATCACCGCAAGGATGATCTCGCTGAGCAGTTAGCGCAGGCATGCCCATCGGGAATTGACGTCTATTTTGAAAATGTGGGTGGCAAGGTGTTCGATGCAGTTATGCCATTGCTTAACTCAAGTGCTCGGGTTCCACTTTGTGGGTTGATCTCTCAATATAATGCCACTGAGTTGCCATCGGGGCCTGATCGTATGTCGATGCTGATGGCGACACTGCTGATTAAGCGAGTGAAAATGCAAGGCTTTATTGTATTCGACGATTATGGACATAGATACAACGAGTTCAGTGAAGCGATGCTGCCATGGTTAAACGCGGGCAAGATTAAGTACAAAGAGCACTTAGTCGAGGGGATGGATAACACAGTGGAGGCATTTATTGGCTTATTGGAAGGTAAAAACTTCGGCAAACTTGTCGTGCGCTTAGGTCCAGACGAACTCGTATAATTAGATTTATCAGGAAAAATTAGATGTTAACTGTTCACCACTTAAACGAATCACGCTCGACAAGAGTACTTTGGCTTTTACATGAACTCGATATGCCTCATGACCTTGTGAAGCACCAGCGCAACCCTGAAACGCGCCTTGCGCCCGAAAGCCTAAAACAGGTGCATCCGCTTGGAAAAGCCCCCGTGTTGGTCGATGACAGCCTAGTTTTATGTGAGTCTGGAGCCATCATGGAATATCTGCTAGATAAGGCAGAAGACAGTAGATTGCGACCAAGTGCGGGGACTCCTGGGTACTATCAATATCAAGAATGGTTGCACTTTGCTGAGGGGTCATTGGCACTGCCGGTGATCGCGTCTTTGATGATGAAGATGGAGCAGCGTGCAGGCGATAAACCAATGGATGGTTACATTGCTAAAGAAGTCAATGTCGACTTTTCTTATATAGATACCACACTCGCCAAGCAAAGCTATTTCGCAGGCAACGACTTTACCGCCGCCGATATTATGATGACAGTGATGCTAGAAATCGCAGACAAAGTCGGTTTGCTCACAGCGCATGGCAATATCAAGGCTTATCTTGAAAAAGTGCAAGCTCGCGCCGCATATCAAGCTGCACGCAGCTACGGTTAGGCTGTTTAAAAGCCAGAGGTTTGCTCTGGCTTTTGCGAAAGTAACTTTCGCACGCCGACTTCCTCTACTAAAGTTCACTCCGTCAACATGCCTGCTTTTACATTTTTTGGCTCGGCTTTTCGGCCGTTTAATAAAATACCAATCACCGTATTTCTAACCAAATAACGGTAGCTAATAATGCCTATCGTCACCGTCAGAGATAGAGCAATAATAAACTTGATGAAGACAGGTACTTCAAGGTTCGTAAGAGGAAGTTGAATATACACAAGGAGCGGAATATGGATGAGATAAATCCAATAGGATGCGTCTGAAATATAGCGACTTTGTTTGTTAAATTGATTTAACCATTTGAACCCGGCTAAATAAGCGACAGCAGTCCAACTGAGAATGGCGATGGTTTGAACTACAACGCTGATCAAATTGATTTTTTCAGGCGTTGCGTCGCCTGTTTTGATCGCGATGATGACTTTTTCAAGCGACGGTGATGGCGGCAAAAAGTAAAAGTATGCAACCAATGAAGTGCAGGCAGTAATTAATAACCAGTTGAATTGTTTTGAGTAGCGAGTTACCACTTCATGATGATGAAATAGTCCTGCTCCCAACAAAAATAAAGAGCCATAAAACCCGTAAGCCCACCAATGAGGTTGCAGTTTATCAGGAGCTGGAAATGGCACCATCAAATTGGACATAGATGCCGTGATGATAACCGGCAATATAACGCATAAAAAGACTGGTTTAACAACGATAGCGAGAGTGTGTTGATAAAATTTTGGAAACTTGTGTAACAGCCAAAATAACACACAGAACTGGCTTAAATACCATAAGAACCATAAATGCATGCTTGTCACCTGTGGCTCTTTTATCTGCTGTATAACACCAAATAACGGTGGTGGGGTGCTGGCAACGCTGCTGCCCCAATGCATCGCATGTAATAACACCAGTAAGGTGAGCGGTAGGAAAATAATAAAGGGAATGAGTAGTCGTTTTAACCTGTTTTGAATATAAGCTTTACCACCACGTTTTTGAATAAGCAGGGCGGCACAAAAGCCGGCGATGATAAAAAATAGTGGCATCCTGAATAGGTGCGTCCACATGGCGAGGTAGTTAAAAAAGACATTTTTGTCTGGATCGACACTGATCCAAAGGTTATGAAAATATGGGCCGTATGCTAAGGCCGCATGAAAAACAACGCCAAGCAATAGTGCCAAGCCTCGCATATTATCAATATAATGAAACCGCGCGTTATTGTGCATTCTGTTATCCCTACATTGGATGCTTTATCAGGTGGTTATACTATATTTTCTGCCTACTAAAATATTGAAGAAAAGCGACTCTTCAGGCTGAATCGTTGTTACGAGAACATTTAATAACAAATAAAGTGGCTGACCGACTTTATTTTTATCCTGTCTTGGACTCAAAATTGAGACTTTATCTTGCTGGAAACGGAGCCAGAATGAAAGCAAAATGCGCAGCATTAGCAGTAGGGTTAGTGGGGTGTAATAGCGACAGTAGTGGTCCTGATGATGGTCAATGTAGTGGTGTTGGTAACTCAAGGTTTGATATAACCGGCTTTAACCTCGGTGAGTTTAGCGCTGATCAGGTAGATGAGTGGGTTAACACTGAATATGATGGCGTTGAACCTATTTCGTATCAAACGCTCGTATTTCAGCTTAAAGCTGACACGCAGTCTGTAGCGCAGTTAAGCGCACCGAGTTTTAAGTTTTCTTTAATTAGCGCCGCTTATGCCTGCTCACCTGTTCCCCCGTATACCAATGAAAAAATCACGGATATAAATATTACCTCTAGCGCTGCGTTTAGTGACGAGTTACCTGCAGGTTCAAGCTTAAATGAGGTGTTCGACATCGTGTATATCGGTTCCGATTACTCTAATCAGGTTGATTATCGTAGGCTGGATAATGGCGAAAAAGACTACTTTTCAATATCCGAATTTTTAGATATGGAAGATAAAAAAACGAGCGAATTTATCCAGTTTGCACTGAACAGTGAACCTACTTACAAACAGAACCATGTATTTTATATTGAAATTTCGCTGGATACCGGTGAGCAATTCTTGCTTGAATCTCATGAGCTTAGTTTTGCCGAGTAGGTGAAATGAGAAAAGCGCTCAATATGAGCTTGAGCGCTTTTAACGTACTAGATAACCTGAGCTGCGGATAATTAATGCCTTTCTAGCAGCCAGTTTTAGCGCTAACTGCGTTGAATTCACTTCCAATAGCCAGCTATTGGTGCGTAAATTCGCCTTGCTTTCCCTAAAACTCTCTGGCTAGACAAGGAAAAAACTAAGTTGTGCTTTAGAAACAATGAGTTGGAACATTCTTTATCCAAACCTCAGGTTAGATAGTAAAATTTAAAGCTATTTGAGTCTGTCCATGAGGTAAACAAACTCAAGGCTATTTACCATCGCTCGCTGTTCATTGTTTGCAGCGCCTGCATGGCCACCTTCGGTATTCTCAAAATACAGAACTTCAAATCCCATATCTTTCATTTTAGCAACCATTTTACGTGCATGGCCTGGGTGAACGCGGTCATCTCGGGTTGAGGTTGTGAAAAATACTTTCGGATATTGTTTGTCTTTACTTAGGTTATGGTAAGGCGAGTATGTTTTAATGTATTCCCACTCTTCAGGAACATCTGGATTACCATATTCGCCCATCCAACTTGCGCCAGCGAGTAGCTTATTAAAACGCTTCATATCGAGTAATGGCACTTGGCAAATAACGGCGTTGTAAAGTTCAGGCCTGCGAGTGAAAGCGGCGCCCACTAGCAATCCGCCGTTACTACCACCTTTAATACCTAAATGTTGAGGTTTGGTTACTTTATCTGCTATCAGCTGCTCTGCTACGGCTTCAAAGTCTTCATACGCCTTGTGGCGATTTTCTTTTAGTGCTGCTTGGTGCCAGCTTGGTCCATACTCACCGCCGCCACGAATATTCGCAAGCACATAAACACCGCCTTGTTCTAACCAGTTTTTACCAGTTGATGCCGAGTAGTACGGCTGCATAGAAACTTCAAAGCCACCATAGGCATATAATAAAGTAGGATTGCTACCATCTAACTTGATATCTTTCTTATGAACAATAAAGTAAGGCACTTTTGTACCGTCTTTTGATGTCGCAAATTTTTGCTGGGTAACAAACTTATCTGCGTCGAAATGTGATTTATTACCTTTGAGTTTTGTTGTTCCAAGTGATTTACCATCGACTAAGTAAAGACTGGTCGGCGATAAAAAGTCCGTGTAGGTGACAAAAAAGTCATCTCTATTGGGATCAGTGTCAAAAACGGATAATGAACCGGTATCAGGAAAGTTCACTGGGTCTATTTTCCACTGCCCATTAGCTTTAGGCATATAGCGGAAAACCTTATTCTTTACATCATCTAACACGGTAACTAGTATGGCTGATTTGGTAAAACTCAAATTTTCTATTGAACGATTTGCTGTTGGCTTGATTAAGCTTGTAAACTGGATATTTTTAGAATCCAAATCGTTAATGTTGGCATATATTACTTCTGCTTGTGAAAAGTGCTTCCAAGCAGATTTTAGCTGGATAAAGAGCATGCCATTGTTTAATCCGAGGAGGCTTGCATCGCTAGGCACTGGAATTTTTATCTGCTTATCACCTTCGAGTTTATAGACGTCGCGAGTATAAAAGCTTGTAGAATCGTATAGAAAGTGATTTGTGTTGCCTTGATCGTATACCGTAAAGCCTCCGGCACTGATAGAACTTTTATTTGCCTGATAGACCGTTTTAGCGTCGTCCAGCAGCGTACCGCGTTGCCACACTTTAACCGTTCCAGCATAACCTGAGTCAGTTAATGAGCCTTCTCCAAAATCTGTTGCAACAAATATTGAATTCTCGTTGAACCAAGATACTGAGGTTTTTGCTTCAGGTAAATAAAACCCATTTTTTACAAAAGATTTGCTTGGAATGTCGAACTCTCTCACTACTTTTGCATCAGCACCACCGCGGGATAAGTACACCAAACAGCGTTCATACTTTGGATAGTGACAGTTCATTCCGCCATAAACCCAGTTTTCGTCTTCAGCTTTTGCTAGCGCATCTAAGTCGAGAATGGTTTCCCACTTAGGATCCGCTTTTTTATACTCTTCAAGAGTTGTTCTGCGGTATATGCCTCTTACATGCTCCGCATCTCTCCAGAAATTATAGTAATAACCTGCACGTTCAGTTGCGTACGGAATACGAGACCGATCATTGATAATATCTAATGTATTTTGAAAGATATGATTATATTGGCTGTGGCTTTTGAGTTGTTTTAGTGAGCTATCGTTTTGTGCCGTTACCCACTCTAGCGCTTGTTTGCCTTCAATCTCTTCAAGCCATAGGTATGGATCTTTTTCTAATGCTATCGATTTACCAGCAAAGGTGGTGAGCATACATAGTGTCGCAATATTTGTAATTTTTTTTCTCAAAACTTAGTCCCTATTTTATAGTTATTTATTACGTTTTATCATCAAGTCGTCAAAATAGGAATGTGTGCTGATTAAAAAAACGTGATCTGCTTACATCGATTCACACTTAATCTGCTTGCGATGGAGAGAGTTGTGCTTCAATGGCGTGGATCAGCAACATCGCTTTATGCCACTGCTGTGAAAGTTGCCACACCTCCGCCAGTGTATTGATATTGCTTACCATCTAATCGTTCCATTAACTGTTCTACACAGTGGCTACAAGTAAATAAATACTGCTCAATACGTACGAGTTTAGCGAGTAGTGAGGTGGTCTGTGATGATAATGCTGATTGCTCTACCGACACAATAAAAAGGTTAATTTGCTGACATAGAGTTTATTGGCATTATCAAGAGGGAAGTAACTTATGCGCGACAACAGCTTTGTAACAACACGCACCAAGTTCAAGCAGCCTGATCGAAAAAAGCGAAAACAAGCTCAAAAGAAATAAATAATAGTTTTGGACCCAAAAAGGTTATAACAACATGAATCTTAAGCTCTGTTGTTATAACGTGTTATTTATTCAATAATTTTTATAAGGTAATATGTGTTTCAAAGTATGACAAAGATGGCCTATGAATCAGGCTGCGAAACACACTTTAGTCAACATGGCAGTGACTAAAGTGTTTACACCAAATATGGGCTAGAACCTGAAGAGCTTCGTGATGGTGAACATACTAGTTTGAAAGTAATGAAACGTGATTTTGCGTAACAAGCACGTAGCCAAATTAATCAAAAATAAGTAGCCGACTGACAATGGCGTTTGCTGAAAAATCGGCATCGAATCAGTCAAGCAAGACAATAACATACATTATTTTGCCGCTGCACTGCTTAATCATATAAAAATAACTGAAATAGGCTAGCCAGTTAGTAAAAAACAAATGGCGTTAGCAGCATCTAAAATAAGCTAGGTGCTCAGCAAAGGAATACAGAATGAAACAGTCTAACTTCTTATTTCTAAAAGAAATAGATAACCAACTATATACAATTGCACTGGCAGCAGAGCGAAATTACCCTAGCGATCCAAACACCACCATGGCAAAGCTACGTATTTTTGCAGAAACGATAGCAAAAAAATTAGCCCACGCACTCAAATTTGATCAAAAAGAAACGCAAATTGAGATCGTCCGTGAACTCGCCCGAGTACCAGGAATAAAAGACGATATCATTCAAGTATTTCACGTGCTGCGAAAAGTCGGCAATAAAGCGGTTCACGATTATCATAATGACTTAGAAGACGCAGAAATGACGCTGCGATTCGCGCATCGCCTAGCTGCGTGGTACTACTCATTAGTAACACAAAATCTAGATTACAAAGCGCCTGTATTTGTACTACCAAAAGGCGAACTCGCGACTGTGATGGATGCAGAAGTCTTCAAGCTTAAAACTAAGCTTGATGAAGTCATCAACAAAAAATTCAAAACAGATAAAGAGCTTAAAGAGAAGCAAAGCACTGTAATAAGCCTTGAGGGCTATATTTCAGTTTTAGAATCTAAACAGCAGGAAACACAGGCACAAAATGAGGCGCGCATTAAAGCGCTAGAAGCTGAGCTAAAAGCAAAAGAACAAGAGCTTGCAGCAAAAACCAAAGACGAGCGTCAAGCTTACCATGCGGAGCTACGAAAATCGGCAGCCAAGCGCAGCTTAAACTTGTCCGAAAAAGAGACCCGTTATCTAATCGATACCCAACTGCGTAAAGCAGGGTGGGATGCCGATACACAAGCACTTAATTATGCTAAAGGTACGCGCCCACAAGTTGGCCGTAATATGGCAATTGCAGAATGGCCTACGGGCATTGACGAAACAGGCAAGCAAGGCTTTGCAGACTACGTATTGTTTGTCGGTCTTCGTCCCATTGGTGTGATTGAAGCGAAAAAAACGAATACCGATGTAAGCGCTAAATTGAATGAAGCGTATCGCTATTCAAAAACATTTGATCATGGCTTGCTGCGTCAAACACTCTCACACTTAGACGGCGACCTAGTTAACGAAGCTTTGCCACAGTATTTACCAACATGGCAGGACGAAAATAGCTCACCTTATAAAATTCCATTCTGCTTCTCGGCTAATGGACGTGAATATCGCGCTGCATCCAAAACAAAAAGTGGTATTTGGTATCGCGATGTTCGTCATAATACCAATATGCCCAAAGCGCTGCCAGAGTGGCATCGACCAGAAGAGCTTATTGCTAAACTTGAAGCCGACAACCAAGTTTACAACGATTGGTTTAAGCAAAATCCAATCACCGATGATTTAGGCCTGCGTTATTATCAAAAAGAGGCCATCCAAGCGGTAGAGCAAGCAGTTACTCGTGGCGAACAAGACATCTTATTGGCAATGGCCACAGGCACGGGTAAAACCCGTACCGCTATTGGCTTAATGTTCCGTTTAATTCAATCGAAGCGCTTTAATCGCGTATTATTTTTAGTCGATAGAACGTCGCTTGGTGAGCAAGCGCTTGATTCATTTGAAGATACCATCATTAAAGGTGATACCTTTAAAACTATATATAACGTCAGCGATTTAACTGAGCGCTTCCCTGATGACGAGACGCAAATCCACGTAGCAACCGTGCAATCATTAGTAAAACGCACTCTGCAAAGTGAAGAAGTTATGCCAGTTGGGCGTTACGATTGCATCATAGTTGATGAAGCACACCGCGGATATATTCTCGATAAAGAACAAACCGAAGGTGAAGAAAAATTCCGCGATGCAAAAGACTTTATTTCGTCTTACCGCCGGATAATAGACCACTTCGATGCTGTTAAAATTGCCCTAACAGCAACTCCAGCCCTGCATACAGTAGATATTTTTGGTGGCACGCAAAAACAGCCTGTCTATCGTTACAGCTATCGCAAAGCAGTAATTGATGGTCACTTAGTTGACCAAGAGCCACCGGTCAAAATTCTCACTAAACAGTCACGAGATGGCGTAGTTATGGGTGCAGGTACTGAAGTAATGCGTTTGTCATCACAAGGTGAGTTGCTAAACGATACTTTAGAAGATGAGCAAAACTTTGAGGTTGCGGACTTTAACCGTAGCTTAATCTCGACAGGCTTTAATAAGGCTGTATGCGAAGAGTTGGTAAATCATATTGATCCAACCAGTAAACAAAAAACGCTAGTTTTTTGCGTTAACAATGAACATGCCGATATGGTAGTAGAAGAGCTGCGTAGCGCATTTAAAACAAAGTACCCAAAGCTTGAGCACAACGCCATTATTAAAATAACAGGTGACTCAGACAAAGACAGTAAAAAAGTACAGTCGCTTATTAACCGCTTTAAAAAAGACCGCTTACCTAACATTGTAGTAACGGTTGACTTACTCACCACGGGTATTGATATACCAAGTATTTGCAATCTGGTCTTTATGCGAAAAGTGCGCAGTCGTATTTTGTATGAGCAAATGAAAGGCCGCGCCACTCGCCTTTGCCCTGAAGTGGGCAAAACCAGTTTTAAGATATTTGATGCTGTTAACTTATACAGCACCTTACAAAGTGTCGATACCATGCGTCCAGTCGTGGTGCGCCCAGAGGTTGATATTAAAACCTTAGTGAACGAAATTACGGCGGATGAAACCTACCACACCAAAGAGGCAGATGGCCGAAGCTTTGCAGAGCATAGCCACGAGCAATTAGTAGCTAAGCTGCAACGTATTACCAGCCATGCAAAGTGTAACCGCGACCGCTCAAAAGAAATCGACAGCCACATTAAGCGCTTTGATGAAATACTGGCTGATAAAGCAGGTTGTGACTTTTTAAGCTTGCCAAACACCTTAAAAGAAAAGGGGCCAAGGCTAAGTGCTGAGATTATTAACAGCTTACCTAACTTTGTTAGTCGCCTAGAGCAGCTAAAAAACGATATTAACGCATTGCGTGATATGCCTATTTTTACCGATATGCCAGACGAAGTCATCTCAGTGACCCATGTATGGGGCGATCACGAAAAGCCTGAGGACTTCCTTGAGTCGTTTGATAAACTGGTCGACAACTCGGTAAATAAACAAGCAGCCCTTGAAGTGATCATCAATCGCCCGCGCGATCTCACTCGTAAAGCCCTGCTTGACTTACAAGAATGGTTTGACGCGCAAAATTACGATGAATCAACCTTACGTAAAGCCTGGCAAGCCACTAAAAATGAAGACATAGCCGCGCGTTTAATCGGCCATATTCGCCGTGCTGCTATGGGCGATGCCTTGTTACCGTTTGACACCCGAGTCGATAAAGCGCTTAACAAAATAAAAGCCAGTAAAAACTGGAATGAGGCGCAACTCAGTTGGCTTGAACGTTTAGCTGTGAGCATTAAACAGCAAGTGGTACTGGATGACACCACCTTTAAAACTGGCAATTACCGCCGCAGTGGCGGAAAACGCAAGCTTGAGCGCATCTTTGAAGATGAATTATCAAGCATACTGCAACAGTTTTACGAATATATGTGGGATGAACCTGCTTAAAGCGGTTTATCAAAAGTAAAAATCACGTACAATTTAGCCCATTAATTTTTATGGTTAAGCACAGCCCTACTGTGCTTAACACAAAAATGCTGCTATTTGCCAAAAACAGCCAAACGCAGTAACAAAGAGAACCAATGAACAATTCTGATTTAGTCAATAAACTCTGGAAGCTATGCGATAACCTGCGCGATGGCGGTGTGTCGTACCAAAACTACGTAAACGAGCTGGCCTCACTGCTATTTTTAAAAATGTGTGAAGAGACAGGCCAAGAAGACGACCTACTGCCAGAGGGCTTTCGCTGGCATGACCTTAAAAACAAATTAGGTCAAGAGCAGCACCAGTTTTATCGTAACTTGTTAGTACAACTGGGCGCAGATGAGCACGCCATTGTGCGCGCTATTTTCCAAAATGTGAATACCAGCATTACCCAGCCTGCTCAGCTAAATCAGCTGATCACGAGCATGGACAAATTGCAGTGGATAGATAATTCTGGTGATGGCACTGGCAGTAAAACCCGCGATGATTTTGGCGATATGTACGAAGGCTTATTGCAAAAAAATGCCAACGAAACCAAATCGGGCGCTGGGCAATACTTTACCCCAAGGGCGCTTATTAACACTATAGTTAAGTTAATGCAGCCACAAGCCCGTGAAGTGATCCAAGACCCAGCCGCAGGCACCGCAGGCTTTTTAATCGAAGCTGACAAATACATTAAAAGTAAAACCAACAACTTGTTTGACTTAAGCGACGAAGATCAAGGCTTTCAAATGCAAAAAGCCTTTGTTGGCCTTGAGTTAGTACCAGAAACCCGCCGTTTAGCACTGATGAACTGCTTATTGCACGATATTGAAGGCGATGAAAACGAAGGCGCTATTCGCTTAGGTAATACCTTAGGTGCAGCCGGTGAGAACTTACCAAAAGCCGACGTTATTTTAACAAACCCACCGTTTGGAGCAGCATCAGGCACCAACATTACCCGTACTTTTGTTTACCCAACGTCAAACAAACAGCTGTGCTTTATGCAACATATTGTTGAGGCACTTGAACCAGGCGGCCGTGCTGCGGTAGTCATTCCCGATAATGTATTATTTGAAGGCGGTAAAGGCACAGATATTCGCCGCGATTTAATGGAAAAGTGTCGCTTACACACCATTTTGCGCCTGCCAACGGGTATTTTTTACGCCCAAGGCGTAAAAACCAATGTGCTGTTTTTCCAAAAAGGCGCAGTAGATAATATCCACCAAGACACAGCCTGCACTACCGAGACCTGGGTATTTGATATGCGTACCAATATGAATACTTTTGGTAAACGCCGCCCACTCACAGAACAACACTTTGAAACCTTTGTTACCGCCTATGGCGAAGATAAAAACGGTTTATCGCCACGCATTGAAGGTGTTTACGACATCCTAGGCGCAATCCACCCTGACGAAAATGAAACAAACAGCCTTGAGCCAAATAAAGAGCAAGGCGAGAAAGACAGCCTTGAGCTAAATAAAAAGTTAGAGAGCGCAAGGTGGCGCAAATTCTCCCGTGAGTATATTCGCGAGCAAAAAGGCGATAGCTTAGATATTACTTGGTTAAAAGATAACGATGCCACCAGTGCTGACAACCTACCAGAGCCAGAAGTGCTGGCAGGTGAGGCCATGGCAGAACTGACAACCGCTATGGGTGAAATTTACCAATTGATGAAAGCCCTCGGTGCAGATAATGAAGCCGAAGCACAAAAGCAACTGTTAGAGGCTGAGTTTGGTTTAGTTGAACCAGTGGCGCAGGACGGTGAAGCATGAACGAATTACCAAAAGGTTGGGAGCTGGTTCCAATTGAACAGGTGACTGATGTTGTTAGTGGTGGAACCCCAAAATCGACAAACTCAGAGTTTTATTCTGACAACCATGAATTAGATATTTCTTGGATAACACCTGCTGATTTAAGTGGATATAGTAAGCTGTATATTTCACATGGAAGACGTTCAATCACTAAAATCGGTTATGCATCTTGTTCAGCAAAGTTGATGCCTAAAGGCTCTGTGCTTTTCAGTAGCAGAGCTCCTGTTGGCTACGTGGTCATTGCTGAAAATGAAATTTGTACAAATCAGGGCTTTAAAAGCTTCGTACCTTATAGAGATGTCAAAAGTAAGTATCTATATTATTACCTAAAATCTATTAAACATCTTGCTGAAAGTTTGGCAACAGGAACAACTTTTAAAGAGTTATCTGGAAAAGTAGCTAAAACGCTACCTTTCCCTCTAGCTCCTGTAGAAGAACAAAAACGAATAGTTGAAAAGTTAGATGATGTGTTGGCGCAGGTTGATGCCATTAAAGGGCGTTTAGACAGCATCCCTGCCATTATCAAACGCTTCCGCCAATCCGTACTTGCCAACGCCGTCAGCGGTAAACTAACAGAAGAATGGCGAGGAACATCAGAACTACGTGACTGGCAAAGCCTAGCTGTTGGCGATGTTGCAAGTGTTGCCACCGGTAAAACTCCGAAACGTACTATCGAAGAGTATTGGGATTCAGCAGACATTCCCTGGTTAACAAGTAGCGCAACTGGCAGCCCACTTTGTAATGAATCAGAACAGTTTGTTTCAAACTTTGCAGTTAAAGACTGTAAGTTAAAACTATTCCCCAGTGGTACTTTGCTGCTAGCTATGTATGGTGAAGGAAAAACGCGGGGACAAGTGACCGAATTAACTATTGATGCTACTTGCAACCAAGCCTGTGCTGCCATAACTGTAAATAATAATATTGCACTAACCAGTTATGTGAAACTAAGGCTGCAAGAAAACTATGAAGAAACTCGAAAAGCTGCGGTAGGTGGTAATCAACCAAACCTTAACTTAAATAAGGTTAGAGAAATAACTATATATTTACCTTCCTTAGAAGAACAAACAGAAATCGTTCGCCTGGTTGATGAGTATTTTGCCCTTGCTGACACCATTGAAGCGCAAGTCAATAAAGCCCGCGCGCGTGTGGATAAGCTGACTCAAAGTATTTTAGCGAAAGCGTTTCGCGGCGAGTTGGTGCCACAAGATGACAACGACGAACCAGCAGAAAAACTGCTTGAACGCATAGCGCAAGCAAAAGCAGAGGCAGAAGCCCTCGCTAAAGCCGTTAAAAAAGCCGAGGCCGGCAAAAAACGCGCAGCAAAAACCATCAGTAAGTAACTAACTCATTAATTTGGTGGCGAGAGGCGTTTTTGGCATTTAATTATGCAGGTTTTAATATTCGTGAGGGAGCAAGCTGTGCCTTGCTGAGCATAGCGGCATAGCCATATTAATAAGGTTGATAAAATGTCAGATAACACTTCAGATAACAATAAAGAAGCAATGAAGGCCAAGCTTGAAGAGATTAAGTCTTCAACGTGGCTGAAAAAAGAAAATGTGAGGAGCGTGACCGATGAAAATCGCAATGCCGAGCCAGAGCAGGAATTACTCTTTGTTCCTACTTTAGATGAGGCTATTGAGTTATATAAAAAACTTAAGCAAACGCATTATGCTGTTCAGATTTATTACACGGAGCAGTGCGGCAACATACCAGCAGGGTGGCACCTAACGACTCACGTTTCATACACCCCTAAAAATTCATTAGATGAAATGCAAAGAGATAGCTTAAATGCCCTGATTGAAGCTGGCATGACTGAAGCCGAGGCGAAAGAATTAACGCACTTAGATTAGAATAATAATTTATTATTAAAGAGGCTGAATTATGGCTGATAATAGCAATAACAAACAAGCAGCATTAGGCGCCGCTTTACAACAAATTGGAAGTCAGTTTGGTAAGGGAGCAATGAATGGGGGCGCGAGTGATACAAATTCTAATACAAGTGCTACTAACTCTCATGCCAGCGCTACGAATGCGCTAAGTACCCAACAAAATCATAAAAAATCCAATAAATTGAATTTTATTTGGGGGCGTTTTCCTGCAAATTCAATGAGGGTGTGGGTGAGTGAACACCCGCAAGAGACCAATCAGCAATTAGTCAAAGAAGCTGCCAATGCTAATATCCAGCTTAAACTTATTGATTTTTCAACGGAATTGAAGAAGCAAGGCAGTGGTTTTTTAAGGGGTGAAATACAGCAAAGTGACGAAGGCAACGATTATAATTCACGCCCTAGTTGGATAAGTGGCGAAGAATTTTACTTATTCGATAATGTTTCTTCTGCTTTTAAAAATAAACACTTAATAGAAGAATTTGTAAGAAGCGCTTACGTATCGCGAACGGTTCTTGTTGATCAACACGCGAGAACCAAAGCACACTTTGTTGATTGTTACTCATATTACGAGGAAAAAATAAGAGTAGCGCTGACATGCACTCACTCAGAGTATAAAGTTCTTAATAGCCTACAACGGCAGCTTCCTCAGCTGGATTTTACTTTGTTTGAATTCCATTTTGTGGCCTCAAAATAGATCTCTTAATTAAGCTAATCGGTATTACATTTTTACTCTGTTTGCTTGTTGCACAATATCACTTTTGTTGTGCTTTACTTTGTTTAACGTCAACTTTTACATGAGTTGTATTAGCAGCTCTAAACAAAATTTAATAGTTAGGACTTTGAACTCAAACCCTGCAGAAATTGCATAGGCGTTACGCCGTTCCACGACTTAAACGCACGGATAAAGCTACGCTCATCTGAAAACTGTAGCGTGTGCGCCACCTCATACAAACTACTGCCTTGAGTTAGTCGCAGTTTGGCCTGCTTGTTCTGTACGTTATTTTTGAGTTGCCTAAAACTGGTTTGATACTCAGCGAGCCTTCGTCTTAATGTTGCCGGACTGATATTGAGCTTGTCAGCCATTTGTTCTTGGCACAGTGTTCCCGCGTTAAGCTCACTATAGACTTTATCGAGCAAGTTAGCATGGTCGTTGATCGACTGCTGGTGATGGAGTGTACGTGCGAGCGAATGATAAATGGTATTGAGCGTTAGATGCTCTAGCTTCGCCAAATCCAATGATTGATTCGTTTCTTGGTATTGATAGGTGAGTAAGTAGCGATTGCTTACGGGTTTAATGGGAATGTGGGTGATAACCGAATTTAGCAGCGAGCTTGAGTCACTTTTGGTCTGCACTTGTGTGAGTTGAACTTGGGTGGTTTCGGCGCACACATATTTTACGAGGCCATGGATCAATATCAGCATGCTATCTAACATACAGCGAGAAAATTGCGCGTCAGCGGCCGTGGCATAGTCAAAGGCCGCATCATCAATTATATAACTCACTTGAGAGTGTGACACCTCGCAGAAATTGTAAGTTCCCGCGTGGATAAAGTTATAGCCACGGGCAAGCTCCTGTAAGAGCTGAGTAATGGTGCGGCAATGGCGCAGGCTATTGAATACAAATTCGTTGGTGCCAGGCAGAAGCTTTTTGCGGTTGAGGTTTAGACTTTCGTCATTGAGCTCGACAGCACAGTGTTCCATCACGCGCATAAACTCAATGGCATCTAGGGCGTCAATGGCTTTATTGATAGCCAAATACTGCGCGACCGCAGCAAATTCCAGTTTTGCTGCGGTGAGTGTGTGCTGCATCAATTGCACGTAGCAAGGTGCAATAGCGGTGTTTGACATAAATACGTAAGCTCATCCTGTCACTCTCAACAATTCAGTTAATCAACATCAACTCAAGATAGCAATAGTTTTGCGTTGCAACTTTAGTGCAGTATTTTGTCACCACCCGCCGAGGGGGCTGCTAGGGAGCACTTAACCAATTTTTGATTTGGTTGATTGCACTGGGTTCCCAGCCAAGCTCTAGATGGTTGGTGGCCACAACCGCTGAGCCCGCCAAGTTACTTATTCCTGTGCTGTCGATGCAGCTACTGATAAATACAACGCCATCGGAAGGGCCGGTATGTTCATTGTGAATAAATGCCATATCGGCCTGATCGCCACAAAGATTATAAACTTGAACGCTGCTGTCGGTGCCAGCGCTACGAACTTGGTCTACCAGTGAGTTGACCGTAAACGCTGCGATACCTCGGCCTTTGCTCACAAACCCTAAGCCACCGTAGTAAGTGGTGTACCAATCTTGCTCTGTGGTGGGGAGTGCATATTTATCATCTAGTGCTTTTAGCATCTGCGCGGAGCCGGGAAAATAAGGCGAGTCGTAAACCCACTCGGAACTTGAATACCATAAGCCAAAACATAATATTTGATCATGCGCGGTAGGCCCATTTATGCTGCCGCCACATTGCGAATAAGCACCATAGGTATGATTAACGCCGTGACGAAATGACCAATCAATACCGTTGTTGGGGGCGCCGAGCATCACCAGTTTACGTACGTCACTGTTGAATTTAGTGCTCCAAGCATTGGTCAAAGAAGAAATATACATGCGGGCATTAAACGCGCTTTTTGACCAAGTGACTAAATCGACTTGCGTTGCCCCCGTCTTATTTTTAACCTGAGCGATGGCATTGGCTATCTGCTCCGCCCAGATAAAGCCATCGCCATTTTTATGCGCCAGATTTAAGGCAAAGACTTTGTAATCATCATTGGCAAGCACTTGCATTAAGCCTTGCGAAGGGCAGTTTTGTCGACCACAGCCGTAACTACCGGCCTCGTTTGGATTTGCCCAAGCCAAATCAGCATCTTGATTGGCACCGTGGATCAGCAACACCGGTGTTTGGCGGCTATTACTATCCCAACCCGGCGCATGATAAAGCAGAAACTGCGCAGAGCTTGGTTGGTTAGATGCAAAGAAAGTAGCACGCTGACCTGATTGATCGCCACGGTTGTCAGCAGGAAAGCTTTCATTGCCGATATGCCCTGAGCTATCTCGCCATCTTTCAACCTTTTGCCAGCCATTGTTAATACCCGTGGTATAGGTGGCTTCAAGTGTCGCTGAAGCGTGCGCTACACCACTTGCTGCGAGTGAGATAAAAACGAGCAACCCATAAGTGTGAGTGCGCAAAGTCGTGTTTGTGTTTTTCATATTTTTATCCTAGGTCAAGTCATGCTTTAACTGATTGGCAATATTGCTGCGCGCGAGCTTGCAGACGTCGAGCACGGCAAAGGAGAAAAACGCATGTATGGTATTTTCGAAGCAGGTTAAGGTATTAAGCACACCCGCTTGCTTTAGTTTTTTGGCGAGCAGTATTCCCTCATCGTAAAGTGGGTCGCAGCCGGCAAGCAGCACACTGGTGGCAGGAAGATGCGTCATGTCTTCAATAAATAATGGTGAGACATTGACGTCCGCTGCGCTTTGCTCAGGTGCTAAATACCAGTCGCAGGTGTCTTTAATTGCGTCTCTGGTTAGCAACAAGTTTCCATCGCCATACTGCATGCGTGACGGATAGGTTTCATGGGGAGAAAAAGAGTCAACCACAGGGTAAACTAGGTATAAGTTACTTAGGGTGTTTGGCTGTTGTTGATGTAAGTTATGCGCTGCAACAAGCGTTAAGTTACCACCGGCACTGTCGCCCATCAGGGAAATCTTTGTGGGGTCTAGCTCCAACTGCTGGTGGTTTTCTTGTAGCCAATCTACTACGGCTATCACTTGCTGCAGGGCACATGGAAACTTATGTTCAGGCGCGAGGCTGTATTCGACGCTGAAAAAAACGACACCGGATTGCTGGCATAAGTCTTTTACCAGTCCGTCATAGCAGTCGACATCTCCTAAAGACCAGCCGCCACCGTGGACAAACACCACCGCGGGACTGGGGCTTGCCAAAGACTGCGCCGGTCGGTAACAGCGAACGCCCACGTGAATACCATTGTGTTCAATGTGTAGGTCTTGGCTACTTACTTGTGCGTCAATTTCTCCCGCGAGCCCCAAAAACATCGCTCTTGCGCCTTGTCGTGAGGTCTCAATGGAGATTTCGATGTCATGAATGTCGCCAGCTTGAGCCGCGAGGTCGTCTAACAGTGCTTGTGTTTGTTTGTCTAATTTCATAATTAAAACTTATATTTAAGGTTGATACCGTACGTTCTAGGCGCGCCGTAATAACCAAGTTGAACCCCGGGTGCTGCGCTAAGATCGAAGCCGTGTTGACGATAGCGTTTATCGCCTAAGTTTTTGCCGTATAAACTGGCTTCCCAACTGTCGTCCGCGGAGCGGTAGTGCAGTGACATATCAAAGAGGGTGTAGCCAGACTGTGCAAGTACCTCTGAACTGCTCACGGTGAGATAGGTTTTACTGCGATAGGCGGCACTACCACGTAGTGAAAATTCGCCTTGCGTAAAGGCGCTAAAGAAGTATTCAAAGCCCGCACGGCCATTCCATTTGGGTGAATTAACCAGCTCCCTTTCATCGCTGACTTCTTTACCAAAGTCGCCGATAAGCTCATCATAACCGCCCCCTAAATAGCCCAGATTGAGGTTTAGAGTGAGGTTATCGGAAGCCACGGCTTCGAGCTCCATTTCTGCGCCATAAATAGTGGCTTTACCTGCATTTTCAAACAGTGATAAAAACGCACCGGTGTCGGGGTCGGTAGAAAAGCGGCTGAGCTGAAAGTTTTTGTAGTCATTGAAAAAAGCCGCGGTATTTAAGCGAATATTCTGCTTATTCAATAAGGACTTAGAGCCAATTTCATAGCTCCACAAGGTTTCTGGTTCAAAAGGTTGTGCAAATGAGGTGATCCGGCCGTTAAAACCGCCACTTTTAAACCCTTTTCCGGCGCTCAGGTAAACCATGCTGTCGTCAGATATGGTGTAATCGAACACCACTTTTGGGGTAAACTCTTTCCACTCCTTGGATGCGCTGTAGCCTGTAGGGCTATAGCCAATGCCTGTGCCGAATACCGCTTCCATTTCCTCAGCCGTTGTTACACCGGTGCCAAAAAACTCCTCGCCTTTGGACGTGACTTCTTTTTTCTCAATGGTGTAGCGTGCGCCAAGCGTGATGTCGAGCTTTTCAGTCAAAGACCAAGAGAGGTTAGCGTAGAGGGCTGAGCTGGTATTTTCTTGATCGCGTTCTCCTGCGTTAATCACAGGCCAAGGCAGGTAAACGTCTGGCGCCACCATAACAAAAAAGTCCGGTGCGACGGAGCCTCCAAAACTCAGATCGTCCTCATTAAAGTAATAGAGCCCAGATACCAAAGAGAATTTGTCGTCTTTGTATAACCATTGAAATTCTTGGCTTATCTGCTGTTGATCTTCGAAGTTAAAAATACCAAACGATGCATCAGGGGTGGCATCTAAGTCTAAGTGCGTGCGGTATTCCATTTCGCGCCGAGCAGTGATGGATTTAAATACCGAGTGGCCCGTGAAATATTCAAGCGTTAAGCCCGCTCCCGAGGTATCGAGCTCTTCTAAATCGTTGTAGTTAACGTCAACGAGAAAAGGGTCTTCCTCGGGCGCATAGTAGCCTTCTTTTACCACCGAATAGATAGGCGTTTCTCTATGTGGGGTGCGTGAGTTTGAGGGGGATGCGTTCGAGCCGTCGACGACTAAATAGGCCGAAAAATTCTCACTTGGTTGATAAAGTAAACTGCCGCGCCACGCTAAGGTGTCTTTGTCGTGGTCGTCACTATTGTTATAGCGATTCTCACTAAAACCATCTCGACTACTTTTGGCAATCGCAAAACGTCCAGAGAGCGTGTCTTCAATCAATGCGCCGTTGACGCTAGCTTTTATCGTCCGAGCATTATAATTTCCAAGTGCCACGCTGACATATCCTTCGTTGTCTTGCGAAGGTTTGGCACTACTGAAACGCACCGCGCCACCTATGGTGTTGCGACCGTAAAGGGTGCCTTGTGGACCGCGTAATACTTCGATTTGTTCCGGGTCGACAACATCTAAAAAGGCACCTTGAACGCGCCCAAGATATACGTCGTCGAGATACACACCAACGCCAGGGTCATTAAAGGAGATAGAGTCAATTTGGCCAATTCCGCGAATATAAATGACGGCGTTGGAAGCATCACCTGAGTGCAGGTTAAGGTTCGGAACGTGAGATGCCAGATCACCGAGATCTTGTACGTTCATCTTCTCAAGCTCTGAGGCGGAGAGGGCGGTCACCGCAAGTGCGACATCTTGTAGGTTTTCGGTTTGCCGCGTTGCGGTAACGCTGATCCGCTCAATTTTTTTGCTTTGCTGAGTGCTTAGCGTGGACTCCGCTTCGGCATAGCTATGGCCTGATAATACAGCCGCTATCAGAAGTGATAGTGTATGCCGTGGTATACCTTTGGTTGAACTGACTCTGTGCGATTGAGTTGCTGCAATCATGCTGAGTAACCTTTCGTCGTTATTATTATGTTCTCCAGTATAGGAATGAAGAAAATTCAATAGCTAGGACAAAAACAGTCAACTTGATGAGCAAATTAGCTCATTACGAACATGGATATCTTATTCATCCATTCAACTCAAACCTGTTCTACGGCTCAATGGGTGTTTATATTATGATGCTGATGAAAGTGGCTTAGAGTGTTCAAGTAATTCTTACGGTCAGGTTTTGTTTGATAAACAATACTATCCTGATGACATTTCTTTGAGAGATGACAACTTATGTATCGTTGAAAATGGTAAGTTGGAGTGTTTCGAGTTGGTAAAAGAATGGAGCCAAGAAGACCCTAAAATTCGACTGCAAGCGCGTCCAACAAATTTAGATTCTATTAGTAATGGAAGCGCAGCAAGAAAATCTTACCTTAGTTGGGAAGGTATTAGCGTATGCGCTTTATACACAGGCGGCTTTTTGTGTGACAGCGACAACTCTGGGGCTGATTGGAATTATCCTAGTATGTATTTTGATAACATATTATCTCTGGATTTAAGTGAGGACCGTATTTGCATGGTTAGAGGTTATCAGCAGATTAATTCTCGCTTTGTGCAATGTATCAAGGAGGGAACTCATGAAGAACTGTTTGTTCCTGGTGACTTATTAACTACAAAAAGTGTCTCAGTTGGTGCTATAGAAACATGTGTTTTAGAACTTGATAGAGCGGTGTGCTGGAATCGCGCTAATGATGTATATAGCAAACCACTCGTTAATCCGACGCAACTCAAAGTATACACTTACCAAGCTTGTGCAGTAGATGATAACGGTCTATCTTGCTGGCCCTTAGGGAGTAATGAAGGAAAGGGGATAACGCTTCCTTCGATTCAAAATGTGACGAAATTAATGGAAGACTCAACCTGTGCGGTGGGAGAAGATGGTTTATTTTGCTGGGATATTTTTCCATATTATGGGTATGGACAAAGAGACCGAGCACTATACTAGTTTAAAGGCATTGGGCTGGGTTGAGCTCAGTCCATTGCACGCAGCAAATTATCCGATATGTAAAGATTGCATGCTAAGCCCTTAGTTAAAACTGAGCGAAAGAATTATTTACAATTTTAGTATTTGCTGAATTATTGTTCTTTATCTCTAAAGGTGATACTTTGGGGTACTCTTTTAAAAAGGGTACAAATTATCAATAAGGAAAATAAAGAATGAAATTGAAATTACAAAAAAAACCACTTAAATCTCTATCTAATAATACCGAACTCAATGCGCAAGCGACTCCTCAAGTTGCAGGTGGCGTGAAGCAAACTGAGTGGTGCAGCATGGGTCCAAAATGTTTAGTTACCGGCACTTGCTATCCTACGGATAAAGTTGCCTGTACGGAAATGTAATATTGATTCGTGATGCGGACCTAGTTCGTATCACGTTTTATGCTTTTTTGTATAAATAACCTTAGCTTCGGATAGTTAATGCCATCCTAGCCGTCAGCTTTGGCGCTAACCGGATTGAGCTCACTTTCAATAACCAGCTATCGTCACGGTTAAGCTTCATTTAAATCAAACTCTGGTTAATCGCCTTTATGACCGCTTGGGTTCTGTCTTTAACTTCAAGTTTTGCGAGTATTTGAGAGACATGGTTGCGAATGGTGCCTTCGGAATTGTGTAAGGTGTTGGCGATGATTTTGTTTGACATGCCGAGAGATAAACAGCGCAACACTGCTTGTTCTTTTTCAGTCAATTTTTCTTGTGGTGCTAATTGCTGATCTAGAAGGTAAGTCGTCAAAGCGCTTTGTAGCACTTTTTTCCCTGCAATCACTTGTTGGATGGCGTCGATTAATGCCTCTAGTTCAATATTTTTAAGTACATAGCCCCGTGCACCAAGATTAATGGCCTTTACCAATACATCGCAATCTTCAAAGGTAGTGATAATCAAAACTGGAGTGGGTATTGCGTTAGTGCGCAATGCATTAAGTACACCTAGTCCATCTAAATTAGGCATGCGCATATCCAGTAAGATGATGTCAAATTGTTGTGAAGCGAGTAACTCAAGTGCCTGTATACCGTCTTCAGCTTGCCCTTTTATACAAATGTTTTCGTCAAGGTTAAGCAAGTTGGCTAGGCCTAACCTCACCAAGGTTTGGTCTTCCACGAGTAGGCAATTGATCATGTAATATTCTCGGATAAAAGGTTAAGTTCGGGTACAGGTATGGTTATCGAGCTGATGAGCTTTTGATTTTCAATTTTTTGTGTGAATGAGCCGTTAAGTAGTGCTAGTCGCTCATGTAGCCCAGATAAGCCATTGCCTTGTTTTGGCAAGCTAGACTCGCTTTGGTTGTGAAAGGCGCTAGCTTTTAGATTATGGTTTGCTGTGTCAATTACGACCTCAAAATTGATATGATTTGCTTTGGTATGTTTGAGCGTATTGCTTACCATTTCTTGACAAAAACGGATCACGCAGAGTGAATGCGCTTGCGAGATTTGTTCTGAACCACGGTCTAGCTCTAAGGTGTAGCGCAAATTGGGTGTAGCCGTGAAAATTGCTTCTAGTGCTTGTTTCAAGAGTGTTTTATTGTGGCGCTGAGTGGATACGATACTTCTTACTTCCTCAAGCAAAGTTTGGCTTAGTTGATGGCAACTTGCTAGGGTTGGCTCCATATCTTCGCTTGCCGTTCTTTTTGCGAAATCAAGATTAATACTCAGTGCTGTGAGTTTATGGCCTAGTGAATCATGCAATTCTCGGGAAATATTGAGTCTTTCTTGCGCTGCTGATATGGCTTCCATCATGTGTTGCGTGGCTTTAAGCTCTTTGTAATTTTGCCGAGATTGGTAGTGCATATTGAGGCTCTCAACTATGCGTCTGCTGACAAACCAGTTCATTGCACAAAAAAATAGCCAAACAGCAAAGATGATCCAAGGTACGCTACCTTCCCACATTGTATAGTGTGTAAATCCGTATACCAGCATAGCAAGTAACACGGCAGACAGAACTTTAGGGAATGAAAAGTGCGGACTAAAAATTGCAGAAAACATGACCAAATGAATAAAAACTAATGAAGTTGTTGATACCTGCATAAGTAGCGCTATCAATACTAGGTAGGTACAGGCTGCCGCATGGACTCGCTTATTTGGGTTGTTAATGATAAAAAACAGCAATGTCAAAATGGCACCGCTAATTATTAGCTGGCCGACCAATGCGAGCTGAGAGTTACGGTAATACATACATGCAAGTGTGACACCTAACCAAGAAGCAAGTGTTGAAAAACGCCAGTCTGTTGTATGGCGGATAGGAGAGTCCATCATTTCTGCGCAAAGTTTTTATTTTCGATTATTACAGAATCGCTATGGTGAGAACAGTGATAATTGTCATAGTCAAAATATGAGATTTATCACTGGTGACGTGACATCACTTTACTAAGATAGTGATGGGTATCGGTAATTCATATGAGGCTTATTTATGACGGATATGGCAACGGTTTCTTCAATGGCCACTGTTCAATGTGGCGTCGCTCGTGCTGATGGAAGATTATGGGCGACGGCAGATACACTGCATTTTACTCCTTTCAATACCTTGCTGGGGCTAGGTCCATATCAAATTGATATCGTTGATGTGATTAAGGTTGAACAGTGCCTTGGCAAAGGCGCAGGACTGCTTCCTCTTACAACTCAAGCGATCCAAATTACATTAAAGAGTAATCAAACGTTCAAATTTATTTTATCAGAACCTGAATCATGGGTAAGGTGGTTCAATTCTATTGACTGTTGATTAAATGAAAAGGATTTAAACCCCATAATTTATAGATGGCTTTCTTTAAGTTATTGTAAATTTTTAATTTTTATTTTCTTGGTTGGTTTCATTTGATAACTGGTTTAAAAAAAGGGATTGTTCAGTTTGATAATTAACCTATAATTAATTTGGCAGGTAGAAATAAAGCTGATAACCTATTGTCCGTCTCAAAATAATCTCACTTAAACACAAGGATTATAGTGTTATGAATGCTCAAAGATTGGAGCGCATATTAAGTGCGTTTTTACCTTCTTTTATTGCCAAGCAACTAGCTAAATCACCAAAACTTTTGCTGTTTGTTGTGCTATTTATCACCTTGCTCGTCATTTTTATTATTAAAGTTGCCTCTTTTGCCATTTACTCTTTGGTCGTGGGAGCTGTGTTATTCGGCTGTTGGATGGCGTGGAGTGGCACTAAACGCATCATGTCGAAGCGCAAGAAACGAGTGTCTTAAAGTTAAATCAAGATACTCTGGGTTTAATACCTATTACTTAATTAATCTGAAATATATTTTGTCTGTTTGTCTGCTGGACTAGATATTACATAAATTGAAAATCTCAATCTATTTAAGGAAAAATAACCATGAGTCTATTAAATAAATTCAAAACTCAAGCGCAATCTATTGGCAGTAGTATTGGTGAATCTACCAGTAAACTAAGCGGTGATATTGTGTCTTCAACGAAAGACAATGCAAAGCTTGCTGGTTTGAAATCAGATATCGCGTCAATCGATGGTCAACTTAATATTGCATACCAAGATATTGGCCGCAAATATATTGAAAACCTAATCAAAAACGATGGTGCAAATCTTGAAGCTGTATTGCAAGACACTATCGAGCGTATCGATCCGTTAATTAAGCGTAAAGACGATCTGGAAGCGGAAGTTATCGCTATTGAGAAGCAACTAAAAGATCAGATAGTTATCCAGGAAAAAGCGGTTTTCCAAAAAGAATTTGATGGTGAAAAAGAGAAGCTAGAAAAAGCGCTAAAGCTTGATGTTATCTCGCAAGACGAGTTTGATACTAAGCTGGCTAAAGCACGTTTGAAACTAGACAATTTCGATGAAATTCGTAAAACCAAAAAGCAGCACGAAATGGGTCTAATCAATAAAGAAGAATTAAAAGAAAAGCTAACTGCGTTAGGTGCGTAATCTAACGCTTAATGACTCCCTGATTAGCCAGCGCTATTAATTTAACAATTATATGAGCTGGCTACACTATGCTTTATTGAAAAATCACATTCAAATCATTGCGTTTACGTTATTCGTTTTAACCTTAAATTGGCAGCGATTGTTTAGTAAAGTGGAATACCCCACATGTAGATGCACATCAATTTAATTGGCTAAATTACTCAATTCGAAGACTCTTTATTGCAAGGCTTGCTTCGCCACCTTCTGTGTCTGTCAAGTCTGGTACAAAGTAAAGTGCGGAAACATGCTTGAGTATGACCCCTTTGTCTTTTGACCAAGCAGGTGTCCAGTTGGGTCTGGCAAAATCATTCAGAGCTACGTTGATTGTTTGCCAAGTGTTTGATGCTGGTAATTTAGTTTGGTAGTGCGCATAGCTTTTATCACCTGAGCCGCCATACTCCTGTTGCGATAACTTAACTATCAAAGCGTTATCACTTTTATACGTCAGTGCAATGTTGAATTGAGAGGGGAGCTGTTTAGTGGGCAAGTCGTAAATAAGCTCTACCCAAGAGTTGTTTTGTTTATCGACTCGCGGCACGCGTTTAAACTGAATAGCAACTTGCTCTTCATTAACAAGCGGGCCGTTCAGAATTGCTTGGCTGCCATGCGGATCGGTCGCATAACGCCATTGTTTTGGCTTTAAGTTCGGCTGAGTATAGCTACAGCCAGAAACCGCTATAACGAATAAAAGTGATAAAAAACGCATAGAAAAATCCTTAGAACAACGTCCCTAAAATATAATTTTTTAGTTTATTTACAAGAAGGTAATATGACAACGGGGCGCATGTGCATTTTTGGCCAATGTTAGAAAATTTCAAGTCATCATACTTCAATGTGGCTTGCTAAAGTTATGGCACCTATCATGAGAGATTGATTTATTGGTGTGGTTGATCTCATACTGTTTCTAATACAGGTTAGCTAGGGTCTAGCAAACAAATAAGGAATCGTATGGAAACGGAGTTTATCTCTTTTATTTTTTATCTTTTTGTATTTATTGGCGCTGTATTTGCTCTACAAGATAGACAAAGGCTTAAGCAACTTGTCAAAAAAGTACATCAGTTACAAAATACGATAGAGCAGCAAAGTCGCCGGATCTCGACACTTGAAGGTCGTGAATTCTCAGATCAAGCACGTTCAGAGAAGAAGCTTTCTGTGCGTGGACAAAGGAATGACGAAACAGCTGATAGCACATCATTAACTGCACGAACAGCATTGGGTGGCTCCATTGCAACAGCCAATCCTACACAACCTCAGCAGCCTGAAAGCGACAGTATGGTGACTATCGCAAGAGCCAAGCCTAGTAAGAGTAAACCAGCCTTTGAATTTGACTTTACTTTAGATTCTTTATTAAAAGGGAATGGACTTTTTTGGATAGGTGCCGTAGTGCTAGCCTTGGGCGGCGTTTTTCTGACGAAGTATTCTATTGAAGCCGGACTTCTTCCCCCTAGTGTGCGAGTGATACTGGGGGCCCTTTTTGGAGTTAGCTTGGTTACTGCCGCTGAAGTTGTAAATCGCTACAAAGAAAAGCTAAAAATTAATACGCCATACATTTCTGCAGCACTTGCCAGTGGTGGCGTGATCACTTGCTTTGCCATGACATTGGTTGCTTTTGATTTCTATCATTTTATACCGGCTAATATGGCCTTTGTTTTACTCGCCATTATTTCATTGGCTGCGACCTCTTTGGCACTGAGATTTGGCCCTGTGCTCGCAGGTATCGGCATCGTTGGTGCGTATGTCGTGCCTGCTTTGGTATCGACCGGTTCTAATAATATCGGTGCGTTACTGCTGTATATCAGCTTTGTTTCACTCTCTGCGATTTGGGTTGCGGATTATGTGAAGCGCAAATGGCTGTGGTGGCAAAGCTTTGTTGGGCATTTCTTATGGTTTTGCACCGCGGTTGCGGTTGGTGGAAGCGGCGACTTTTGGGTGCTGCTGATTTTTGCGCTTATCTCTATGTACTTATATGTGTTGGTAGACGTACTGGGTTGGCGGCTGACGAATTCAATGATAAGTCCGTTGCCGGTCAAAGATCTATTAATGCCAAGAAAAGAGCAATTGGGAATTTTACTCCCACTGTTACTTATCGCATGTGCGCTAATAATAAAAACCCAAATCGATACGCTTATTTGGGCTAATGTCTTATTTGCTAGCGTGGTTTTGTGCGCGGCTTATAGACATAGTGCATTGGATAGTTGGCCATTTTATTTACTATTGTTTGTACTTCTCTCATTCTACTTGATGCCCAAAGTGGGCACTTACGGCGACGTACTTTTTCCTTTCACCGGTAAGTATTTGTTTATCCAAGTAGCAGTGGTCATCACGATGTTATTTAGCATGATGATGATTAAGCGATATCCATCAAGACTCGCTTATTTGATGCTGTTGAACGTGGCACCACTTGCGCTTTACGGTGTAAGCTACGCTATTTCTCCTAGAGTCGCAGAAGCAATTTTATATCCTGTATGGGCGGTTGAGATGTTGGCCATCGGGCTCTTCGCTTCGTATTGTGCGATGAAAACGGATACTAATATTCAGCAGGTCACTTACCTTATTTTGGCGAATGCCATGCTGAGTTTGTGTTTTACGATGTTACTCTCGGCAAGCTCGTTGACTTTAGCGATTGCGGCACAGGTAGCGTCTATGAGTTATTTGAGCTGGAAGTACAAAGTGCGTATACCTGATTGGTTGTATAAGGCTGCACTTATTGCCGTTGTTACCCGTCTTACTTTTGCGCCTTGGCTTGCAGATTACAAGCACGAAACGATTTTAACTATACATTGGACACTTGTGGTCTATCCGCTGGTGCTGGGCATCATTTGGTTTGCTACCAAATACAACCCTTCAAAGGCCCTGAACACTTGGTTTATGGGCGTCGCAATGCATATTGTGGCGCTTCTGGTTACGACCGAAACAGGTTATCTCTTGATTGGTGACTACCCTGATTTTACTAATCTCGGTTTCCAAGAATCCGTGTTGCTTGCTTTGAATTGGCTGGTGCTTGGCGCTGTATATCTGTGGCGAGGGCAGCTCAGCGACAAGGGCAACAGACTTTATCCGCTTGCAGCTAGCTTGCTATTACTTGGAAGCGCGTTGCTCCACGCCGATATTTCGTTTGCCAATAATCCGTTTTTTGACAGGCAATATATTGGAGACGGCGTGTTTAATTGGTTACTTTTGCAGTGGTTGGTACCAGCATGCGTATTCGCTTTCATGCTCCAGTTTAAGTTAATACCACCGCAATTTAAGCGGTTGGTATACGGGCTGATAGCCTTGCTAGGGGTCTTGTTTATCAATGGTGAAATTCGGGCGTTATTTCATGAGGGTTTCCTTGTGCTGTCGATGCCGATGGAGCAATCCGAGTTATATACCTATTCGATTGTTTGGCTATTGATTTCAACCGTATTAATTTTTGTTGCCAAGCGGATAGAGCATAAAGTGCTGATTAACGCCGGTTTTGCAGGGCTAGCCATTGTTATTTTAAAAGCTTTTGTGGTCGATATGGCAAACCTCGAAGGCTTGCTGCGCGCCTTGTCTTTTATCGGTTTAGGCTTATGTTTGGTGGGAATTGGTTGGCTGTTTCAAAAAATGCAGGATCAGCCCAGAGAGGTAAAACCAACGGCGGACTGATCCTTACATTTTTACAAGCAGTAACCACCGTCAGCAGTGATGTGCGCGCCGCGCATTGCTGTTGCTTGTAACATGCGCCCTAATGGAATCGACGACAACCCTACATTTAGCTCGGCTATTTGTTGCTCGCTCATTCCCGCTTCGTTTTGGATTTCAGTATGGGTCAAACTGGTTAAACGCCATTTGGTGTTGGGTTCAATCATTTCAGCAGAACTGGTATTCTACGCGGCATACTGAGTAAGTGAGAGTGAAGAGATGATCAACGATAAAGATATCATTGAAACCTTGGACGAGCTGGAAGCTTTTTTGTTGCTAATTGATAACGGTGGCTTAGGTTTACAAAACGTGGCTGGTGTGGCGCTGGCAACGAACAACAGCGATGGTAGACCATTTATTGCGATTTTGGATGATAAACACCAATTGTTGTTGGGTCGTTGGGTATCTCAAGACGTGTTCGAAAACGGCAAAGACATGGTTCGTTACGGACCAAAGAAAGCACATTAATATCTTTTGAGTAGCCGCATCACTGGATTTGGGATTGGAGTGCAGGATAAACCTGCTTCCAATCCGTTTTGTCGGTGGTTATACGAAGCTGCGTCAGTGCTTAAGCGTCGTTTTCAATATAGACGGAATCGCTTGCCATAAGCTCTATGGCGACGATTTCAGAGCGGTTCATGGTGAGTTTATACCTTTCTAACTGTATTCCTTGAGAAGATTTAAACCGCATTACCAAGTTGATTTGATAGCGACGTTCAACTGACTTTTTCGAGACCTTTTTCCCTTCAAGGCTATAAAGCTTTCCTGCGCCTTTTTTTAGATAGCGTACAAACGAACTCATGTTAAAGGTGATACGTTGCTGTACTTCTTCGTAACCGGGTAAAAACTCATCAATATGTACTTGGTTTTTACAGCAAAAATGCAGTAGATGCGCAGCTTGTTTATTTTGCTGTCGACGTTTTTTTAGCAGCTTATCAACGTCTTCTGGTAGGTCTTTTTTGCGAATATGTTCCAGCCATATCGTTTGTGTACAAACGATGGCGTCCGTTACTGAATTTTTAAACTTGTTGCGCCACTTTGGCCGGCCGCGTTGAATATGACGCCATGCCCACTGGGTTAAGTCTTCTTTGAACGTTTCTCTAAGGCCATAAATTACGCCAAGCAAAGCAATAAGGGCGACGGTGACTTCTTGAAAGTTAGAGCGGGCGTTGAGCACAATAAACATCACAAAGGCCATGATAATACCAGTAACCACTCCGCGAACTAAACGCTTTAGGTTGGTACTTAAGTCGATGGTTTGTTTGTTAAAAACAACACCATATTCAATGAGTCTTTCAAGCAACTTCATTTTATTGGTAATGCGGTTTGGGTCATCCAACGTGACTTGCGAGTTGTAGCTCTGCTCCTCGCGGTATTGGCTCTCTCGTTGACAGAAACTAACAATACAGCTTCGCTCATGACTAAAGTCGCTTGACTTAGGCCCGCTAGCGATGAGTTTTAAAAACGCTTGTTCAGTATGCCAACTGAGGTAGTTATCTGCGTTTTGATAGTAAGGCTTAAGCTTATTGTCTGGTGGCGTGTAACGCCTGAGTTTTTTCAATAGGCGTTCGGTTTCTTCCACTAATAATTGTGCGGCTGGATAAAACTCATCAGCCTCTTTTAGCTTCAATGTCTGTTTTACATCGGCATCTAGCGCAATGCGGATCTGGTAGCAAAATAGGTTTAGATTAACGCGGTAATCGGTTTTTTGACCTTTGCTTTGGCTGATAAAGCGGCTACGTACCAAGGGGAGATGAAGCTGCTCCGAGTAATATGCACTGTGACTTTTTATATTGGCATTAAAGTAGTCTACTTCGTTCAATGTGTTGGTATTAATCCCCATATCGGTTGGGATTGAAAAATACAGGTCGAGTTGGTTTGTCTCTTTGGGAAGGAGTTGATAGTTGATTTTAAAAGATAAGCTTTCGTCTTGACTTAGTTTGGCTCTGCTCACTCGGGTATGGTGCCTCCTGATATTGTGCGCTTAAATATTACCATAAAATATTATATAAAATGAGTGTAATTAAATTGTAATTACCTGTTCTTTTGTTTATTTTGTGTAATCTTATATTTAAAAGGAAAGTTAAATGAAATTATCATATCATCTAGTTGGTCTCTTGGCTTTTGGTGTGGGTTTTAATTGTGTCGCTGCTGCGCATGAACTCCCATCAATGGGAGAGATTGGACAGTTTAATGTAGATGAAAGAATGCGAACTCTATTTACAAATCCATCAAACGTTAAGCCGCTTCAGAAAGTATCATTTGCGATTAAAGAGAGTGTGGCGCAAATAACACCAGCATGTCCAACATTACATACTGGAAACCTATATACGTTAACAAATTCTCAGGCTGGGAATATAAATTGCTACCATTTTGAAATTACGGAACGAAGTAAGACCACTGCTATTTTAGTGGATCAAGTTGGTGCTACTAATGTAGATCTTTCTATTCTACGCCATAACAATGACGATACATATACGTTACTGGGTTCTTCGAAAAATCCCGGAAATCAGGATGAATCAGTTGTTATATTGACGGAACCTGGGCATTATTACTGGTATATCGAAGTTGTGGAATCAGATGGTACACCATTTAACTTCGGTGCTGCAGTTGCGACTGAGCTTGATGCAAATGAATTCAATGATACAGTCGCTTCATCAACGATTTTACCTGATAGACAAAATAATATTGTCGGGAACATGGATAGTATTACGGACATAGATTATTTTCAGTTTACAGCTGTTCGAGGACAAGATCTTTCTTTGAAGCTTGAAAGTACAAACATTAATGAATATATTTTCGAGATTTACAATAATGGGTGGATGCCAATAGATAAAGGTAAATATATCCCAGTTACAGGTCTGCAGGAAAATCAACCAATCAACATCAGGGTTAGGGCTAACACAGCTATTTCGGCTAACCCGAGTAACACCTACAGTTTGCAAGTTGCTTCTATCATCACCTCATTTAGCAATCACGTTGTTTCTGGGGAAAATGGTGTAATTCGCATCCCTTATTCCGCATTTAGTAACCCATACCTCACAACTCAAGCTTATCACAAACTGAATTGGTCATTAGTGCTTCAAGATTCTACAGGAGCACCGGTTCAGGGAGCTACGGCTACATTGAAGTTTGTAAAGGATTGGTACAACCCAGTTGACAGTATGGTAGGTTATCAGCAAACCTCTAATTCGGATGGTATAATTTCCGGGCTAGTTGATCTGAATCTCTGCGATGAAAACGAAGCGCGAGTTAGGCATGTCGACTATAGTATGGGCTATAAAAATACTTGGGAGTCGCAATTTGAACGAGGTGCATGGCGAATCGAGATACCTACCAATGTTGACTTAAATGATGATGAAGAAGTGGATTTGATAGGTGTTGGCGGTGATAACTTTCCATGGGTACATTTCGCACATATATGTTACCAAAGGTTAGTTTCCAGTACGCCTTCATAGACCAAAGGTATATTAGAGGCTTTAACGGATATTAGAGCCTCTTGATTAAAGATTAAGAATACCTAACCGTTGCATTTTGTCCCAGCTGCTCAGCAATATTTTGAATAAACCCATGCCCAGTCAATTGTCTTCCTAATGCTAGAGTCGTTTGTTGTGTTTCTCTAGGACCATCCATCAGTGCTTTGAAGTCGATTATATCTGCGAAATTTTCGCTAGTAACATCATACTTTCCCCAGAGTTTACTGGTGCCGCCATTATCGTCTCGTTCCATCTGCGTATATTGTAAGAAGTTGGCTTTTACTTCATTTGCAAGGTTGACTAGTGCCTTATTGCTATTGAGCTTTCCTTCTAAATAAGTAATATCTTCAGCCGAGATATTACCTGTCACCTTCAATTCGCCCTGTTCGTTGACTGAAAACCCCCACTCATTTTCAGTCAGTTCAGGTCGTTCAGTGGCAATATCCGAGAGTGTTTTGTCATATTCTTTAGACATGCTGTCCGCCGATTTAAACATGCTGCCACCCAGATAAAGCTCGGCGATTGCTTCACCAGTCATAACGCTTGCACTTTTTATCGTTTGCTCGACCTCTTTTGATACACCTATCGTTATTGGTCGCTCATAAACTGGTGGGGTCACATGCTTAGCTGTTTGAGAAAATGTATCATTTTTCAGTGCGTCTCCGGATCTCTCGACTTTAGTCTGAGCAACTGTATCTGAGCTTACAGTTGATAGACTGTTTACCAACGTTTCTCTTGGTTGATTTATAATCTTCATATATTTCCTTATCTACGTATAGGTAACGATCTTTTATCGACAACTTAGAATTATAGTTTAATGTTATTTTTATGTAATCTGACTATGGTGCCTTTTTGGATTAGAGATGGACTTTTTCGCCTTCATTTAAAATATACAGTGGCGTTTTGGCTTTTAGCACTTGTTGCATATGCAGTAAGCGGAAAAGCGCTGAATGTGAGGTTTTATCTCCCATTTTCCAACTAGCATTGCCATAGCCCCACGGCACCATAACCTTACAACCGAGCTCTTTTGCGGCAGTCAGTGCATCTTCTGGTGTGGTGTGTACTTTACGATACCAATCAGGATGTTCTTCGCTGTAGTATGAGGCAATTGGAAGTAGGCACACATCAATATCACCATATTTTTCTTGAATATCTTTGAAATGTGGTGAATATCCCGTATCTCCAGCAAAAAATAGAGTCTTGCCTTGGTGTTCTAATATCCAGCCACCCCATAGTGCAGCGCCATGATCTTCGTATAAAAACGGCACCCAAATACGGCTGCTAAAGTGATTTGCAGGCACAAAGTGTGCGGTTACTTCACCAAGTTGTTTGCTTGAATACCACTCCATTTCAGAAACCTTGTATCCATCTTCAGGAAAGTGCTCAGCAAATCCTAGTGGAGTAAGATAATTAGGCCTAGTACCAATCGCTTCGATATCGTTCTTGTTAAAATGATCGTAATGAATATGGGAGTACATTACGGCATTGGTTTGTTGTAACTCTGTTTGACTGAGCTGTGCAGGTTGCTTGCGATTAAACCCTTCTGAGAGGCGAAATGCCCAGTTTACAGGCCAGTCAAATTGAGCCGTGACGGGGTCAAACAAAAACTGTTGCCCATCTTTGGTGTTGACTTTAAAACTCGCATGTCCGAGCCATTGGATAGCAAAGCCGGTATTGAGCGAGAGAGTGGGGTTGTTGCCAACGTAAGTACAATCTTGCATCTCGGACTGACATTGAATTTGTTGGGTGACTGGATAGCAGTTTTCTTCGCAAGTCACGGGATAATCTTTAAACTTATTGTAGATGTTGGAATATCTATCTTCATACCCTTCTACAGAGCTATGTTTTACCACGGAAGACTCAGATTTTATTCGCTCTACAACATTACTATTACTGCAGCCTGTTAATGTGATTATGACTGCCAAAGTAAGCCTTTTCATGCCCATTCCTTTTTATAATTATTAGTTATTTTTTGGAGTTTACCAATAAAAGGGAATGGGGTGTAGCGGTGAATTAAGCCTTAGGTGAGAGTTGGATTAGTGTGTAACCCAACTCTCATTGTAGGTTAGAGACTAGGAATTACGTTCCTGCGCCTCAAACTTATATCCCGCTCCGTAAATAGAGTGGATAAAGTCGTATTTAGGCGCGATGCTTTGCAGCTTTTTACGAATATTTTTAATATGGCTATCTATGGTTCTGTCGCTAACAATGTGGCTGTCATCGTAGATGTGATCCATCAATAAGTCGCGGCTATAAATTCGGCACGGGTGTCCGTACATTGCCTTTAAGAGCATAAACTCGACATAAGTGAACGTCGCTCTCGCGTCGAGGAAGGAGACAAACAAGCTCTCTTCGTCTAGTTTAAGTTTGCTCTCTGTTTCTGACACTGTGCCGCGCTCGTTTAGCGTCACGCGTCTTAAAATCGCCTTCACTCTTGCGACGACTTCTTTTGGACTATAGGGTTTGCACACGTAATCATCAGCACCCACTTCAAGACCAAGAAGACGATCGATTTCTTCTACTTTGGCAGTGATCATGACAATTGGCACGTTTGAATAAGCTCTGATCCGCTTGCAAATTTCGATACCGTCAAGATTAGGCAGCATGAGGTCGAGTAAGATAAGGGCAGGTTGCTGTTGTTTAAAAGCCTCTTCAGCCAAAGCGCCATCGTGAACACAATGGCTGGTATACTCGGCTTGAGCCAAATACTTACTTAAAATATCGGCAAGTTTTGGTTCATCTTCGACGATTAAAATATGTTTGTTTGGCACGGGAGAAACTCATTATCTTTTCAGTTCAATAATAATAGCGAGACCACCCAGTTCGCTCAAGTCCGCAGTGATTTTTCCGTTGTGGGCAGCAACAATACTTTGGCAAATGGCTAAACCAAGGCCAGAGCCACCCGTTTTTCTACTCCGCGCTTCCTCTACTCGATAGAGCCTATCAAAGAGTTTGTTTAGCTGTTCTTGTGGTACAGAAGGTGCGCTGTCCTGCCAGTAAATTATCGTTTTATCTTGTCGTTGTATGACTTTTACATCGAGATTTCCCGGCTGTTCAACTGAGGACTCTGTGTAACGCAAGGTGTTTTGTAGTAAGTTGTCGAATAGCTGCCCAAGGCGCTGCTCGTCACATTCTAAGGTAATATGCTCATCGCATTGCAAGGAATAAGCAAGATGGTGCTTTTCAATTTGGTGACTACTTTTTGCAAATGTGCGTGAGAGCAGGTCGTAAAGGTTTTCTTTATCCATGTTGTAAGTAAGCGCACCGCGGTCTGACAGCGATAGTTGATGTAAATCGTCCACCAGCCGAGTCAATCGTTGGATCTCTTCGTTAAGCGACATAAGTTGTTCGGGATTGCTTGCGATAATGCCATCAATCATGCCCTCAAGTTCCGCGCGGATCACAGCAATCGGCGTGCGTAGCTCGTGTGAAATATCCGCTATCCATTGCTGCCTAGCTATTTGGTTCTGCGCTAATGTGCCTGCCAAACGGTTCATATCTCTGGCAAGCAAACCGAGTTCGTCTTTACTCGCGATATCGACGCGAGCATCGTAATTTCCTTGTGTCAGTGTTTTTGCATTGCGGCGCAACAAAACGATTGGGTTGACCATATATTTACTAAAAGGCACGGCAATCACTAAAGTAACCAACAGGGCGACGAGCGCAATGATGATGAACTGTTTACGTTGTTGCTCTGCAAACAGTTGGTCGAAGTCATTGCGTACCAAGCCACTTTGCTCGACACCTAAGTAGGCGATAATCTGTTCGCGTTTAGGCTGCGCCAAGTGGTCGCTTTGATAGACTGGGAACCACAGCGAAGTCTGCTTACTTTTCGGTGTGCCCATAATAATATTGCCTTGTGTGTCTTTGATCAGCAGGCGTTTTTTATTGTCCAAACGCGGTGGAGGGCCATCACGTCTTCGTGGCCCTCCTTCGCCTCTTTCACGATGTCTTGGTGGTGGACGAGAATGTAGCCTATCTCGTGGGCGCTCATCCTCAGAAAGACCATAGAAGCTACGTACTATGCTATCCCAATCCTCTGAGCCTCGATACACCCAGTCCAATGAACCATGGCGTGCGTAAGTCTCGGCAACTTGCGTTACCACCTCTTTGAGCTGTGCCCGAGAGGTATTTTCAAGATAGGCAGTAAAGCTCTTTTCAAACGCTAATTTATTGGCGATATAGATAGCCAGCACCAATGTGGTGTTGGCTATCAAAATTATCAGCAATAGTTTGACGCGAATGGTCATTTTCATGGTTGTTGTTATTCCACCGGTTAACGTTGTGCATGCAAGCGTAAATTATCAGGGTCTGGTGTGCGACGGTTTGGCATCCATTTTCTTACGCACCGTTGGTCTTTTGCACACTTGTCTGTCAAGGCATGTAAAAACGCAACGAGATCCTGCTTTTGTTGTGGCGCTAAATTGGCGGCAACAAAGGGTGATTGGCGCAGTAACGTTAACGCCGCTTCACTATTTTCTCTCGCTTGTAGGTTTAGTGTGTCACACTGAGCGGTTAAGGAAAACTGCTTTAATCCACAAGCACCACCACGTTGAAAAAATTGCTCGACGGTTTGCTCAGGGTTTGAGTAATGATTGACCACTTGTTCTAACGACTCGTAGGCTCCTGCGTGACCATATGGCGCAGTCAGGGCAACATTTATTAAGCTTGGGACTCTAAACGCAAATTGGTTGCGAGTCGAAGGGTCAATTGCAGCGCGTCCGATATCGGCCTGATTATCTTGTGTACCAATACCATACTGTGGAAAGGCGAGGTTAAAGAAACCATCGTTAGTGAAACGTTCACCGCTGTGGCACCCAACACATCCTGCACCGCCTTCAGCTATAGGAGTAAAAAAGAGTTTAGCACCACGTTTTTGTTTGTCGCTGAGTGCGCCACGGTCACCTCGGGCATAGCGATGCCAATTGGTATCCACCATCACAAATGACGCTTGATACTGGCCGAGTGCAAAAGCGATACTATCAAAGGTAATTAAGGTTTGCGCGTCAGCTTGCGAGTTGAATGCTTTTCTAAAGGCTTGAAGCCAATCATTGGTGGCCAAACCTCCTGCCTCTTCACCGTAATCGCCAATACGCTGGGCTAAGTGTGAGCGGACTTGTTCATTGGTTTCGGCACTTTCGAAAGCCTCTCCACGCATTTCTTCACGAGAGGTGACAGGAAAGCGAGACAGGGTTGCAACTAGTGAATCTGCCGCGTTTACATCTGGTTGGTTAAAACCTGAATCAGGCGTACTGATAAAACTGCTTTCATTGCCTTGGTCGTCAGTGATAGTCACACGTTGAACACGGCCGTCCCAAAATAAAGCGTTGTTGGCAAATCCGGTATTAAAAATGGTGGGAGAGTTACGTGGAATATTGATGTCATCGTTGATTGCTTGACGACCTGGGCCTACCACATCACTTTCTACTGCGTTTGTACCTATTGGCAACGAAAGGCCATCGGCACCACCGAGCCTTGGATCGTGACAGCTTGCACAGGCGACTGATTTTTCTCCCCCAAGGGCCTTGCTAAAGAATAACTGCATGCCGAGCTGAGCAATGGGATCTGAGATCCTCGGCAGTTGTTGTGCACCTGCTACTCTGCCAGTAATACCGCGAGCACGCATAATTTGTGAGAGTTCATCATCCAGCGCCGAGTTTGGTTGTGGCTGGCCTGGAGGCGGAGGTGGTAGAGGCTTATGTTGTGCTGCTATTGGTAAACTTGCCACCGCGGTAACAAGTGCCATTGCACGTAGAAAGTTCGCGTTGTTCATCGTTATTCCAAACCTTATTGTGATTCGAGTTTTAAAATTGGCAGGCAAAAGTGCAGAGAATGTGAAAATGAAAATTTTTGTTTTGAAAGGGAGAGAAAGAAAAAATAATTTGGAACCGTTACAGCATTTTTTAAAATCTCACATGGATTTTGAGTTATCGCTAAAGCAGGCTAGTGAGCTATTAGGCTTAACCGATATTTAGCTTGTGTAAGTGGGATTTGTATACGACGTATTGAGCTTGGGAAGGTTGATAGAAACATAGGCTCAACAGCACTAATATCAAATGCGTATGCTGGCGCATTGTCATACTCGCCGAATAAGGCGGTAACCTGAGTAAAAGGCGTAGATATGAGCTTGAATGGCGCTAGCGATTGCGGTACATCAAGTTGATATTGATATGCTTTCACCAGTTGTAATGTGTGATCAAAGTGGCAAATATTCCAACTTTTATGTTCATTGTTTAGCTGCAAAGCCCACACCCCATTTTGATCGGTAGCGACAGAGTATGGTTTTTCGCAAGGTGCAGGTAGTGACTGTGTGTTACTGCGCTGCCAAGTACCCTGATGATTCAAACAGAGACTCTCTTTGCTATTAAGCGTCACTACTCGTGTGCTGAGCCTTGCTTTACAAGCATCTTCCACAGGTAACCAATAAGCGGGTTTAGTGGTGGAAAGTACCATAAATCCAGCAGGTTTTTCTGGGTCGTGCGAGGTCCATCCAACAAAATAATCATTGTCTACGCGCCACTGATCATAACTTAACCGACCTTGTTGGTATTGACTAGCTAAAGGCAAAGCGCCTTGTCGGTCAGTAAACTGGCAATGGATGGTGTCACTCTTAAGTTTACAGGCTGACTGAACCCTATCGAAATTGAGAGGTATTGCAGCATCTGGATAATTTGGCGTTAGAGGTTCTGCATATTGTCGCACTGGGCGCAGGTTTGCATTTTTATCCTGTGAAAAATAGCAATCAGGTTTTGAAACAGAAGGGATGACGGCAATCGTTTTTGCTACAACAGCTAATTCACATCCCAGCACACTGAAGCTCAGAGCACAATGAACAGCAAAAAAGCAAAGAGGCATACGCATAGATAAGGCTCCATTTTCCATAAATTAGAAGATAGACTGGCGCTGTTAGCAATTGCAAGAGGAGCATGAATTTTGTGATAGGTGCGGCTAAAGCTATGTAACTATAGGTTGAAACAGCAAAGCAAACAGCTATCTTTAATTGAGGTATGGAATTTAGGTTGTACAGCCATGTCCAAGAGTAGACGTCAATTTCTTGAAGCTTCACTAGTGGCATGTTTGAGTGCTTCATTTCCGGTTAGCCAAGTACTTGCACTAAATTTACTCTCAGAAGATGAACGAGAACAAGAAATGGCTAAGCGCAGTGCTGCCCTCCATATTTTAAGATTAGCTTCCCCATACCCTGCGGATCAAAGTGACTTTATCCCGCACATGCATCAAGTGTTTAAGAAGAATGTTGAGTCTATGACTCGCGGTAAAATCTATGTTGATGTTCACCATAGTGGCGCGCTTGGAAGTGGCCGCGAGTTAATGGCGGCAGTGACTCGTGGACATGTGGAGGCCGCACTTATCTCTGTGTCAAATCTGTCTCGGGCGTTACCTGTGCTAGATATCCTTAATATCCCATTTTGGGCGAGCTCAAATCGCGCGTTTCTCAATCTAATTTGTTCGCCACAATGGCAGTCACTTGTTATTAAGCCTATTAGTGAACAAGGAAAACTGAATATCTTAATGCATCATCTCGTTGGGGGTCGCACATTAACAAGCACAAAACAGTTCAACCGCTTAATTAACTTGCCTGAAAAACTCAAAGGAGTGGTGCTAAGAGTACCTGCTTCTAGGGTTTTGAGTCATTTTTACAGTATGACGTCGGCAAATGTTATTGATGTGCCTTGGGCGCAAGTGGCCAAAATGGCAAGAACAAAACATATAGAGGTTATTGACCCTAGCGTTATTGGTTTGTTCGCAGGTCCTGATCTGCTTAAAAACGAGATAGGGCAGGTAGCTTTACTCGAAAGTGTCCCCGATGCTTGGGTGACCGTCGCAAATCAGCATTGGTTAGATAGTTTGCCACTGCGCTTAAAAGGGGAAATCGAGGACGCGAGTAAGCAAACATTTCATACTCATATTGCGCAGATTGAGCAACTGCAAAAACGCTGTGAGCGCGAGCTCATGGCCTTGGGCGCAAAGCTGCACCCTTTAAGTGTGGACGAAAAGCGCGAATGGCAATTAAAGTTTGGTCATCACAATGCACAGTGGAACAAGGTAAAGCGAGAGCTACTTGGCAGTACTCGCGCATTTCAACAGCTGGTAAATGCGACAGAAAAAGAGTTTACTCAATAACCCTGGTTGAGAGCAACAACTGACCTTCTCGCTATTGTTACTCCCAACTCAAACGAATTATTGGTACTTTGTTATCGACTCTCTTTAACCAGTGGAATGCCGTTGGTGCCAACCGGAATATAAACCGTTGTATGGTTAGGAGATTCTGCCATTTTTAGCTGCGCATTTATCGCTTCATGTTGTAAGTAGTTTGCAGTAAGTGTGGCGTTGATGATCTTTTGCGCTTCAGCGATACCTTTTGCTTCTTCAATCCGAATTTCCGCATCTTTTTTCGCAATGGCCTTTTGAGTTTCTTTTTCTGCTAGCAGCTGTTGCGCAGCGAGTTTCTTTTCTACAGCATTGGCTACGATATCTGGATAATTAATGTTACCGATCACCACTTGCTTGATATCAAATGGCGCTAACTGTAGGTAGCCTTTTAAACGTTTTGTGACGATTTCAGCAATTTGTTCGCGTTTGCTTTTTAATGCGCCGCTGTCGTATTGTTGGACTTCGTCGCGAACATAGGTTCTGAAAGTTTCGCGAACAAAACGCTGATACCAGTTCTCTGCACCATAATTTTCGACGACATCTTTTACTGTACCTGGTTTAATTGCAATGACGGCATGAAAATCAAAACTGATATTCAAGTCATCCTTGGCTAAGATCTCAAAGCGCTCGGTATACGTGTTTGGACGCATATCGATATTGACGACTTGATTTCTAAGCGGGGAAAAACCATAGTTGCTCGGACCGATTAAGCTACCTTGGTAACCACCAGAACCAAAAAATCTAGGTTGCTCAAAAACATAGCCTTCATGTCCTGCGGGTGTGCTGGGGTTAGTGCAAGATGTGATGGAAAAAAGTAACACAATGCCAATCACGATAATAGATATAATTGAGCTTCCAATGCTAGATTTTGATTTCATCATAGATGATTCCTTTATAGGTACTTTGTTCGCTATGATAGGTGACAATACTAAAGCGAACAACAATTACCTTAGTTCAACGATATCAACCGGAGCGCAGTAGTGAAAATATCCGTGGTAGAAAATCCTGAGCAACAATTTGTCGATTTTTTAAGTAGTAAAATTAGCGAGTTTAACTGGGCTAATTGGGAGGTCACAGAGCGTCTTCCATTGGCGGTTGAAGTAAAGGGTGAGTCTGGAGAGGTTGTTGCAGGTGCAGCCGCGCGTACTTTTGGCAACTGGTTGTTGCTTGATACTTTGTGGGTGTCTGAGACACTAAGGGGTCAAAATATCGGCTCACAGATACTAGAAAGCCTAGAAGCGGCAGCCAAACAAAGAGGGTGCGTGAAATGCTTACTCGATACCTTAAATTTTCAGGCAATGCCATTTTATGAAAAGCATGGCTATGAGACCCAATGGATCCAAGAACATTACCCTAAAGATGGCTGTAAGTATTTTATGGTAAAGGAGTTATAACAAGTTTAGTGGGTAAGAGTACTTACCCACAATGGCGCATTAATACGGATTTGGACAAGTTCGAACCTGAAAGTGTGTAAACCAAGGACAGCCTTGATCGAACTTGCTTTCTGGGTATAAAGGTGGATTGCCAGCACCTGCAATATTTGGGGTTTGCGCCATTGGTAAGTCTTGTAAATCTTTTGAAAGGGACTTAATCGCCTTTTTGTTTAATTTAAGTTTCATACTTGTTTCCTTGTGTTAACTTCATTGTTTATCTTATCGAGAAAAGTGGAGAGTGCAAGGGGGATGGGTATTTTATTTATAGGAAGCATATATTGATGAAAAATGTAGAAAACACTGAGCAGTTGGCTGCGGTAAATCAAAAGGTAGTAAGAGAAGGTGAGTGCTTACCATTGGTACAATTAAAAGATGGTAGTAGAGTGCAAACGGGTACAGTAGCAACTATGTTGCATAACATTGACCTTTACAATGCTGGTGAGCGAGGACAAGTAGAGGACGAGCTCAAGCTTGCAATCCCAACGCTGTGTAAAATAGGTCTATTTGAGCTGTTTACTGTGGAAGAATGGTTGAGTGGAGATAATCCTGGCCGTCGATACGTGGGTGAATGTGCCAAGGCATTTCTAAGTAATAACGTTAGCTAAACTTCAGAGACCTCATAGTGCTCTTAAATCGATACAGTTTTTAATTCAATTGCGATTATAAGACGCTCAGCTATTGAGCGCACGCATGGGATTACCTACAATACAGCATGCTTAAATAATTGAAGAAAAACGATGACAGATTCAATCGAAAAACCAGCACTACCAGATAGACTTTCTATCAATCCTCGCAGCCCACATTATGCTAAAGAAATACTAGAGCACCACATTGGCATTCGTTTTAATGGAAAAGAACGTACCGATGTTGAAGAGTATTGCATTAGTGAAGGCTGGATTAAAGTCGCTGCGCCAAAAGCGCTAGATCGCCGAGGTCAGCCTTTGCTAATTAAATCAAAAGGAACGGTTGAAGCTTACTATTGCTAAGCGCCGTGACGATGCACCAATCTGCTCAGGGGTAAATTGGTGCGCTTTGTTTAAGCTACTGTAATATTCCCATCTCGATTGCTAATAGCACTGCACGGGTTCTATCCCTCACACCCAGTTTAGAAAGTAAATTGGAGACGTGATTTTTGATTGTGCCTTCTGACTTGTGTAAGGCTTCGGCTATTTCCTTGTTGGAATAACCATTTGCAACCAGTCTCAATACCTCTATTTCTCGTACGCTAAGCGTCTCTGTGGCTTTGAACTCAGAAAAATCATTGTCGAGTTTTGGTGCATACTTTAATAGGGTTTCTGTAATTGCCGGTTGAAAGTAGGTTTCACCATTGAGGATGGTTTTCATTGCATTCACCAACGAATCCAGAGCGATATCTTTGAGTACAAAGCCTTTGGCTCCATTACTTAAGCTGTCCAGAACGAGTTTGGGGTCATCAAAGGTTGTTAACACTAATACTGGGATCGTTATACCTCGACTATTTAGCTGCTTCAAGGTAGCGATACCGTTCATAACTGGCATGGATAGATCCAGTAGAATAATATCAGGTGCAACCTCTGATAGCCCATCAAGTAACGTCTGACCATTGTCGTACTGGGCAATCACTTCAACTTCTTCGTTGAATTGTAATAAAGTGACAATGCCTTCTCTTACGAGTTTCTGGTCGTCAACCACGACTACTTTCATCAATATCGTCCTTACTGTGGAGTTAACGGGAGTTCAATTTTATAGTGTAGGGCACGATTGTGCTCATAGAGATGCAAGTAGCCACCACATTCAGATACGCGTTCAGACATCCCCGTTAAACCATTCCCTTTGTGCCATTGTTCACTGATATAGCCATCATCATGCATATTGACGAAAAGCTTTTCTTCATCTTGCGTCATTACAATCCAAAATTGCTTCGCATGACTGTGTCTTAGGCTGTTGGTTATTGCTTCTTGAACACAGCGCAGCAGCACTTGTGCTATATGGCTATCGTCAACAACAATATGTTGTGGAATGGTTGCATGCACTTTTAGCTCAGGAGTATATTGGAGTAGTAAGGTAAGCGATTGATGAAAATCAATATCTCTGTGCTGTCTGAGCATATCCACGGCATCTCGTACATCATTGAGTAGTAATTTAGCTACGCTTTGACATTCTAGGATTTGCTGCTGGGCTGGTGCGTCGGCAGTCATTCTTTGCGCTATTTGCAACTTAATACTGAGTGCCGTGAGGTGATGACCTAACAGATCGTGTAAGTCCCGCGCGATGCGGGTGCGCTCAGAGTGCTTCGACAGCTCAGAAAGCAAGTGTTGTGTGGATTGCAACTGAGCATGTTGATTTTGTAGCTCAACCCTAGCTTGCTGTTCTCGTTGATGGGTGGTGGCTAATAGCAAGGCGAATAAGTGAAACAAGCCATATAGTAATCCCTCAATCCAAAGTAGATGCTGTTGCTTTACACTCTGCATTGTAAACCAGGCCAATACGATGATGAGGGTGAAGCAAGCTGATACGCGAATGGGGAGCAAATAAGCGACAACGGCAACCCAGATAATGGTGAGAATGGATAGGTATCCAAATTGCAGGATCCAGCCACAGGCAAAGGCTGAAAATAGCATGAGGACTAGGGCAAGCCATCGTAATTTGTGTTGACATTGCTCGCAGGTGCCAATGAGATAGCCAAGCGCATAGAAACAGAAGAAGCTGCTAAAGAGAGATATTTCGGGCGCTTCAGGCTGTTGACTCGTTATGTATACCGAGATAGCGAAAAGGGCTGCCCATGTGATCAGCGCTAGTAAATCTCTCATATCTCGATTTGCGATTAATATGCTGAATGCCAACGCTTATGTCCTCTTGCCGTTTTCTTCACTAAGTATGACAAAGTAACAAGGTTGTGCCTATAGGCCAAAAGTCATGGTTTTACATCATGACGTCTGGGACAGGCACTCCAAATGTAGTGACGTTAAGCTAAAGACCAAAATCGTAAAAGAGAAATTGTTATGCTTATTGTTCATCAGTTTGCTTTGTATTTGCACATAATTATTGGTGCTATTGCGCTAATTGTATTTTGGGTTCCAGTCGTGACCGTAAAAGGCAGCCCACAGCATAGACTATGGGGAAAAATATTTACTTGGTGTATGTGGCTAGTTTCCGTCAGTGGCATTGTCATGTGCCTAATTGTGATCTACGACCCATTGGCGATCCGTTACCCCTCTCAACACATTGATCAGGCGCTAGGGCAACAGCTGGTATTGAAGCAACGTCAATTAAGTGAATTTTTACTGATGCTGTCAGTATTGGTGTTGGCAAATATTCGTCATTCAAGCTTGGTTTTAGCGGCTAAACAGCACCGTGAGCGATTAAAAAGCGGGTCTCATTTATTGCTAATTGGGCTCTTAGCGGCAACAGGTGGGCGAGTGTTGTACACTGCGCTTACATTTGTCAGTACGCTCTATCTAATATTTTCACTTATTGTGCTCTCTACTGTCGCTACTATGTTGTTCTACATATTTAAACCAACACTCAAACCACGAGAGTGGGTGCTGGAGCATATGAGTACCATTTTAGGCGCTGGGATTGCGGTATATACGGCATTTTTTGCGGTGGGTGGACGTCATTGGTTAGCGCAGCTAATGCCTGGGGCTTGGCAGCTAGTGCCATGGTTGTTACCCGCTGTGGTTGGCACCTTGGGCATCCTGTTTTACAAAAAACAGCTTAATCACTGTCAAGCAAGGGGGAGCAAATAATGTTTCAGATGAATAAAGTACTTTGTTTAATGATGATACTAGTGGTAACTCCAAAAGTGTTTGCGATGCCGAATATTACCGATGCATTGGAGCATGCCAAAATACTATTTGAGCAACAGGCGATAGTGGATGCTGAGCAAGCTTTTCTGGCGCTGCAAGAAACGCATCCAAATGAGTCGTTCTATTATCTTGGCAGAGTTAAGTTGGCGTTGAATCAATTTGATGAAGCAGAAGAGTACCTTGAAAAAGCACTGCGTCTCGAGCCTAACAGTGCGGATGAGTATTATTGGTACGCCAAGGTAAATGCAGAGCAGATAAAGCATGCTTCTATATTTTCAAAACTGAGTTATGCCAGCAACACAGAAGATGCGTTTTTAGCGGCAATAGACAAAGACGCAACGCATATCAAAGCGCTGCAAGGGTTGTTCTATTTCTACCTTTCAGCACCAAGCATTGCAGGTGGCTCTGAGGCCAAGGCGGTGCGACAGATAAGGGCGATAGAAGCCTTATCTTCCCATGCCGCAATGAAGCTATGGATCGACTTTTATTTGCTGACTGGCAATGATGAAGCGTTGATAACCTATACTGACACCTTGCTTGAACGCAAAACTATTGATGAAGCAGTGTTGTTTAAAGCTGGAATAGCGCTGCAGAGTATCAAACATTACGATGGTGCATTTGCGTTTTTTAGAACTTTAATAGTAATTAAGGAAGCAAAGCATTACGCTGCGGGGCTTTACCAAATTGGTCGGACGGCGGTGTTTTCAGAGGTTAATGTAGACGAGGGGATCGCAGCATTACAAACGTATTTAACACTTGAGATCAGTACAGATGGTCCAGATAAAAACTGGGCACGGTTACGTTTAAGCCAGCTCTATATGCTCCAAGGAAATACCCTAGGTGCTAAAAAGTTAATCGGCAAATTAAAGTCAACGCGAATCAGCGACAAAGATCTAATCAAAGCGATTAGACAGCTGCGAATCTGAGTATTTAGTTCATTTGTTTTATTAGGGTGGAAAACGTCGAGCAAGCTCGACGTTTTAGCGATTACTGAGCTGAAGTTAACCAGCTCAGAAATTGACGTGCTTCGCCGCCATTGGCGAATTGTGTGATTTTACGGCCTGTGCCGTCAGCAAAGATCACTTTAGATTTGTTCACCGAAATTGAGCGAATTGGTTGCTCAACACGGATCTCTGTTCCGTTATATGTATATGACATAATAAAACTCACTTTTATAATGCACAGCAAATTAGCTGATGCTTTTGATAGTAGATGAGCTTCATTACAGTTTAGCGAACAGAAGACACTGTCCTCGCAACAACCCGATACGGGTATGACAGCTTATACCAATTTTCTTGATTGGCTTGATTTTCGCCTGACTATATTAAGCTCTACTTGTATTTTTTATGCGGACTTACTGGATCAAGGCAAGGAGGCATTACTTGAGGTTTGCTTTATTTTGAGAGGAAGTTAAAGCAAGGGAGGGATAATATAGAATTGCATTTTTTAAAGCAAGCTTTTTATGTCGGCAGAGCGATAAATACCCTCAACACTTAGCCAAATTAAAGCACCTAAGTTTGCCCCGAGGCTTTAAACCTCGAGACATAGCTGCCCTATTAGCACAGCGTTTGTTCGACTGACTGCTTGCCGTCAAATAGCTCGAACGTTAGATTCTGAGGATGTTGAGTGGCAAGGTAAACTAGCGCGTCTGCGACATTCTCTCGACTTATTACGGCGTCTTCTCTATTTGTAGGGCGTGAAGTAGAGAACCCCCCGGTTGCAGGTTCATTTTGTAACGCACCTGGCCGAACGATAGTGTAGTTTACGACACTTCTTTGTAGATGTTGGTCGGCCATGTGTTTGGCTACCAAGTATGGTTTGATTTCACTTTCAATGTTATCAGGATCGTCGGCGCCAATAGAGCTGACCATAATAAAATGCTTAACGTTTGCTTTCACAGCATAGTCAATGGCTTTAATGGCGGCCCACAAATCAATAAGTAGGGTTTTATCCGCTTCAGTCTCTCCACCAGAACCTGCACTAAATATTACCTGCTCGACGTTGTCAAAGGCTGAGCTAAAATCGCCTTCAAGGTCTTGCTCAATGATAGTAAGTTGCTCAGACTGAATATCTGCTAGCTTACTTTTATTGCGCACTAACGCCACGACGTCATGGCCTTGTTCCAGCATTTTCTTTGTCGTCATTTTTCCAATTTGACCACTGGCACCAATAATTAAGGTCTTCATAGATAAACTCCTTTAAAGTGTTTGCTCAATTAAGACCTTGGGGTCATGGTGCAGATTTAAACCCCTATGGTGGAAATAGGTTACAAATAGGTTATTAATAGGCGAGTAATTGCTTGGATAATCTAAAGTCGTGGTGGTCAGGGAAAAGTTGACCACCATAGAGAGGGGAGAGTGACCTGTTACTTTGTTACTTTGCGAGCTCTAAAATTTCGGCCTTTCATTTTTCCTTCTGAGATTGTTTTAAGCGCCACGTTGGCAATACTACGCTCAACCGCAACGTATGAAGACATCGCAGTGACTTTGATTTTGCCGATTTGATCACCTTTTAACGCTTGATTTGAGGTCAGTGCACCTAAGATATCACCCGGTCTTAATTTCGCTTTCTTACCGCCGTCGATTTGAATGGTTACCATCGGCGCTCGGTTAATTTTGTTATTTAACACTTGGTCGCTTGGCAGAGTATTGGGCTCAATTGTCTTACCTAAATAGTCTTCGAGGGCATTTACTTTATGCGATTCTTTATAACTCATTAAAGAGCATGCCACGCCTTTATTGCCTGCACGTCCGGTTCTGCCAACGCGGTGAACATGCACTTCTGGGTCATGGGCGATATGGTAGTTGATCACCATATCTACATGGTCGACGTCGATACCCCGGGCTGCGACATCCGTTGCCAATAAAATGGTCACGCTCTTATTCGCAAAACGAACCAATGTGCGGTCACGGTCTTTTTGCTCTAAGTCACCGTGAAGTGCTGCTGCATCAAAACCTAGGCTATATAGGCTGTCGCATACGTTCTGGCATTCTACCTTGGTATTGCAGAAGATAACCGCTGAGTTTGGTTGAAATTGCATTAACAGCTTTTGTACCGCAGGCAATCGCGCATCGTTGTTGTCGACTTCGTAAAAGTATTGTTCAATTGAGCTATCATCATGCGTTGCTTCAACCGTGACTTTGGCTGCATCTTTCATGATGTGCTGCGCGAGCTGCTCTATTTTTGGCGGGTAAGTTGCACTAAATAACAGGTTTTGGCGTGCTGTAGGGCAGTGATCTATGATGCACTGCAGCGACTCTTCAAAACCCATCTCTAACATGCGATCCGCTTCATCCAGTACAAAGGTATTCACTTCATCTAGTGACAAACGGCCTTTGCGGAGGTGCTCTTCAATACGCCCTGGCGTACCCACAATGATGTGCGCGCCGTGTTCAAGAGAGCCAATTTGTGGACCCATAGGTGCACCACCGCATAGCGCTAACACTTTGATGTTATGAACTGCACGGGCAAGCTTGCGAATTTCAGCCGCAACCTGATCGGCAAGCTCTCGAGTTGGGCATACCACAAGCGCCTGCACGCGAAAGCGTTTCACGTTTAAATTATGTAATAGTCCTAAAGAGAAAGCGGCGGTTTTACCTGAGCCCGTTTTACCTTGGCCAATGACATCTTTACCCGCCAAGATAAGCGGTAAGGTTTGTGCTTGAATGTCAGTCATGGTGTGATACCCCAATGACGCGAGGTTATCGAGTAAGGCGCTGGAAAGTGAGGTACTTGAAAAAAGTGGCTGAGTCAAAGTCGCTGTCTCTGTAGTTCTAAAACAGCAATTATAACATGGCTCGAACGGATAGCGCGTGTAAGGCCGTGATAAAATTTTTACCACGGCCAAGTGCGTTAAAAAATAATCTTAAACATTTCCCATGAACAGGGATAAGTGGCATTACAGCCTATGACGGTAGGATGCACATTGGCTCCCGTGCCACCATTACCTGCGGCTTGGATATAGTGACCATTGATTGACTTAAGCGCCACTTTATCGCCATTTTGGATCAAAGCACCGGGGTTATTCGGCAGCTCAATCGTGAAGGTTTCCCAAATAGAAGCCACCGTTCGATTGGCATTTAACTCAGCGCCACCACCTTGCTCTGCAACAAAGTAATAGCCAGTGGCTGTTTGAATATGGACGGTGTCGCCATCAAACAGGTTACCGCCGTTGACATCGATAAGATTAAACCGCTCCCAAGGGCCAATCGCAATACGATTGGCGTTTACTGTATTACCGCCATTGTTTTCTGCAACGAAGTAATATTGTCCGCCGGTTTCAAACGACACATTAGTAAAAATCGTCGGGCCACATGGGGCTGTAGTGAAGGTTAAGTCTTCCCCTTGAATGGTGGTGCGAGGTGGCTTTGGATCTCCTCGAAAACGAAAATGATATTCGCTGCCGCAATCTAGGTTCGCTATTTGTGCGCTAACCGGGCCATTAATGCCAGCCGGTGTTGCGAGTACGCTGTAGCCGTAGTTAGTAGTTGGGCCATAATCAAACGTTTCTCCACTTAAACCAATAGTAGAGGCGGAATAGCCGTTTAATTGGGCGGAGGTTTCTGTGATATTGCTCGCAGCTTGGGTCACATATTGCGTACCAGCGTGCGCTAGAAATGTACTACCAAACAATGTGAACAGTATCAATTTCAAGATATTCATTGTCTAGCTCCTTTGACTAAAAAAGCTGTTACGATTAACAGCCCTTTTAGCTTAGGAGAAGGTGTTGCAAATGCTATTACACCTGCTTACACCATTAATTGCCAGAAGTGGGCTTCTGACGTGGTGTACGCTTTTCTCCAGCGTGTTGGCTCTTTGGCTTGTTTGCAGACGATGATGGACGGCGTCTGCGGTTGCCATTGTTATTACCAGCAGGTTTACCGTTGCCACTTGGCTTATTGTTGCGAGGACCTGAATTTTGCTTAGGTTTGTTTTTCGGCTGAGCGGAAGGTGTTTGCTCAGCGTCTGTCGCCTTTGGCTTTTTAGGTTTCTTTGGCTTTTTCGGCTTGATTGGGCGTGTATCTAATTTTGACTCAGGTACGGCAAGTTGCGGCTCAAACCCTGGCTCCACTTTACGTGGCACCAGCTGTTGAATTAATCGTTCAATGCCAAATAAGTCGCTTGCGGTCTCTTGGGTAACAAACGAGATAGCTTCACCTGTCGCACCAGCGCGGCCCGTTCTGCCGATACGGTGAACATAATCTTCGTAAACATTTGGCAGGTCAAAGTTCACGACATGAGGCAGCTCTTGAATATCCAAGCCCCTTGCTACAATATCAGTGGCAACAAGTACACGCACTTCACCATTTTTAAAGCCAGCAAGGGCTTTCATGCGAGCGCTTTGGCTTTTATTACCATGGATTGCTGCGGCATTGATCTTGTCTTTTTCTAGATCCTTTACCAAGCGGTTGGCACCGTGTTTTGTGCGGGTGAATACCAACACTTGTTGCCAATCATGCGTTTGCACTAAATGCTTGAGTAAGTTGGTGCGTTTACTTTTGTCTACCGGGTATACCCATTGAGTCACGCTTTTTGCGGTGCTGTTTGCTGGTGCCACAGAAATCTCTACTGGATCATGAATTAGCCCTTTCGCTAATGCTCTAATCTCTTCAGAGAAAGTGGCAGAGAACATCAAGTTTTGTCTGCGGCTTGGCAATACTTTGATGATGCGCTTGATATCGTGAATAAAGCCCATGTCTAGCATACGGTCGGCTTCATCCAATACCAGTACTTCAAGGTCATCAAATTTGACAGCATTTTGCTGGTAAAGGTCGAGTAATCGCCCAGGTGTTGCCACTAAAACATCAATGCCTTTACGCAGCTTCATCATTTGCGGATTGATCTTCACACCGCCGTAAACAACTTCAGAGCTGATAGGCAGGTGTTTACTGTACAGCGAAACACTTTGCCATACTTGGTCAGCAAGCTCTCTAGTCGGCGTTAGAATTAACGCGCGTACATTGTTCGCACGTGGCTTAGTACCGGCAATCAGCTTTTGCAACAAAGGTAATGTAAAGCCCGCTGTTTTACCTGTCCCCGTTTGCGCCGCAGCCATCACGTCTCTGCCTTCTAAAATGGCAGGAATGGCTTGCTCTTGAATGGGAGTTGGTTTGTCGTAACCTTGTTCGACAACGGCTTGATTTATTTCTGGGGCTAAACCTAGGTGGCTAAAGCTCATGATTTTGTACTCTGTATTGGGCGGCGGGCAAGAGTACAGTATTTACTCCGCTTAAGCAATTTTGCCGTGTTTTTAAATAGCCTCAAGTTAAATAACGATAGGCGGGTAGATAACAAAGCATAGCGTAAACATCAGGATTACATACAAAATAAGTGAAAGGAAACGTTCGTACTACAGGTCTATTGATGGCATTAGTTATTCACGACCAGTTTGCGCTGTATATAAGTCACTAATTCGACAAACTGGGTTAACTTAGGAGCCGTTTTGTGAAATACACATCTGTATCCTTGTTAGAAAAGGGGTTTTATGTTGCGAGCCTTGCTGTTGCGTTGTTACTTTCACCATTAACACAAGCGCAAACCGAGCAAGTCACCGCCCAGCAATTTGTCGATTTGCAACAAGGACAAAACCACTTCCCTGGGTTTCGTAGGGCACACGCAAAAGGGATTTGTGTGTCAGGAGAGTTTAAATCGAATGGGCGGCTATCTCAGTACTCAGACGCAACCGTTTTTAAAGCCGGCACGCATCCATTTATTGGTCGATTGTCCATTGCTGGAAATAATCCGCACGCTGCGGAGTTGACTGCACCAGTAAGGAGCTTTGCGCTGAGCTTCGTAACAGGTGCTCAGCGTTGGAATATTGCGATGAATACGCCTCCAGTGATGGCGGTAACGAATCCGCATGATTTTTATCAGCAAATTGTTGCTCTGAAGCAGGGCAAAGAGGCAGTAAAAGACTTTTTTGCTGGGCACCCTGAGAGTGCGGATTTTTTGGCATGGAAAGCGAGTTACACGCCAAGCTCGAGTTTTGCCCTTGAGACTTATCATAGTATTAATGCGTTTTATTTGGTTGATGAAAAAGCGCAGCGTCAGGCTATTCGCTGGAAAATGCTGCCATTAAATGAAGAAAGTAAAAATCCTTACACAGGCAAAGACGCGCTACAGCAAGAATTTGCAACTCGATTAGAGAAAGGAGCTGTACGCTTCAATTGGCAGTTTATATTTGCCAAGCAAGAAGATGATGAAAATAATCCAGCCAAGCTTTGGCCCAGTAACCGCGCGAAGGTAGATGCAGGAGAGATCTTCATAACGCATTGGCAACCGCAATTATCGGGGAGCTGCCATGCGCTCAATTTTGATCCCTTGATATTACCTAGCGGTGTTAAAGCAACCGAAGATCCAATTCTAAGAGCGCGCTCTGCTGCCTATGCAGAGTCTTATCGCCGTAGGGCTAAGGAGCAATTGATGGGCGCACTTGAGGAGACAGTGAATGATTAATCAAATAACACGATTTAATCTCGCGATGAGAGTGCTTCACTGGTCTATGGCATTACTTATCTTTGCCATGATTTTTGCAGGACTTGCGATGGTACGTGCGCTTGAGCCTTGGCAGCTTACCTTACTTGGGCTACATAAATCATTTGGTGTGCTGGCACTTTTGCTACTTTTATTGCGCTTTCTTATTAGAATAAAGTCATCGACACCTAGCTTGCCATCTGGGATGTCGACAATACAAGTCAAACTGGCCAAATTCAGCCACTGGCTGCTTTACGCATTGATGTTAATCATACCGACTAGCGGCCTGTTGATGCAGTATTATGCAGCGCGACCAATAGTGGTGTTCGACTTTTTCACCATTCCAGCCGCAATGGTGCCTTACATCGAATACTTTGCTGTATTTCGCGAAGGACATGGTTTTGCTGTATTGCTACTGATTGCAGTACTTGCAGTTCATATTGGAGCGGCGCTTTATCATCACTTTATAAGAAAAGATGGCGTGCTAAAAAGCATGTTGTAATGACCCAAGGCCTGCTTACTGGCAGGCCGTTATTATAAGTATGCTTGCAGTGCTGTTAAGTCTACCTTAGCTTGTAATTTTACTGCGATTAAATATAACCCCGCCAGTTTGCGGTGAATAAACAACGCATCTACAGGTGGAGTATGCCACTCGTTAGAGCTGCCATTCAACGCTAGCCCTTTTTCACTGAGCCCTTTACTCAGTTGGCTATTAGCGAAATCAAATGGGCCGTCACATCGAAGTGGAGTCGTCGCAAGTAAAAACAGATCAATAACTGCGTCACAATAGTCAGGTGCAATATCTGTGTCGAAAAAACAAGTGAACGAAAAACAAGAAAAACAAGTGACATATATGGACGCTCAGCTGCAGTCAAGTAATACTCATCCAACAAGGTTGTTTTAACAGCCTTGTTGCTTCTTTTATTTATCTCTCATTTACTATTTGTATGTATTGATAAACAGTCACTTTGAGTCACCCTAAATAAGGTGCTGCTCTGACATATATTCGGGCTTAACTGACTTTCAGCGCCCCTAATGAGTTTCGAACCTAGCCACCCAAAAAGTAGAATACACCCACGCGGCATTGAATGCCTTGCCTATAACGGGTTTAACTAGGTAGGTTTGACCTTTTGTTCATCGTTATGTTTACAGCAATGAGAATATGGCTATCAAGGGCTCATAAACACCCACTCGGGCTTGAGGCCCTTGTCACAACCGAGCTCCTTGATAGCCATAATTTGAGTCATGATTGCGCCTCACTTTGTGTATATTGGGCTTTATAAGGTTCATTTCTTTGTAGCAATATCCACATTAAGCGAGCCAATCGGTGGGCCGTGGCCACCACCGCTTTATTTTTACCGCGACGCTCTACCAATGCGTTGATCCATTTGTTTAAATCATCCTGCTTTTTGTGCGCATGATTGACCACTGTACGGGCACCATGAATGAGTTGCTTTCTTAGATAACGATCACCTCGTTTAGTGATCCCTCCCATCTTATTAGTTTCACCCGAAGCATATTGACGAGGTGTGATCCCAAGCCACACAGCCAACTCCTTTTTATTAGAAAATACTTGCCCTTTATCTATTGTGGCACTCAATGCCGATGCGTTGATAATCCCAATTCCGGGGATGGATTGGATAATTTGAGCAGCTTGGCTCTGTTCATTAAACTGCTTAAATTGTGCCTCTACATTTTTAATATTGACGTCTAACTTTTGCATTTCTTCATAAACGTCTCTGAGGAGTAGATTTAAAGCTCCATGTAAATTACGGTTGAGCAGATCAGCAATGGTTGCACGAAAAGACTTTAAGCTCTTCTTGATGACGATGCCAAATTCAAGTAACAAACCACATGTTTGGTTGATGCAGGCGGTTCGATTATGTATGAGCCGTTCCCGATAGCGATGTAGTGCTAGGATTGCTTGTTGATGCTCTGTTTTTACAGGAACAAAGCGAATGTTAGGTCGAAGGCTCGCTTCATAAATCGCCATACAATCATTTTTATCGTTTTTATTGCCACGGACAAAAGGGGTAACATGTTGCGCAGGGATAAGCTGAACTTGGTGCCCAGCTTGTAAGCAGTACCGCCCCCAATAATGAGACGTTGAGCATGATCCCATAACAACATTACAAGCAGGTAATTGGGTCAATGTTTGCAAGAGCTTTGCTCTATCTAACCTTCTGGAAAAACATTTATTACCTTGCTTATCAAACGATAAAAGTTGGAATACATTTTTTGCTAGATCAATTGAAAGCGTGCTAACGTTATTCATGATGGACTCTCCTAATAACTGTGTTTGCAACTATCAGTTTGGCGCATTGACGCCGATTTGGGAGCGTCCATCTCATCACCCACTACTATTTGCATCAAAAACAGAAAACAAGAAAGAATAAATCAATGACACCCATCACTATAAATCGGCTGCATGTTTGACTAGCCTTAATTATCAATTGCTGCAGGAGTAGGCTTTCTACTCTTTTTATTAAGAGGTTTTATGAATAATACAGAAACACAATCAATCGAAAGTATATGGCAAGAGCAGCTTTCAGGTTATGGCTGTGATCCCGATTTAGCTTATGCCAAAAATACGTTTTTTAACCAGTCTAACGAGTCTATTTCAGCAGCATTTTCTCGCAGCGTAATTGAAAGGGCAAATGAACTAAGAGTTATGCCTAATGTGTTATTTAATACGTACTTTTACTTCTTCATTGACTTCCTAATGAAAACAGATCATGAACCATTCGACGCTTCTGAGATAGCGAGCTGTTTTGCATCCCTTCTCAAAGAGAAGCTGGATTCAAACTCGATTGCTAGCTCAGAACTCGTCAAGCAATCCAAAGGCGCGGTGGACTATTTAACGCGTAACACTATTTTTTTTAATGAGGATGCGGATATCTACGGTGATCTAGAAGCAAAGTTGAAGGCTTTAAAAAGCCAGTTAAAGACTTATCAAATTTAGGCTGCATCTGAGGTTAAAAATAGTGGTCAAATTGAGTTGGCCAATGAAAGCTAATAAATAGATAAAAGAAATAAGTAAGAAATAAAGTAAGAAATAAGTGACATCCATCACTATTAATATCCAAGCTGAGGAAGAGTAAGAAATAAGTGACATCCATCACTATTAATATCCAAGCTGAGGAAGTGAAGTAAAAAGTATAAAAATACTTCAACCACTTTGGTCAAAAACGTTTATAGATAGGCTAATTTTTAGCGCCCAAGCGTATCTCTACATCAAAACCGAGTTATCGTGCACGACAAAGCGCTGTAAATACAGAAATAAGAAATTCTAGCGTTGAGAATGTGAGTTTTGCTAAGCCAACAAACGCTCGCAGTTTGTTAGGTTTGTCCGCCGTCTTTTTTGCAGTGTTTCACTGTAAGCGGTTATTGTCCGTTCTCGGCCCACTGCACCATGAAATACCCGAGAAAATTGCGTGGTGAGTTTTATCCAGTTCTCAGGTTCTATATTGAGTCGAGTAAGAATCGGTTGTGCTTCATTGATATACCCGCGTTTATCGACTCGAATGCATTTGCCCGTGAGCTCAACTAATTCAATATAGGACTTGAGTTCAAAAGGTAGGCCTTTAGGCATATGTTTTCGCGGGCTACCAGCAAAGCGTAGTAGGCTTTTTGGTTGTTTGCCCAGCTTAGCGTGGTCGATGCGCTTTTTGATGCTGGTGTAGTCTGAGGTTTCAGGCGTTGCGGCGATTTTGGCTCTAATGGGGTTTAGGTCTACATATGCCAAACAAGCAGCCAGTGCTGCCTCGTCCAGTAATGCTTGGGATTTGAATCGTCCTTCCCAAAAACGGCCTGTACAATTATCTTCTTTATTTGCTCGGCGGGCGATGTCTTCGTTAAGCACTCGCATAAACCAGCTAATATCTGCGAGCCTTTCCCTGTACTTGGCGACATGCTCATCGAATATCAATTGTTCCGATTCATTGAGTGGTTCTCCCTCAACGAGCTTATGGGTTATCCAATTGCCTTTAAACAGCTTGTGCCACCGTATCACAATCGCTTTATCCGACAGACACTTAGCCNTTCTCCCTCAACGAGCTTATGGGTTATCCAATTGCCTTTAAACAGCTTGTGCCACCGTATCACAATCGCTTTATCCGACAGACACTTAGCCTTTTTATCATCAACATATAAAACAATGTGGGTGTGATTACTCATCACGGCATAAGCACAGATATCAATACAAAACACGGAGCCCAGCATCAGGAGCTTTTCTTCAACCCAATCCCGGCGGTGTTCATATGATTTTCCAGTAAATTTATCTTCACCGCATAAAAAGGCGCGCCTTACACAGCGGGAGATACAGTGGTAGTATTTGGTGTCGGTTAAACTGATTTGTTTTTTACGGGCAGTAGCCATAGTTTGGTTTCCTCAATCCTTTGAGTGCAGAATTAAAGCGTAGGTGGTATCTTAGGAAGGTGCAAATTAGTAGTGGGTGTCAGCGATTTAGTTAGCGACATGCTCATTGAATATCAATTGTTCCGATTCATTGAGTGGTTCTCCCTCAACGAGCTTATGGGTTATCCAATTGCCTTTAAACAGCTTGTGCCACCGTATCACAATCGCTTTATCCGACAGACACTTAGCCTTTTTATCATCAACATATAAAACAATGTGGGTGTGATTACTCATCACGGCATAAGCACAGATATCAATACAAAACACGGAGCCCAGCATCAGGAGCTTTTCTTCAACCCAATCACGGCGGTGTTCGTATGATTTTCCAGTAAATTTATCTTCACCGCACAGAAAGGCCTGCCTCACGCAACGGGAGATACAGTGATAACATTTGGTGTCGGTTAAACTAATTTGTTTTTTACGGGCAGTTGCCATAGTTTGGTTTCCTCAATCCTTTGAGTGCAAAATTAAAGCGTAGGCGGAATCTTAAGAAGGTGCAAATTAGTGTTGGGTGTCAGCTATTTAATAAGAAGGTGCAAATTAGTGGTGGGTGTCAGCTATTTAATTCATAGGGTTAGTGGTGGGTGTCAGCTATTTAATTCATAGGGAGTCAAAAGTGCTCATACATGGGGCTTTTAGCGCTTGCCACATTACAGCATTGTTTAGGCTTGGAGATCACATTATTAATATGTTTAATAAGTGTTTTACATGTTGATTTTTTGTTTCTCCGCTGCCAGTATAGCCATTAGTAGTTTCCGATTTGGAAACTTTAAACAATGATTATCGAGGAAATAAAATGAAACTAAGCCTTAAGAAAAGGAACATGAAAGTACTCAATAAAGACAATAGCCACGTTGTTAAAAATGTCACTTTGCAAATTGCTGGTGGTTATAATCGAGGTTATACAGACTTTTATTTTTGTGGGACAACGCATTGTCCATCTGCGTATCCAGAGTGTGAAACTATGGGGTGTAACGCGTAACCTTGCTCCATAGTTGGCGATTACTCATCAATTCATAGGTTTGTTCAGAATCTCAAACTTATGAATTGTAATTCAGTGCATTCCTATTTTATCAAACACCTTCCAAAGTGCCTTTGCGTTTACTTGCTACAACACAGAAAAATCACGACAAGTAGAGATTGACTCTCTGAGTGCTTTAAATATACGTCACTTTTATATGTTGGGCTTTGTATCGAACACTCTTTTGTAGTATGGCTTTTAACGTTTTACTCTTTTTTGGTTGATATGTTATATTGTATCAATTGTAGGCGAGCATGACAAAGGAGAAAGTGTGAACGTAAAAGTACAGTCGTTTGGAGACAAAGCAGCAATTGGGTTATCTATGTTGTGCTTAGTCCACTGTTTAATATTACCTTTTTTATTACTTGTACTTCCTCCCTTCGCGGGTTTATTAGCGCTCTCTGATGAAGCTTTTCACGAGTGGTTACTAATAGCAGTAATACCTATTAGCGTTTTGGCCCTTGGGTTTGGCTATGTGCGGCATAAGTCAGGTCTTGTTGTGGGCATGGGGTTAGTAGGCTGCACACTCTTGGTGATAGCAACTATTTTAGGTGAAAAAGGTGGAGAAACCTTGTTCACAGTGCTTGGCTCTATACTCATCTCCTACGCGCATCTTCGAAATTATGCGCTGCATCGCAATTTTCACTAAATAAAACCCTATTTGGAGTTAATATGAATAGTCTTATGCCTATAGAGCCCTTGCTTGATGCGGACTCTCTGCATCATGAGCAGTCAGAACATGCAACTGTGTTAACCAAGATTTATGAGTCCAACACCAATATTGTGATTTGGCAACATGCATTATCACCTGCTTTGAAAGCAGAGTTTGGCCACTACTTAGAAACAGCAAAAGAGATAGAATTAGCGCTACAAATTGCGACTAGCAATATCACTTGCGAAGTTAGTGAGCCGTTAAAGCGGTTGAATTTTAGTGATGCGATGGTGGCGCATATTATTGAAATAGTAGATATGTTTAGCTGCTTATTTGAACTTCGCGTCGTTGGTTTACGGTTAAAAATGCTCGAGACTGCAATGTGCCCGAAATTTCATGTTGATAAAGTGCCAGTACGACTGGTGACTACACTCGCAGGCGCTGGCAGCGAGTGGCTTAGAAACCAGCATGTATCAAGGGATGGCAACAAACTGACTATTTCTCCTGAAGCTGATGCAATACAGCTTGCCTGTGGGGATGTGGCATTATTAAAAGGTGAGCGTTGGGAAGGCAATGAAGGCCGTGGCTTAGTGCATCGCTCACCAGCAGTAGTAACAGGGGAAAGACGATTGCTACTGACATTAGATTTTATCGCATAGACTGGATTTATTATGACAACAAAATTAACTGCATTTGTATTTAGCGCTATTTTTAGCCTCTCGCTTTTGGGATGCCAGTCAGAGCCTACAAATATCGGTACCTCCGCGGTAAGTGGCCAAGCAACCGTCGCTCCGCTTAAAATCGCGACTTGGAACATGGAGCATTTAGCATATCCATCGAACACAGGGTGTAGGCCTCGTGATGAGCAGGAGATAAGCGCACTGCGCGATTATGCAAAAGGGCTTAATGCAGATGTTATTGCGCTGCAAGAAGTCGCATCGGTTAAAGCATTAGAGCAGGTCTTTCCAAGTAGTGAGTGGCAATTACTGATTTCAAGTAGAGCTGATAGCGTGACGTACGACTGTAGAGGAAGTGGCAACGTCTCTACACAGCAGAAAACCGCTTTTGCAATTAAAAATAGCCTTGCCTCAAGCAAAGTGGATAACGTGAGCGAACTTAGCGTGGATGTTGAAGGGCTAAGACATGGTCTAGTTGTGACCTTAGATACTCAGTTTGGTGAGCTTTCAGTGCTTAATGTCCATCTTAAAAGCGGCTGTTTTGTTGATAACTACTCGACATCGGATAAAAAAGCCTGTCGATTGCTGGCAGAGCAATTACCAGTACTCAAGTCCTGGTTGAAGAAACACGCAAATAGCAACACCATTGTGTTGGGCGACTTTAATCATCGTTTAAGTCATGGCGACAATCAATTTTGGCAGCAGTTAACCAAGCACCAAAATAACGCCTCTACACCTTTGATAAATGCAACTAAGACGCTGACAGGTTGTCACCCTCGTTACCCTGTGCCGATTGACCATATATTACTGAGCAACAAACTTGCAAACACAGTAAAATTCGCCCCCAGCGTACACTTTTTTGCGGATATGTCTGAAGAGAAAATGCTCAGCGATCACTGCGCTATTTCGGTGTCAATTAGCATGCGTTAAGACTGTTGCTAGTTGTACTAAAAGGGAGCGCATATAGTCAACCGCTGCCGTGCAAATATTATCAAGGTCTAATCACCAAAAGCAGCATCTTTAATGGTAACTTTAGTGTTGAAATTAGACCTTATTTGCTTTTGCTAACGGCTTCTGTTGTTGTGATTGGATAAAAGGGTATAAGGCTTATCTAACGGTATAGCAGGGCGACACTACGCCTTTGATCCCTTGGATTCGGTATAAAAAATTACCGAGCCGAGAGAATTAAAACAACATTTAAGTTGTCTTGAAGCGGTCATGCCTGCAATATCATGTTTGGCCTATGATAAAAATATTGTGTATTAGGGCCTGTTGCTAACATAAGCAGCTATTTGACAACCGCACTTAATGAATAACTTAAACGAAAGGAGTGTGCTATGCCATCCGCAAACTTACTTGCCTTGCTCGATGATGTCGCTGCGCTAACAAAATTAGCCGCAACCAAAACCGCTCCGGTGTTAGGAGACGATCTTGCCGTCAACGCAGAGCAACTCTCGGGCGGGATCAAACCAGATCGGGAGCTTGCAGTGGTATGGAAGGTGTTTAAAGGCTCCTTGCTAAACAAGTTTATTTTAGTGCCCGCTGCTTTGGCTTGCAGTTACTTTGCGCCGTTTATGATCCCCATTATGCTAATTTTGGGGGCGCTGTACTTGCTGTTTGAAGGTGGCGAAAAAATTCTCCACGCTATTTTTCACCGTCGGGAACAACAGCAAGAAACCGATGAGTTTGTCAAAGCGCTTGAGGATGAGCGTGTTGACTTAGTCGAGTTTGAAAAAGACAAAATCAAGGGCGCTATCGTTACCGACTTTGTTCTATCGGCGGAAATTATCATTATTGCGCTGGGGGCGATTGCTGATCAGCCTTTTGAAAAGCAAGCAATAGTCCTTTCGTTAATTGGGCTTGCACTGACAATCGGGGTTTACGGAATTGTGGCCCTGATTGTTAAGCTTGATGATATTGGTTTAGCCATGATTAAGGACGCAAGTAAGACTACACTTGCAGCGATAAAACGTGGGGTGGGTAAAGGGCTGCTTTATTTTGCTAACGGTCTGATGAAGTTTCTGTCAGTCGCCGGTGTGCTGGCAATGCTTTTAGTTGGCGTTGATATTTTGGCTCACCAGTTCCACTTACTTGAAGAAATTGTTCACGCTATTGAAAATCTGATCCCTGCATTGAGCTGGCTTTTGAGTATTATCGCCAAGCTTGGATTGGGTGCGGTGATCGGTGTCATTATTGCGGCGGTGCTAAGTCAGTTGTTGGCAATGTTTAAAAAAGCATAAATATCTATATCGCAAGTAGCCGTATATTTCAGGGCTACTTGCAGAGCCTTTCGATTACCTTCTAATCGGCACTTGCTGGTTGACTGGCTTTTGCGGTGCTTCATTGAGGTTTTGTGGTAATAAACGTTTGGCTTTACGCTGCTCCCGTAGCGTAAATTGCAGCGCTTTTAAAATCCGCGCATCCAATGGCGTTTCGCAAAACGGGCTTAACAGGTTGTTCTCTTCCGTCGGATCTTCACTCAAGTTATAACACTCGTATTCACTGGGAATGAACTGAGTGGTTGTTATTCCGTCTGGGTTGCTGACGCCAATGACATTACTCACAGACGATTGCGTGGTAGGCTCATCGTTACCACCAAGATCAACTAAATTCGGGTCTTGCTCATAGAATCGAGCGTTATCAAAATAACGCACAAACTTCCATTTCGTATCACCGCTGATATCCGGTAGTTGCGTTATTACAGCTTCGATATGGTTCGGTTGGATAATACTATTGTAAGCTTTACCGGTAAGCATATTCGTCATATCACTACCAACTTCGATGTTGTCATCGGTCATAAAGTAAATGGCTTCTTCTTTGGGCGACGCTTCACCCAAAATGACGTTAGCTAGGTTTCTGCCAACGAGTGGCTGTGCTTCGCTGTGATCTTTAGCAAGCTGAGTACGAGTTTGCTCAATATCTATATCCGCTAGACCAAGCAGGGTAGGCAGTAAGTCGATATGTGATGTGGTGATATCAAGCTGCTTAGGTTGATTGAAAAGCACAGGATTAGAAATAATAAACGGCACGTTTAATACTTCTTGATATGCGGTGTACCACTTTTGATGTAGACCGCCGTGAGCACCTAGTAGCTCACCATGATCTGAGGTAAAAACGACAATAGTATTTTCATAAAAAGATGACTGCTTTAATGCGTTAACTACCTGTTCTATATGCTTGTTCACTTCTGCGATAAGGTAGTAATAAAACTGTCGATAGGTTTCATCTGGTGGCTGTGGTAGATACATATGCGGGTACATAAGCTGATAGTCTTTTTGGCATCTTGGCTTGTCCATTAAGCTTTCATTTTGGCTTGGGGCTGGCGCAATACTTGGAAGGTTACCGGCTTCTTTTTCGGCATAAAAGTTGGAAAACCAATCTTTTTGTCCCATTAATACAATGTCGTGTGGGTTTACGAATGAAGAAACCAGTAAAAATGGCGTTTGGTCGCCGCTTTGTGCCTTTTCTTCAAGTTGTTTAAGGGTTTCACAAACTTGATTGGCAAATCCCGGATCTCGAGATGTACCTGAATTGTTCTCTGCAGCGCCATGAGGTTCAGGACCTATCCATTGACTAAAGCCAAACTTATCTAGACGCTCTGCGCGCTCATAGAGAGCTTGTTTTGCTGGGTAAGGCTCTCCAGTTTCAGAGTTACTATACAGCGCTTGCTGACTCCCCGGCACGATAATATCCTCATCGGAGAGGTGCCATTTACCACGATAATAGGTTTGATAACCCGCTTCGCGAAACCAAGATCCCATGGTTGGCACAGTATTGGGAGTCAGCCAGAACATGTTTTGATCAAATGACGACTTGCCAATTCCTGGAGTTTGGCTCACGCCGTGTAGGGATGGATATTGTCCCGTGTAAATGGATGTTCTACTAGGTGCGCATGCCGTCGCTGCTGCATTATGATTCATAAATTCCATGCCACAGCGGCGCATTTCTGCCATACACGCACTGTGCTTGAGTCGATACTCTTTTGCTTGTGAATTTTCGTAAGGTGGAGGGAAACGCTCTTCATCTGTGGTAATGATTAGAAAATTCGGTTGTTTGCCATTAATCTTCATTACAATCTCCTTTTAACTTGCACAGGGCAAATGCCCACGGAGAGTGTAGTTGAAGATCCTTAGGTATTTGCGTTTTGTGTAATTTAATTGTTTTTTTATTTTAAATAATGTGTAAAAACAACATTCTGTATTTTCTCAACGGCGAATAGAAAAAAGGCCTTATCGGCCTTTACATATGCTTTGGTATTTGGTGAGTTACCAGTCGCCTGGGTCGCCGCCATCTGAGTCGCTGATCTCTTCGTAAGTACCGCCGGTGTCAATACTCAGCTGTTTAAGAAACTGAAATGTAGGGGTACTAGATACCGACTGAGATGCAGGTGAAACATCTAATACATACATCTTATCTTTATTAGCCAGAATATTTTGCACTGTACCTGTATAGATTGTGGCATTGAATTGCACTGGAGGTAGCTCAAACAGGTATTTAGAGGTTACGCTTGTTTGCCAATTTGAGCCACCGCAGCTAGAGATTGGGCTGTCATTTTCGCTGCCATCAGTAGAGCCATACACTCTTAACAGTGCGCCATTAGCGGCTTCCGTTGAGTAGTTTGCTCTCAACTCATCAGCGCCATCACACATAGCTTGGGCAAGTGCAGTTAACCCTGAGCACCCTTCTGGATCTAGTTGATAGAGTGCCATCATTGCCGCATTGAAACCGACAAACCCGTTAGTTAGAGATTGAATTTGACCGCCACTAGCAAACGTTTTCACATTTAGCTGCTGGCCATTAATTGTGGCATCTAGAAAGAACTTTGATACTTTTTGCACTGCCTGTTGCTTTGAGAATGAACATCGGCTTTGTCCATCTGGGCGCAACGTGTTCATTGAACTACTACGGTCTAAAAAAAGCACGCCATAAGATTCAGGCGCAGCGAGCGAATTGAAACTCGACATTGTGGTTGCCAATGCAATGGCAGATACTATGATTTTCATCATTGTGAACTCCATGTCAAAAGATACCATTTGCATTATCTAATCGGAAAACCTCACCGCTGCGACAAGATATTGTTCAAATGGAGTAAGAAGTATCTGGCTGTACTGCTGATGCAGATACATGATTTGCGCAAGTAAAAAAAATGAACTTAATTGGTTGTAAATTTGTTACGCAGTATAAAGGTAAGGTAGATTCTGATTTTATCCATTACACCACATTACAGCGATAATTTATTTTTAAAACATAATGTTACATTGAATTGTGAAGTAAATTTTAGTGTTTTCAGTATGTTATGTTTAGCTGCTTGATATTATAGCGGTTGCGATTTAGTTTCTAAAAAATATACAGTAGGATGAAGTAAACTGTATTCAAAAGTACGAAATAATAAAAACAATGACAGGAAGTTTTATGAAGCGATATCTATTTTCTCTCTTAGGTTTAATTGCAATCGTCGCTGCTGGTTGGAAGTTTACCCAGTACCAGTCTCATTACACTTCAGATTATGTTGATGTAGTGTTGTCTTCACAAGTGCTTAACGAAGATCGAAAGGTCTTTATTCGCCTCCCAAAAGGATATGACAAGGCATATAGTTATCCACTCATTATTCGCACCGACGGCAACTTTAATCTCGCGCGGTGGGATGAGGTACTAAGCAGCCTTGCCGAACAAGGTAGGGTAGAAGATGCCATTTTAGTGTCTATTCCCAATCAATTTTGGACGCAGACCCGCAACCGCGACTTAGTACCGCCTTATGCTCGACAAGATGTTGCGATTGAGGCTCGTCCAGAGAGTGACAATGATCCTGCCATTTTTGGTCGTGCAGATCGTTTTTTGCAATTTGTTGAAAGCGAGCTGTTACCCTATTTAGAAGCTAACTACTCAATTAACGACAACCGTGTGTTAAGTGGGTTCTCTGCTGGTGGAAGTTTTGTACTTTATACCATGGTGACTAAACCTGCGCTTTTTGATGGCTACTTTGCTTTTAGTCCTGCTGCGTGGTATGACGACTCGGTTGTCGTAAAAGAATTCGCAAAAAGCCTAGCCAATATTCAAGGCAAACCTAAGTATATTTACCTCTCCATAGGCGGTGCTGAGAATGACATCATTACGGGGTCATTTCGCGGTTTATTAGAGGCACTTGAACAGCATGCGCCTGCCAATGTGCGTTGGGGACACAGCATTAGCGAGGGCGCGGGGCATTCACAAAATCCAGTGGTTTCCGTGCCACTTGCCTTGAGTGAGTATCATCACTTTAGAAAAAATCAGTTAATGTAAGTGTTGCAATGCTTTGATTTCAGAGAGCAAATGTTTTTGTTCACTTTCACTTAGCCCTTCAAGCTTAAGCATGGCTTGGTAGGTCTTTAATAGTGATGGCTTATCTCCTTTTTGCTGATAAGCCATGGCCAATTGCTGCAGTGCATTGAGGGACGCTGAGTTGTGCTGGCTCACAAAGCTGAACAGGTTGATGGCCGCAGTGAAGTTACGTTCGAATAGGGCGCCATACCCGAGCGAAGTCAGTGCGTCGTAGGGGTAAGTCTTGAGTCCGTATAGCGATTTAGCGATGGCAACATGATTTTCCAGCTGAGTGACACCCGCGGTCGCTACCTTCAAGGATGGCTGATAATGGTTAAAGAGGTGCTGCAGACCATGATAATAGCTCGGGTAGACGACGCTCATATGGGATTCGCCGCTAAAGTGCTGCGCTTTGAAGTCAATTCCATTTGGCTTTCGCCAAGCATCATTAAGACGTTGAAATGGCTGCGTTATGATTGCGCTTTCGTCAGCCATGCTGATGTAGATACACTTGTTGATTAACGCTTTTGCCAGTAAGTCATTTAATAATCGCTCTTTATCCCACCAAAGGCTTGGACTTGCCAACATCACACCATTAAATAAATCGGGTTTTTCAAGTAGCGCATAGGTTGCAAACAGCCCACCGAATGAGTGTCCTGCTAACGCGCGATAGCCTGATGTGCGATAATGCTTGTCTACGTAAGGGATGAGTTCTTTGTCGATAAATTGCAGTAGCATTTCTGCACCGCCCGGATTTTGCTGCCGTGTTGGACCTGCAAAATGTCCCAGTACCGCAAGGCTACCTTTGCGATAAGACGGGGTCAGATCTCGAGTGCGGTGTTCGTTGGTTTCGATGGCAACAATGATAAGTTCCGGTATTTTATGTTGTTGTGCCAAGAAGCGAGCCGCTGAAGCGGTATGTTCAAGATTGCTCTGACCATCAGTTAGATATAACACTGGATAGCCTGTATTGCCTTGCTCATAGCTTGGTGGCAGGACGATATGAACCGTTCTTTTTTGCGAAAAATAAGCGGACGAAAGCTGCAGTGTCGAGTTCGAATCTACTGATTTATTAGCAATAGCGCTACCAATTGACAGCAACGTAAAAATAGCCACGATAACAATGTGAGTAACTAACCTAGCTTGCATAACCGCTCGTTCCTTGCTTAAAAATCATCACTAATTTAACACGAGTCAAAACGACAAGGAACGAGTTATATAGCAGCGCCTAGGAATTATTTGTGTTGTCTTGAGCTTTGCAAGATCACTATCACTCCATTCTCATTGGTGTTTGTGTCTTCTTAAGTAATTTAGAAAAGATAGGTTTTAAGCAAAAAAGAGAAAACACTGAAACTATTGCCATCACTAAAATGCCGATCAGTGGAATAGCATAACCAAAGGTAAAACTAGCACCGACCACGTGTCCCAATATGCATTCTGCGCGGTAGATTGGATAAAATAATCCAGCTATCAAAAGTCCTAAGGCTGTATACATGGTGAGGCTTTGATAACCGAACTCCCAAAGGGCTGATTGCAACAAGCTAAAGAGTAACATCACAAAGAATGCGACCAAAAACTCAGTAGGAATAACCACGGGTGCTGTTTTTTTAATGCGCTCTGTGCCAATTGCTTTATGTAGCCGCAGTGCAGTAAGCCAAGCTAATACGGGAATTATGATAATGCCCCATGCGTTAGATACTGCTGGAAAATCAGCTCTGTGAAGTAAGTGGTGACTCACTATTTCGCCATTTAAATGTTGCCACATCAGCGTTAATATCACGAGCAAAATTGCCGATGTAATTAGGCCTTTGTTGATTTTGTTCGCTTTGACTGAAAACATGTTTCTACTCCTAACTGATTAAACTGTAATTTAACTAAAAAAGACGGCTGAAATGCGTGGCCACCACATCATGACAGCGGCCGCGCAGACACCAATCGCGGTGATCACAAAACCTAAGCTCATCATCACCGCGATTATCCACACCGGTGCGCTGACGTTGGTTTGGCGTTTTGCCCAAAAGTAGAGCTCTGCGAGTACCATTGGTAGCAGATAGCAGGCAAACGAAATAAATATATCGACAGGGCCATCTAAGGTTGCGGTATTGCCATTGAAGCCTTGATTGACCATGTACCAACCAAACAAATAAAGACGAAACGTCCACACCCCATTAACCAAGAAAAAACTATGTGCGGCATAACGTTGATGTGCGGCGATATTTTTTTGTATGGCAGCGCGCCAAGCAAAAAATATCGCAATGGGAATTAATATACCGTTGAGTGTTATCCCAATGGCACCAACATCGCTTAGCCTAAGACCGGTTACCCAAGTGAGATATAACCCTGTGAGTGCGCCCGAAATACCGAGAATAAAAAATACGCGTCCGTTGTAGCGATGAAAGCGTGGAAAGCGTTTTCGCACCGCAGGAATAAGCTGTATGGTGGCCAAAATCACAGCGGGTAAAACATGGCTAAAAAACACCTTGGCATCTTTTGTGTGTCCACTCGCCGGTGAAACCGCTGCACTTTGCTCTGTGAGTCCCACGATAAGCGGGATGGCATATAGGCCTAAGATATAAACAGCAAACATCCATTGCCCGAGCAGTGCGACACACATCCAGCTCTTTGCGGCACCATTCAATACGCTAAAGGGACTAAAGAAAACCCCTGTTGTTTTGGTTAGATTGAGGGAAGACAAAATACTTATCCTTATAAATCAATAAACTTGGTATATAAAATGACAAGGTTTTGCTATCTCGTCGCTTTGATTTTGAAAATCAAAGCAAAGAAAGTAGGCCGAATTTTAAAAATGCTGGTGTTAAGTTTACTTACAAAGTTAATTTGAATGCTTTTGGTGTGGCTGTTAGAGTTTCTGCGTCTATCAATATTCCTTCAATCGCCATGACTATTGAAAACTATTACCTACTTTTGCTTAGCCTATGTTGCACTTTGGTTGTTGCTCAGCTTTTTGTAAAAGAGAAAAAAGCAGCACATTTACTCTTTGCTTTGGTGTGCGGCTCGATAGCATTGGCCACGACCAAAAAGCTGACTCAGGACTCCTTAAATGGATATCAGTATTTAATTGGCATGGGCGCTTGTGTGACCTGTAATGGGTTTTGGTTGCTTGCAAGGGCATTATTTAGAGAAAAACATGCCATTTTAAAAAGGCATATTGTGTTTGCAATCGCCATTGCTGCCTTAGTCGTGTGGCGGCAAGGCTATTTGTTTATCGACAGTCAATTACACATGGCTGCTAGCGGATTAGTTGAGTGGCTTAACATTGCGGCGTATGAGCTTACTTTGTTGTTGTCATCTAGTGTACTCATGCTGGCATTTTGGGAAGGGTGCCGAGGGTCTCGCAGTCTCAAGGGCAGGAAAAAGCACAAAGGGTGCTATTCTTATCCGCTTATTTTATTTGCGTCGCAGGCACCAAATTAGTCGAAAATCGCTTTGCCGATAATCGTGAGGTTCAAGAATGGGCAGTGACAAGCGCAGCTATCCTCATCATATTGACAGCGCAAGTGTTACTGTATTGGCGATTTTCATCTCAACGTACAATTACATCTGTTAGGTGCGTTGAATCAAACGAGCCAACACAAACCGAGGATGATATTGCGCTCCAGCAACAGGTGGAACACTTTCTTATCGAGCAAAAAGGTTTCCTCAAAGAAGGGTTAAAAGTCGCTGACTTAGCTCAGCAATTTAATGAACCTGAATACAAGATAAGCCGAGTGATACGACAAAACCTGCAAGCGCGAAATTTCAGCCAATTGGTCAATGAGTTGAGGGTTGAACATGCCAAAGTGCTGTTACAAGACCCCGCTAAACAGCATTGGCCAGTACTTGTCGTTGGACTGGAAAGTGGTTTTGCGTCGGTTGGACCATTTACTAGAGCATTTAAAATCGCCACTGGAACCACGCCAAATCAATTTAGAAAGCAAAATGGTCAAACGCAAGTGCTACGTGAAGCACAAGAGTAAGTGGCAATTAGGGCCTAATCTAGCTTAGTCAGTTTGTATTGTAGCTGCTGAATAGGCAGCTCTATCGTCTGTGGGTCAAGCTCTGGCGTAATATCACTGACAGGAAAGACGTTATCTATTTCCACCGAATTCGCGATAGTGTTAGTATCGCCATTGGATAAAAAAGTAAGTTGGGTGTAATCACTGGGCTGTAAGTCATACCGAGCCAGCGTTGCCTTTAAATCTATACTGTATTCGTATGCGGCTAATAGGCTACCTGCGTTATCGTTGTATCTGCAGATCCGCCATTGATAGCTACTTTCGATAAACTCCAGCGCCCAAATCCCACCTTTATCTTGGATCATTTGTTGTGGTTGTTGGCAGGGCTGTGGTAGGGGCAGTAAACGGCTATGAGACCAAAGCCCCTCGTGGTTTTGGCACAATAAGTCGCCCTTACCAAGGTCGATAATATGCGAGCTTAGACCATATTGGCAAAACTGGGAGGTGGGAATGAAAAAGGGAGCGCTGTGCTTGTTAAGCGCGCCAAACGCAATATAGCCCATTAATACCTCTGTGTTGGTCATCCAGCCAAGGTAAACATATTCATCATCTTGCCAGTTTGTTGATGCGATTTTCCCCTGTTTAACGGTGTTAGTCAGCGTGAAGTGGTCGCTTTTACCATTAAATGTACAAGTCAAACTGCCCAGTGTAGTGTCGATGTTGCATGATTGCTGAGCTTGCTCCTGTGATAGCGGCTTTATTTTAGAATTTGGCGTTTGATGAGTTAGCGCGGAGGTGAACTTAGCCACAGCAGACAATTGGCCGGTTTGATCTTGTTTAAAACGACATTTAGGCTGTATCTTTGAGGAGTTGAGCACGACATTACCATCAAGTACAGCAAGCTCACAGCTATTGGCTATGGTACAAGCCGTGAGCAGCATAACGCCACAAAAGGCAATCCAAGTGTTTTGCAAATCACAATACTCATCAGTCATCAGCTACATCCTATAAACATAGCTGATAACACCTTGATTAAGCAATATGTGCAGCAATACCCGCTTTTCCCATGGCGACTTCGGCTTTTAGTACTTGGCCGTTGATGTAATCGCCACTATTTTGCTTTCGATAGGGGATTGGCTGTTCACTAAATACGTGTGTTAAGCGCTCTGACCAATTAGCGATTTCATCAGCTATACGTTGATTAGGCTCGCCTTTTGCGTCGAAAATAACATGGTTTTGTAGAACGTCCATACCTGGGAAAAACAAAGTCCCGTGCGTGATCGGAAATAGTAATTCGTCCATTGTGCCGTTTATCCCTAAAGGAGAGTAATCCTTATATCCACCACCTGTGGTTACACAAATTAACGCTCGTTTTCCCTGTAAAACTCCCTCGCCGTAGCGCAATTGGTTCCCTTTGTTTTGATAACCGTAAGCAAAGCCATAGGCATAGACTCTATCGAACCAGCCTTTAAGTATGGCAGGCACGCTGTACCACCAAAGCGGAAAATGAAAAATAACCAAGTCGGCAGCCAGCAATTTTTGCTGCTCTTGAATAACGTCTTCGGTTAGGGTGTTTGAGTGATATGCCTTGCCAGACGCTGCAATAATCGCAAGTGGTGTTTGAGAGTCATTTTGCGGGAAGTCGGCTGCGTCAACCACAGCCTTCCAGTCCATTTGGTATAGATCTGAAGTTTGAACTTGCAAGCCCATGCGCGTTAAGGTTTCGACACTTGTTTTGGCGAGTGTCTGGGTTAAGGAAGTCGGCTCTGGATGTGCCGATACCACTAGTGTGGATTTGGTCATGATAAGTGCTCTGTAACGAATAGGAGTTGTTACTATCTCTGTAATCTTGCTATAAATGAAATTGAATATTTTTACCCTAGGTATAAATTAAATGGATAGCAAAAAGGTGGACTTAAACCTGCTTCAGACTTTGGTGGTGCTACTGGAAGAGTGCAATGTGACCAAAGCGGCAGATAGGCTGAACCTCAGCCAGCCAGCAGTAAGCACTCAGCTAAGTCGGCTGCGCGGGCTATTTGATGATCAGTTATTAGTCCCTATTCATAAAGGCATGCTACCAACTGCCAAAGCGCTTGCTTTGCTGCCGGAACTTCGCGCTGCGATGAAGCTTGTAAGTAACGTGTTAGTAGAGCATCAAGACTTTATCCCTGAAACGGCCAATTTAACCTTTAAAGTGGCATGTACCGACTATTTACAGCTGGTGGTGATGACAGAGGTGATACGGCGTTTAAAAATAGCTGCGCCCAATATCAAGGTCGTGCTTTGCCACTTAACAATAGCAACACTTGCAGCCCAGCTACAACACTCAGAACTCGATTTGGCATTAATGTCGCCGGAATGTGGGCCTGATTCGTTAAGATTTAAAACCTTATATCAAGAGAAGTATGTCTTGATTGGCAGAAAACACCATCCACAGCTAACGTCAGAAATGACAATCGCAGATTATGTAAAGCTTGAGCATATTGTGGTGTCTTTTGAAGGAAATAGCACCTCAACATTCGTTGATTCAATCTTGCAGCAATATGGTGTATCGAGGCAGGTGATGACGTCAGTGCCCTCATTTTTATTGGTGCCGGAACTGGTGAGAAATACCGAGTTGGTTGCACTGATTCCGGCTCGTCAGGCATCAAAACTCGAAGCAGATTTTACCCTCGTTGAAAATCCGATACCTGACTGTGCTTTTGACGTCGCTATGGTGTGGCACGAAGTACAGCATCAATATCCTGCACTTCGTTGGTTACGAGCGTTTATCAGTCAGACTATGGCTGAGGTTTGTTAGTTATTTCGTCCAGCTCCTCGGTTGGCTCACTATTTTGCTCATTGTCGTCGAGTTCATCGTCGTTATCGCGAGGCGTGTCTTCGTCAACGACAAGCAGCTGTTCGTGTGCTGTTTTTTCTTCGATACGCGGGTCCATGGTGGCTGCGAGCGGTGAGCTGGTAATATCAGAAGTCGCAGCAACATAGTCGCTAGGCTCTGGTTGCTCAGCTTTTTGTCTGGCGTTGATAAAGTGGAGCAGTAAGAACATGACAACGGTTAGTGCGCTTAACGAAGCATATAGGGCTTGATGACCAAAATGGGACATGATCTGTGCAATAGCGGCCGAGCCAACACAGGCACCTCCGCCAAATGCCACCAACAGTGCAGAAGAAACGCCAACACGGTCTTCATCATCAACGCGGGAGTTTGCTAGTGCCGAAGAAAGTGGATACATGGTAAATGCGAATAACCCAAAGCCAAAAGTCAGCCAGAGACTGTAGCTTGGACTCAGTGGAAGCAAAAATATACAAAGAGAAATCAAACCGATAAAAACAGCGTTACTGCGCAGTAAGATACTTCTGCGAACTCGGTCAGAGATAATGCCCATTGGCCACTGCGCAAGCAAACCTGCAAAAATCGTTACCGACATATACATAGCAATTTCTTCGGCATTAAATCCTGACTGGCTGGCAAAAGTCGGGGCAAGGCCATAAAAACTACCATTAATCACTCCGGCAAAACAGACCGCCGTGAGAGACTGAGGCACTTTTTTGAAGTAGGTAAACAGACTTACTTGAATAGGCTTAAGTGGCTTAGGGTGGATCCGCCTCGTCGTTGAAATAGGGATAATTCCAAAGGATAAGGCAACAACAATTAAAAACAGCGGCGCATAGCCAAGCTCAGGAAAATTAGAAAGCGCAAATTGCCCTGTTACCATACCTAGGTAGGAGGTGAGCATGTAAAAAGAAAATACTCGTCCCCGCTGCTCAGGCGCTGCTTGTTCATTTAGCCAGCTTTCGAGCACCATAAAGTTACACATCATGCCAAGACCCACCACAAGTCGTAGTCCAAGCCAAAGATAGATATTGTCACTCACCCCATGTATTGCTACGCAGGCAGTCACTGCCGCTGTGCTTGCCGCAAACGCGCGAATATGTCCAACTGATTTGATCAGGTGATAGCCTAGTTTGGCACCGAACAACAAACCCAAGTAATAAAACGAGGTAAGCAAGCCAATCCAAAACGTACTGACGCCGTGCTGGCCTAAATAAAGCGCTAAGTAAGTAGTCAGCAGGCCTGTCCCACCGACTAAGAATAGATTTGTTAAATAAAGCGATGGAAAAGATTTCATATCGACCTTGGGACTCATTATGGATTTGCGTGTAACGCTATAATAGTAGGGGACAAATAGTTTATTTCCAAGCAATCTTTGGTGTTTGGCTTAGGTTCTACCTAGTACATTTTTATTCAGGTTTTCAGCTCGTTGCTGGGGGGATCTGATAAGGCGTTGAATAACGAGAGTGAACCTTCTTTAGCGCCAGCATTTAAAGATAACTGTGCTCAAAAAGCAAAGTAACGAGTGCATAGGCGGAGAAAATGTATGAGTTAAAGCTCTTTTAACTAATTGAAATAGAAAGTTACTTTTTTATATTTACTCCAATTAACTAGCAGGACGTATAAACTGAGCTAGTGCGGTAGATTCATTGCTCAAGTTTATAAAGGAGTAACAGAATGCGTTTCAATTTTTCGCAGCGAGCAATTTATATTCAGGTCTTTCTAGCATATCTTGGAGCTATTTTAGTACAGCGACTAGGGTGGGAGTTAGCAGGATGGTTTAGTGGATCTCCACATTGGCGTAACTTTACTGAGAATTTACTCGGTGTAGTGTTTGTCATTTTGATTGCTAGATACTTAAAAGTCTGGGAAAAAATATATTGGTTAACCGTAGATGCCAAACAATACTGGTATCTTTTTGTATTGCCACTGGCATACGTATCAATCAATATTTCTCAGTGGTACCCGCATTCGTTTTCGGAAATTGCTATTGGTAGTATCTCAACCCTTTTCACTGGAATTTTAGAAGAGGTGTTATGCCGAGGTATTGTAGTGTACATATTACTTTGCTGTTATGTCAGTGGTGGCGCTCGGCGTCCAGTGTTGAAAGCTGCATTCTTCTCTGCGCTTTCGTTTGGTATAGTTCATTTGGTGAACGTGTTTGAAAAACCGGATTCAATTGGTGTAATAATTGGACAGGTTATTTATGCGACCTTTATTGGTATGGGGTTTGCGGCATGTTACCTAAGAACTAGAAGCTTAATTCCGCTTATTGTTATACATATACTCATTAATTGGTTTAGCTTTATGGGTCATGATCCTACGAAGGCTGAAGCTGCCTCTTTTATTGCCACCGTTCCTGCTATCATTGTGTGTTTTCCGCTGTTTGTTTACGGCGTGATGATCCTTTATAAATCGGAAGAAGCGGTGCTCAAGCGTTGGTTAGTGAATAAGGAAGTAAATTGATAGATTGGAAGACCTTGCCGCTATTTATTGCCAGTATTTTATACATACTACTTGCTGTGCGACTAATGCGATTGAGGTATGCTCAGCTTGATGATGAGCATACCTCGGGTCACCTGATTGGACTGTTTGTTGTTTTGGCTACTTTGTTGGCGGATGAGTTTTTTGTTCAAAACAGACTTTTGACGGAAGGTCAGGGTTATTGGGCGTTACTTATTACCAGCCTAAACCTAGTACTCGGGCCTTTGACCTATTTATATGCATCGGCACTATGTAAACGTTTTAGTTGGAGTAAAGTGCTACTGCACTTAAGTCCGATTATGATGTTTTTCATACTGAGTATTTGCGCTCAAAAGATATATCCAGAATTACAGCAAAATAGGTTGTTTCTCACTTTTTTTAGTTTACTTTTTTTGGGAAGCTTATTGCCATATCTCATGTTTACGTTTGCACTATTGAAGGAATATCTCGACTCTATTAAGGCACACTTCTCAAACGTGCAACGTCATGATGTTAGCTGGTTTAAGTGGTGGCTCTACTTAATTACGGCGATGGCGATTTTAGTCTGTACATCGCCATTTATGCCTCAGCTCTTTTGGCTTGATACACATTGGCTGTTGTTTATTTTTGCTCTGTTACTAAGCACCAAAGTTGATTTTATTGCTCCTTCTGCAATTGCCCCTTTAGATACTCAAGTGACGGTAGAAAAGGAGGCGTTAAAGGGCATTGAGAAGGTGTTTACTAAAATAGATAGCGAAGTTAAGAAGCAGAAATTGTATCTGCGCAACGGTTTAACGCTTAACGAGTTAGCCAATGCGTGTGTGATGACTACCCACGAAGTGTCTCAAGCGATAAACCTGATCTATCATTCAAACTTTTATGATTATATGAACAACCTTAGGGTAGAAGAGTCAAAGCGTTTATTACTGCGATCACCAGCCCAACAAGTTACAACAATAGCTTATGAATCAGGGTTTAACTCTAAATCTTGTTTCTATAATATTTTTAAGCAGCGAGTGGGTTGCACGCCTACAGAGTACCGTAAAAAGTCGGTATTGAATTAGCTTAAGATGACAGGCTAGTTTGCAAATTTCAAGAGCTGTGCTTGATTGGCATTTCTACATTTTGCCTGCCTGCCGGGCTGAGTGGACTGTTGTAAAAGCCAGCTTGAAAATGAACACTTCCTTGTGTTCATAAACAATAGTGATATTTATGTGGCTTAGTATCAGTCCTGTTCGAGGAATAATACCAATTGAAGTAATACTCCAATACTTAAAATAGCTGGTATAAAAAATCACACAATCAGGGCATCTCACCCTGAGCAGTTGGTATTAATTCCCCTGATTCATCTGCGTTAATTTATCACCAATGGGTTGAGAGAAGTTATAGCCATCGTATTTGTCCCAGTTAATCGACCATGTCATCACGCCACCAAAGTTCGGATAAGTCTTACTTGGTTGGATAGTGCCACATCCTGTACCTTTGGTTAAACAATCTAAGGCATTGATGATATTGCCGATAGGCGCTTGACCTGAATTTGCCGACTGTGGACCAGAAGGTAGACCGATGGCTACTTGGTCATCCCTAAGTGGTGCAAAGCGGGTGCCATCAGCAAGATCAAATCCCTCAATCAACATTTTTGCATGGGCAACCATCATGTTCACTGAGCCCTCTGGAGCACTTCCCGGTTCGTATGGGTTAGGTAGGCCGCCATTGTTGTATAGCTGTACGTGAAGTAAATCTAATGTATCGCGTAGCTCGTTTATAAGTGGAATATAAGCGCCCCAAATACCTGAATAGGCAATCATGCCACCATGTACATAGGGATGTTCAGGGGCCATGGTAAGTACCATATTGCCACCAATATTTTGTTCAATTTGCTTTAATGCTCTTGGCAGCCGAGCTTGGATCTGAGAGCCATGCACAAGGTTCGAGCCACTCTCTAAGTCGATATCGAGCCCGTCAAATCCCCATTGTTGAATAATATCGGTGAGGCTACTGACAAATGCCGCTTCATCGGCATCCGTATTGAGGGTAATTGTGCCTTCTGCACCACCAAGGCTTAGCACAAAAACTTTACCTTGCGCTTGTAGTGCCTGCATGTCGGATTTGAATTTTACCGGATCGATAGGCGGGCAGTTAGAGCGAATGTCTTTTTCAAATGGTGTGAAGTGCACTGTGCCATTCGAGTTTCTATCATTTTCAGCAAAGGCAATATCTATGATGTCCCAAGCAGTAGACATCTGATCAAGTGGAATAGGGCAACCAGCTGGATTGACAAAGTTATGCCAATAGCCAATCAGTTTGTGCTTTTTACCTATGGGTTTGTCGATGACTTGAACAGTCACGCCGCTACTGGACACTAGATCATTATTGTCGTTGGTGGCCGTGGCATAAAGTGTTTTTGTGCCGATTGAGGCCGGTGCATAACTATATTCGTAGGGTGGCGTTGTGTCTGTATTGAGTAACACGCCATCAGCATAAAACTGTACTTGAGTGATTTGTCCAACAAAAGAGGATGCTTGTGCAATCAATTGAGTGGAATTACCCAAGGTAATTTGGCTGCCGCTAGTGGGGGCAAGTAAATCAACGGCAATCGGTTTATCTGTCACATTCACTGTAATTGTTTGCTCGCTTTGATTACTTTCGTTATCGACGGCAATGGCTTTTAAGCTCACAGGATTGAGGGCTGTCGGTGTCCAGCTGTGACTAAGTGTTTCCTGATTGGCTGTGGCGAGGAGTGTGTTGTCGGCATAGAGTGACAGCGTAGCAATACTGCCGTCTGTATCTTGAGCTCTGACAGAGATAGTGGTGGGCGTATTGACCAAAACAGTACCGTTATTGGACGGGCGTTCGAACGTTACGGTTGGCACGATTGCGCAGATCCCTAAATCGCTCCATGCATCGGTCCAATACTGGCCTGCACCTGGCTCGTATGCCCATTGCGCGTTTGAGCTACACCAACCTGCAATATCACAGCGATATTTATGATTATTATGAGCGACCAGTTCACCAGTCTGGTAATTTTGTCCAGCGCTGTATGATCTAAGGCCTAGGCAGCCACCTCCCACTTTTGTTAGCACATCGATGGCAAGATTAGCCTCACTTACCAAGCCTTGATTGTCCATCGCTTTTACATTTAGTTGGTTTACGCCAACTTGCTCCGCTTGGAATTGGAACTCAAAAGGAGAGGTTGTTAGGTTCGCAACAAGCTGGTTGTTCACGCTAATTTCCACTCCCGCAATAGTACCGTCGCTATCGTCAGCTGTGACGCTGATCCCTACCATATCACCTTGATAGAACTGCTGGCCGTTGGCTGGTGCTACAATGGATACGTTCGGTGGTAAATTTCCCCCGCTAGGTTTTACTGTAATCTGTGCTGATTGCGAACTTCCGGTTAGCCCTTGTAAATCGGTGGCAATTGCACTGATATCGTATTCGCCAAGTACTGCGTTCCAAGTGGTTTGAAATGGCGCGGTAGTGTCCGTAGCGATAACTTGACCATTTACTAAGAATTCGACATAAGCCAGATCACCATCGACATCATTGGCATCAGCAGAAAAAAACAGCGCTGTCATTTTCGCCCAGCACCGCGCCATTATTTGGGCTGGTGAGTACGACACTTGGCGCTTGACCTGACCCCGTTGCACAAGTCCCCAATGACCGCCAGACATCATAAGGACCGGAGTGGCCTGCTGGATTGTCGTTCTGACTATACCACTTTGCTTCATATGCTTGGTTTTGGGACTGTGTGATATCCCCTTGTCTGTAGACTTGTTGTTCAGACCAAGGGCTTAAATTACTACAGTCGTAGGCGTTTGCTTGGCCTGCGAGGATGAGAGCACCACTCGTCCAAGCCAATCGTAATATAGAAGTTGGTTTCATACTGATCCCTTACATGTTGTTGTGTGTTTTATGAACAAAACCAAATTAGCATATAGGTAAATAATTCGTTAATCAACACTCGAGTTATGAGTAAATCTCATCGCTGCAATAACCTGAGCATCGCAATTTTAATTCGCATATTTCAAATAATCGGCTAGGTTTAGAGGGAATTTAACGGACTTTATAGGATCCATATAATGGCGACTTCTTCAATTCCCTCCGGTTATCATTCACTCACGCCTTACCTCATTGTGGCTGGTGCAGCAAAAGCTATCGAATTTTACCGAGCTGCTTTTGGCGCGAGCGTAAAGCTTCAGTTACCTATACCAGATGGAGGAATAGCACATGCGGAGCTGCTGATTGGTAACTCTTATGTGATGCTTTCAGATATGTGCCCTGATATGCACTTTAAAGATCCCAGTGAGCTTGGTGGTACGCCCGTTAGCTTGATGTTGTATGTTGACGATGTGGACACTGTGTTTGCGGGGGCAATTGAATTGGGGGCACAGCAAGTCACGCCCGTTTGTGATCAGTTTTATGGTGATAGGGCGGGAACGCTACGAGACCCATTTGGTCATGTCTGGACGATTGGCACGCATAAAGAAGATCTCACAGAAACCGAGTTACTCGCGCGTATGGCTGATTTTATGGATAAGCAACAAGATGCCTAGTTGAGGTAAGCTTATCTCATTAGATTGCAGACTTATTAATTTTTTGTTTGTTTTTGATGGTGCGTTTCTTTGAGGTGCTTGGTTAGAAGTTATTATTTAACATGTGGTTAAGTGTTGTATTTGTGGTGAGTGAATTTTAAAGTTGATTTTATTGTTAATAATGTTGAATTTTTTATTTTTTCATGGCAGCTTAAGAATTAGTGATAAATTTTGATCACTAAACGACTATTTCAAGGAAATGATAATGAAATTAAAATTAAAAAAATCAGCGTTGAAGCAACTAGATAAAAACCAAAACCTACCTTTACAGCAAACGCCTCAAGTAGCTGGCGGTGCTGAGCCAAATACTAGAATCCCATGCCGTTTAACAGAAACGTTGACTGGTACGGATTACGGTCAGTGCCGTTGTTAGTATAGTCGAGCAGTGTTTTAGGTTAGCCTGATGAGGTGGAGAATCTACTTGTTGGACTATCAACCTTAAACAACATAATTTATAAATTAAGATTAACTCAAGGATAAGAAGATGAAATTGAAATTTAAAAAAACAGCATTAAAACAATTAGATAAACAACAAAGTTTGCCTCAAGAGCAAACACCAAACATCGCTGGTGGTGCGACAGGTATTCGTTGTCGTCCGCCTTTGACGGAAACTGGTAACCAATACTGGCAGTGTGAGTGTTAAGGTTAGTGATAAATTAACTTGCATAAGCTCACAGTAAAGTGAGCTTTTTTATTTCCGAAAGTTACCATTTTATTTTATTTTCATATAATTCAATGATTTACGTATTTTGTAACGCCTCAATAAGTTAAGCGGTTTACGCTTTAATCCAGCAGCAATTACGGTCTCTGTTGCAGCGAGTATGCGCTCGGCGCTTTTACCATCGCGGTAAGGGTGCACTTGCTGAATATATTGCTCAATACGTTCACTTTGTGCGTCGGAGAGGTTGAGTGCTTGTTCAACCGCTACAGATAATTGGCCTGCGTCGGTAATATTGATTAAGGCATCTTGAGGTTGGTGATTATTAAAAGTGATAACCGGTTTACCAATTAATAGTGACTCATCAACGGCGCTAGAGGTATCAGAAATCACCATATCGGCTTGCTGAATGAGTGGAATAAGATTGTCATTTCCGGCGATTTCAAAGTCGCTGATGGTTTCAAGTTCTATGTACATCTGTTGCCACTGCTGTTTCGTCTTAGGATGAAACTTAAGTTGGACTTTGTATTTTCCTGACTCTGCGAGCTGTTTGATTTGTGCATGTAATGCTTCAAGCGACGTGAGATTGGGTGAAAAAGTGGGAGCGTACAGTATGACTGGCTTTTCATTCTCTTGCTTGGTGTAATCAAAATAAGGGTCGAGTTTTGGCCAGCCAGTTTCAATCACTGAGAAATAACCATGTTTTTGTGCAAGTTGGTTAAATGGCACGGTGGTAATTGGGCCGTGAGTACAATATAAATCGAAGAAACCGCGGATCCCAAAGTGACCTTTCTTTTTATATTCCAATCCGTGAAATACTTGCACTTTGGCGCCTGGAAAAAAGTCAGGAACAACGTTTCCAGGTACAAATACTGCTCTGGGGTTAAACGCCTTGACGTCCTCTACGCTCAGTAACTCTGATTCGTCTGGTGCAAGTGAACTTGAGTTTACATCTTTACCTTTTAAAAACCATTTCACCACATCACCGTTTGCACGGATAGCATTTTGGAGGGGTCTTAGAATGGCAAAGCTATATGGCTGCTCAATGTAGAAAAGATAATGTTTAGGCATTGAAAGTCACTTATAAAATCAGAGTTTATGGCCAGCACTTGAATGGCGCAGCTAGGGCCAGAGCGATATTAAGCAAATAATACCGCTTTTACCGCATCAATACCAAACATCCGTTACTTGGCTGTACTGTTGCTGATACGTGAATGCACCTCAGTGGCTTGAGCCATCATGTTATCCATTAAGGTTTGTACTGATTCGATTTCTCGAATTAAGCCTTGAGATTGACCAATAAATTGCACGCCATGGTCTAAATCTCCGTGGATTGTGGCGGCTTCAAGCTTTTCGGTGGCGGCACCAAAGAGTGACAGCATCTTAATTTTATCGAATTGAGATAACAGTCCTAGTAGTAGCTTCCATAAGGGCATGTCGACCATTTTTGCAGCCTTGAATGATTTTATGATGGCCATGAAAAAGTTCATCGGGCGGCGCGTTGCCTTTTCAGCCATGGGGGTTTTCATTACTCGAGCATAAAGACCATCGAAGTTTTTGGAATAAATCGTCTGTTCAACGTCTTTTTCCACAACGGTATTTTTGACATGTTGATGCAAAGGGCTTTCTTTAGATGTTGCAAAACGAGAGCCCATCGCAACGCCCTCTGCGCCAAGCGCTAGCGCGGCGATAAGTCCTCGACCATCGGCAAATCCCCCTGCGGCAATTACAGGTATATTGACGATATCGACTATGCTCGGCACTAAACACAGTGAAGTTACCTCACCACCATGGGCTGCGGCTTCATGACCTGTAACTAATAGCGCATCAACGCCAGATTTTTGTGCTGCCAATGCATGCTTTTGCGTCACCACTGTGGCAATGACTTTTCCGCCGTAGGCTTTAGCTGCTTGTACTAGCCAATCGCCTTTTCCTAAAGAAAAATTGATAACAGGCACTTGCTCTTCTAATGCGACTTTGGCATTTTCTTTGGCGCCTGGCATCATTAACGTCACACCAATGCCAAAAGGCTTATCGGTGAGTGCACGAATTTTTCGTATTGCTTGACGTGTCTCGTCCTGACTGAGCGGGCCCGTGGCTAAAATACCTAAGCCACCAGCATTGCTCACTGCCGCAACAAGCTCAGGGACAGAAATCCAGCTCATACCGGGTAATATAATGGGTTTTTCGATGCCAAATAATTCGGTGATAGCAGTTTTCATCATTGTTATTCTACTGGTCAGATGTGTTTATGAGCATAGCTGGAATTTTGCGTGAAGTGAATACTGGTTGTAAGATACCTGTTTAGAAAGAGGAGCTAAGATGAACGTAGTTATATTATTAGTGAGTTTAGTCATCGCATTGGTTGTCTTGATACCGCTGTTGGAAAAGTATCAGCAGCGCTTAGGGCTAGATAAAATGCAAAAGTATGCCAAATATGTACTGCCTTTATTAATGGTGACGCTGATCATTAAACTTATCTACGTTTTGGTAGTCGGGTAACAAGCGCCGAGCTATTTTTTGCGGCGCTTACCATTTTGTAACTTCAACCATCCTGGTTTTTGCGAACGATTTAATTCACTTAAAATAAGGGTTGCCTTTTCTATTGTGATCCTAAAGTCGGCGATATCTTTGTATACCTGAACTGCTATTTTCTTTCTTTTTACCGCCGCGCCGGCATCTAAAAATGACTCGACCAATTTATTCAAAAAGCGTGTTAGCGGCGAGCGAGCTCGGGTATTATCTTTACTTCCTAAGCGTTGTATTTGTTGCTCTAGTTTGCGCTTTATTTGCGTTAATTCGGCTTGGCTAAATTCGCTTTGGGCATTGGGCAACGCTTCGAACAAGTCGAGCTTGTCAGCTAAGTATTGGCATTCAATCGCGCTGAGTTCCTCTTGTTGTAAAATTCTACTTAAGCCATTTCTAAACTCAGTTTGTGTCACGCTGCGGTGGCTCAGACGCTCGCAATGCTGATTAAACAACTGCCACTTTTGCCACATGTAAACATAGCCCAGTCCCGCGCCTTTGATATTTTGCATGCCGACGATAATTTGGTGTTCATTTGGCAGTGCTTGTTTTGCGATGATTTGGTTTAAAGCATCAGGCTTGATGTCGCTATCATGCACTAACGTACATTTGAGAGAGGCAAGTTGCTCTGCAAGCGCTGCGGTTTGCGAAAGCCTAGTGCTCAGGTCTTCAACTTCCAAAAGCGACTGGGCAATTGTCCACGCTTCAAAACGCTTTAGAGTAGGGTGATGTGTGTCGTCCTCATTATTAAGTTGCGACTGCAGCGAGTCGAGGCTTGAAAACGCAGACTCAGGTAGCTTGTCTGTCGTAGTATTTAATGATGCGATCAGCGCATCTCGCGATAATGTGAGCCTAAGGCGCCTGAGTAAATCGCGCAGTGCGTTGTGGTCGTTATTGCTGAAAATACTGTGTAAGAGATTTTCCAGTGCAACCATAAAGTACTTAAAGAAGCCATCGATATTGGTGCCGATCACCACAATGGCATCAAAATGCAGATCATTGGCCAGAATGTTCGCAAATACTTGCGAGCGCGCTACACGGTCGTTACGATTATTAATTAATGCAACAATTTGCGCCTGCTTTCCCTGTTCGACGATGTTTAAGCGTTTCCAATTTTCTATCGTTGCTAGGCGTTCGTTGGCAGACATGCTGTTGATAAAGCTTTGACTGATTGCACCAATCTTTGCAGTCGTAAACTGCTGAAGCACGCCAACATCGGGAATAACCCTAGAAGCCGTTTCTTTGAACACATAGTCTTTATTGATGCCAATATATTGCGCCATTTTGCAGACTAAGGCGATGTTATCCGGATGCTCAACATAGGGATATTTTGCGAGAATGTCAGGCGTTATTTGATATCCATCACCCCAATGAATCTGAATGAGTGACGTGTTTTTTTGCTCCGCCGCCAAGTTGAGTACGGAGGCCATATTCTGCTCGGCGGTGAACACTTGGGTGTTGTAACCCAAAAAGGCAGACATCTCTTTTGCTACATCCAAGCCTGTTGGGCCTAAAATATCTTCATGATCTGGGTAGGCATTAGTAATGGTGGCGAAGTTATCTTTCATCCAGCGCACTAGAATTTTTACATATCTCGGAGTCAGGCCCATACATTCCCACAGGAAAACGTCCGCTTTTACCTGCTTTGCAAAATGTAGCACATCAGCTTGCTCCCAAATACTCGCTTTGTCGAAAGGCCGAAATAGTGGGATCTCATATTGCTCACCAGAAATTTTTGAATAGATAAGCATTGCTTCACAGCCCGTGGTCTTGCTCACGACTCTCAGCGCCAAACTGCTAAATAAGGCCGACTTCAGCCTCTCGGTTCCTGATTTTCCTCGTGTTCCCCAGCCGCCAATGGACACCGGAATGTGTTTTCGATTTTGTTTTATTCTTTTACTGACATAAATATGCCGAGTCCAAAAGTAGCTAATAAATGCAAGCACAAAGAAAACCAGCTGCGAAATACTATTTTGATAAATGGCATCGACGTATTCTTTAAAACTGCTCCAAATTGTGAGTAGCGCAGAGGTGACACCAGAGCGAGTATAAAGTTGCTGAATGTCTTTCGCGACAGGAAATGGCGTTTTTGCGATGTCGCCATAGGCACTAAAGTGTAGAGAAAACCCCAGCGTGTTAAGTGCATCCAAATACTTACCTTGCTCAAGTTCGTTGCCTTTTCGTAAGCGGTCTAGCTCTGCAAACTGCCATGTTATGGTCCAGTACGCTTTAAGGCGTCGCCACAAAGTTGATGGCGGAGTAACGGCTAAAATACCATCCGGCGTATAGGTTTTGGCGTCTTCTTTACTGTGGTCATTAGTCAGTACACTTAGCAAAAAGTCGAGTAATGGTAAATGTGGTCGACTCGTTTGTTCGGCGATATTAAAGAGCAACTCCCCCGGCACTTTTGTTTCGCTAATTTCCGCGGTAGTGCAGCTAGGGACGTGGATCGACACGCTGGGCTTTTTCGCTTTGGTATGAGAATAGCTTTGACGTTTATCGGTACTTGGTTGTCTTATTTCGTGTATTACTCGCCACAACCTTCTTGCTTGGCGATAGCCTTGTTGGATACGCCAGCCAGCTTTTGTTTTTGAGGCATTAAGACTTTGACCGCGCTGTGCAATATAAGAAAGTGAGCGACCCAGTTCATCACGAGACCAAGTTGCCAGTGCGTCACTTTGTTCATTGGCTTCAAGAGAAGCGTTGAGCTGCGCGATGATGGCTTGATGATAGAAGCTACCTAGCTGTTCCCTGGCTCTGGTGATATAACGGCAAACGGCGATGTTTGTTTCGTTCGATAAGCAGTCATTTAAGGTATCAATAAACCGTTTGAAGCAGAGTTCGGCTTGATTTGATTCAAGTTGCATATTCAGCATAATACGTGCGCTTTGCTCAAGCGCTAAGCGCTTGAGCTGCATACTAAAGTCGCCTGTTAGCACACGTTGCCACAGTAAAAATGCAAAGTCCTGCTGGCAAAAGCGGTCTGCGGATAACTGTTTTATCAAGGTGAAAAGTACGGCATTTTCACTTTCTTGCTCAAACCGTTTGGCGATTAACTCTTGTGCAAAGGATGTGGGATAAAACTCGACAAACTCTAGCGTAACTTGGCGCACTCTGGGCAAGGTGTGCTCGCTGAGTGCACAAAGCATATTGAGATCTTTTTCTGTAAGCTGTGGCTGGCTGACAATAATTTTAGGAAAGATACTCAAAATATAGAGTACTTCGGCATCAACTTGCTGACTATTTTCAATGTCGTTCGCTTCTTCAAGCAAAGCCCACATGTAGGCACGAATAAAGGTGGGGCGTTGATGTATTAAGATCTCTAGAATATCGACGGTGGCTTGATAGGGCATATTGTCAGACTCAAGCAACTCAATAAGTTTGGCGATAAGCTCTGCGTCTAATTCCGAGTCGACTTCATAGTTGTTTAAGGTTGCGACCATATTGACTAGTGCACGGATCAAGCCATGACGAATATGTTGATTTTGGCTATGGGCGAGTAAATTTAAGCAAAATGGCTGCAAATCCAAACGTTGCCAAGCATTTTCTAGAGTATCGTGGTGAGCACGTAAATATCGGTTAGTTAAGGCGCCAAGTTTGGCAATTAAAAACTTAACTTGCTGTTCTATCGTGGCAACTTGATGTTGATATCGAGCAACTACAGCGCCTTCGTCAAACCATCGCGAAAATGCTTTTTTATCTTGTTCTAACGCGACTTTAGTGGTGCCAAGTTCTTGAGCATAGGCGATAATATGTAGCTCTTTTTCGCTGGCAAATTCAGACTTAGCGATACGCTGTACAAATCCGGTGTGGGATACCTCGAGCAGCAAAATTTGCTCATGTAGGGTCTCAATTTTATGCCGCAAAAAGGCGATAGATTGAAGTACCAGCCAGTCGGTTTCATCCTCGTTTTCAGGGCGATTGTAAATGAGTTCCCATGCGCACAATTCGTCGATCAACGCACTGTATTTATGTTGATACAAGTTCAGCCAAAACTTTTCAGTTTCGGCAAAAAATAGGGCTTCTAATTGACTCTTTAAGGCTTCAACGCTCATGTAAATCTTGCTCTAATAAATGACTTAGCTGTAACGATTCAAAAATAATTTCATCGTGAGCATAGGGGGCAAAAGCGGTTTGCTGTAAATTGCCTAAACGTACTTGTAGCCCAACCTGATGGGTATTGTTAAACCAGTCTTGAGTCCAAGTTACACCTAACCAACCCGCGGTGTTATGACTAAAGTCAAAACCCGTTTGCCAACCCAATTGAGTTAAGTATTGCCATGTTGGATTAGGACGGTTCTGATCGGCAAATACATAGCTTGATGTTAATCCGGCGTGGAAAATATGGCCTTGATAAAATTGATACCAATCAAATGAAAACAGTGCATTGTCGAGCGTTTGCCAATCTTGATTTGACGTCAGTGTAACGCCGGAGCTGAAGTAACTATCAACCCAAGGCTGATAGCGCAGCCCAGCATGCGCTTGCCAGCCGTGCTTATGATTATTACGGTAAAAGGTGTACATATCAGGGCCAATTTGCTCATCTGCAATAAATTCGTCCTTGCTGATACTGGTGTAAGTGTAAAAAGGCTGCCACCACCAAATGCTTCTAAAACCGCTGTTATAACGGTGAATTTGGCCAAACTTTGCCGAAATACTAGAGCTTAAATGGGTTTCACTGATAGCCGTTGCATCCTGCCAACGATTACGCACCCTCGCTTCTGCAAACCAGTTCGACTGCTGAGAGAGCCAATCGTATTGACCATTGATAGAGAAGGTGTCTTGGTGATGATTATCCATCGTGTAGAAAGTATCGATGCGGTACCAGTTATTCTCATCCTTCACTCTCAACGATAAACCTAAATCGAGTGTAGTACGGCTAGGGCTAGGCTCCGTTGTTTGCACAATGTCGTCGCTATCAATATTCAAAAATCCTTCGACGCCAGTGCGACTTTCATCAGTTTCAATACGAGCTTGCTGAAATTTGGGCTCAGCATTTGTTGGTGTTAACTGTTGTTTGGCTTTTAAGAACATTGGCACTTCAGGTACTAGGTTAACGCGATGCAAAGTTGGACTTAACGTCCAGATAGACATGCGTGCTAACGTTTGCTGTTGTTGGCCGGTTAGTGAGACTTGTCCTGCCGGGTGAAAATAGGTGGCTTCATTTCTAATACCATCGGCAAAGGTTTCAATTTTAATCAGACTATCTCTAGTTAATTTCGCCGTGATTGGGGTTGTTTTATCAGAGCGATAAAAAATCTGCCTCGTATCCAAGGGGATATCATGCCATTGACCTTGGCCAAAGTATTGCGGACGTACGCTAACGCTTTGCCCCGATAAAGGGTTGAGCCAACGCAATTGCAATAGTCCTTGTCGCGTCTCAACTTGTTTAATGCCGTAATAGAGCGGTTGCGTTGACTGCAGCGAGATCACATCACTTTGACTTGGCCCCACCAGCTCTACATTAGCAGGCGGTGCCACGATTTGCTTGGCAGCAGAGTATGCAAACTTTACTCTTACTTGAACTTGTTGATACTCAGAAAAATCAATAGTCAGTATTTCGTTTGCTCTGAGTGGCAAGCCTGACGGCTGATTTTCTGTGAGGTGTGCGGTGATCTGGTCACCAACGCTTTGCGCCGCAAGCGTATCAACTTTTACCTTTTGTGTGCCCACATAACTCGTGTATTGTTCCGCAGCAAGCCATTGACCATAGCGCATCAAGCGGGCATATAAATCGGTTAAAACGGCATCATCCGATAAACTGGGGTGCAGACGTTGAAGGACCCTGTTGTAGCTTTCGTTAGACAATGTTTGCTGACTCAATTGATACAAGGCATTTATCGCAATTTCTTTAGCACTGAGCTCATCTGCTATGTTCGCATCAGTGCTACTAACCAAGTGCGCAGACTTATCTGCAAAAGCCGGAGTGTTAGCGGTTTCTGGTTGCACCCGGATCTCTACAAACAACTCATTACTACTGAAAAGTGTGAGGCTTTCATTTGCCGCTAATTGAATATATTGCTGCGATGCAACAGATAATCGAGTCGCTTGTGGCTGCAATTGCAAGTTTGCTGCAATATCACTAAATATGGGTAAAATCCGGGTTTTGGCGTTGTGTTCATATAGCAGCCATTGAGTATTTTTGTATTCTTGTCCTTGGTACGCAGCACGTGCACTTAGCTTGACCGTCAAAGGCGTTTTAGCAACCAGTTTGATGGGTTTACCTGAACCTAGCGGGTACAGCTCAGTTTGATTATCCAGTGACTCCACGGCTTGTAGGTCATAGTGATTAAGGCTGTATTGAGGCTGGGTCAGTTCGTTTGTTTGAATTGCCGCGACTTGTTCGGCCTGTTTTGGTGTTAATGCCATTTGCTGGCTTGTCCACAGCGCTTCTTGCTGAAGCCCAGAGTCAAGCAGGTACGTCAACAGGATATCATCGCATTGATATTGCGTGATATCAGTTTCGTGGGCAGCGCATAATAGGCTAGCTTGGATATATTCATTCTGTGCTAAATATCTCGTGAGTAGTTCATTGGCAGCGTACTCTCTTAAAGATTGAGCGGTGCTTTTTAGCAGTGATTTTAGTAATACCTCGGCGTTTCCACTGCGTTCTAGCTGAGTCAAAATAGTAATATTCAGTTGCCAAGCCATTAACGCAACTTGCTCACTATGCCCACTCAAATACGGCTTCAGTTTCGCAAGTGCCATGAGTGGTTTGGTCTTTGCTACGATTTGCAGCTCCGCAAGCACTTTGGTGGCGGTAAACTGGCCGTGGCTGTCTGTCTTAACACTTAGTTCCGGTGCACTCAGCCCGCTAAGAGATAAATAGTAAGTGTCCGCTCGATTTTGTTTGCTTCTTGCCAGCAGACCTTGAATCAATGACCCTTGGCCTAGCGCTTCTTGCGTCATGGTTAAGAAGTCGGGAAATGGTTGTAAGCGGTTTATTGCTACAGCGATATCAAGCGCTTGCTTAGCCCCTTCAATCATCACAACTTTGGATGCTGGATTCATGTGTAGGGTAAGTCTTTGAAAATGACTGCTAGGCGCAACAAGCAGCGTATGTTGGCCATGCTCGCTGGTGATGGTTAAGCGTTCTGGCGTTCTTGCTCGAACATACAAGGTAATTGCATTATCAATTCTCAGTATGTTCTCAAGATGATACTTCAGTGGCTGAGGCGATGTAATGTAATTGACTCGCTGAGCGCTTGAAGTGAGCAGCACTTGCCCAGCGGCGCTGCGGCTGCCCAGTGTTACTCCACTTATCGCAACATGATGAGTGAGCGGTTGAGGGGAGCTTGGCGTTAAAAAATACACCGTAGAGGCAATATCGTTAAGCATTTGCTTACGTTTGACCGCTAACGCCGTGTCAGAAGCGTTAAAAGTGAGTGGAGAAGTATCACCATTCATGTAAAGGGCGCTGAGCTGCTCGTTCAGCTGTTTATTCCAATACGGACTAAATAGCGACTCTTGCTGCTTTATTCCTGCATTATCGTCGTAAATACCACGGTGCATTTGTAGTAAGTTAAGGTAGGCAGGTACCGATGTTGTGATAGTGAGATAACTACCTTGCGGGACAGCAATATAATCTTGGTTAGACAAGCCGACTTTAGGCTCAAGGTACTCATCCGCTTGGATGTCTGATATTGCAATGGTGCTTATAACCTCACCGTTGACTTTAATTGTGACAGTACCATTTTGCGCAATCGCGTGTAGATCTTTTCGAACTTCTAGTTTGAGCTTTTTGGCGTGCTCAAAGAACAAGCTTGTCATTTGTGTAGGTTGTAGGTGAAACCAGCGCTCTGTATCTTGCGCTAATTGCAGTGTTTGGTCGTCAAGCCCTGGCAGTCTAAGTGCTCTTCGATACGGATCTCTGTGGCTATGCATGCTGCCTTGCCAAAGCGCGAGAGATTGAGCGTTATCACCGGTGTAAGCAACCTGAATTAAGCGGTTTTGTGCTATTGCACTCAGTTGGCAGCGGGATTGAATACATAACCAATCGGATGTTGGAATGGCACGTCGTAGCTCTGGGGTTTGCCCCGCAAAAAATTCGAATGTGTCGAGGGCACTTGGCGTTGTGACTAACCACGCGTGACTTGGCAAAAACAGCCACGCTTTTTGCTGCGGTGCAAAGTGCTTGTTAGCATTGGCTTGGATAAATTGCATACGTGACAGATCAATCCATTGGGCAGCCGTCTGTATCCCTACCTCATTGGCTCGGGATATCGTTGCAAACAGCAGTAGTGTCATTATAAAAGTGATTGCACGCATTTAGTAAACTGCTCTAGTTGTTGATTGTTATTAATTAATTGCTTTCTTGTTTGATAGCTTAGCTCAATATGGATAAAGCTATATTCAGGAAGCGCAAGCTGATGCATGATATTTTGCGTCCCGCCAAGTTCTTGCACTTCTTGAGGGTAAATCAGCGCCCGATAACCTTGCTTAACAAGACAAGACTTCAACTTCCATAGTGTGTCGTCATTTGTTTTGCCTTGGCTTAAAATTATTTCGCTTAGTTTACCGGCGTCGGTTTTTCGCTTCTTCTGACTAAACCCATGTATTTGGAACACTTTTGCTATTGGGTGTAAAGATGTAAAAGCTATGATAGCTGACGCGTGAATATTGTGAGGTTGCTTGGCGTAATCATAGGTTTTACCTGTGTCATTGTTATCGTATCTGTGTTTTGTGTTGTTCAGTAACACTTGGCAACTGTGCTGGAAAATGTGCTCACCAATGGTCAGCGTATGTTTATCATGAAAGCGATGTGGAACAGATACCACGCAAGGCCGATGCGTTGGCGCATACGTGACTTCGCCGTGCGCGTCACTTTGAGGCTTTGGCGTCAGTGTAAATTGCTCTGCTTGGTGCGTAAATTGCCAGCCATCGAGCGCTACAGGTTGGTTAAACCATTGCGCCATTTTGCTGCTGTCGGGAATCGCAGCGTTAACATTCAATGACAGGCACAATGTAATGTAAAGTGCGTAGCGACTAAGGTGTCTCATCTTGCCACCAGTTTAATGTTGCATCAGGCTGTTCATTTTCCTCTAGTACACTTATCCAAACATCATGTGAAAAGTTAAGCGTCATGGTTTTAGGCGATGTTAAGTCTTGAAACAGCGGCAAAGTAATACTTGGGTACTCGTACAGCTCCGCGTGATTAGGGTTAAAAAACATCCTCGTTTGTGCTGGGTTTAGATGTAGTACAAAGTGTTTAGCTAAAATGGTGTATTCATCGCTTGGGGTGATTACCTTAGTGCTATCCAGAGCGGTTGCTACCGTAATTTCATCTTCAGGGTCGGCACTAAACACTTTGACGACCAAAGCGATAGGTTGCAAGTTATCCTCTCTAACAGCAACAGTGAGTGGCGTTGCTTTCGCTACTTTGTACAGGCGGATCTTCCGCACGGTTCTTGGGATCCCTTGATTGATGAAAAGTGCTTGGGTATTAGCTAACTCCTCTATTTGTAAGCTGTTTAGCGGAACTTCAAATAGTGTTGGTTTACGCTTTTGCTTCACAATCACACTGCTTGGGTAGCTTGTTGCTTCACCGAGCTTAAAGAGCGCAGATTTGGCTACCTGACGATATTCAAACTCCATTTGCGGTACTGAGTTATCAAAGTAAGCTTGCTCAATGGGCACCAACGCGATATCCGATACAGCTAAAAGCTGATCTAAGTCTTTGGAGCGGTATTGAGGCAGCAACTCAGGTACTTCTGGTGGCGCTTCAAATAAGCGCACCGATGCTATCTGCTTTTGTGTGTGAAAGAGGTAATGGTTGTCGGCCTTTTGGCTAAACCATGCGTCAATACCTTGATAAATTGGACTTTCAGGGTCACACACTGGGTAGCAACGATGGCTCAGGTAATTAAATGTTGGGCTGCGGGCTTGCAGCTTCACCATCGCATCTTCGGCTTCAATTTTGATTTGATTAACGTTATCTGGTATTGCCAAATAACGCTTCTCTGCGGTTGGTAAGGTTTGTCGCTCCGTGGTTTCAGTTATCAGTCTATCGAACAAAGCTTGCTCCGCCGTTGCGGTAAAAACGTAGTCCTTGATCCGCTCATTGTTGTTATAGAGGCTCACAGAGAGAGTGCTGCCCATGGGCGCGCGCCACTCTAAAGCGATATCGCTTTTAGGAGAGACTTGATAGTAAACCGGCGTTTGCGCGTTGAGCATATAATAATAACTATGCAGCGGGACTATAGGGTCGACGCCATTGCTAAATACCCGAATGCTGGTGGGGGCGTTTGCGCTAATGGTAACAAGGCCTGTAGGTAAGTTGCTCAGTCTAGATTGGGTAGTGGCTAGCATCTCAGGAGTTAGTCGCTTTGGCGCGTTGAGTTGGCGTAAATCATGCCAAACAAAAGTAAGATTTGCATTTTCGGGATGGCTTAATAAATATTCAGTGTGTTCATAGACACGAAAACTGGCGCTTAGCTGCTCCGAAATCAACAAACTGTCTAAGTCTAGCTGGGTCGAAAAATCATGATTAAGCACATTGTAGGGGAGTGACTCATATAACAAGTCAGCACGAAAGTCGATGTTAGGCACGCCCTGTGGCGCTAGCTTTTGCCAATCTAACATGACCGAATTGTATTTTTCTTCGTTGGTTAAGGCGTTTTCACCTATGGTGTGGTAATTCGTCATGCGTTCACGCCACTCAGTTGGCCTTTTCAGCCATGCTTTGGCAGGGTCGATAATACTGTTACTGGTTTGGGCATGGACGCGTACTACCACGCCTTTAAGCTGAGCATTTTCTGGTATTAGCTTTAACGTGATGGTTGCAGCCTGTTGTAACTCTTCACGATTTAAATAAAAGGATTGCCCAGACGCCACGGCCAACGCTTCACGGTTTTCAATGATCTGTTTTACTTGTTGCTGAAAGTCGTTCGAGGCGGCTTTAGCTGCATGGTGATAAGTACCGCGATAAATAATCGCTCCTTTTGCATCAAGTAACTGATATTCAATAGCATAGTTGACAGGCTGATCATCCAGTGGTTGCGATTCGAATATCCCATTGGACAACACCCGAACAGACATGGTCCGAGACGGAGAAAAGGAAAACTTCAGTGCACTGTCGGTTTTTAGCCAATGAACATTGGAGCGAATATTAAACAAGGTCGAGGTATTTGAAGGCTCCGCCGATTTTACCCACACAAATAAAGTGACGGCGAACCAAACAAAAAGTAGCAGCAAAGCTGTAAAAATAGCAAATCGTAATATCTGTTTAATCCAGTACATAACGCCCCTCATGAACTGCTTTTGCATAAGTGGCTAAATCAATAACGCGATTTCTTCTTGGTAAGTATAGCGCGAGCAGTGCGTTATCTCGGGTAAACATTAATCCCAGCTCACCATTTCTATGCGTGCTAAAGGCGCTTATTTTACACTGGCTTTCAAACTGACAAAGTGCTTGGAGCACAGGTAAATGTTGGGTGGTGGCATAGCGCCCTGTGGCCACTTTAAGTGCGTCAATAAATTGCGCACTGGCTTCATGCCAATCATTTGGAGAGAGAGTAAGCAAATCGATTACTTTGAGCCTAGGTGTGTGTGCAACGGCTAAAAGGCGTTGCAATAAAGCATCGTTGGTAATGGCAAAGTGCGATTTAAAATCCGATGCCAACCACAGTGCCGCTAACTCACTTTTTGGTGCGAACAGCTGATATCCCGACTGTGGTGTGGTACCGAGTTCTAAGCCTCTGGTTGCTTGTTGTCCTGAAACGGTTTGAGTATTAACACCAAGATCAGCTAGCACCCTTTGTAGTGTAGCAATGGTGTCATTATGAATAGGGTTAGGCGTTGTAAATTGGTACGCAAGCGCTGAAGGTCTGATGCTTGCAGGCGCGCTATGACTGCGGATCTGTAAATTAAGTAAGGGGTTGTCATAAAAGTAGCGCTGTGCACTTTGATACACCACATTAAATAATGACCGCACGTTGTCGGCTGCCATTACATTTGCATCTATGCTGGTATACGGATGAGCACCAGCGATTGCCAGTAACTTTGCATGGGTGGCCGTAAACAACTGCCCAGAGAACTCCAGCGTGTTACTTTCAAAGAGTGGTCTAGGCACCGCAATGGTGAGGGATGGTTTAGCCAGCAAGGCAATAAAGTACACCCCTTGACCCAAATCATAGGCAGATTTGGTATCTAAAGGAGAAAGCGCAACGAATTGCCCTTGATTATTTTCAACTAAAGTTAATTGGTACTGTAATAGGTTTGCTACGCGATTTATCTGACTCAGCCTTACCTCAAGCGTTTCTGGCGTTGTTACTATCTCAAGGTTTTGGGTGATAGCAAATAACGGCCTTAACACTTCATATTCCCACAGTGCAGCACTGGTATCGCTCAGTGCACTAAATGCACCGCTGCCTTTGGCGCTAATGTGACTAGAAAATGCTTCAATAAGTGCCTGTATGCTCTCATCGCTTGTGCTTATTTTATCCATGTCTTTGTCGATGCGTTGCAGGCCATATGCGCTTAGCAACGACGAATAGCTATCCGAGCTTAAATACGCCTCAATCATCTGTCCATGGAATTGGCTGTAAGGTAAAGGCGCATTTGCCGCGAGACCAAAGTGTGCATCGTTGATGTTAAACAAGGTAGCAAGTTCAGATTGTTGCACTGAGCTTGGCACACTGTTAAATATCCACATCTGTGCGTCTTCTTTTAAACTGTGTTGGTGCATCAATTGGCTTACTTGCCGATTAATTTCTCTGAGTTGGACGACCTCTGGAATATCCATCGCCATAAAAAAGTCACTGTAGAACTCGCTTTGTTTACCGTTCTTATCGCCACTTTGGTTAGGTCGCGCATTGCCAAACGCCATTGCCTGGCTTTGCCAGTAGGAAAACAATATCCCACCAGCCTCACTGGCAAGCCGCTCTGCAGTGGGGTAAGGCACACTGATGATATGGGCTTTTTGAGCAGCTAAATTAATGATAAACAGACCGCGTTTATGATCTTGTTGATTGTCTTTTATTACTAAAAATTGTGTTGTACGTTGCAAAGAAAAGTCGGCTTGACGCAGTAAGGTGGCGGCCTCGGCATAGTGTGACTCACTATCCTGCTTAAGCAACCTAATTGCTTGTTTAAAGTGGCTACGTTGCTGCTCGGTCACATATTGGCTGACATTAACGTTAGCCGCATTTTGAGTATACAGCTGGCTCTTGTAATTACTGATCACTTGGCCGAGCGTTAAATCGCTGGCTGTTTCATTTATCGCTAATGTATTACTTTGTACGAATAGGCTTGGAATAACCATAATTGCAAAACCGATACAGATGGCGATAAAGCCACCAACAATTGAAGTTTGAAAAGTTGCACGGATCACAAGGCCTAGCGCATTTTTTTGGTAAATTTTAAGGGCAAGTAAGGTCGATAGCATGTAGCCAAAAGCAAAGGTATCGGTCACTTTTAAGGTTGGGAAGTAACCGACGACAACGTAGTTTAAAATCAGTTTGTAGACAAAGCCGATATTAAAAAACAGCAGCATGAGTCGCGCGCCTTCGATATTGGCGTGTTTTAAACGAGTAAAGTTTAAGACTACATATCCAAAGACTAAAATAATCGCTGTTTCTACGAATGATGTGAGCAGCTTTGTGGGTTGCATCAGTTGCAGAGCTAGCAGCGCTGGCAGCATAATGCCATTAAATTCCCAGCCGTACTTTAAATTAGCCCTTGATGCGATAAAAGCAGTGATCACCAAGATAATATAAGCTTTAGGGGCTGCAATAATTGAGGCCGCAACAGCTTCGTACATGACGGCAAGATTGGCAATGCTAAAGTTGGTAAACGTCATCAATCCAAAACGAATGATGATATAGGTAACAATCAACTGAATAGCGGTGACTTTTATGCCATATTTAAAGCCGCCATTCCACATTACATTGGCGGTCAATGCGATGATAATCAGCCCGAGGCTATAAAGTTGTGCGGCGTAATCAAAAGTGATGTCCCATTGTGTTAAGTACGCGGCGACCAGCGGCCAAAATAGCACATCCATGGTAACTCGAACCATAATGCTTAACAAAACGATGGCAAAAAATCGGTCACGGCCAAACATTTCTGCATAGCCTAGTCGCTCAACAAGTGTTTTGGCAAAAAACCGCATTAAGCCATAAACAACAATGGCCTCAACAATGATCACCCAAGCCGATGTTGGGCTCACGATAAATAAAGGGACTAGGTAACCTGGAACCACTAAACCAGTTAACGGGAAGCCAAACCTAAGATTGAAAAATGCAACAACCGCGATGCCTATCCAAACACACGTGATAACGGATTGCCCAAGTCCGCCCGCACTTGGGAATAGCATTAGCGTCCAGTCCATTTATTCGTCATCCCACTTTTCAGGCAAAAGTTGCTCGTTAACCGCAAGCTGCTCTGACAAGTGTGTTAAAAAAGCTTCTTTATCATCTAGTTGAGATAATTGCTCGCCAAGGTCGATAAATTCAAACAACACCCCGCTGGTTTCAAATGGGGTACTGGTGTTAAGGCTGGTTGATTGTTTGAGTAAGGCGCGAATGCTTAGTAAATAAGTTCGATTGTCTAAATACACAGGTAATACGATTTTGCCACGTTTTAGGGTTAAATAGCGCAACTTTCCTTTAGCTTGTTCACTATCCATCTCGGTACAGCGGCAAAGTAAGTCTAAGGCGGACATGTCGAAAATAGACAGCTTATGTTCTCTAGCAAAGCGTTCAAGAGATTCATTTACCTGCACAATTTGGCCAAATAAGTTATATAAAATACTGGCACTGTGAAGCTGGTTGAAGACATGCTCCAGTGAGGTGAGTTTTTGATCCATCTCATTAATTGCATTTTTGATTTTATGACTTAGTGGCTCCTTTAGAGAAAAAGTCAGCGCTCGAGTCAGTGTGCTTTTGAGATTTTTTTGCTCAGCAGCAAACACCTTATAGTGGAATAATAATTCACCAATTTGATGCGCAAAGAGATTTACATTTTTAATAAATGCTTGCTCATCAAAGTTGTCTTGAGGAGTGACGGTTAGCGCCCAAAAACCCCGAACATCTCCTGCGTACATCAAGGGGGCGATGTACTGCTGCTCATCTTCAGCTAGATGTTGGAAGAAAGGGCGGGTAATTTTGATAGCACCAAACGCTTTGATTGCATCTGAATAGGGTACTCGTTCGTAGTCTCTCCGCATCTCTAAGATATCGCTGAGCTGACAGTGTATTGCACGTATTTCAGTTACTCTGTGGTCCCCCTCTAAGCGGGTGAGAAAGATACTTCTTTTCAGGTTGAGCTGTTGATTTACAAGTTGGATGATTGCATCCCAAGGTTCATTATGCTCAAGAAAATGCCGTGGTAAGTATCGACCCATCATACGTTGCTGGATTAGGGCTATCAGTGATTTTAAGTTTTCCTCTTCTGACCACTTCAGTGAAATAAACACCCAAATTAGCGATAGCCATATCAAGGAAAACAACTCACCAAGCGGCAATAACACGGAATACCAATGATGCGCAGCAATGCCACACATAATAAGTAACATGCTGGTGAATACTGCAATGACTACATTGGTTTTTGTCGCATTTCTTTGGTAGCCCACTAAGAAAAATATTGATGCCAGTACCATCAATGCGACTATCGTCACTTTATTTAAAGGTTGGATAAAACTGTCGGATGCAAAGCTATTGGCAATAAATGCTTGTAGGTAAACAGGCGGAAGTTCTTGCGCACCAAAATAAGCATTACTATTCAAACGTGAAAATTTTGAGTGCTGAGCAACTAAGATGACTTTTTCGCTAAGTTGTGCGGTGAATAAGTCACCATCAAGCACTCTCTGCGCACTAAATTTTGGTAGTGAATAATAAGGCAGCGAGTAGTCTATGATTTTGTTGAGGTATTCACCATGCTGCGGAAATATTTTATCCCACAATATGTCACACGCGCCTGCTGGTGGTGCGAGACTAATTGCGCTGCCGTACCAATTTTCTGTCTCCAATAAACAAACCGATTGCGTATTGAATGGATAGTAAATTGAGTCATTGTTTTGTTGTGGCGAAAGTTCGGTATTTGCAAAGAACACAACGGCTTTTGGTTGATAGCCAGAGAGTATTTTTGCTAACTGCTGATGTTGTTGCTGTAAGTTTTCCGCTTCAATCACGACTACTTGCGTTGCTTGCGTGGTGTTGAGCTTGGAAAACCATTGTAACCCAATTAGGTTTACCTGTTTATATAAGCCTGATGCTGACGCGATCAACAAAATAGCGAATAAACTCATAAATAGCCAAAACTCACGTTGGCGTTTTATAAAGTTTAATTGACTAAAAATCGACATGCTTTTTCACTCTCTTATTGCTGGCTGAAAGTGAGAGTCAGCTCAGTCGTCTTCGTTGTTTTTACTTTAATAAATTCTAAGCCATGAATTTGCTCGCTTTGCCACTGACCGCTCTGAAGTTGCACTGGACGCTGCCACGAAATCATCGCAATATCATCTAAAAATAAGGCACTTTCACCGCTACTTGGTGGCGCCATGGAGAGGCCAAACTGGACGCCACGAGCGGGCAATCCTTCTTCGCCAAGCACAACGGAATCGTCAGGTAAGGTAATATCTTGTCTAAATGTTTGCCACTCATAACTACCCGCAGGCTTTAATTGGGGCGTTGACTCAGAAAAGATAAGGCTATCTTCTGATGTTAAGATACGAATATCAGCCTTAAACTCACCAGCGTTCTCTCCTTTGGCATAACCAAAGAGCGAGAGCTCATGGTAAGCCTGTGCCGTGCTCGGCGCTGGCGTAATCGGCATGGTACGAATTGTATGTTTGAACGGCACACGCGTTGGCGTTTCGTTAAATTGTGTTCGTTGTAGACAAAGCCCTTGTACGCCACGATATTTGCCGACTAAGCAGGGCGCAATATCGTCGGCCTCAATTAGCCAACGAGAGACTTCCCCTTTTTCGTTATCGCTGTCCCAGTCTTCAAAATCACCAAAGAACAATAAGTCCCGACCAAGCACAATCTCTGCTTGAGGATCACTAGCCGCGAGTTTGCTAAGGAACTCAGCACTGTTTGAATATTGGCGTAAATCGACAATATGCTCACCGGCTTCTAAGGTAATGACTTTTTGTTCGATTGCTTTTGCTTGAGCGGGTTTATCAAAGGTGACTTCTGCAAATCCAGAGCGCAATGAGATACCAATTTCGGGTGAAGAAAATTCAGCGATGCGTTTCAGTAGGGCATTGGCAAGATCGCCACTTACAAACTTAGGAACATAGTCTTCTAGATAAACGGGATAGGCTTTTAATGCACTGATTTTAGGTGTGCCTGCAGTTTCTAACTCTACCACAGCTATCAGTCCTAAAAAGGTTTCAAGACGATTTTGCTCAAACACAAAGTTGCCTAGCCCAAGTATGCTTGGTACGCCATTATATAAGCCAAACCCTTGCGCAACGTGAGGATGATGCGCAATCATCAAGTTAGCACCATTTTTGGAAAGTAAATCAAAGCGATTTGAAATATACGCCGTTGGTGCGTATGAATACTCATCGCCACCGTGGAGCTGAGCCACAACAAAGCGGCCGTTGGTACTGGCTTGCATCACCGTTTCTTTCATGCCATTGGTATCTGTTAGATCGGCAGCTCCCCCTTTAGCGTCTGATGCCACATAAGTGACGGTATGTTGATCGCCTGTAATAGAAGTCGCAGACACAAAGTCTATCGTTGTTTCACCAAGGCTTTGGCTGTAGGGCTTAAATGCCTCTGCCGCACTTGTACCCGCGCCACTGTATTTAAACCCTGCCTGCTCGACATACTTCAAGGTATCGTTCAGTCCAGGTGCTCGATAGTCATAGACGTGGTTATTGCCAAGTGCTACATAGTCAATACCCAAATCATTGAGGGCAACTAATGACTCCGGCAGACTAAAAAATGCGGACTCTTTACTTGGATGGACCGTGGTTGGGTTTTTTAGGATTGGAGACTCCAAGTTAACCGAAGCGAAATCGACATGTTTAAATAAAGGAAGCATAAACTGCACCAGCGCTTGGGCATCAGGTCCTGCGCTTTGGGGCTGAATAAGTCCGTCAGGGGTGCTGGGCAATGAATTTCCCATAGTAATGAGAGCAGGGTTGAAATAACGACGCCCAAACATGGTATCACCGGCAAAAAGTAAGGTTTTTAGCGTGCTCGACTTTGCTTTTAGTTCAAGCGTGAGCTGCTGCTCATTGTTATTTTGATTCGCTAAGGTAAAAATCAAGGGCAAATAATCTGGGTGGGATATTTCTGCGACATAAGCGCCGTATGCTAAAGCCGACAGGTCAAAGATCCCATTGTTATTTGAGGTAAATAACTGATCATTTATCGTGAGGCTAGCATTGGCAATGGGGGTTGCATTTGTGTCGTGCAAAAGTATGCTTAAATTGGGCGTCTCGCTATCCCTATCTTGTTGGCTTTTATCTTCATCCTTATCTATTTGTGAAGGACCTGTTTCATTTGGGTCCTCAACTGAGCAGGCTGTGAGTGCAAATAGCAATACTACATTTAAGATTTTTTTCATTGTGGCCAGCCTGCTTTCAAAAAAGATACATTATTTAATTCTTTAGTATTATATCTGTAACTCTTTATGTGTTGCAATCCTTTGAAATGGAATGTAAGTTTCCAAATCAAAAACTTAACAAGTGCTGAAAAACGCCTTAAAAAACAACTTTTTTCAGTTCTTCATTAGTATAGGACAAGAATTTACGAAGATAGCTAAAATTCTGTTCAATATTCTTTACGTTTTTCTAGTCGGACAGCTATTCTTAGAGTATGATCTCGTCAATTGTGAAAACCCGCTTTGAGGAACAAATGCGTCTAGAGATACATTGCGCTGACCGTATTGGTATTGCCCAAGAAATTCTCAATATCTTGGTGAGTTACCGTGTCGACTTGAAAGGTATAGAAGTCGATTCAGTAAATTGTCGAATGTACGTGAGCTTTCCACCCATCGAATTTGAACAGTTTCAGAAAATTATGCCTGAGATCCGCTTAATCGATGGCGTTGAAGATGTTCGTACTACAGCGTTTTTACCGTCAGAACGTGAACATAATGAGCTGAATACTTTGCTCAGTGCGTTGCCTGATGGTGTAATTTCTATCGACGCTAAAGGCTGGGTACGTCATTGCAATGACGCAGCTTGTCGCGACCTTAACATGGTTGAAAAGGAAGTGATCGGTGCCAACATTAACAACCTTTTGAAAGGGTTTAACTTTACTCGTTGGTTAGAAGGTAAAGAGGTGTTAGGCCAGACAACCCGTGTCGAAGTGGGCGGGGAAGATTTTATTGCTGATATTTTGCCAATTTCGGTGCCCCAAGGGATTGAAGGCGATGTATTAGCCGGTGCGGTGATTAACATTAAATCGCAGTCGCGATTAGGACAGCAAGTCAGCGCATTTCGTCGTTATGGACAAGAAAGTTTTGCGACCATCCATAATCACAGCACTGCCATGCGTAGAGTCGTGCGTGAAGCCAGAAAAATGGCGCAGTTAGAAGCGCCAATTCTGATCACAGGTGAAACAGGTACTGGTAAGGAACTGCTTGCCAGAGCATGTCATTATGCTTCCAACCGGTCATTAAAGCCTTTTATCGCACTTTCTTGTGCTTCGCTGCCTGATGACGTTGCTGAGTCCGAGTTGTTTGGGTATGCAGGATATGAAGAAAATGCAGCGCCAAAACGCGGTGTATTAGAGCAAGCGGATGGCGGCACGGTATTCCTCGACGAAGTGGGTGAAATGTCAACCCAGTTACAGACTAAGTTACTGCGTTTCTTACAAGACGGTACTTTCCGAAAAGTCGGTGATGAGAATGAAGTTAAGGTCAATGTTCGCATCATAGCTGCAACGCAAAAAGACTTGCCAGCAATGGTTCAAGAAGGTGTATTTAGAGAAGATCTCTACTATCGTATTAACGTGCTAACGCTCGAAATTTCACCGCTGAGAGATAGAAAAGCGGATATCGGTCCTTTGGCTGAACACTTTGTGCAAAAATATGCCCAGCAAAATGGTCATCCAGCGCCAACATTTGCCAGAGAATGCATTGAATTTTTAGAGAATTACCCGTGGCCTGGTAATGTGAGGCAGTTAGAAAACGCTATTTATCGTGCGGTTTCGTTGCTTGATGATAAAGAGCTTCGTACTGAGCATCTAAACCTACCGACCTTTACCCATGACTTAGGTTATTTGGAGTCTGATTTTGAAGGGACGTTAGATCAAGCCGTGAAGAGATTTGAAGCAACCTTGTTGCGCAAGCTTTACCCCGCTTATCCAAGCTCAAGGCAACTGGCTAAACGTTTGGGATTAAGCCACACAGCCGTAGCCAACAAGCTGCGTGAGTATGGGATAAATAGAAAAACAGTCAAAGTATGATATATAAGGCTACGCAATGAGTGTGGCCTTTATGATTTAGTTCCCATGTCTTTTGTCACGCCATCTACCTTAATATTCTTAACGCCATCTTCTTCAAAAGAGAGTGTGATGCTCACGTTATCTCGCGCAAAGAAGTAATCTATCCCATTTACCGTCAAGACGTAATTACCCTTTACAGAGTCGCTAAACTCTTTTTTCACAAGAGAGATTTGATGATCTGCAATTTGCCACTTAAATTCAGAAATAAAACCTTGATTGAATTCTTGGATCCACACGCGGGTATCGTCTTTACTCAGTGTAATGGCAACTGAGTAAGACTCTGGTAGTTCAGACATATCATAATGATTTGCACCGATGCGAAACTGTTCAGTCTGTTTGTTCCAAGCAAAACCAAACTCAAACGCTTTCTCTACACCGGTTGGGTAGGTTAGTGTGCCTTCCCCTTTAAAGTCAAAGTCTGCGTAGCACATACTGGAAAAGGCAAATAAGGTGGAACAGGTAACAAGGGATAATTTTTTCATCGACTTCACTTCAGTTATTTTACTTAATTTGAGGTTCGCGTATGTAGTAACCGAACTCATTGTTTTTAAGCTCATTTTATAGGCCTTTTTGGTCATGCTAGAAAGGCGTTCATTTTTTGAAGCTCAGGTTATTAATCTAGTTTACCGACTGCATTACTGCAACTAAGGGCAAAGTAATGTATCAGTTATAGACGTAAGCGTAGCAAAATAATCACTTTAGAATATGAATTGCTATGCTAGAATCGAAAAATTATTAACTGGTAAGACCATTGTTATGAATTTATATTTTCGTTTACTGCTGTTGTTTTGGAGAATAAGACAGAATAAACAAACAGCAGATTCCATTTTGTCTCCGATAGATATTGAGTATCGCGCCCTGCCAAGCGATTGCGATATTAATATGCACTTGACCAACTCACGATATCTCGCATTTATGGATTTAGCGCGTACTTGGATGACAGAGCGAGTTGGGTTATTTGCAGCTGTGATGAAACGCCGCTGGTTCCCAATTGTTAACGCTACAGCGATTACCTATATTCGCGATATCAAGCCGCTGCAAAAATTTACCATTACCACTAAGGTGGTGGGATGGGATCATAAATACTTTTACATTGAACAGCGTTTTCATTCAGAGCGTGGGCTGCATGCAATTGCTTATGTGCGTGGGGTATTCAAGCGTAAGGGTGGGGTGGTTGCGGTCGAAGAAATGCTCGAAGTAGCTGGGTTTAACGGTGAAGCACCTATTTTATCTCCTGAGATTATGCATTGGAAAGCCATGTTAGAGGCAAAGAAAAACAGTAATCTATAAACTATAAAGGCCACATCTGTGGCCTTGGGGATTGAGAAAGTAACAGTAAATCTGTGATTTAAACCATTTAGGTATTAGAACTTATATTTCACACCGAACATGGCCACAATTGGGTCAAGCTCTACGTCTGAAGTTAATGCTTTTACGCCGTTTGCGTACACTGTTGCATCGGTATTGATATCCATTTTAGAGATCATACCATGTAGACCCCATTTTTCATTTAAGTCGTAGTTAAAGCCGACTTGTAGTGCGATACCAAAAGAACTATCCAAATCAACTTCTACATCGTTAGTCTTTAGTGTTGCTTTTAGTGCAGCACTTGGCTCTTCATCGAAGAATACTGTGTAGTTTAGACCCGCGCCGATAAATGGGCGGAACTTAGCGCTTGCATCAAAGAAGTGATACTGCGCAAGTAGCGTTGGTGGCAAGTGTTTGATGTCAGCGATTTCCGCCCCTGCTAAGCCACCAGCACCGTCTACGGTGTGAGAAAATGGTGTTGCCGCAACTAGCTCAAATACGATGTTATCGCTGTAGTGGTAATCAAGAGTGATACCAAGCTGGGTGTTTGAATCAGCGACTAAGCCTAGCGAGTTATCTTGATCAATGGCAGAAGCCGTGTTGTCAGGGTTTACATTAATAGCACCAACATTAACACTGAAATTTGCGTGTGCGAAGGGAGCAGCAACTAGCAGAGTAGATAAAAGTGCAGCGCTTAAAGTTTTCATTTTCTTCTCCTAACCCTATGTGAGGACATTTTTAAACTGTGAAACAGTGTGTGTTTTCAATGAAGCCATCTTAAAAGGGTTCAAAAAATGAAAAACTGTTCTAGATCAATTTTTAAATTGTAAGATTTCAGAAATTTTTGAAAGTTTGATTTAGATTAAGTTTTCTCGATGTCATTAATTTGCATTAAAACTGCAATGCTGTGGTCAAAGTTTCATCTTTAAATAATTGCTAGATTTCACCTACAAGTCATTCTCAGTTATGTCATTAGCAACACAGAATCAAAATCTTAGCGCGTCTCACGCAACCGAGATATTAACGCATTTGATCCAAGCGCCTTCGGTTACACCGTGTGATGCAGGCACTATCGCTTTTATGTCAGAGCAACTCGCCGCGCTGGGTTTTACTATTGAGCAGTTTGAGGTGCAGGGAGTAAAAAACTTGATTGCAAGTTATCGTTTCTCTTTGGGACCAACTTTTGCTTTTTCTGGTCATGTGGATGTCGTGCCTGCAAATAATAAAGGCTGGATTGTGCCGCCATTTAGTGCGCAGATTATTGATGGCGTGATGTATGGACGTGGTGCTGCTGATATGAAAGGTGGCGTTGCGGCAATGCTTGCTGCAACCAAAACATTACTACAGCATCGTGAAAAATTACGAGGAAGCTTTTACTGGTTACTCACTTCTGACGAGGAAGGTGAAGCGGAGTTTGGTTCCAAATTGATTGCAGAGCGATTAGCTGAAAATGGCATCGAGCTAGATGCTTGTTTGGTAGGTGAACCGACTTCACATCAAGTAGTGGGAGATACGGTTAAAAATGGTCGTCGCGGTGCGATTTCTGGGCGTATTCAGGTTAAAGGAAGAACGGGGCATGTGGCTTATCCAGAACAAACGGTTAATGCAGCTCACATCGCAGGCCAGCTGGTTAGTCAACTCGCGCTTTTACCTTGGTGGAAAGATGAAGCGGGATCGCAAACCACGCTGCAAGTTACTGGGATCACAGTTCCAAATATCGTGGATAATTTAGTACCAGCAGAGTGTGAAATCACCTTTAATATTCGTTACAGCCATGCCTATAAGAGCCAAGAAGTTGTGCACTATATTCAAGAGTCGCTGGCTAAATCCGGTGCTATGTTAGCGATCAGTTGGGAGCGACCTTGTGAGTCGTTTTATACCGGCGCGAGGCAAGAAAACTGTTTCTTAACGCTGGTAGAGCAAGCAATTCAGGAAACAACGGGGCAGTATCCGAGTTTAAGTACTGCAGGCGGCACCTCCGATGGTCGCTTCTTTGCGACCGGAAAAACGCAAGTGATCGAATGTGGGGTAAAGAATGATTCAATTCATCAAGTGAATGAACATCTATCCCTCAGCGATCTACATGCGATAGAAAAAATATACTTATCTGTTTTAAATAGGTTTTTTAAAAAAGTTGAAAATTTTTAAAAGAATTTTCTTGAAAATAAATTTGCTGACCATAAATAGCTTTATGAGGACGCCGACAGGGCCTCATGAATTAAATAACTATTTGTTTTAAAAGTGCTTATTGGTTCTTTTTTGAAGAGTGAGCACCTATGTATAGCTTTAAGAGGATACAAAATTATGCGTACAGTAGATTTATCACCATTATATCGTTCATTTATAGGTTTTGATCATTTAGCTTCTATGATGGATGCTGCTGCAAGAACAGATAAACAACCTAGCTATCCACCATACAACATCGAAGCGCTAGGTAAAGACAAGTACCAAATTACCATGGCTGTTGCAGGGTTTACCGAGCAAGAGCTAACGCTGGAATCAGAAAACAATACGTTGACCGTAAAGGGACAAAAGCAAGCAACTGAAGAAGCCAACGAGCGTAAATTTATTCATCAAGGGATCGCCGAGCGCGGGTTCGAGCGCAAATTCCAACTTGGCGATCACGTCAAAGTATTAGGTGCAGACTTAGCGCACGGCTTACTGGTTATTGACCTTGAACGCGAGATCCCAGAAGCACTGAAGCCAAGAAAAATAGAAATTGGCTCGGGCAACTTGCTTGAAAGCAAGTAATATCAATCTAATTTATTGATTTCCAACCCGCCGCCGTCAGGCGGCTTTTTTTGCCTAAATACAAAGCATTTGTTATTAGTAAAGTTATGCTTCAGTCGTTATCCCCCAGAAAATGAAACTTGGACTAAGACAATACGTAAAAAGACGAAATGGTGTACCACTGGGTCATAGTCAGTCACTAGGAAACATGTTTCGGCGGGCTTTCGGCGCTCGGTCTTTCGATGGTTTCTGGGTGTATTGGAATCCTATCTGGAGTTATTACTTGGCGCGCTTCGTATTTCGTCCATGCGCAGCGAAAGTGGGGGAAAAACTTGGCTATTGGTTTACTTTCATAGTGAGTGGCGCATTGCATGACGTCATTGTTGGATTAGTGGTGGGAGAAGCGATTTTTACATTTACCCCATTCTTTGCTGTACTTGGGGCTACTGCGCTTGGATTTAAAGTGACGGGCTATCGTTATTCGAGTCAGCACTTTCTCATTGCACCTTTGTTTAACGGTTCGATCATTGTGTTTAGTTTTTATCTAAGTAGTGTTTTTAGCGAGTTACTTGTATGGTAGAAGAAAAATATTGCGTTGAGATGAAGAATGGAGCTAAAAGATAAGCTGATATTGTTGTTGAAATCAGGTGGGTTATCGTTACTCATCGCGGGTGGATTTTATACTTTGTTGTTTTACATGTCTGCACAATTTCATCACCAAGTGCAATTTTCGCCCTTCTCGCAGGATATTGGCGTAAACGCGATGCTAATTTATAGCTTCTTGGTTTTTCTATTTAGTGCCATTTTTAGCTATTTCTTTTTGAAAATGCATGCTGCCCGTCATGATATGCATGTCGATGGCTTAGTTCTGAGCATAAAATATACACACTTAGTACTTTGGGGAGGTGTTGTCAGCATTGCGATTTATATCTTATTACACATGAATCAACATGTTTTGGTGTTAAAACAAGCCAAAGACAGCCACACTTCAGCTCAGCAACTTGAAGCGTTGGTTTCTTATCTGCCTGAAAGTGGTGATGTGATAGATCTTGCTGTTGCACAAAATCCCGCGACGGCACCAAACACGCTAACTTACTTGAGTCTAAAACGAGACTTTGCTACGCACTTAGCACTTGCCATGAATCCAAGTACTCCCAAAAAAGTGCTAGAAGAAATTATTAGCTATTATCACGGAGGACAACAAGATGTAGTCCTCAATGCGGTGATGAAAAACCCTAATGTGGCTAGCGGCAAGGTTCAGCTGCAGGTACGTTAATCGTTTTGTTCTATGACTGAGCGTATGGGAGACGCGAGAAGAGCCACTGCCTAACTTTATTTGTTATCACGTTCGCTCAATTCAGTACGTAGTTTACTTTGCATGTCTTTAAGTGCTGTGATTTTATCTCTTGCTTCTTGTAACTGTTGCTGTGGTAATCCCTCTTTAATCCCACGTGCTAGCAGCGTTTCTATTTGTTCTACTTTGCCATCAACAGCCGCAATATACTGTTGTTTTAGCTTGGTGTCTTTTTGATCCAAATATGCTTGGTAAGCTTCGGTATCCGACAAATCGCCATGAAAATCATCTATTTGCTTTTCGGCTTGGCTTATTGGCGGCAGATATTCAGGTTCTGTGATTGGCTTAACGGCTTTGCGTGAGGTCTCGGCATTTGGTTTGATAGCAGTATAAGTATTGATAGGGGGACTTAATGCTACAACTTTTTCCTCTTGCTCAAGCTCAGCCTGCGAGGGGGCGTTATATGTGGGGTTTTGCCAACCTATGTTGGCAAAACGCAGTGTGAATACAGCGATCACTGCTCCAAGGAGTATGACAATCAATGCTTGCCAGTACTTCATATCACCGCTCCGTTGATTGCCGCTTTCCAAGCCATATAATCTCGCTCGAATTTGTGCTGAGCAAACTCTTGGGTCAGTGCTCGCAGCGCTTGGTAGCGTACTGTCTCACTTTTCACATCGTAGTAATCATATACCGGTGACTGGCTATACAATACTAGCCACTCGCCATTTGGCGTGCGAATACTAGGCGTGATCTTGCCCTGTTTACTACTAAATGCCAGTTGTGTTTCCCATTTCGGCGTGCTTTGGCGTGTCAGCGGAATTAATTCAGTCTGCCATATTAATGTAGGGGTATATTTAGCGACGGCTTGTTGCCATGAGTGTGCATTTGCATATTCGTTAAATTGCTGTGCGGTTTTTTGTTCGGGAAATTTCGCTGCGCTCGCACTCACTTGCTTGACGTATTTAAACCTCTTCTTATGACGCTCATAATACTTCGCGATGGCACTATCAGGAATTTCACTTTTTAGGGTATCGACATACTGGCTCGTTGCACCATGCATCTCTTCCTTAACACCAAGAAATGCCAGCATGCTCGGCCTCAATAGTTCTGCGGTTACCACTTGTCGTAACTGTTCTATTGTCAGACCTTGCTTTGCCACATAAGGTTTTGCGGCGGTAAATAGCGCCTGTTGATTGAGATGTTGATTGACAATAGCTTGCAATAACGAGAGCTCTCCTTGGTGAAGTTTAAAGCGGTTTTGCATTGATTGGCTATGTAATACTTGAGCAAGTGTCAGTGGCGCTGATTTTGTTAGTTGCAGCTGTTGCCATTTGAGTAATTGCTCAGCAGTGTATTGCCCGTCAGCGGGGTACTGTCCTAGTAAAGACAGCATCTGATCCTTATCAAATACCAAAGGGTAATGCTTCTTTTCAAGCTGAGTAAGTGCAGGAAACCAGTGAAGGAGTGAACTGGCGAGAAACTTATCGACATGATATTGGGTGCTGAAACCGACTCTGGATTGGCGCTCTAAAATACTTGGATTAAGTTGCTTTGCTTGGAATAGCAAGAATTGATTTTCAAGCAATTGCGCAGTAGTTTGCTTTTTTGATAACTCTCGGCCTTGCTCAAGATAGAGTTGATGAACTAAATGCGTCAGAGATTTAGGTATGCTCGGTGAGGCAAAACTTGGTAAGCAAAAGCTACTTACCAAGAAAAATAGAACTAGACGCATTACCTAACGTCCATCGCATGATTTATCAAATGAACGACCATGGCTATTGCGTGAGGGATCACTTGCTTACCTGTATTTACACGATCGTAATGATCCTCTGAATTTAACACGATACCACCTTGTGAATAAGAGAAAGAACCGCCTTGTGTTAGTAATGGGCGAATATCTGTTGAGTTGCTATCAACAGCGCTGAAACTATTCATCGCTTGCTTTACTAAGGTAAAATCGTTCAATGATTCTTGGTCATAGTAGTCTTTCACCCAAGACTCCCAACCTGCATGATTCAAATCTGATGTTGTCCAAGTATGATGCGGTTGAAGTAAATCTGTAGTGTGAAAAACAAAGCCTAGTACCTGTGGGTTACCGCTCTGTACATAGCTTTGATACCAGTACTGGCCTAAGTTATCAATTGGCTGAAAAGGCATTTCTTCAAAATCATCGTACATGCTATACGTTGAGTGGCTATCGATACGATAGTGTTTTTCTGTGATCCCATAACTATCATATTCAGTATCATCAGCGCTAAACCAACCTGTTTCGCCGCCATGACCATCGTCTAAATAATCGCCTTTCAGCCAAGTGGCAGCCATTGAATCAACAGAGCCTGATACGGTAAGTTTCTGATAATTATAACCACCGAAGTCATTGCCGTGAGTATCAGCACCTTGAGTATGGTTTTGGAAGTGCCAGTAACTGGTGTATTTCACGATGCTTTCAGCTGCACCCCAAAGCGGTGCTTGTACACAGTCACCCGTAATGGCGCCGCAGAAGAATGTATCCTCAAAATCATCAACATCATACGCAGCTTGGCCCAGTAAATTGGCTAGTTGAGAAACTGACATGCCGTTAGCTTGAGCATATGCTTGTAACTTTGCGTACTGTGTTGTAGTTGGATTCTGTGCCATGTAATTTACGGCGTCGATGACGATGCGCTTATGTGTCTCTTGACTAAACGCGTGGCTTTGCCCTGCTGCGACTAAAAGGGCCATAGGAAGTAAATAATTTTTCATGAGTTGCCTCTATAAATTTTAATTTGTGTGAACGCAATTTTTCTACTTAAAAAACGAAGTGCGCTATTTAAAATAATTTATGTGAATTTTTGATTAAAATAAAGTTAAATTTTGATTGTGTTAAAATTCAGAGAAGATGCTTGTTGGTCACAAATGGGTCAGGTATGATCTCGGGGAGAATTTAGGCACACCTGCGCTAAACGAATGGAACTATGAAAAAACTACTTATAATAATCAGTTTATTGTTACCGTTTTATGGAATTTGCGAAGAACAAAGTGACGAACTTGATGACGAGTTTGCTTGGCAGCTGAGTGTCGGTGCCTTTTACGTTGATATGACAATGCCTGCTTTAATTGGCACGGACTCGACATTCAAACATGGCACTTTTTTAGTCGATGCAAAGGTAGAGTATAAAAGCTTTTACTTGAATACCCATTCAGGTGATTTTTTTGGTGGCTCGGATATAGGTTACCAAATTATCAATAATGGAGAATGGGGTATAGATGCTATCTATGGCAGTTATATGTTGCCTTTTTCTGAACGTGGTTACTATGACACTGATGATGTCGTGCCTGAACTGAGAGGAATACGTAAACGCGATCAAGATAATTCATTGGGCTTTTCCTATTACCGTCATGTTGGTGAATTTCTTGCTGTTGCTGAGATTGTTTACGATGTCTTTGGGGAAACAAACGGTTGGGTTTTTCACCTCGAAGCGACACGTAATTTTGAACTGAGAAACTGGGATTTATGGCTTAATTTTGGCGCTAACTATTACTCTAGTAATTTTCATAATTACTTTTATGGTGTTTTAGAATCCGAAGTCAATGATTATTTAACCCCCTATAAACCTGGTGCTTCAGCTTCTGCGTTTATGCAAATGCAACTTAATTACCCAATTGCAGAGGATTGGGTGTTTAGCGCAGGTGCATCGTGGTTAGTTGGTTCTCAAGATACGTTAGATAGCCCCTTAGTTCGCTCTCGTCACGCCAGAGTATTCTTTACTGGGGTGAAATATGTTTTCTAAATTAATCACATGGACAGTGCTGTTTTGGAGTATTTCACTGAGCCAACAACTCCGTGCTGCTGAAACTAATCCAGTGGGAATACTTCATGCCGTGCCGAGCAAGTGTGTAGCCCTGAACCAAGGGCGAACTTGCTATGCGGATGTCAAAGTAACGGTGAATGCGCCTTCCGAAGGGGATTACTGCATTCGAGAAAGTTTATCGAAGAAGATCCTGCAGTGTTGGGCCAAAGCGGATACCTTTAAATATGAGCTAGACTTTAGTTCGGATGAAAGTTTGAGCTATGAGCTTATCTCAAAGCAGTCTCGAGATGTGCTAGCTGTGACCACTATTGAGGTGAATTGGGTTCACAAAGTAAAAACAAAAAAAAGGCGTTGGCGCCTCTTTTGATCCGAAGGCTGCGTGCGAGCGTAGCCTAAAGTTGCTCGATGTTATCTAAACACCACTGAGCCCTTGCAAGCACCTCTTGCCGTGTTTTCTCATCTTGTTTTTGCCAATTTCGATAGATCATACCAATACGGTGGTTATTGGCAAACTTATCCTCATGGCGGTGCATAAAATGCCAATATAGGCTGTTAAGGGGACATGCATCATTGCTTGATTTTTGCTTGACGTCGTAGTGGCAGTGCTGACAATAATCACTCATTTTTTGTATGTAGTTACCACTTGCGGAGTAGGGTTTGGTTGCCACTATGCCGTGGTCTGCAAATTGTGTCATGCCTCTGGTGTTTGGCATTTCGACCCATTCAATGGCGTCGATGTATATACCTAAATACCATTCATCCACTTGATCAGGGTGTATTCCGGTTAGCAGACAAAAGTTTCCCGTGACCATTAATCTTTGAATGTGGTGAGCGTAGGCATAATCAAGGCTTTGATTGATAGCTTCACTTAAACAGCGCATCTTCGTTTTTCCATGCCAAAAATAGCCTGGCAAATTGCGCTGAGCAAGCAAGTAATTTTTATGACGGTAGTCCGGCATATTGAGCCAATAGACGGCTCGGATATACTCTCGCCAGCCCAATATTTGCCTAACAAATCCCTCAATCTGTGCAATATCAATTTGTGAGTTGTCTTGGTAAGCCGCTATCGCGCTATCGATAACGTGTTTGGGGTGAAGCATTTTTGTATTCAACGCAAAAGAGAGTCGTGAGTGATACAGTGTCCATTTATCGACACTTTTACAGGTCATTGCATCTTGAAATTGACCGAATAAAGGCAATAGGTGTTCACAGAAAAAGGCCAAAAGATCGTGAGCTTGCGCACGGTTAGCCGGCCACAGCAATGATTCTTCGCTGTTACCAATGGTCTTCACTTTATGCCGTTTTATCCGCTTTAAAATGTCACTAACATCGTTGGCAAAACAAAGCGGCTGTGGGATAGCGTCGATGTCTTTTGACTTGAGCTTATTACGGTTTTTACTGTCGAAATTCCATTGCTTGCCAAGCGGTTCACCGTCGTCCATTAATACATTAAAACGGCGCCTGAGCTTGCGATAAAAAAACTCCATTGTGGTGTGTTTTCCTGGCGTTAAATAATCATCCAACTCTTCGTAAGGGACTAGAAAATGCTCAGTGTCATAGCAACGAACCTGTAACTGGTCGAGTGTTAATTCCATCATTTGCTTCAGTAAGCGATATTCATCAGGTCGTTGATAGTCAAAGCTCGACACTTGATATTTATCACATAAATGAGCAATTAAAGCGGGGAGATCAGAATAGTCCTGAGTCTCATCGAGGGTGAGATGTAGCACATGAAAGCCTACCTTATTCAGTGCGATGGCGAAATTTTCCATGGCTTTGAAGAATGCGCATACTTTTTGTATATGATGTTTGGTGTAGTCGGCCTCTTGTTTGAGTTCTGCAATCAGATAAAGGTACTCAGCTTTATCGTCAGCAAACCAACTATGCTTGGCGTTGAGTTGGTCGCCAAGAATTAATCTGAGGCCTTTATATTGAGGCTTTTGTTGTGTCATTAGTTATCCTCCAAAGGCCAACCAACATGATCTTGGCTGTCGAGTTGTAGAGTGGCTTCTCCTTGCCATAATTTTATATATTCACCATCTGGGTCAAATAGTGCTTGTTGCTTTGTGATATTGAAATGGCGACCGCCACGAGGATCTGCTCCAACACCAGCGATATACTGCCAATTACCCCAGTTCGCTGCGACGTCGTAATCGATAAGATGTTGCTCGAAAAAAGCGGCGCCGTAGCGCCAATCTAGCTGTAGCTCATTAACACAGTAGCTCGCAGCTATTTGTCTCGCTCTGTTGGAAATCCAGCCAGTTTTAGTCAATTCGTGCATAATGGCATTGACCAGTGCGCTGGGTGTTCGGCCTTGGCACCACTTTAAAAAGCGCTCTGGATAGAAACTGGTTTTTGGTGTTTTGGCTTTGACGCCTGAAAAGCAAAATAGCGTGTGTTGATGTTTGAGGGCATACCAATAAAAATACTCACGCCACAACAGTTCAAACCAAATCCAATAGGTTGATTCATTTGCGCCTCTTTGCTCCTCAAATTGAGTAAGTGATTGCTTGATCTGTCTAGGACTGATAGCGCCAGAAGCAAGTATTGGACTAAACCGAGTGGAAAAATGATCACCGAACAAGGCGTTTCGAGTTTCTTTGTATGTGAAAGCCGCATCCGTTTGGAAGTATTGTTGTAGCTGTTGCTGGGCTTGCGCTTCGCCTGCGGCTACTTTGATATTGTATGAAGAGTTTGCTTTAAATTCAGCTAAATCTAAAACCCGATTCGGTCTTGGTGGAAGCGTAGCGGTTGCAATAGGTGATTTAGGTTCAATTTCCTCTACAGCTTTGCGAAATGGCGTAAAGCTCGGTGGCAGCTCACTGATTTTGAGTGGTAGTGTATCTGGTTCAAACAGCGTACTAGAATAAGCGCTAACGTATTGAATGTAAGGAAAGTTATCTTGTAATTTTAACCAAAGCTTTTGTTCATCGAATCCTGGATGAGCTGCGCGGCCAATATGAGTTACCTGCTGTGTATGAATAATCTCAGTCAGTGCTTTGAGCTGAGCTGTGTTACGTAGCATATACAGCTTCTGTTGTTGTGACGTTAGTGATTGATGCAAGGCGTTGAGCGTCTGATTGCGATAACATTCGACAGCAAAAGAAGTTGAGCACTGCGCTTTGCGAGCCGTCCAAAGGTTTACAGTGGGTAGATAAATGCAGATAAGTGTATCAACTAGAGACGCCAGCTTTGTAAGTGCGGGGTTATCACTAAGGCGGCAGTCGTTTTCAAATAAATAGAGTCCTACTTTCACGTTTATTCTTAACAGTCATGAACGAATAAGACTCTATACGTAACGATCAACTAAATTGCTCAGTTAGTTTGGCAAGATTCTATAAGTGTACGCAAGTGAGCACCAACGTCTTGTGTTTTGGTTTGGCCTTGCTCAAGTAAGTGGCTCGCTTGCTGTTTTAGTTCCGCCAAATCATACTGCTCGAGCAAAGTTCTTAAATATCTAACTGTATCAGCACCTTGCTGAAGCAAATCAGGAAATTGTTCGATGGAAATTTCCTGTTGGCTTAGGCGAGAAATAGAGTTGAGTAGGTCGCTTAAATTTGCACTGTCTTGCAATGCGCCTTCAACCGCAATAAGCGCGCCCATCGGATCGGCATCTAGATTATTTGCAACGCAAGCTGCAACACTGCCAGCCTCTGCTGATGCTTGCACTGACTCAATTCCTTTATCACGGATCTGCTCAACCACTTGTTGTAGTTCTTGATGTTCAGATAAATATTGTGCCTCGATTTGGGCTTTAGAGTCTTCCAGCATATCGCATGCGGTAAGTGAAACGACCATAGTAGACGCAAAGGCAATCGCTCTTAGCATTTTATCACTTCCTATATAAAGATTTTGTGAAAGTCTAAAGAGCTGAGAGCCAGAAGTCACGCAGAGTTTGGTTTTGTAAGCTCTGCATGACTTTGATCTTAGAGTAATGTTTAGTGGCTACCGTTGTCTCTTCGTTTAGCAGCTCAAGTTAGTTTGCTTGTTGCTGCGCTCTTTTGAACTCTTGTAGACCAACAATATTGGTTTTTTTGAATAATTCAAAGCGCAGCATATTTTCGATGAGTAACAGTGCTTTGTTCCAAGCGTTTTTTGCTGCTGTGGTAAAATGCCTGCCAAGATGACTTTTCAGCGTTGCTGTAAAGGTAAACATCAAGACACTGATATCTTTTTCTGACGTTCCCATAAATAACAGCGTACCGCGTTGTTTTTGCAGATAATGTAATAAGTTTGACTGCTGTGGGATACGCATCACACAATTTTGAACAAAATCAAATATTTGATGCTCCCAGATTATGAGTTGTCCCACATTTGTTGGAATTTGCATGCGCAAATCGTAATGTTGAATTTGGTTGTACCAAGAAGTGCAAAAGCCATGGAAATTCGGACGAATACTCGCAAGCGTTTGAGTTAAAAGTTGATATTGATAGGGAGTAATGCTCATAGACGCCTCTTCAAACTGATGAAGAGCGGATCCTTTGCTCAAAAACAAATAGCCTAAGTCTGAGTATAGCTGTTTTTTTTAAATGCGAGACTTTTTAATATTTTTTTGTGAGCTTTTTCTTACGTTGCAATAATTAATTGAATTTCAATATGCTGGACCTAGCTATAGTAGGCCGAGATTGAGTAACGGCCCACATTGATTTAAAAATATTAGTGCTTAATTGGTGAAAGCAACTGTGGATCTGTCACGAGTTTACGAATGCCATGCGCATGGTCCTCTTCAAAAGCATTGTCTTTACACCAATGCGCGAGACTATTTATATCAACTTTGGCACAGCTTGGGCGTACACTCCAACTTACCTGTAAAGGTGAGCACTGTTGGTTGTTATAGCTAGGTCCAGTCGTCGAACCTAAAAACTCAACTGGTGTGCCTGTATTACTTGGTAAAACACCTGCTTGATGGTAACCGCCAACTTGGCCTTGATAATCAAGCTCAGTGAAGTCTTGCGCATTTTCATCATTAACCACTAAAAACACCTGAGTTTCGACGCGTAGATTGGGGTTGGCGCAGCTGTCATTTAAGCAAGCACCGAGGGTCGGGCCTGGTTTTACATCACAAGAGCTATGAACCCAGTGTACTTCAATCGTATCGCCGGGCTTTACGTTGTTACATACTTTATCTTCTACAGGATCAAGCTCTGCTGGGGTGAGGCTTGCAGTTGCATTGCATTGGAATCCGCCGTACTTTGGGTCATTGGAAACGACAGAGAAGTCTTTGGCTTTATGTTCTGCATTTTTATGAAAATGGATGTTACATAGGTTGAGTTTTTCTTTTGGTGGAGCCATAGCAAAAACCCGTTTGTTGTGACCCTGCAAACTATCAATATCTCTCGGTGTTTGTGGTCCTGCCGATTCGCATTGCGCTGCTAACGCTTCAAAGCTAAATATAGACAGCGCTGTCAATTTACTTGGTTTTATAACCGTTCTCATTTGGTTTTCCTTTCTTTCGTGATTTTCTTGTCCCCAATTATGGATTAAATATTTCTTTTTTGTTACAAAAAATGAAAGGAGACGAAACTGGACCGATGAGTTGGGCATCACGGTGTTGTATGTGAAAAGTAAAATACCTGATTACATCTCAGCAACGAGCTGAAACGTCAGAAGATAGTTCTAAATCAAGGTTGCTATCTAGGCATACTGTCTTTATAATACGCAGCATATTTAGTCAATCGGACTGAAACTTTCGTTTTTCAGTATAATTGGCTTTAAGTATGGGCAATACATCGCCCATTAAAATGGCATTTTTTAGATGCCACTTCTTTTGAAAAGTAGAAGTAAAACAATTTTATGTTTCGGTGTAGAATGAAGTTGCTTGATAGATGGTCGGGCGCTTGATTTGGTAAAGTGCCGAAGGTCGTCGGTTCAAATCCGATTACCACTTCTTTGAAAAGTAGAAGTAAAACAATTTTATGTTTCGGTGTAGAATGGAGTTGCTCGATAGATGGTCGGGCGCTTGATTTGGTAAAGTGCCGAAGGTCGTCGGTTCAAATCCGATTGCCACTTCTTTGAAAAGTAGAAGTAAAACAATTTTATGTGTTGGCGCGGGATGGAGCAGCCTGGTAGCTCGTCGGGCTCATAACCCGAAGGTCGTCGGTTCAAATCCGGCTCCCGCAACCAAGTTAAAGATTGAGTTCTTTGATTTCGCGCATTCCTTGTAATGCGCGTTTTGCGTTTAAGCATCGGCTTTTTTGTTTAAGTTGATGATTAATTTGGCTGAGATAGCTCGCAAACCAAGCACGGCCTTTGGCCACACAGTTTGTTATTCGTGTGACGCCCCGCTTGGTTCGGGGCGTTGTTGTATCTGGCGCAAGGTGTATTCTGAGCCCAAGATCAAGCAGCTATGATTTGGGGCTTTAGGCCCTTTTTTTGTTTGTATGGAGGAGTTCTGTGTCAAAACTCGAGCAAGATTTGACTGAAATGTTGGAGCCTGCAGTTGCTGCGTGTGGCTTTGAATTACTCGGTCTTGAGTTTGTGCAAGCTGGTCGTCATTCTACACTTCGTGTATATATCGATCATGAAAACGGCATTAATGTAGATGACTGTGCTGAAGTGAGTCGTCAAGTTAGTGCAATTTTAGATGTCGAAGACCCGATTACGAACGAATATAGTTTGGAAGTATCTTCTCCTGGTGTTGACAGACCATTATTCAAACAAGCTCACTATGAAGCAGCAGTGGGAGAGGAAGTACGTTTGCGTACTAAACTTCCGCAAGAAGGTCGCCGTAATTTTAAAGGCGACTTAGTAGCAGTTAATGGCGATATGATCACGTTAAAAGTTGACGCTCAGGACTTTATCCTGATGTTAAGCAACATTGAGCGTGCCAATATCATCGCAAAATTCTAACTTTGAGTGCGAAGGACAAGGGCAAGCGAGGCATTACCTATGGCAAAAGAAATATTGTTGGTGGCAGAAGCTGTTTCCAATGAAAAAGCGGTCCCAAGAGAAAAGATTTTTGAAGCATTAGAGTTCGCACTAGCGACAGCAACAAAAAAGAAGCACGGCGGTGAGATCGAAGTACGCGTTACTATCGACCGTAAAACGGGCGAGTACGATACTTTTCGTCGTTGGAAAGCGGTTGAACCACAAGAAGACGGTTCACTAGAAAATCCATATGCGGAAATCACGATTGAAGCGGCGCAAGTTGATGAGCCTGACGTTCAATTAGGTGATTACGTTGAAGAGCAGATCGAATCAATTAAATTTGACCGTATCACCACACAGATGGCGAAACAGGTAATCGTACAAAAAGTACGTGAAGCTGAGCGCGCATTAGTTGTTGATGCATATAAAGATCAAAAAGGCGAGCTAGTGACAGGTGTTGTTAAAAAAGCAACGCGTGACGCTATCGTTATCGACCTTGGTAACAATGCTGAAGCGGTAATTTACCGTGAAGACATGCTACCACGTGAAAGCTTCCGTCCGGGTGACCGCGTGCGTGGTCTACTTTACGAAGTGAAGCCTGAAGCGCGTGGTGCTCAGCTATTTGTTACGCGTTCTAAGCCTGAAATGTTGATGGAACTATTCCGTATTGAAGTTCCGGAAATCGGCGAAGAAATGATTGAACTTAGAGGTGCTGCACGCGACCCTGGTTCTCGTGCTAAAATCGCTGTAAAATCAAACGACAAGCGTATCGACCCTGTAGGTGCATGTGTTGGTATGCGTGGCGCACGTGTACAAGCTGTGTCTTCAGAACTTGGCGGTGAGCGTGTTGACATTGTACTTTACGATGATAATCCAGCACAGTTCGTAATCAACGCAATGGCACCGGCTGAAGTAGCTTCAATCGTAATGGATGAAGATACGCGCACGATGGAAATTGCAGTTGAAGCTGACAACCTAGCGCAAGCGATTGGTCGTAATGGTCAAAACGTACGTTTAGCTAGCCAACTTACTGGTTGGGAACTAAATGTAATGACAGTGGAAGAGATGGAGCGTAAGAGCTCGGAAGAATCAGATAAATTGGTTAATCTATTCACTGAAAATCTAGACATCGACGATGATTTTGCAACACTACTGATTAACGAAGGTTTCTCTTCACTTGAAGAGGTGGCTTATGTACCAGTAGCTGAATTTTTAGAAATCGACGGTCTAGACGAAGAAACCGTTGAAGAGCTACGTAACCGTGCGAAAGATGCACTGACTACGAAAGCACTTCGCGATGAAGAAAGTCTTGAAAATGCAGAACCTGCAGAAGACCTACTAGCACTTGAAGGACTTGAGCGTCATACCGCTTTTGTTTTTGCTAGCAAAGGTATCGTTACACTTGAAGACCTTGCAGAGCAGGGTATTGATGACTTAGTTGAAATTTCTGAGTTATCAGAAGAGCAAGCTGGTGAGTTAATCATGGCCGCACGTAACATTTGCTGGTTCAGCGAAGAGTAATTTATTAACGGAGGTAACATCACATATGGCAGAAGTGAGCATTAACAAACTAGCCGAGAGTATTGGTACAACTGTTGATAAATTACTACAACAGTTAAAAGATGCAGGGATCACCAAAGCCGAGGGCGACCAAGTTACTGAATCCGAAAAGGCGACGTTGCTTGATCACCTAAGCAAGCAACACGGTGGCACTGGTTCAACCGGCCCTGAGCGTATGACTCTACAGCGTAAGAGTAAAAGCACGTTAAGTGTTAACTCATCTGGTAAAGCAAAGTCTGTATCTGTAGAAGTCCGTAAGAAGCGCACTTACGTTAAAAAGAGCGCAATCGAGCAGCAGAGAGAGGAAGAACGCTTAGCTGCAGAGGAAGCTGCGCGCAAAGAAGCAGAGTTAATGGCTCAGCAACAAGCAGAGCAACAGGCCAAAGTAGAAGCTGAGCGCAATGCGCGCGAAGAAGCGGAACGCAAGGCCGATGAGGAAGCCGAGCGCAAAGCTAAAGAAGAGGCGAAGCGACAAGCGGATGCTGAACGTCAAGCCAAAGATAAGCAGAGTAAAGAAGTGGATAGCGCGCAACAAATTAAAGAACGTCAAGAAGCTGAGCGTCTGCGTCAAGAAGCAGAAGCAGCAGCCCTGAAAAAGGCAGAAGAAGAAGCGAAACGTCAAGCGGAAGAAGCTCGCCGTCTAGCGGAAGAAAACGAAGCACGTTGGAAGGCGGAAGAAGAAGAGCGTCTTCGTCGAGAAGAAAGTGCTGATCACCACCTAACAACTTCTACTTACGCTCGTGAAGCGGAAGATGAGTCTGACGCACGTGAAGAGAAAAGCGCACGTCGTAAGAAGAAGAAAAAGCCAAGTGCGAAAGAAGAAGCAGCAGAAGCGAATGCGAAGAGGCTGAAAGGCAAAAAAGGTCGCTTAAAAGCGCCAACTTCATTACAGCATGGTTTCCAAAAGCCTGCGGCAGAAGTGAAACAAGAAGTACGTATCAGTGAAACTATCACTGTTGCAGAACTTGCTTCTCGTATGGCAGTTAAAGGCGCTGAAGTTGTTAAGACAATGATGAAGATGGGTGACATGGTTACCATTAACCAAGTTATCGATCAAGAAACTGCGCAGCTAGTGGCAGAAGAAATGGGTCACAAAGTTATTCTAGTGAAAGAAAACGAGCTGGAAGAAAAAGTACTAAGTGACCGCAGTGAAGAAGGTTCTCTTGAGCCACGAGCGCCGGTAGTAACGGTAATGGGTCACGTTGACCACGGTAAAACGTCAACGCTTGACTACATTCGTAAAGCAAAAGTTGCTGACGGCGAGGCCGGTGGTATTACTCAGCATATCGGTGCTTACCATGTTGAGACGGACAGTGGCATGGTCACTTTCCTAGATACTCCTGGACACGCGGCGTTTACGTCGATGCGTGCTCGTGGTGCGAAAGCAACCGACATCGTTGTACTTGTTGTTGCAGCGGACGATGGTGTAATGCCTCAGACGAAAGAAGCGGTACAACACGCGAAAGCGGCCGAAGTACCACTTATCGTTGCTGTGAACAAAATGGATAAAGAGGGTATTGACCCTGACCGCGTTAAGAATGAGCTTGCTCAACTAGATGTAATCCCAGAAGACTGGGGTGGTGAAACGCAGTTTGTTCATATCTCAGCGAAGACTGGTCTTGGTATTGATGAGCTACTAGAAGCTATCTTAATGCAATCTGAGCTATTAGAATTACAAGCTTCTAAAGAAGGCATGGCGTCTGGTGTGGTAATCGAATCTCGCCTTGATAAAGGTCGTGGTCCAATCGCTTCTGTACTTGTTCAATCAGGTACCCTAAACCAAGGTGATATCGTACTTTGCGGTCTTGAATATGGTCGTGTTCGCGCGATGAAAGACGAAAACGGTAAAGACATTAAATCAGCGGGTCCTTCAATTCCAGTAGAGATCTTAGGTCTTTCTGGCGTACCAGCTGCTGGTGACGAAGCGACAGTAGTTCGTGATGAGCGTAAAGCACGTGAAGTGGCACTATACCGTCAAGGTAAGTTCCGCGAAGTGAAGCTTGCTCGTCAGCAGAAAGCGAAGCTTGAGAACATGTTCTCTAACATGACTGAAGGCGACGTATCTGAAGTGAACATCGTACTGAAAGCAGACGTTCAAGGTTCTATCGAAGCAATCGCTGATTCATTGACTAAACTGTCTACAGATGAAGTTAAAGTGAAGATCGTAGGCTCTGGTGTTGGTGGTATTACTGAAACGGATGCAACACTTGCAGCGGCTTCTAACGCTATTATGGTTGGCTTTAACGTACGTGCGGACGCTTCGGCGCGTAAAGTTATTGATACTGAGAACCTAGACTTACGTTACTACAGCGTTATCTACAACCTAATCGAAGAAGTAAAACAAGCAATGACAGGTATGCTTGCACCAGAATTTAAGCAAGAGATCATTGGTCTTGCTGAAGTTCGTGACGTGTTCAAGTCGCCTAAGATCGGTGCTGTTGCAGGTTGTATGGTAACTGAAGGTGTGGTTAAACGTAGTGCGCCAATCCGTGTACTTCGTGATAATGTTGTTATTTACGAAGGTGAGCTTGAGTCACTACGTCGCTTTAAAGATGACGTTGCTGAAGTTCGTAGCGGTATGGAATGTGGTATCGGCGTTAAGAACTACAACGACGTTAAAGTCGGTGACCAAATCGAAGTATTTGAAACTGTACAGGTAGAGCGTACGCTTTAATTGTAAGTTATTAAAATACTTGAGATGGGGGCACTAGCCCCCATTTGTGATCTCATAGATTTTGAAATTTTAAGTGGTGAAAATGAGAGAATTTTCTCGTACAGATCGCGTAGCACAGCAAATTCAAAAAGAAATTGCGGTGATCCTACAGCGCGAAATTAAAGATCCAAGATTGGGTATGGTAACAGTGTCAGCTGTTGAGGTATCACGCGATCTTTCTTATGCAAAAGTATTCATTACTGTGTTGAATACGAGTGATGAAGACAAAACTAAGCAAAGTGCGGCTATTCTGAATGAAGCAACCGGTTATATCCGCTCGCTTCTTGGCAAGCGTATCCGTGCGCGTATCATGCCTGAGCTTAAATTTGTTATTGATAACTCCCTAATGGAAGGTATGCGTATTTCTAACTTGGTTGACTCTGTGATCAGAGAAGACAACGCAAAGCGTGGTCCTGAGTCTGGAGATAAAGACCAAGAGGAAGAGTAATGGCGCGTCGCACCAAAGGCCGTGCGATCGACGGCATTCTGTTATTAAATAAACCGCAAGGTATTTCTTCTAACAAAGCACTACAGCAAGCAAAGGGCATTTATTTCGCTCAAAAAGCGGGCCACACCGGTGCTTTGGATCCGCTGGCAACAGGTATGTTGCCAATTTGCTTTGGAGAAGCAACTAAGTTTACCCAGTTTTTGCTTGATACTGACAAAACCTACGTGGTGAGAGCGCAGCTGGGTGAGCGCACGACGACATCAGATTCTGATGGTGAAATTGTTGAAACGCGACCAGTAAATGTAACACTTGAGCAGCTAGAGCAAGAAATTGCCAGCTTCTTGGGGGAATCTGATCAGTACCCTTCGATGTATTCGGCGCTCAAATATCAGGGCCAACCGCTATACAAATATGCCCGCGAAGGCATCGAAGTACCGCGAAAATGTCGCAAGATTAATGTTTATCGTATTACGTTAGATGAATATGACGAGCAAACTCAACAAATTCAAATGACGGTGCATGTGTCTAAGGGCACTTATATTCGTACGATAGTCGATGATTTGGGGGAAAAGCTTGGCTGTGGTGCGCATGTCATTATGTTACACCGTAGTGAAGTTGGTCATTACCCTAGCGACAAAATGATTACCTTAGTCGAGTTAGAAGCGTTACTTGAGAAAGCAAAAGCGGAAGAAGTTGCGCCTTCGACTTATCTCGATGAATTATTGTTGCCGATGGATACCGCTTTGGTCGATTTGAGCGTTGTTGATATTAGTGCTGAGCAAGGCGTTGCTTTTGGTCATGGGCAAACCGTTGCTGTCGAAAATTTACCAGACGGTATTGTTAAAGTGGTTGCCGATGGTAAGTTTGTTGGGATTGGCGAGCGTAATCCACAAGGATTATTGAAAGCAAAACGCGCGCTATCTTCCGCTCAGCCGGAATCACAATAAAATCTTCCTATGCAAGGGGAGTTTATGCTGGTATAATCCGCCAGCTTCCGCTTTGGCTGAATTAGTGATCGGCTGAAGCATTACTAAACTTATTTTGGAGTTATTATGTCACTAAGCAATCAAGAAAAAGCAGAAATCGTAGCAAAGTTCGCACGCGCAGAAGGTGATACAGGTTCACCAGAAGTACAAGTTGCACTTCTAACTGCTGACATCAACAAGCTACAAGGTCACTTCGCTAACCACAAGCAAGATTTCCACTCACGTCGTGGTCTTCTACGTAAAGTTAGCCAACGTCGTAACCTTCTTGACTACCTAAAAGGCAAGAGCGTTGACCGTTATGCTGCACTAATCAAAGAGCTTGGCCTACGTCGCTAATATTTTTGATTTCTTGTTGGAAATTTATCCAACAGTAAAAAAGGGGCTAATTAGCCCCTTTTTTTGTGGCTGTTCTATCAGTATACTTACAGCCGTTTAAAAATACTTTTAAACAAGCGTCAATCGGATTTCCAATTGTAGTGCTTAAGTAAATTATGGTGAGTTTATTTAAGACTGTGATTGGTCCCCGTTGACGTTGAAAACAATTTAGTAAGGAAAATATTGTGCAAGCAATTATTAAAGAATTTCAACTAGGTCAACACACGGTGACTCTAGAGACAGGTGCTATCGCACGTCAAGCTGACGGCGCAGTACTTGCAAGCATTGGTGATACTTCGGTACTTGTTACTGTTGTAGGAAGAAGAGAAGCGGCTCCTGGCCAAGACTTTTTCCCACTAACGGTTAACTACCAAGAAAAAATGTACGCTGCGGGTCGTATCCCTGGTGGTTTCTTGAAGCGTGAAGGTCGTCCTTCAGACGGTGAAACACTAACCGCTCGTCTAATCGACCGTCCAATTCGTCCTCTATTCCCAGACGGCTTTGTAAACGAAGTTCAGGTTATCGCGACAGTGGTTTCTGTAAACCCTGAGATCCAACCAGATATCGTTGCTTTGATTGGTACTTCAGCAGCACTAGCTATCTCTGGCATTCCATTCAATGGCCCTCTAGGTGCCGCGCGCGTTGGTTTCATCGATGGTCAATACGTACTTAACCCTACGTTAAAAGAGCTAGAGACAAGTAAGCTTGACCTAGTTGTTGCTGGTACTGAAAACGCAGTACTAATGGTTGAATCAGAAGCTGAAGTGTTAACTGAAGAAGAAATGCTTGGCGCTGTTGTATATGGTCACGAGCAATCACAAGCTATCATCAAAGCAATCGAAGAATTCCGCGCTGAAGCTGGTAAAGCTGCATGGGATTGGACAGCACCTGAAAAAGATTTAACACTAGCTGAAAAAGTCGCTGCAATTGCAGAGCAAAAAGTAGGTGATGCTTACCGTATTACTGACAAAGTTGCACGTAAAGAAGCACTTTCTGAAGCAAAAGCGGAAGTCATTGAAAAGCTAGGCGCTGAAGTTGCTGAAGGCGAGTCACTAGACGAGCAAGTGGTAGGTAAAACATTCAGCTCACTTGAGAAGAAAATTGTACGTAGCCGTATCATTGCTGGCGAAAAACGTATCGACGGTCGTGAACCAGATATGGTTCGTGCGCTAGACGTGATGACGGGTGTACTGCCACGTACTCACGGTTCTGCAATCTTTACTCGTGGTGAAACTCAGGCACTTGTAACAGCAACCCTTGGTACTGAGCGTGACGCGCAGATGCTAGATGACCTAACTGGTACTCACAAGCATCACTTTATGCTTCACTATAACTTCCCTCCATTCTGTGTAGGTGAAACGGGTTTTGTAGGGTCTCCTAAGCGTCGTGAAATCGGCCACGGTAACTTAGCTAAGCGTGGTATTGCGGCAGTAATGCCAACACTGGCTGAATTCCCATATTCAGTACGTGTAGTATCTGAAATCACTGAATCAAACGGTTCATCTTCAATGGCATCAGTATGTGGTACTTCACTTGCGCTAATGAACGCTGGTGTTCCAGTTAAAGCGTCAGTTGCTGGTATCGCGATGGGTCTAGTGAAAGAAGGCGAAGATTTCGTTGTACTTTCTGACATTCTTGGTGATGAAGATCACTTAGGTGATATGGACTTTAAAGTAGCGGGTACAGCAAACGGTGTAACTGCACTACAGATGGATATCAAGATTGAAGGTATCACCAAAGAAATCATGCAGATCGCGCTTCGCCAAGCGAAAGCTGCGCGTCTACACATCCTAGGTGTGATGGACCAAGCGATTTCTGCACCTTCTGAAGAGCTATCTGAGTTTGCTCCACGTATCTACACTATGAAGATCCCTGCGAAGAAGATTGCTGAAGTTATTGGTAAAGGTGGTGCAACAATTCGCCAGCTTACTGAAGAAACAGATACAACGATTGAAATCGAAGACGACGGTACTATCAAGATCGCTGCAACGAATGGTAATAGTGCACAAGCTGCTATTTCACGTATCGAAGCGCTTACAGCAGAGCTTGAAGTTGGTACGCTTTACACTGGTAAAGTTATCCGTATCGTAGACTTCGGTGCGTTTGTAAACGTACTTCCTGGTAAAGATGGCCTAGTGCACATATCACAAATCAGTGAAGAGCGCGTAAATAACGTTTCAGATCACTTAACTGTTGGTCAAGAAGTTAAAGTTAAAGTACTTGAAGTTGACCGCCAAGGCCGTGTTCGCTTAAGTATCAAAGAAGCACAAGAGAAAAAAGCTGAGCAGCCTAAAGAAGAAGGCGCTGAGTAATCTTTGCAATGCTTTGCATAGAATAGAAGTGTAAAGGGGCTGAATAGCCCCTTTTTTTATGCTTTAATGCTGTTTGACTCAAAATGATGAAACAAAACTGAGTTTATCTGGTCAATAGAGAACTAGGCAAAGTTATAGTAAATAATCAGATTGTTGGTATACCTGTGCAAAGACTCTAAACGGGCAAATGCCATTGAATGAGGAAGGAAATGAAGTTAGCGAAAATAGTTGTGCCATTAGTGCTAATGGGGCTGGTAGGATGTAAAAGCACGCAGCCAGAGGCCACTAAAAACATTGTAAATGTTCCGCTTGCAGTACCACTTCAAGCCAATTTCCGTAATGAAATTGCCATTGCTCGATTTAACGAGTTACTCTTGCAGCCGGATATGGCAAATGAGCAACGCGCGCAGCTGCTATACAATCGCGGTATGCTGTACGATAGCATTGGTTTGCAAACCCTTGCTCGTATTGACTTCAATCGCGCCGTAAAAATTAAGCCAGATCTCGCTGAAGTATATAACTTCCTAGGTATTCATCAAACGCTAGAGCAAAATTATGGCCGGGCATATGAAATGTTTGATGCTGTGCTAGAGCTCGACGAGCAACATGAATATGCCTATTTAAATCGTGGTATCGCATTGTATTACGGTGAAAGAGCCGATTTAGCTGTAAAAGATTTTGAAGCCTTTTTGGCGCGTGCTCCAAAAGATGCGTACCGTGCTATGTGGCTGTATATTGCTCAGCAGCAAGTAGACGATGCGCTTGCTAAGCAGACATTGGCGGCAAATAGCCAAGCATTAGACCCTGACGAGTGGTCGTCTCAGTTAGTTGCATTGTATTTGGGTACTTTATCTGAAGAAGCATTTCTTGCGCAGATCTCTGAGGGCGTGAGCACCCAAGAAGAGTATGCGCAGCGTCTCTGTGAGGCCTATTTTTATCTGGCTAAGCAATATCAGACGCAAGGGGACTTAGCCTCTGCGATTAGCTATTTTAAGCTCGCATTGGCAACCAATGTATATGAGTTTGTAGAACATAAATACGCCCGTCTTGAGCTTGATTTACTTGCCCAGTTGAATGACGAACAAGACGCGAGCTAAACACCTTTTTATTTTTATGCTTATAGGGCTGCTGTTTTCAAGCAGTCCTAATTATGCACACCTCTCTATCGCGCAAAAATCAGCACTTGTCGTCGCCAATCCAAATAGCTATTTTGCCATTGCACCGGCGCTTGAGGTGTTACCCTCACAAGCAAGTGCACAATTAGTAAAAGCCATTGCAGGCCTAAAGCAACCAAGTTGGGAGTTTGAACGGTTACAGCGCGATTTGAGTGCTCAAGAGAAAAATAGCACTAAGCTGCTTTTACTTGATACTTGGTCTCGTTTAAATCGTCAGCAGCGTCAGCAAGTGTCCGAGCAGTTAATATCACTTGGCCGATATCACTTGCTTTATGCGCTTTCAAAGCGCTACGCGTTAAACCCAGAACTCACTTCGTTGCTCGCTGTGTGGCAAGGAAAGTCTGTCACGACATTTTTGAATAACCCCTATTTAAGACAGTTTCACACTCTCTCAGAGCGTCAGCATTTAGGTGCGTCTTGTCAGTTTAATCTCGCATTAATCGCCAGTAATTTAGATGGTTTGCAGCGTTTACAAGTGCTTAAACATGCTTATGAGCAACAACCAGAGCCAGCCAAAGGCGTATATTGTTTATCTAAACCGATATATGCGGCGAATAAGCTCAGTTGTAAGAGGCAAAGGGGATTTGCAATGTGCGACTTACGATACGAGCAGGGCTTGTCAAAATACGATCACTTGGTGTTTATGGCAACGGAGGGGCTTGCTAATGTCAGCGGTAAGCACATGACTTTGAGCGGCGCCAGCACTTACAACACGCTGGTACACGAGCTTATGCACTTTAGTGGTTTTGAAGATGAATACCCAGTACCAGCTAAAAAAGCAAAATGGCTTTGCGCGACTTCAGGGCAAAAGGCACCAAATCTTTACGTTGGTGACCATGCACCGAACAATTGGGTGCCAAGTCGCACCTGCGAGTTAGGTAAATTTTCCTCATATAAACCCTCGAATAGTCACTCTTTGCTCGAATATCAATCAATTAAGTTAGATGCAAATTACCGTCAAAGGTGGTTAGCAGTACTGAATTCAATACGTTTAGAGGATAAAATAGCGGTTAATTCGGCTGAATAGTTTTGAACTTATTCTGAATAGTTTGTTAAGGTTGGCTAAAATAGCATCAGCTAGAAAGTGAAACTCTAGACAACTCAAACACTAATCAAGTATAACAGGGTTCATGTACGTGTGGTTGATGTGTACCGATCGCTCCAACTTGGAAGGGGGAATGTCACATTAATCTAAACGAGCCATAACGACGCAAATAAAAGGTTTCATCTATGACTTTATTTTGGATACCCTTGCTATCCTTAATTGGCAGTTTTATCTCTGCATTTACGGGAAAGCTTTCTCGTAATCAGTCGACTGCTATAACCTTAGTAGCGCCAGCAGTGGCAATTTTACTTGCTGTTGATCTCGCTCCTGCCGTTTTCGCAGGAGAGACTATTCGGTACACATTTGAATGGGTTCCGCTTCTAGATATTAACATCGCGTTTAGACTGGATGGTCTTGCGTTGCTGTTCGTTTTCATGATTTTGGGCATCGGTATGCTGGTTATCTTCTATGCCAGATACTACCTGAGCCCCAATGATTCCATGCCTAAACTTTATGCTTACTTAATGCTCTTTATGACCGCCATGCTTGGTATCGTTATGTCTAATAACGTATTACAGCTTTGGTTATTCTGGGAGCTTACCAGTATTAGTTCATTTTTACTTATTAGCTATTGGTGGCATAAGTCAGAGGCCCGCAAAGGGGCGAAAATGGCACTTGCGATCACTGGCGGTGGCGGTTTAGCACTGCTTGCCGGCTTGATGTTGATAGGAGATATTGTAGGTAGTTATAACCTGGATGTGATTTTATCTAGTCGTGAGCTTATTCAATCCCATGCATTATATGAAGTGGCGTTAATCCTTGTGCTACTGGGCGCATTTACCAAGTCCGCGCAATTTCCATTCCATTTCTGGCTACCGCACGCGATGGCTGCACCAACACCTGTAAGTGCGTACTTACACTCTGCGACTATGGTGAAAGCTGGGATATTCTTACTGGCGCGCTTTTATCCTGCGCTGGCGGGTACAGAGCTGTGGTTTATCCTCGTAGGGTTAACTGGCTTAGCGACATTGCTCGTTGGTGCCTATATCGCGTTATTTAAGCATGATCTAAAAGGTCTGCTGGCGTTTTCAACGATCAGTCATTTAGGCCTTATTACTTTATTACTTGGTCTGGATACTGAGCTTGCGACTGTCGCGGCGGTTTTCCATATTATTAACCACGCAACGTTTAAGGCCTCTTTATTCATGGCGACGGGGATCATCGACCATGAAACGGGCACTCGTGATATGCGTAAACTTAACGGTATGTGGCGTTTTATGCCCTATACCGCAACGCTTGCGATGGTTGCCGCTTCTGCGATGGCTGGGGTGCCGCTACTTAATGGTTTCTTGTCAAAAGAAATGTTCTTTGCCGAGACGCTACACCAGCAACTGCTGGGCTCTATGTCGTGGTTGATTCCAATTTTGGCGACAATCGCCGGTGCATTCTCTGTTGCGTATTCGGCACGATTTATTCATGACGTATTCTTCAATGGAGATCCAATTGATTTACCCAAGGAGCCACATGAAGCGCCGCGCTATATGCGTTTTCCAATCGAAATCTTGGTCGCTTTATGTTTGATAGTCGGCATGTTCCCTAACTTTATCGTTGATGGCATGTTAAAGACAGCATCAAGTGCGGTATTAGGGGAGGCTGCGCCAACCTTTGAGGTTGCTATTTGGCATGGCTTTAACTTACCACTGCTCATGAGTGGCCTTGCGGTATGTGGTGGCTTATTAATTTATACTCAGCGCAAATATCTATTCCAATTCCAAGCTTCATTACCGCCGATGAACGCTAAGAAAACGTTTGAACGCACTATGTACAACATAGTGTCTTGGAGTCGCGCGCGTGTAAACGCAATAGAAAATGGTTCGTTACAGCGTTATCTGATGCTGATGTTTATCGTTGTGCTGGTGAGTGCAGGCTGGCCATTGTTTGAAATGTCACAGTTAGTGGGTAATTTAGAGCCGACGCCAATTGACGTACATAACGGTATTGGTGCTGGTTTATTAATGATTGGAGCGATTGGCACGGTTATCTGGCATCGTACTCGTATGGTTGCACTGCTAATGATTTCGGTTGTTGGTCTCATGGTGTCGGTTGCCTTTACGCGCTTCTCAGCACCGGATCTGGCGCTTACTCAGTTAACGGTAGAAGTAGTGACCATTATTCTGTTGATGCTTGCGTTATTCTTCTTACCGCAAAGAACGCCGAAGGAGTCTAGTTCTATTCGCGTACTCCGTGATATGGGTATTGCTTCAGCAATTGGTGTGATCATCGGAAGTATCAGTTACGCCTTGATCACAAGGCCATTGGATAGTATTTCTGAGTTCTTTATTGCAAACGCCAAAGTTGGCGGTGGCGGGACGAATGTCGTTAACGTTATCTTAGTGGATTTCCGTGGTTTTGATACGCTAGGTGAAATTACCGTGCTGGGTATTGCGGCACTGGGGATTTATAAGTTACTGATTAATTTACCATTATTTATGCCTGGCAGTGACAGTGAAGGCAGACCTTGGGCGAAAGAAAGATATCCGCTACTGCTGGCAAGTATTTCACAAAGCTTATTGCCTTTGGCATTGCTGGTCTCGGTTTATATTTTCTTGCGCGGCCACAATCTACCGGGTGGTGGATTTATCGCAGGCCTAATCACGGCGATAGCCTTTATTTTACAATATATTGCTCATGGTTCGAATTGGATTGCAGAGCGCTTTGATGTCAATTACCGCAAGATTATCGCAACGGGTATCGCTATTTCTCTAGCAACCGGTGTGGGAAGTTGGTTCTTTGGCAAACCATTCTTAACCTCATGGTTTGATTATTTTGATATCCCATTGGTAGGTAAAACTGAGTTGGCAAGTGCCATCGCATTCGACCTTGGTGTTTATATCACCGTGGTAGGTGCAACGCTGATGATTTTGGCGAGCCTAGGTAAAGTAACGGCAAATGCGCCCAAAGAAGAGGTGAATATTTAATGGAATTGCTTTATGCATCGTGCGTGGGCTTGCTAGTAGCCTGTGGCGTATTTTTGATTCTACGAGCAAGAACATTCCCTGTTGTTCTTGGTTTAACTATGTTGTCTTATGCGGTCAACTTGTTTTTGTTCGCATCGGGTAGATTGACCTTAAACAAAGCAGCAGTGCTTGGTTATAGCAGTGAGTATGCAGATCCACTGCCGCAAGCCTTGGTATTGACGGCAATTGTTATCGGGTTCGCGATGACGGCATTTGTCGTGATCTTAGCTATTCGCGGTCGTTCTGATTTGGGTAATGACCATGTAAATGGCATTGTTCCTGACAAAAAGGGTAAAGCATGATCCAACATTTGACTTCTTTACCTATTTTATTACCTATGTTGGCAGGGGTGATCCTGCTGATGCCACCGTGTGGTAAGAACTTAGCGATTAGGCGTAAAGTTTCAGTACTTATGTCGCTAATTACGTTTGCAGTTTGTGCCTCACTTTTACTACATGTTCAGCAGTCTGGCATTCAGGTTTATGCGATTGGTAACTGGCAAGCACCGTTTGGTATTGTGTTAGTTGCTGATCAACTTTCGACTCTGTTAGTCAGCTTAACCGCTTTGTTGTGTTTTGTGTGTTCGCTGTATAGCTGTGCCGGAGACGACGAACGAGGAAGTTTCTTCCATCCGTTACTGCACTTTTTGGTGATGGGGGTAAATGGCGCCTTCTTAACTGGTGACGCGTTCAACTTATTTGTATTCTTTGAGATTTTGTTGATAGCGTCTTATGCGCTGTTAATGCATGGTGGTGATAAGCACAATACCCGTGCTTCACTGCAATACGTGATCCTAAATCTAGTAGGTTCGTCGGTATTTTTGATTGCATTAGGTATCTTGTACGGTGTGCTTGGTACCCTAAACATGGCGGATATGGCATATAAGATCACCTTCTTACAAGGAGATGATGTTTATCTTGCTAAAATTGGCGGCTTGTTATTATTGGTTGTATTTGCGCTAAAAGGCGCCTTGCTACCGCTTCATCTATGGCTGCCAAACACCTATGCAACCGCGTTACCTGTTGTAGCTGCTTTATTTGCAATCATGACTAAAGTGGGTGTGTATTCTATGATGCGTGTGTATACACTGATTTTTGGTGACCAAGCTGGTGAATTAAGTCATATGGCACAAGAGTGGCTATGGTGGCTCGCTCTGGCGACTATCGTCATGGGTGGGATCGGCGTACTTGCTAGTCAAGATTTGCGTAAGCTGTCTGCAAATTTAGTGGTGGTGTCAGTTGGTACCCTAGTGGCATTAGTCGCCGTACAAACGGTAAATAGCAGCGCTGCAGCCATTTACTATTTAGTGCACTCGACATTAGTGTCTGCTGCTTTGTTTTTACTTGCTGATTTAGTGGGGAAACAAAGGGGGAAAGTCGCTGATAGGATCACCGCGGGTCGCCCAGTAGTTCAACCTATGTTACTTGGCATCATGTTTGCGATTGCGGCAATCACTGTGATTGGTATGCCGCCGTTATCAGGCTTTATTGGCAAAGTATGGATCTTAAAGTCGACCATCGAGTCGAGTCACACGTATTGGTTTTGGGCGGTGTATTTGTTAGTAAGCTTAGCGGTATTAGTAAGTGTCTCAAAAGCTGGTAGCACAGTGTTTTGGCATCATACAGGTAAGGCTGATACACAATCGGCAGAAAAAGCGCACCCAGCCCAAATTATCGCAATTCTTACCTTGATAACTTGTGCGCCGTTAATGGTGATTTTTGCCGGTCCATTGACTGATTACGCATTGTCGGCAGCCGACTCTTTGCACGACTTTTCTAGCATGACGAATGCTGTGTTAAAAGGAGCGAAATAGATGCGTTTAGAAGCAAGGTTTAAATGGCTACCAACTCCATTTCGCAGCTTACTGCTATTTACTGTGTGGTTATTGATGAATAATAGTGTGTCAGCTGGGCATATTATTCTCGCGACTATTCTAGCGATTGTGATCCCGCTTATTACCTATCGGTTTAGAACTAAGCAGCCACTGATCATTAAGCCATGGCGTGCGTTTACTCATTTGCTTTTGGTACTTTACGATATCATTACCGCCAACGTTGAGGTTGCGATAAAGATCTTAGGACCAACGAAGAAATTGCGCCCCGGTTTCGTGTTGGTGCCGCTCGATATAGATCAAGCTATGCCAATCACTATTTTAGCCAGCACGGTATCTTTAACTCCTGGCACCGTAAGTGCTGAGGTATACCCTTGGCCTGAGTCTGTAAAAAGTGGCGAAAAACCAGAACGTAAATACTTATTGATCCACGTGTTAGATCTTACGGATGAGCAAGCGTTGATTGATACTATTAAATCTCGTTATGAAGCGCCATTGAAGGAGATTTTTGAATGCTAGAAACTGTAATTCTTATTGTCTTTGCGATGATAGGTGTATCACTTTTGCTAAATCTTTGGCGTTTGGTTGTTGGACCTTCAATTCCAGATAGAATTTTAGCGCTCGATACCATGTACATAAATACCATTGCGCTTATTATTCTTTACGGAATGAGTATGGGAACTGCATTGTACTTTGAAGCCGCATTATTAATAGCAATGCTTGGTTTTGTAAGTACGGTTGCGGTATGTAAGTATTTGCTACGCGGCGACATCATAGAATAGGAGAGCGATATGTCGGAATGGATAATTTCCATTTTATTACTGTTAGGTGGTGCGTTTGTATTGATAGGCTCTATTGGTCTTGTGAAAATGCCTGACTTTTTTATGCGTCTCCACGGTCCTACAAAGGCCACAACGCTTGGAATGGCGTGCTTATTGACCTCGGCAATGGTGTATTTTAGTACCACGACTGATGGTGTGAGTGTAAAGGAAATCTTGATTTCAATATTTTTGCTGCTCACTGCCCCTATTTCTGGATATATGCTGATTAAGTCAGCAATACATCACCGCTTGCCGAGTAATGAAAAGACGACAGGCAAAGACAAGATAAAAAAATAGTGCTTCGGCGCTATTTTTTTACCCATCACTTTATAATTTATTCCCTAAATAATCCCACTCAAGCATCATAAATTTCAGTACGTTATTAAATTTTTTGCTACAGTTAAAAAAGACTTCATAGTCGCCGATAAAAATAGGGGTCACTCGTTTTATCAAGTTGATGATGAACGTGCAGTGCAATTTGTTTGCATACTAAGTCTAAAAACTGGGAATGTTATGAAACAAGCTTCGATTAAAAACAAACTCTTATTCTTTGTAACAGCATTAGTAACGAGTTTGGTTGTTATATTAGTGACAACAATGTGGTTTCACCTTGCAGCAGAAAATACCAAGCAAAGTGAAGGGGTCCAACAAGCGATTTATGATGAAATATCCCAAGGTCTTATCGCTAAAGGCAATCAATATGGGCAACGTGTGGCTGGCTTTATCAATGAAGCCTATCGTGTTCCTCATACTTTGGCGGGTGTACTATCTCATACCGCCGAGCAGGATCCTCTGAGCCGTGAACAAGTGCAAGAAATTGTCAATGGTGCGCTAAAGCAAAATCGCTTTGTGTCTTCTATGTATGCACAGTTTGAACCGAATGGTTACGATGGCAATGATGCCAGTAATCAAGGTGGTTCGAGTCACTCTGTGCCGGGCGCTGGTACCTTAGAGCTCTACTTTACTCAAGAAGCCAATGGTCCGATGCAACAAAAAGTTGAGTCGGCAGAAGAAAAATATGCCGATGCAATCAATGAGTTTGGCCTACGAGAAGCCGAGTGGTATCTGTGCGCAAAAGATAAAGTGGCGCCGTGTATCATGGAGCCCTATTTATATGAAATTTCTCCGGGCAACAAAATGCTGATGACCTCATTGACCACACCAGTCGTGGTCAATCGTCAATTTAGAGGCTTAGTGGGCGTGGATGTAAATTTGCCGATTTTCCAAACCATGGTCGACGAGCTCTCAAACTCGCTTTACTCAGGAGCCGCTAAGGTAACCTTGTTAAGTGAGTTGGGTCTTGTTGTGGGTTCTAGTCACTACAAGAATTTAGCCCGCCCACTTGCTGAGTCGACAAAGTCAGATAGGGCTGAGGTGTTAAAATCGCTGCACACAGGTTCTGGGATTAAAGAGCTTGGTGAAGACTTAGTCGTAGCGGTACCGATTAAAATTGCGTTACCAAACACCACTTGGTCTCTAGTAATCGAACTACCTAAGGCAATTGCACTTAGTTCTGCTACAACGCTGCAAAGTCAGCTGGAGGAGTCGACAAACTCCGTTGGTCGCTGGATGCTCATTATCGGTATTGTTATTGCTGTTATTGGCATTGCCATTGCGGTGGTATTAGTGAACACAATTATCGGCCCGCTTACGCATATTCAGGAGCGGGTAGAGAACTTAGCTTCTAGCGAAGGCGATTTAACGCATGAACTAGAAGTGAGTCATCATGCTGAGTTGATTGCCTTGGCACATGGCTTTAACCGCTTTACTGATAAACTACGAAAGATGATTGATGACCTCAAAGGTCTTGCTGAATCTTCCTACGAGCAGTCGCATCGAACAACAGAAGCCGCGATAAACATCAAAAACAAAGTCGCTAATCAGCACTTAGAAATAGATAGCGTAGTTACTGCAATTAACGAACTCAGTGCAACTGCTTCAGAGGTGGCTCGGGCATCGGAAAAAGCGGCTGCAAGTACGAATCAGGCCGCAGATCAAGTTCAGCAAAGCGAACAAAGCATCATTAAAACGACCGAAACGGTGCAATCAATGGCGGATCAAGTCATTGATGCAAAACAAGCGGTCGTGAAGGTATCTGAGCGCAGTGATGATATTTCTAAAATACTAGAAGTGATCAGAGCTATTGCAGAGCAAACTAATTTACTGGCCTTAAACGCGGCAATTGAAGCGGCAAGGGCAGGGGAGCAAGGGCGTGGTTTTGCGGTTGTTGCAGATGAAGTTCGAGCTTTGGCGTCAAAAACACAAGCATCGACGGACGACATTAGTAAACTAATAGATAACCTACAGAGTGAAGTCGCGAACTCAGGCCGGATCATTGAGAGTTCTGTGCAGCTAGGTGAAGACGCAGTGAGTTATTGCCAAGAATCGGCTAGGTTAATGAGTACGCTAGTTGCTGAGCTGACAAGCATTTCTAACGAAGTAACACAAATTGCTACGGCTGCGGAAGAGCAAAGTATGGTTACCGAAGAAATTAATACGAATACGACGGGCATTTCAGATGCCGCTGCTGAGCTTTCGAAGTTTGCAGATGAAGTAGAGCAAGCGGCCAGTTCAATGACGCTGATAGTCGAACAAAAACATAAGCAACTTAATTTATTAAGAACGTAAGTTTGTTGGTTTGCAAAGAGACTGGAGACAGTCTCTTTGCAGCTATGGTGTTTTTCGTCAAAATTCACTATGATAACTGTATCTATATACAGTTAAGCTAATCATGAAACTCTATATCGCAGAAAAACCCTCTTTAGGCCGAGCAATCGCCGATGTCTTACCAAAACCACATAAAAAACAAGATGGTTATATAGAAGTCGCGAATGGTGATGTGGTTTCTTGGTGTATAGGTCACCTGTTGGAACAAGCAGAACCTGAAGACTACGACGTCAAATACAAAAAATGGCAGTTTCATGATCTACCAATCGTGCCGACTCAATGGCAGTTCAAAGCAAAGCCAAAAACAAAAAAGCAGCTTAGCACTTTAAAAAAGTTACTCACAAAAGCCGATGAAATCTACCATGCTGGAGATCCTGATAGAGAAGGGCAATTGCTCGTGGACGAAGTATTTCAATTTGTAAACTTGCCTGAACGGAAAAGAGCAACGATCCGACGCTTGTTGATCAGTGATTTAAACCCACAAGCTGTGAAAAAGGCATTGGCTTCGACACGTTCTAATCAAGAATTTGTTCCTTTAAGTGTATCTGCACTTGCAAGAGCTAGAGCGGATTGGCTATTTGGGATGAATTTAACCAGAGCATTTACGTTGGCCGGGCAAAAAGCGGGAGTGAATACTGTTTTGTCGGTTGGCAGAGTGCAAACTCCGGTACTTGGTTTGGTTGTTAGAAGAGATCTAGAAATAGAGAACTTTGTATCTAAACCATTTTATGAGGTGATTGCACACATCAATAAACCAAATTGGGGTGTTTTTGAAGCTAAGTGGGTACCAAGTGAAGCATGTAAGCCCTATATGGACGAAGATGGGCGTGTTCTGGTTAAGGCCTTAGCCGAAAACGTTGCGGATCGGATCAGTCAAAAGCAAGCAACAATAAATAAGGTTGAAACAAAACCAAAAAAGATAAACCCGCCGTTACCCTATAACCTTTCTTCTTTGCAGATTGACGCAAATAAGCGCTACGGTTTATCGGCTCAGCAAGTGTTGGATATTTGTCAGGCACTTTATGAGAAACATAAATTGATCACTTACCCTAGATCAGATAACCGTTATCTACCACAAGAACATTTTGTTGAAAGAGAGCAAGTCATTGCGGCTGCCGAGCACAATCAGGGAATAGAAAGTAAGTTTATTAAGTTAGCTGACATGAATCTAAAAGGAGCGTGTTGGAATGATAAAAAGGTAGAAGCGCATCACGCTATCATTCCAACCACTAAAAAGCTCCGCAGTGCTCAGCTTGGGCATAGAGAGTTACAGGTCTATCAACTCATCTCTGTACAGTATCTTGCGCAATTCTTTCACCCCTACCGCTACAACGAAACTAAAGTGGAGTTGGAGATTAGTGGTGGTCAATTCAAAGCACAAGCGAAGCAAATAACAGATCAAGGATTCAAGATACTGTTTAAAGGTCATGAGGTCGAGAAAGAAAGCCTATTGCCGGAGTTACAGGTGGGAGAGCAACTTTTATGCGAGAAAGGTGAAGTTAAAGAAAAACAAACTCAGCCGTCAAAGCATTACACTGAAGCTACCTTATTAGGTGCGATGACAGGTATTGCACGGTTTGTTTCCGATCAATCTATCAAAAAGGTATTGAAAGACACTGATGGGCTTGGCACTGAGGCGACGCGGGCCGGAATTATTGAGCTTTTGTTTAGACGGCAGTTTCTTAGACGAGAAGGTAAGACGATATATTCTACGGCGCTGGGAAAAGCATTTATTCAAACCCTACCTGAGTCACTTTCATTACCAGATAGAACAGCGCTCTGGGAGTCATTGCTCGGAAAGATCGCCAATAAGGAAACGTCGTATAATCAATTTATGCAACCGCTTTGTGATGAGTTAGGTGGATTTATTGACAGCGCTCAGTCTATCAATACGAATGCACTGAAAGGTGTTCCTGTACCTGCATTTAAAAAACGTGGGGCAAGAAAGGGGAAATTTACCCGAAAGAGAAAGCCAAGCTCTGCATAATTGTTTTCTTGGCTTGGTTGTAAATTCAGATAGTGTCACTATATCAACCATATTAATTACTCAGACAGAAAATAGAATATGAGCAATAAAATCCAACTAACCCCTGAAAACATTCAGCAAGTAATAACCGATCCAAATCCAGAGAAAGTGTTATTGCTGACCTTTTATAGCAATCAAAATCCTGAATGTGTTCAGCAAGACCAAATATTGGAGAGGATAGCGGCAGCTTATAGTGAGCATATAACCGTAGGCGTTATTGATTGTGATGTCCAACAAGCGCTGGCATCTCAACTCGCTCAGCAAATTGGTTTACAAGCTTTGCCAACGATTGTGATTTTAAAAGGTGGTGCGCCAGTAGATATGCTGGCAGGGGCAAAAACAGAAGAAGAAATTAAAGAAGCTTTGTCTGAGCATTTACCATCACCTGAAGTTATTTTACTTGATCAAGCGAAGCAGTTCCTCGCAAGCGGTGACCTAAATAATGCCTTTGGTTATGCGAAGAAGGCATACGACATTGACAGTAGTAACACTCGGGTTAAGTTGGTGTTTGCGGATATCTGCATGCAAATTCAAAAATTTGATGAAGCTCAAGCGTTATTAGATTCTATAAATGAAGAACAGCGAGACCCGTATTACCACAATTTAGTCGCTAAATTGGCGCAAGCTGCGGCTGCACAAGATTCACCAGAGGTAAAGCGTCTAGAGCAAGCGGTGGAAGCTGAACCTGATTCATTAGACTTACGTTGTCAGTTAGCTCAAGCTCAGTTAGATGTGGGTAAAAAAGAAGAAGCATTGGCAAGCCTACTTATGGTGCTTAAGAAAGATATGAACTACGGTGAAGCCAAAAAGGGATTTTTAGATATTATCGCTTCGCTTCCTGATGGCGATAGTGTTGCTTCAGCATATCGACGAAAGCTATATAGTCTTCTTTACTAAAAGAATAGATAGTTGAATACCAAGATACAGGTGAAAATTTCTTCAACTGTATCTTGCATCCTCCCAAATTTGATCAATACTTATGATCCCTTCGCGAAAACTGGTGACAGTTTTATGAAGAAAATATTTCATTAATGTGGTTTTTAAGTGGTTTTGTGTATTTTCTGTTCGAACAAACCTTTTTTATAAGTTTTAATGAAAAAAGGGGTTGCACTAAAATCGGATTTCCCTATAATGCGCATCCACCGGCACGGGGAGCAGCGCTGAAAAGCAACAGGCTAACGAGTTGGGAGTCAAGTGAAACTTAGGTTTTGAGGATTCGAAAAGAAACTTAAATCGATAATCGAAGTGATTAAGTGTTGACAAAAAATTGGGAATGCTTAGAATGCACATCCCTCGAAACAACGAAATGTTTCGAAACGTTCTTTAAAAATATGAAGCAATCATCTGTGTGGGCACTCGTACAGATTGAGTTCTAACAGCAGATTCTAGTTCGCTNCACGGGGAGCAGCGCTGAAAAGCAACAGGCTAACGAGTTGGGAGTCAAGTGAAACTTAGGTTTTGAGGATTCGAAAAGAAACTTAAATCGATAATCGAAGTGATTAAGTGTTGACAAAAAATTGGGAATGCTTAGAATGCACATCCCTCGAAACAACGAAATGTTTCGAAACGTTCTTTAAAAATATGAAGCAATCATCTGTGTGGGCACTCGTACAGATTGAGTTCTAACAGCAGATTCTAGTTCGCTAGATGACGCAAACAAATTTAGAGTCTCAATTGTAACTGAGTGACTATATAGTCAATTCGTTTTGATTTTACTTTTTTRAAAAGTAGAAAMAAACAATCAGAATTCAATGAGCACGAAGCTTAGGCTTCAAAAAACTTTTAATTGAAGAGTTTGATCATGGCTCAGATTGAACGCTGGCGGCAGGCCTAACACATGCAAGTCGAGCGGTAACATTTCTAGCTTGCTAGAAGATGACGAGCGGCGGACGGGTGAGTAATGCTTGGGAACATGCCTTGAGGTGGGGGACAACCATTGGAAACGATGGCTAATACCGCATRATGTCTACGGACCAAAGGGGGCTTCGGCTCTCGCCTTTAGATTGGCCCAAGTGGGATTAGCTAGTTGGTGAGGTAAAGGCTCACCAAGGCGACGATCCCTAGCTGGTTTGAGAGGATGATCAGCCACACTGGAACTGAGACACGGTCCAGACTCCTACGGGAGGCAGCAGTGGGGAATATTGCACAATGGGCGCAAGCCTGATGCAGCCATGCCGCGTGTGTGAAGAAGGCCTT